>DATFYE010000165.1:0-15952 GCA_035315185.1 Syntrophorhabdales bacterium | reverse complement strand
CACCACCATGAGGCCGTAGGTGATCCAGCGCGCTTGCTGCCCGACGTTCCAGAAGATCTCCCTCCCGATTTCCATAGATCCCCTCCTTGACGGTTCGCTCGTAAGTTATATGTGAAAAGATACACAAAATCAATAAAAAAGAATCTCGTGGCTCACGCGCCAAACTTTCGTTTCAGACAGTAGCCCGGAAGGCATGTTTGAGTGGTTAGTGAGGGAAAGAAGTGTCTTCCATGATGTCCAAAGGCTGAAGTCTGGCATCCGCTTTGCATTTTCCGTTGACATAAACGAGCACATCTACTAAGCTGTTCGCTATGAAAAGCTTTCTCCGCGAGATGTTCTGGGACTTCTACGAAAATTTTCTAGAGGTTTTCTGGGGCATCATCGTCATGGTGCTGGTGATGATTGCCGGCCTCATCATAAGCTGGTTCGTGAAAAAGCTTATCGAAAGACTCCTCATGCTTTTTCGTTTTGATAAGTGGGCTTCCGATGTTGGAGTCTCCCATTTTCTGGCACGCGGAGGTGTAAAATCTGCACCTTCAAAGGTCGTGGGAAGAATCGTGTTTTGGCTGCTCATTATCATGTTCTTCTCTTTTGGCCTCACATTCGTCGGGGTGCCGCAGTTTGGCGAATATGTGTCGAGAATTTCGAGCGCGCTTCCGCACGTGTTCGTCTCCTTGATTATTGTAGTGGTGGGCATAATCTTCAGCACGTTCCTGAGCAGGGTGATCTACGTAGGATGTGAAAACGCCAATATAGGCTATGGCGACATCATAGCCAAGGCTGTGCGCATCCTCCTTATCATCATTACCTTCGGGATTGTCTTCGAATATATGGGGCTGGGCAGCACCATTTTGAGTATATCTTTTCTCATCATTTTCGGCGGGATCGTCATGACCCTTTCTCTTGCGCTGGGCATAGGATTAAGCCATGTCATAGCCGATATCATCAAGAGTAAGTTTGTGAACCACCACAAGGATACAGGGAAGGGATGAGACGGGTTGTCCTTTTCCGTTCTATCCGAGGTAGCGCTTAAACCACCCCAAGCTCAGCTCAGCAGCCCTGTCGCGATGGGTCAGGCTGGTAAAGGTGTGATCGGCTCCCTTCACGACGATCAGCTTCTTGGGCCGTTTCAGGTTCTCGTAAATCGCCTTCCCCTCAAAGCAGGGCACAACTTCATCCAGTTCTCCATGGACGACAATGGCATGAGAGACTTTTTGTGCTTCTGAAAGCAGATTGTATTTTGAAAAGTCGACAAAGATTGAGGATTGAAAAGGTATGTCAGAGATAGTCTTATCCTTCTTCTCTTCCAGCATGTAGGGGGTAGCCCACAACGCCGCGCATCGTATCTTCTTGTTTTTTGCCGCCTCTACCAACGCCGCAGAGCCACCAAAGCTGCTTCCCAGGATTCCTATCCTGCCTTCATCTATGGAGTGGTGGCCCAGAACGTGATCGAGGACCGATTCGAGATCTCGAACGCGTATGGTAAGCGTTGTTTCAGTGATGTTACCTCCGCTTTCGCCGCAGCCGTGGTAATCGAAGCGACAGGCGGCTATGCTTACAGCAGAGAGACGTTCAGACAAGTATATATACTTGGAGCTTTCTTTCGAGCTGACAAGGCCGTGGGAGAGTATCACGCAGGGAGACCGCCCGGACCCTTCCGGAATTGAAAGAAGCCCGGCTACGAGGTGATCTCCTGAGGTGACCCGGAACTGTTCAGTTATCAAACGCCCTCCTTCAGCCGCGCGGCCGTCTGCTGTCAGCGGTCCGCGGTCCGTCCAAATCACGTCCTAAGCGTCACTACGCCGACAGTGCCGAGAGAGAAGAAGAAGAGATTGGCAAACCATGCCGCGAAGAGTGGCGGAAATATCTCTGAATAGCCCAGGGAAAGTGAGATTGAATGGAAAAACCAGTAAAGCATGCCAACGGAAATCCCCCAGAATACCCCCTTTGAGATCTGCTTTGTCTTGGTGTAGCGCAAGCCCACCGAAAATGCGGTAAATACCATGATTACGTTGATGAAAGGAAAAGCGACCTTGTTGTACAGGTCGACGAGATACCTCGTGATGTCGTGCCCGTTCTTCTGGAGACGGCTTATATACCGGCTCAGCTCAGAATAGCTCATCTCCTCCGGGTTGCGTTCCACGATCTTAAAGACCGACGGAGGCTCGTCGATCAGCCCTGTAAGCGTGGCATAAGACTTTTTCCCGGTAACGCCGGCAGGCCCAAAGGTTCTTTCGACTACGTCGCTAAAGACCCATGCTCCATCCTTCCATACTCCATTCTTCATGTCGTATCTTTTCCTGATCGCATATTGATCGGAGAGCTCGATCACGGTTACATCCTTCATGAGATCTTTCTTTGTGTCAAAGAAGCCTATGTTGCATATCGCATTTTCCCGCTTGAACCATATTTTGTCGTTCTTGAAATAGACCAGGGATTGTTCCTGCTTGATCTTTGCCCTGTATATGTACTCGGATGCAGAAGATGAAACCGGTATTATCCACTCGGAGAGCACAAATGAGCAGACGACCAGCGCAAGGGACAAGAAAAGTAAGGGTTTCATCATGGCGAGTGTACTGATACCCGACGTCCGGATAAGGATAATCTCGTTGGCTCTGATCATGACGATGATGAGGATCAGTATGGATATGAGGAAGCAAAGGGGGAGTATAAGATTGAAATAGTAAGGGAGACGAAGCGCGAGGTAGGCCAGGCCGTAGACAAGGCTGCCAAAGGTCTGAGCGAAGAGATCCACGTGATCGAAGAATTCAATGATGACAAAAATAGCTACCCCGGCAAATTCCGAGAGCAGCAAGAACTTGAGCACGTTTCTGATTAGGTAGCTACTTAATTTTCGCAATCAGCGACTCCAGCATAATCTTCCATTGGCCCGACGACCGCGTCTGCTCCTCGGTGTTCAAATCCTTGAGGAGATAGAAGCCGGCTCCTGCAACGAGCATGTTGGGTGTAATTGATATGAGGAGCGGAGGGATGTTATATTGTCCGCCAATATTCTCCGTCAGCGCAACCAGGATGTAGTAAGAGAGGAATATGATCAGGCTGTAAGCGACGCCCGAGAACTTCCCCTCAGCTCGGCGCCCTAGCCCTAAGGGCACGCCCACCAGAACGAAGGCTGCCGCTGCCATCGGGATGGTGAATTTCTTGTACAGTTCGAGGAGGTACTCATACTTATCAGACCCCGTTGCTGCGCGGTATTTAGCGGCCAATTCCTGGAATCCCATCTCATGCGGTTTTCGCCTCAGACCAGGGTTGTACGGGAGCACCTTCATGAGGTTCATGGCAAAAACGTAGTCCTTGAACGCCACGGTCCGGTAGGTGTCGCTCGCTTTTTCCCATCGGTGGACGCTCCCGTTACTAAGGGAAAAGGAAAGGTCCAGCGTGTTGGCATCAAGGGTTACGACACCTTTCTCAGCCGAAATTGTCTGCCTTACACCCTCATCCCTATCATCCGATATGAAGACTCCTGAAAGATCGCGGTTCTTTTTATCGACCTTCTCTATGAAAATGACGACGTCCGGAATAGAATCGTTAAAGGTTCCTTCCTTATCCTCAACGGAAATACTTTTTTTGGCGATAGTTACCAGGGTATCCCTGAACGCATCCCCGGCGTGAGAGACCAACACCGTTGTATTGAGCACGCCGATTATAAAAATCGCGAGCCCCAGGAATGCAAACGGCACGAGCAAGCTTCGAAGATTTATGCCATTTGCCTTGAGCGCGAGTATTTCGTTTTCGCTGGAGAGCCTTCCCAGCACGACAATCATGGAAAGGAGAAAGGCCATGGGGAAGGTGAAGGTAAGATAAGCGGGAAACGAGTAGAACACAAGAAGCAAAATGTCGGTGAGATTTACTCCCTTGTTGATCACGAGGTCGGCCAGACGGCCAAGCCTGCTCACAACAAGAATAAACGTGAAAATGAACAATGAAAGGAAGAAAAGCGATGCCAGCTCCTTCAGAAGATAGAGATAGAGCTTTTTATGAAGCCAGCGCCACAGGGTCACGAGTAATGGTATCATTGAGAAGAATTTATGTCAATTTGGTGACTCTACATTTGATTTATTGACAGTAATTCTCATGTTCTCTAAAGTATGTATGGCATGACAAGAATAGGCGTACTTTCCGATACTCACCTTACGACCGTTACGCAGGAATTCAAATCGATCGTAAGCTCCCTGTTCCGGGACGTGGAGATTATTATTCACGCCGGCGATATTGTCACCAGGGAAGTTTATGACTATTTGTGTGCCTGGGATGTAAGGGCGGTCCGTGGGAACATGGATGGTTTTGACTTGGCGGCTTTACTGCCGCATAAGAGGGTGGAGGTAATAGAGGGCAGACGAATAGGAATCACACATGGAAAGGGCCCTCCATACGGCATAGAACAGCTCGTGCTGTCGGAATTTACCGACGTTGATATAATCGTGTTCGGACACTCCCATACGCCCACCTGTTCCGAACGCGGGGGTATTTTCCTGTTTAATCCGGGCGCCATGAGAAACCCAGCCTCGGGTCCGCCATCGGTGGGCATACTTGAGATAGGAAAGGAAATAAAGTTCAAACACCTGGCAGTCAAATAAAGGTAAAAGCAGAACCAGGCAGAGGTAAGGACAAGAGCATAGGTAGAGAGCGAACACGAGCCTTCAGGTTCTTTTCTTTGCCTTTGCTTTAGTCTTTACCTCTGCCTGCTTTACTCTGTTCTTACAGTCGGAAGAGCTTGTAGATAGGTGTCAAATACGACTTGAAGAGGACGGCGAGTAAGAAGAGGGCGATGCAGGCAGCAATGGCATAGACAGCTCTACGTCGGTGCTTGGTATCTTTTCGCATCAGGGTCTGGCTCTCTTCCTTGAGAACAGACCGCACCACGGCTCCGTCAACAATACGTTTCGATTGAGAGTAGAGGTAGAGCAGGCAGCGGTCGCAGATCACGTTTATGATACGAGGGCACCCTTGTGATGTCCGATAAATCTCCTTGACCGCATCGTCTGTGAACTGCACGAAGCCTTTGGAACCAGCCCGCAGAAGCCTGTGGTGGATATACAAGAATATCTCCTCCTCGCTGAGCGCCTTGAGCCTGTAAATGACCGTTATTCTCTGCGCAAGGTAGCGCATGGCAGGCTCACTGAGTCTTGCGACGATTTCCGGTTGGGCGAAAAGGATGATATGCAATATTTTCTGTTTGTCAGTCTCGAAATTGGAGAGGACCCGGATGAATTCGAAGAGTTGAGACGAGAGCAATTGCGCCTCGTCGATAACAAGCACAATTTCCTTGCCCACCCGATACTCATCCAGCAGGAAGTCCCTCAAGTCTTCGAGAAGTTCTTCTCTGTTGGTAGTGTATATAGGTACTGCAAGCTCTTTGAGAACCTGTCTCAGGAACTCGGCCTCATCCATGATCGGGTTGAGGATCAGGCCGGCGTGGTAGAGGTTTTTGTCGAGGCTTTCGAGGAAGATACGGGAGATCGTTGTCTTACCCAAGCCCACGTCGCCATAAATGAGCGCGAAGCCTTCCTTCTGATCTAAAAAGAATTTGAGGTGGTCCGTCGCTTCCCTGAAACTTCCGGATTCGAAGTAGAAGGAAGGGTCGGGTGTCAGCCCAAAAGGCTTCTCTGTGAGGCCACAATACTCTACATAGGGTATGTCCATACTGTTATTATTATACGGTTTCGGGTTTTTATGCAATAATTTAGTGTCAGATCTCCCGTTCCGGAAAGGCACGGATTCATCAGAAAAATATGTTTCTGAGACCTCGGTATGGCCCATTATTTGAATTGAATGCAAGGAGAATGCCGAAAAAACTCTGCCTGCTCTTTGGCCTCTTCCTCGTCGCGACCGCTTTTTATCACCTGGCGAACTGGCCGATAACCGCGTCGGATACGGATTTGTGGTACCACCTGAATGGCGGGAGATACTTTTATGAGACCGGTTCCGTCGCGAGAACCAGTTTTTTTTCCTTTATTGAGCCGCAAAGGGTATGGGTGAACTACTACTGGCTTTTCCAGGCCCTCGTTTACCCTCTGTTCTCGTGGTCGGGATACGTGGGATTGATCTACTTCCGGACCCTGCTCTCCTGTGCCACCCTCATGATGATTCTCGCTTATCTTTGCAGAGATCAAGAAGATAACGATACCACGCTCTACCACACACTACTCTTTGTCTTCTACGTGCTTCTTTTCCTGCCCAGAAGCTTACCTGTGAGGCCGCATCTCTTCTCCTACCTGATGATCACGATTTTTCTCTATCTGCTTGAATTCAAACCCCTCAAGGCCCGCTGGCTGCTGCCGCCTCTGGCCTTGCTCTGGTCCAATCTCCACGGCGTTGAATACCCTGTCATCCTCCTGGTTCTTGCTGCCTATTTCGCAGAGTTCGTGTGCCAGAGAATAAGGCAGAATGATACACCGCCCGGCAACACGTATCTCTGGCCCGGTATTCTCGTGCTGTCCGCGGCAGCGGTTCTATGCACCCCTCATGGCATCAGACTTCTTTCGGTGCCATTCAAGAGCATGGCGCAGGTATCGACATTTGTCTACGAGCTGAGGCCATTGTCCATCTACGATTTCATCTCGTTCTTCGGCATTCTCTTTTTTCTCGCGGGGTTCGTGTTTATCGTTGCACTAAAAAAAAGGAAGATGAGAATCAGTCACCTGATCCTTTTTCTCGGTGCGCTCGCGCTTCTTCCGGAGGCGAAACGGTTTGTCAACGAATATGCGCTTCTCGTGCTTCCAATGCTCAGAGCCTATATACCGATCATCCCGGCAGTGCCACGAGCGCCACGTACAAAGACGCTAAAGCTCGTCGCCGCAGTCCTTGGCGCGGCGTTCGTGGCCATGCCTTTTTTCTTCATGCACTCTTTTTTTGCGGATCAGCCCAGATACCCGCTATCTGCCCGGGAGCTTCCCGAAGGCGTGGTTCTCTTTCTAAAACGGGTCAACGGAACAGGCAACATCTTGAACTACCCTAATACGGGAGGGTACCTGGAGTATGAGCTTTATCCGAGGTGTAAGATCTACATGGATATGGAGGTTCCTTTCTTATTCACGGAAAACGATTTCAGGAGCGCGCGCGGCGCATATACAGACCAAGATGTGCTGCGGAAGGTCATCACACGATACCGGCCCGTTTTCATAACGGTCCCCATAGAAACGGAGGGGTTTAAGGCGCGGATCGCTGGTCATCCGCAATACCGTCTCATTTTCTTTGACGACGCGGAGGTCCTCTATGTGGACAAGGCACGAGAGCCGGCCCTGGCTTCTCAGTATGAGATCAGATCCGTCGATCCTTTTTCCCTTTACGTCGCTACGGGTGACAGTAACCTTCAAGCTCAGCAGGCTTCCGAAGAGCTGCTGAGACTATCGAAGATATATCCTGATGTCGGCATTGTTAATGCGGCCATCATCACGATTTACCAGCGCCAGGGTCGGTACCGGGAAGCGATACCTTACGCAGATTCGATAATCAGTACCTATCCGGAATCGCATCTCGGTTACAAGCTTAAGGCTGATCTCCTTGCCCGTCTTCACGCGTGCGGGGAGGCCATACCGTTTTACAAAAAGGCTATTGACCGTTCGGATGGCCAGATGCGAAAACTGATCGAGACGGAAGAGGCTGCATGCAAAGAGAGATAAAGCCAGCCCTCTGAGTTGGCGTGATTGTTAGGAATTTATTGACGGACAGGATACATTCTAGTATAACTGTTTTAATGCTTCTGTCTATAGTGATACCGGCTTACAACGAAGAGCGTTTTCTCCCTGAGGTGCTGCAAAGAGTGAAGGAGGCGCCGTACGACAAAGAGATCATCGTTGTGGATGACGCTTCGGTCGACGGTACGAGGAAGTATCTGCAATCGCTCAACGATGGAAACATCAGGGTCGTGCTGCACGAGAAGAATGCAGGCAAGGGCGCAGCTGTCAGGAGTGGTATAAAAATTGCTGCAGGAGACATCATCATCATTCAGGACGCTGACCTGGAATATGACCCGAAAGACTATCCGGTGCTGCTCGAGCCGATCCTCGCGGGCAACGCTGATGTTGTCTACGGTTCACGGTTTCTGGGAGGGCCACACAGAGTGTTTTATTTCAGACACTACATAGGGAATAAGATTGTGACGTTGCTCTCGAACACGTTTAGCGACCTGAACCTTTCTGACATGGAAACGGGCTACAAGGCCTTTGCGCGGCGCGTATTTGAAGATATCACCATAGAATCGAACCGGTTCGGATTCGAGCCGGAAATCACGGCAAAGGTGGCCAAAAAGGGATACAGGGTTTACGAAGTCCCTGTCTCCTATCACGGCCGGAGTTACAAAGAAGGGAAGAAGATCACCTGGAAGGACGGGATAAAGGCCCTCTTTACGATTATAAAATATAACGTGTTCCATTAAAGGGAAAAGTACAGGTAAAGAGAGAGAAAGGTAATGGTAAGAACTAAAGCAGAGGTGGAGGGAGAAGTCTTTACCTCGGTCTTATTGGTGCTAAAGTATTGAGGATTATGGCCGATAACACGCAGGAGAAGTTCAGGAAGCATCGAAGAGTGCAAACATTGTAGCATGTGGGAGGACATGCGGCAGGATGTTTCAGAGGGCATCTAGCAGGATGTGCTTCAACGCACGTAACCGCATTGGTCGTCTGCGGCGCGAGCTCCGCCGCCTCCGCTCATGCGCCGGGTTCACCTTGACCGAGCTGATCGTGATAATCGTCATGGCCGGCATCCTTGTAGCAACTGTAGGCGTGAAGTACACGCCAATTGCCGCGAGCGTGAATCTCAGGATAGCGATCGATCAGGTAGCTGGTGATCTAAGGTTCCTCCAGACCCGCACCATGGCCACTATGGCGTACACCACCGGAACGTATACGAACACAGCCTCGTTCCCAATGGGGGCAAACACCTACTATCTCGGTGGGCTGGTAAAGAACCTTCCTTCCGGAGTGACGGTGCAGAGCGGCCTGACCGTTACCTTCAATTCGTTGGGGGAATACAGTGCCATTACCAACGGGACTCTTACGCTCAATTCCGGGGGCTCCCTGGGCAGCATCCAGATTTACGCCACTTCCGGTGCGGTGGTGGAGGCATATTGATGAGGAGCAAAGGCTTTTCTCTCATGGAAACGGTCATATTTATCGTGCTCGCTGCAATCGTTATCCCCATATTCTATCTCACCACGCAGCCGGTAATAAAGGATATGATGATGCCCACATCGTGGATCAAGGCCCGGTTCGTTGCAGAGAGGAAGATGGAAGAGCTGATGGCCTACCGGTTCACCGATACGACCATAAATGTAGGTTCGTACGGCCCTTCGACCGTCGCCGGCGATACGTTTTATCCTGCTGACTACGCCGGTTACCAGTGGCAGTGGGCGATTACGTACCTTGACTGTAATAACGCCGGTAATGGCTGCGCGGGCTATACGGGGACTTCGCTGATAACGACGTCGAATGTCACGAATTACAAGCAGATTGACCTGACGGTCACAGGACCCATGGGTGTGTCGTACCGAACCTCGAGCGCTGTAACAGCGAGATACTAGCGGGACAATGCTATGAATAAAGGGTTCACCCTTATAGAGCTGGTGATGACAGTCATCGTAATCTCCATCCTGGGCGCATTCACCTTCTCGGTAATCTGGGAGTACTCGAGCATTTACGCTTCTACGAGGCAGGGCTTCATTTACGGCGAGGCCGCGGCCGTCATGGAGAGAATCACCAGGGAGTTGAGGGATGCCCAGAACGTTGACAATTGCGGGGTCTATGGGGGTGGCGATCCCCACAGTGTCCTCACGTTCCAGCCTACCCACGGGACGCCCGCCATGGGCACGCCGGCTAACCCTCCTCACTGGGTGCAGTACTGCCTCGCTCAGCTTGCGACGCCGGGGGTCGGGACCGGGCAGACCAGGGCACTGCTCTACAGGGTTGAGTTAAACAGCGGGACACCGCCGTTCGCCGACCAATGCACGAGCGCGGTTCCTGTCGTAGGGGGAGCAGGGGGAACCATCGTTGCTGTGGCTCTGATGAGCAGCCACATCATGAGCTTGCACGGGAACGGGAGCGTCACGGTGCAGGGTTTCCAGGTTTATGATTACATGGGCAGCCCAGGCGGGGTTGGGACCACTCACGAGATCAAGCTTTCGCTGACAGCGGACCCGACTCAACGAAACATTCAAGATGGTGCGCAGTACACGAGCAATCCGTCCATCACGCTCGTCAGTCAGGTGTCTCCACGAAATTACGCTCCGTACAATCCAGGTAATAACCCCCCCTCGACCGCAACGGGGGACGGGTCAGACAGGTCTTTTTCCGGAAACTACTACGATGAGATTAAGTAGCCAGCGGGGTGTCTCCCTCATGCTCCTTATCCTTGTGATCACGGTTTTTGCGGGTGTTGCCATAGGCATCGTGACCCTCCTTCGCTCGAGATACGAGAGCTACCCCTATCAGGTACAGTCGTATCAGGCTTATGCGCTGGCCAACGCGGGGGTGGAGTTTGCGATACGGTACGCCAAGGATAACCCAAGTGGTTTCTTTCAAACTCCGTATAGCTATATACCCCAATACCCTAGCTACAAGGATTTCACCTTCGGCAACGGTAAGTTCTCTCTGAGCTACCAGGCCGGCTGCCCGGACATGCTCTATTCAAAGGGTACCGCCGGAAACGGGACTGCCACCAGAGAGGTGCAACTTTCAAACTTCAGCCTTTATACCGGAGAACAGAGCAATACCCTGTACATGACCGGCTTGACAGCAACGAGAACGTGCATCGGCTACGACTGCGGCCCCTCCCACACATGCTATAATGGCACCAGCAGCGTCCCCTGCTCTTCCGACCCTTACCCCCCTGGCCCCCCTCCTGGCGGCACCTACCCCGCGTCCTATAACGGCTATAACGGTGACCGGATCCGGATAACCTATTGTAACCCCTACGCCGGCAATAATTCAAACTACACCTTGTATTTTGTGGCTAGCACAGGCACACCCACGGCCACGCTGGCCGCGACGCAGCCAGTGACCCTCTCGAGGGTGGGATTCTCGGACGACTCGCCACCGAGCGTGCCGTCCGGCGCCCTTAATGTTTGGTGGGTATTCGACGCGACGTGTGGCATTTCCGTGCCTTTGACAGCGTCGGGGGTAAACGTAATTCCTTACTGTCCCCAAGCGTTCCCGTGGTGGGGTGGCTGCCCCACCACCCCCACCTACGATCATGTCTATGGCGGTCGCGGTCTCGTTGATTGTGTCGTGTCCGGTACATCAGGCCATTTCAACTTCCCGCCGCTGGGCGCCGTGTGGGACGGGACAAGTAATCCCCCGCCCGCCGCGGTTGGGTATCCGTTTTTTTGGAACACAGATTCGACGAATGACAATAGCACATATTATGACGCCAGCTGCCGGCCTGTAGTACCGTGCGACCTCAATGATCCAGCCTGCCAGAGCGCAAGCGACTGTACCGCGGGGGGTATAGGTCAGTGCTATGAGCAGACTAGCTTCTCGTACAACGGGACTTACATAATGTACGGTGGCTCGTACTCTTGCTTTGACTCTCAAACGGGTTGCACCTTTGGTAGAGCCTGGAACGCTGAAAGAAGCCGCGGGGTCTGCCACTATCCGATGGGGGGGGGTCCACATGGCCCGCCACTGATTATTCAGGACAGTAGCTTCTCACAGGCGGTAGGTCTCAACAACCTGACGATCGACACCCTCGGCCATCTTGACAGCCAGATAAATGCGAACGGGCCCATAAAGATGTACCTCTCGTTTTATACGTACCTTAAGAACAAGAGCACAAACCAAAATCAGACCCCGGTCCAGAACGTATTCATCTTTACCGTAAGGTAATGCGGCGCAACGAGGCGATCACTGGATGCAGCGTGGCACGGGAATTGCTGAAGCCTGGTGGGGCTTAAGACTTTTGTATTAAAGAACTCAGCGTTTTGTGCGATAATAAAGGAAACGGCAGTTCGGGTTTTGAAGAGGTGAGAGGCTGATATGGACATACTCGGCATAGATATAGGGACTGTCAGCGTAAAGTATGTACGGTACAGGAAGAAGGGGAAGGGTGTCGTCGTCTCGCGTGGCGAGTACCCGTACAAGGAAGGCTGGGAGGACCTGGAAGGCATTCTCTCTTCCATCAAGACTAGGGAAGGGGCGAACGTCGAAGTCGCCATCGGCATCACCTCCCAGGAGATCCTGAAGAAGACCTTTACCATCCCGGTAATTCCAAAAGAAGAATTGCGGGAGGTGCTCGACTGGTCCGCGTCCAAGATCATCTCCATACCGCTCGACGACATGCGCCATGAATACGTGATGCTCGGGGAGATCGACGAGCGCGGCGTGAGAAAGGACGAGGTGCTCTTTGTCGGGGCGCACAAGGAGTATGTGAACAGGATCATCGCCCTGTTCGAGGATGTCGGCTTCAAGAGCATATCGCTGCTGACCGACATCGGCTTTGTCTACCTGCCGGTGGTTGAAGAGGCGATCGACGGCTCTGTTGCCATTGTCGACATTGGCGGCAGGCAGACAGGTATCTACATTTTCGACGGCAAGAAGCTCCACCTGGTGCGGGAAATAATGACCGCGTCGGAAAGTTTTACCGATGTGCTGATCAGCGGATTCGGCCTGACCTACGAGGAAGCCGAGAATTATGCGAGGGAAAAGGGCTTTGACGAAACGTCGAGCGACATTCTCGCCGTGCCCATGGAGCGGCTCGGTGGCGAGGTACAGCGTACCTTCAATGTGTATGCCCAGAAGTATCCCTCGCGTCCGGTCACCAGGGTCTACCTGGCGGGCAGAGGGGCCCAGATTCCCAATCTCCTCGAGAAACTCAAGGCGTTTCTTGTCGAGGATCTTCTTCATCTGGATGTTTCTATCGAGATCGAGGAGCAGTTCCTGCCAGCCTACACTCTTGCCGTGCAGAGAGATATCCTCGTCAACCTGTTACCGGAACAGGTCAAGGCCAGAGAGCGGGAAATACAATACACCAGGTACGCGATCTATGGCGCAGTTGCGATCCTGATTGCCATAGTAATCCTGTCACTCAACATGCTGACCGGTTACTACAGGCTGAAATCGGCTGTTGATTCAGAAAGAGCAGCGGTCCAGCAGAAGAGAGAACAGCTTGACCGACTCGCACCGATCAGGTCTTCGCTGGTCTACAATGAACTCGGGCCCATTGTCGCGGAAATAGAACGGAGAGACTCTTCGTTCATCATCCTGCTCAAATATCTGGCCTCCCGCATCCCGAAGGATGTCTATGTGAAGGAAGTCCAATTCGAAAGACAGGATGCGGCACCTGTAGTACCTGCGGCACCTGCAGCGCCCGCTGCACCTGCAAAAGACGGGAAGGACGTAAAGAACCCGGAGACCCCGAACAACGTCCAGTTGAGAGGACTCATATTCGGCGATCCGGAGACCATGGAGGCAACACTCCTGAGGCTTATGATCGATCTCGAAAAATCGAAGGTCGTGAATAACGTGACCGTGGTCAGCAAGGATGTCAAGGATATGAAGGGGAGACCCGCCATGGAATTCCTGATTACTGCGAAGAGTGTGCCCTATGAGATTTAAAGGCCTCTATCTTTGGATCGCAGTGCCCATCATAGTCGCGGTTCTATGGTTCTTTGTCTGGTATATGCCTATGAAGGCCGAGATCAGCAAAAGGCAGAACGAGCTTAACGAAGTCAGACAGCAGAGCCAGAAAGCAGAAACCGATATCCGGTCACTCACAGAGATGAAGAAAAAAGAGGAGAGCATCAAGGCCTCGCTGAGAGAGTACCGGGGGCAAATTCCGCTCTTCGATAACTTCCCCGATTTCATATACCAGGTGGCGGGGGGCGCGCGGAAAAACAGGCTTGTAGTGGATAAATTCAGTGGAATGTTCAAGACCCTTGACATGCAACCCAAGACGATCCTCACGTACCCCGCATTTGAGCTAGGTTTCAAGGGTAGATTTATGGACATAGGGCAATTCCTTGAGCAGGTGACCGCATCGAGGGCATACCGCAAGATCATGAAAGCAAACATTGCCTATAATGAGAAAGAGTATCCTCTTCTGGCTGGCAAGTTCGAGATAGAATTCAAAGCTTGGAAAGAGAGGGCTGCCCTTGAGAGTGAATAAGTATGTGCTTATAGGCCTGGTCGTTATTGTCGTTCTTGCTCTTTATGTAACCTTTTTCGCGGGGGGAAAGAAGAAGATGGAGTTGGCGGCAGCGTCTCTCGAACCCCCGAAGATTGCAGCGCCACCACCGGAGGTGAGGGCCAAGGAAGCCCGCGTCCAGGCGATTCAGGAGAATATGGAGTGGGAGAGGGATCCATTCACGCTTCCCGCGTTTCTGATGGTAGAGAAGAAGGCTGAAAAGCAGCGAGTACCGCTAAAGCTTCTCGCTATCATGGAAGGGGCGAGGGGAAGAGTGGCCATCATAGACAATGAGGTGGTGGGGAAGGGTGACATTGTTGCGGGAGAACGTGTGGCTGAGATCGGGAAAGAGACGGTTACGCTCATCCAGGACGGATCTAAACGAGTGATAACGATACAGGAACCTCGATAGGGAATAGAATGGGGAGTAGAAAGATGTCTGTTTACGGAGGAGACACAATGGCCAGGATTGGTATTGTCGTTGCGACATGTTTGCTCTGCTTTGCGTGCGCTCACGTTGAGCCGCCCAAGGAGCCGCCAAAGCTCGTCAAACCGGTTGACATTCCCAGCCCCCTGATTCCTCAGGTGGAGAAGGAAAGGAACGCAAAGCTGGAAGGACCCAAAGACCTTTTTTCCTTTTCTCTGCGCGAAGCCGACCTGAAAGATGTGTTGCGGGGTATCGCGAAGCAGTCGAGCTACAACGTTGTCATGGAGCCTGATGTGAAAGGCACATCCACGGTCGATCTCAAGAATGTCACCTTGAGTAGGGCCCTTGATTATATTCTCGAGCCGCTCAACTACGTGTACAAGATCGATGACAATACGATCTACGTGTCGAAGCCGAAGCTGGAAACGAAGGTTTTCAGCATCAATTACGCGGCATTTTCGAAACTGACCGATAGTATAGTCACCGGTTCGTCGGGAACGCAGCGAGCGGGAAATTTAGTTGTCGGCGTAAACATGAGAACCAGGTCAGACATGGATCCCTGGGTAGGGTTCCAGGATACGCTAAAGAACCTCCTCTCAGCAGATGGTAAGTTGACCCTCAACAGGCAGGCAGGCCTCGTTTCAGTGACCGATTACCCCAGGAACCTGAAACAGATTGGCGCCTTCATCAAGTCAATGGACGAGTCTATCCAGAGGCAGATCATGATAGAGGCCAGGGTCGTTGAGGTGGACCTGACCGGCGAGAATCGGGAGGGTGTAAACTGGTACCTTCTCAATTCGCAACTGAATGGTGTCGGGTTCAGTTACCGGCAGCAATTCCTTGATCCTACGATCAGCCAGAACACCTCGACGCAGTTCAGCCGGCTCCTCGTGGCGGCCAAACATCTCGTCGGGGTCAACCCGACGACAGGCATGGACTCGACCTTCGTTGACCTCTTGAAACAGCAGGGCAAGGTGAACACCTTGTCCCAGCCGAAGATATCGACGATGAACAACCAGCGGGCGGTAATAAAAGTCGCCCAGGACCGGGCCGTCTTCGAAACCACGAGCACCATCAGCGTGGGAGGTGTTCCGACCTACTCGACACAGATACGATATATTACTATCGGACTTATACTCGACGTGGTGCCTTACGTAGATGACCAGGGCAATATTGTGATGAATATACACCCCATGCTGACGCAGGATACTGGCCAGGTCACCGTCGACAAGACAACCGGCAACACCGTGCCTATCCTCAACGTGCGGGAGGTTGATACCTCCGTAAGAGTGAAAGAGGGCGAAATGGTCGTTCTCGGAGGGCTCATCTCGGACTCAAAGAACGAGACTACCAACGCAATCCCCGGCATCAGCAGCGTGCCGTTCCTGG
>DATFYE010000164.1:0-6790 GCA_035315185.1 Syntrophorhabdales bacterium | reverse complement strand
GCTCCGCGAGGAGCACACAAACGATGATTCAAACGAATCATCACAAGGAGTGATGGTTATGACTTGATGACCCATACGAACGGGAAAGCGGGTAGAACAAAACCTGCGTATAATTGATTTGACTTTTGTCATAGGAGGAAGCAGTGCTGAAAACGATCTATTCGATTTTTTGAAAATCGGTTGAGTCTTCGTCAAAAGAGCACATTCCACCTACTAATCCTTGACTTCGGTCTCTCCTCCAGAGTGAAGATTGCCACGCGAAAGCGAGGAGATGTACTTCTCCAATTTGTCTTGACAGTTGGTTGTCACCGTGCCATCATTGGAATAATCTGATAAAGCTAAACCATCCGTGAGGATGGCACGGAAAGCCGCGGGTTTTCTGAGAGACACCTTGGTGAAGCAGCAGCCAGGCCGCCAGATTAAGGCCGCCCCTTATCCTTTGTCAACAAGGAGGTCAAACATGTACAAGTGGAAAAGTCTGCTCTTCGTCTCAGCTGTTCTTTGTGGTCTCCTCATTGCTCCCCTCCACCACGCGGGCGCGCAGGAATCGAAGCCGCTTTCGGGCCAGGCCCAGCCGTCCGACGAAGCGATCTGGCGGCAGTTCCTGGAATGGCTGCCCAGCGCTCCGCCGGTCGACTCACCAGGCATATTGTACAATCAATACCGATCCCGCCTGATCTCCAACGGCGCTTCCACCACAGAAGCAGACCGCGAGATCGCCATCATCCGGCGCACGATGCGCGAAAGATCGGACGGCTGGCGGATCATGTTCAACAACATCTACTCGAGCAGTACCCCGGGATTCGTGACGCAGCCGAATGCGCTCCTGGTAGCGACAGTCGAGAGCCGCAAGCCGGGGCGCGCCTTGGACGTAGGCATGGGCCAAGGCCGCAACGCGGTATTCCTCGCCCTGAAAGGCTGGGATGTCACCGGGTTCGATGTTTCTGACGAAGGCCTCGCGATCGCTCGCAAGAATGCCGAGCGTGCCGGCGTCAAGCTCAACGCAGTCCGTGAAACGGATGAGGCGTTCGACTACGGGTCTGGCCAATGGGATCTGATCGTATTCATGTACGAGCCGTTCCCCGTGACCTCGGCCGCCTACGTCGAGCGTCTGCGCAAATCCATGAAGCCGGGCGGGATCATCGTGATTGAGAGCTACGGTGACGACGCAACGGCGCCCAACCGGCCCGTTCCGGCCATTGATCCCGGTCAATTGTTGGCGGCGTTTAAGGATTTCCGCCTGTTACACTTCGAGGACACCGTCACCGTACCCGATTGGTTGGGCGCCGGGGCGAAGAGGCGTGTTGTTCGTATGGTGGCTGAAAAGCGGCCGTAAGGCCCCGTTACCAAGGAGGTACAAGATGCCCAGATGCAAGTGTCTGCTTTTCGTCCTAGCTCTTCTGTGTGCTCTTATCATCAGCCCGCTCCACCACGCCATTGCGCAGGAGGCAAAGTCACAGCCCGCCCAGGCGCAGCCGTCCGATGAAGTGGTCTGGCAGCGGTTCGTGGAGTGGGTGTCGAGCGCTCCGCCCGCGGATGCCACCATGACCTTGTTCAATCAATACCGTGCCCGCCTGGTCTCCGCCGGGACTTCCGGCGCGGAAGCCGATCGCCAGCTCAGCGTCATACGGCGCATGAACAACGAAAGGTCGGACGGCTGGCGCATCATGTTCAACAACATTTACGCGAGTAGCACCCCTGGCTTCGTGACAGAGCCCAATGCGCTCCTGGTGGCGATGGTCGAAGGCCGCACGCCGGGTCGCGCCCTGGACGTCGGCATGGGTCAGGGCCGCAACACCGTCTTTCTTGCGTTGAAAGGCTGGGACGTTACCGGGTTCGACGTCTCTGAAGAGGGCTTAGCGGTGGCCCGCAAAAATGCCGAGCGCGCCGGCGTGAAGATCACCGCAATCCGCGAAACCGATGAAGCCTTCGACTACGGCTCTGACCGGTGGGACTTGATCGCAGTGATGTACGAGACGCTTCCGGTTACTTCTGCAGCATATGTCGAGCGCGTGCGCAAGTCGCTCAAATCAGGCGGGCTTATCGTGATTGAGAGCTACGGCGCCGATGCCTCGCAGTTTGGCCGCACGGCGGCTGCCATTGACCCCAGCCAACTGTTGGCAGCGTTCAAGGATTTCCGGCTCTTGCACTTTGAGGATATTGTCACGAGGGGCGATTGGGCACCACCCCAGACGAAGACGCGGATTGTCCGTATGGTGGCTGAAAAGCGGCCGTAACGTCCCGCGAGAGGGCCTTGGGCTTTTGTTCAAGACAGCCGAAGCGTCGCCGCGGGCAGGGCGTAGCGCATGACCTCCTGCAAGAGGAAGTGACGGCCCTCAAAGCCCATCCCGCAGAGTTCGAGAAATACATGAGCTCAAAAGCTCAGGTAAGACCATGAAGCAGGAAGGAACCCTTTCCGTCAGGGATGTCGTGGCAATCGTGGTCGGCATCGTGATCGGGGTGGGGATCTTTAGGACGCCTTCCGTCGTGGCCGCCAATGCCGGCGGGCCCGGCCTGCTCTTGCTGGTCTGGATCATCGGTGGCGTCATCTCTTTGAACGGGGCACTCTGTTACGCTGAACTGGCTACCGCGTACCCGCATCCGGGCGGCGACTACCACTACATCACTCGTGCCTTCGGCAAACACGTTGCCTTCCTGTTCGGCTGGGCGCGTATGACCGTGATCCAGACCGGCTCCATAGCGATGCTCGCCTTTATCTTCGGCGACTATCTGACGGGTCTGCTGCCGTTCGCAAAGTCGGCCACTCCCGTCATCGCTGCTATCGCGGTCTCGTGCCTCACCGCGATCAACCTGATCGGCATGCAGCAGGGAAAGAAGACCCAAATAGTTTTGAGCATCGCCAAGGTGGTCGGTTTGCTTGCCGTCATCGTGCCGGGTATCCTGTACGCGCAACCGGTTGATCTTGCTCCCACCGGATCGGCGTCGGGCAGCGGGTTCGGTCTCGCAATGATCTTCGTGCTGCTCACGTACGGAGGATGGAACGAGGCGGCCTACGTCTCGGCAGACCTCAAAAATGTTCGGCGCGGCATGGTGCCGGCTCTCCTGTGGAGCCTCGCCATCATCACCGCGGTTTACATTCTGATCAATGTGGCCTTCCTGAGAGTTTTGGGCCTGCAAGGCATGAGCGGGTCGGAACACGTGGCGGCGGATCTTGCCGGACGGCTCTTCGGGCAGAGCGGCTCCAGGCTCCTGAGCCTCCTCATCTGTGTCTCGGCACTCGGCTCCATGAACGGGTCCATTGTGACGGGCGCTCGCACAAACCTCGCGCTGGGGATGGATCAACCTATGTTCCGTGCTCTGGCCCGGTGGCGTGAACGCTCTGCCACAGCACCCAACGCGCTGCTCGTCCAATGCGGTATCTCCCTTCTGCTCATCCTGTTTGGCGCCTGCACACGGCAGGGGTTCGTGGCGATGGTCGAGTATACCGCGCCGGTCTTCTGGGGCTTTTTCTTCCTGGGCGCGCTCTCGCTCTTTGTGCTCAGGATGAAAGAGCCTCGGGTAGACCGTCCCTTTCCCGTGCCCCTTTATCCCTTCACGCCCCTTCTCTTCTGCGCCACCTGCCTCTACATGCTGCAGGCAAGTGTCGCATACACCGGCAGCGGTGCGCTGGTTGGGCTGGCAGTGCTCTTCTCCGGTCTGATCTTTCTGCTCGTTGCCTATTTGAAACCGTCGTGGAGACCTGTATCGGAGTAACCAGGTTCACTGGTGCTCGGGCTTTATATCGCTGTCGCCACGAGAAGCCTCCCTGCTCATCTTACTCAGGATAAAACCCTGCACCGATCAGCCCAAGGCCTCCCTCTACGTTTACGCCCTTTACGTAGCTCCATTTCTGCGACGGCGCGGTCTGCCCGGGTTTAGGGAACATGTAATCGACCCAGCCCGAGCCTTTTGTCCGAATCAGCTTCATGAATTCGTCATGAAAGAGCTTTCCGTTGACGTCCTTGTCGCCATGCACATTGGTTCCTTCCCGCTCCGGGAAGGCGGGGTTGAATAAGACATTCATGTCTTTATCGTAGACGAAGAGATAGGTCTGACCAAACCACCATTCGCTGTCGCGCTTTCTAAACTCGGAGAAGGCCGCCTTTCCCTTGCTTTCAACCAGCGCTGCAGCCTTGTTGACCATCGTTTCAATGCGTTTCGCCTGTTCGGAGGCTGGGGGAGATTGTTGCGCATAGACCGCAGTGACCATCAGTATCGTGACAAGCGCAGCGCACACCAACAATGTCTTTACCATTGCCCATGCTCCTTTCAGTGTGAATTTTTATTTTCGCTTCTTCCACGATTCTACATCAGCCTATATACCTGTCAAGCAAAACTTCCTTTGGGACATCGATCCCCTAACATGGGCCGCAACGTATCTCCTGTCACGGTTACCACTTGAAATAAACAAAAAAGGGCAAGACCATTTCTGGCCCCGCCCTTGAGTTCACTTCATACTCCTTCCACAAGGTGGATGTGGACTGCCTACTCAATTTTCTCAAATACCTGTAGGCGGGTGTACGTTTTGGATGGATCCCTGGGGAAAGGCATGGGGTCTGACTTGAACGTTAGGCGACCGCCAGAAAATTCAAATGTGTCCACCCGAGTCGTTCCGTTCTGGTTTTCGGTAAACGAAACATCCATAGTCTGAAATATCTTGTTTCCCTCTATACGATACACGCCTGCATAAGCTACCATCGAGTCCAAAAGCGCAGCCTTCTCAGCCACAGAGGTGCCGAATTTTCTGTTGTCTGCCGTAACGAAATAGATAAAGTGGGTTGGTGTTATCACGAGGTAACCGTGGGGGGCCTTTCCCATAAGTTCGTATTGTTTGCCCTCCACCATGGGGACTAGGGAAACGAGCTTGTAGGTTCCCACAAGGGGTTGCTGTCCGAAACTCGGGGACACGACTAACAGCACTAAGACAAGAGCGCCGATCCATCGAACCATACTTCACCTCCTTGGGTAGTGCGCGTGTCGTGACATCGGACGTCGCTACGCGCAGCACGACGGCCAATGCGCAATCCATATGACTGCAGGGTATCTCAGTTTTACGCCCTTACCACTTTCAATCATGTGCCGGCAATAGAAGGGAAAGATGTTGACCTAAGCCGAGGAGACAAACCTTGATTATTGCCTCCCCCAATTATAGCGGAAAATAAGAGAACCGCAAGAAGTATTTAATGCCAAGTGAAAGGGAGTATGGGGCAGTAAACGCTGAAAAACAACAGTACAGGAGGCAGCAAACGAAATGTATCCTCAGGAATTTTTTAAAATCTTTTACATCGCAAAAAACTCGCTTGCACCTACAACTCTGCAACGGGGAGATGATCTGAGAGTAAATGATTACCAAAAGAAATAAACAATAAAGGCAGAACCATCTCTGGTTCCGCCTTTGAACTCACTTTATATTCTCTTTCAAGGTAGGTCTAACTGCCTACTCAATTTTCTCCCATATCTGTCGATCGATGATCGTTTTGGACGGATCTCTTCCATAAGGCTGGGGGCCGGCAGTAATCATGAGTCGATTCCCTGATAGTTCCCAGGAACGGATCTGATCTTTTCCGTTCCAGCCTTCAATCCATGAAGTATCCACTCTTATTATGAGTTTGTTTTCCTCGATACGATACGTGCCTGCCCAAGCTACGAGCGTGTCGAAGAGTGCGGCCTTGTCAGCCTCAGAAGGTCCGAATTTTCTGTTTTGTGTTGTAAAACAAAAGACTGCGAGGGTTGGCGTAAGCACAAGGTAGCCATGTTCCATAACCTGCTCTTGCTTACCATCCAACTCGCAGACCCTGGAAATGAGCTTGTAGGTTCCCACGAGGGACTGTTGCCCGAAAATCGGGGTCACGAGCACCAGCACCAACATAAGAGCACCGATCAGTCGTACCATACTCCACCTCCTCGATATAGTTTTAAAACAAATCGTCTATACACCGCCTTAAATACATCACTTGCCAGGCAGGGTGTAGACCAGCGTCATTTCGCTAAATGCCTTTGGCCCTAGCTCACCCTTCTCGACTGGAAGGAGCTTCGTTGAAATCGTCAACGTTCCTTTGATTCCTTGGAACCGACCCGTTCCGTTGATGATCTCGCCAGTCCATTGGACCAGTGGAGAGACACCCTGAGCAGTCGCTTCAGTCTTGCCTTTGGTATGAGTTGTAAGGGTCGATCCATCTAGAAACGTATAGGTTGCATACCCGTCGAGGGGTCCTACTCCTTTGACTGCATCGTGAATATAAGCCCCCTTGAGCCAGGCCCACTCTCCAGTCTCGAATACAACAGCCCCCTCTCTTTCACTCACGATGAGGACGTGCCCTTCGACATCGGCAATGGGAACCACTTGCGCCTTCGTCATGTGGATAAAGCTCCTAGAATTTAAGGTTTCTGCTGTTGTTGGTGGAACGGAACCAAGGAGCACAATACCGATCACGAAGATGCGTGCGATGGCCAGACCTGGTAAGCGTTTCCTGAAAGCCATGATTCCCCTTTAGCCTGTACGTTGAGTATTGAGCGGACCGCCGTGTTTGTGTCGTTACGTCCGTCCTAATGCAATGGTAGCACAGTGAATGAGCCAGTCAAGTGATTTGTATTCCCACGATTGCCAAGCGAAACGTGTGATGGATTGCTTATCCTCAACAAACGCAATTACAGGAAGCTATACGTAACAAATCCTGCTTTTTCTTTGTAGTAGCCGTGCGTTACATACTGTTTTCCTCAAGCACTTTTTTCTGACTCCATGGTGCCTGGTTTTGTGTTTGTCGGTGACGATGCATCTTTATGGTGAACG
>DATFYE010000163.1:0-39304 GCA_035315185.1 Syntrophorhabdales bacterium | reverse complement strand
CCCTGGACCGTGTATGAACCGCTCAGAGCGATCTCTTTGAATTGGGCGTTATAAGGCTTTGCCCTGTTCTCTATCGGGTCCCACATCATCGGTTTCTTGGTCTCGGGATCCCTGCAGTATTCCCCTCGTGCATGGATCAGATAAGGAGCATTCGTACGGTTTTTGAGAAACCAGACATCAAATATCTTGATTTCATGCAGCATGACATGGGCCATGGCGAGGAGAAAGGCCAGATCCGTTCCAGGTCGAATTGGTACCCATTCTCCCTTGGACGCCTCGTAGGAGCTTCTGGGATCCACCACCACGAGCTTCATTCCTCTCGCAACCGCCCTCGCGAGCCGGCGCATGCCCGGCACAGCCCCGAAATTCGGGCCCAGGGACCGGCCCATGGTGATGTGATACTGGCAATGCTCCAGGTCTACTATAGCCACCGGATAGCCGGAATGAACGAGCCCCGATGGAAAATGGACCGTGCACAGGGCCCCATGGGAGCCGGTTTCGTTAGGTGTACCAAAGGCATGGCCAAAGGGCCCGCGCAGGATCGTGTCCCGCTGTCCCCAGCCCTCGCAGACCACCAAGCCTCTGGGGTCCTTTTCTCTTACCTTTTTCAGACCCTCGGCTGCATAGTCAAGCGCCTCGTCCCAGGTGACCTCCTTCCACCCGGGGTCCACGTCGAGACCTTTTTCCGGGTTGGTGCGAATCATGGGAGCCTTGATCCGGTAAGGGTTATAGAGTGCCATGATCTCCGCGTTTCCCTTGGGGCAAAGGGTCCCCCAGTTGGGCGGCGCATCTGGATTACCCTCCACCTTTACCACAATACCGTCTTCCATGTGTACCAAGGTGGCGCAGTCTCCCTGCATGCACGCGCGGCAGAGGCCGAACAAGGTCTTCTTCTCTCCCGTGGATCCCGGCTCGACCTGCTTCCACTTGTAAGGAGAGAGCTCGGGCCAGCCCGCGGGGGGCTTCATTCCTCTCACGATCTCCTCATAAAGCGATTGTTTCTTACGCATAAACTAACTCCTGTCAGCCCTGGGCCATACCTGCGCCGGGCTTTACTGCTGCAAGCGGTGGTCAGCACCGGATGAATCATCCGGGTCACGCAGGCCGCAATAGTTTACATTATCTTACCGGCGAATGAAAAGCAGCGATAAAATGAAAGCCCCTCGCGAGAAGGAAACCTGCGAGGGGCTTCATCCGGTTTACTCTGAACTCACGGTCGAGGAATCGGAAACATAAGCTGGGCAGTCTTCTTGATTTCAGGAACCTGATTGTTCTCAACAATCTCCAGCTCCCATGGCCATTTTTTGCCTTTTGCCCACTGTCCGCCGACCATTGGCGTTTTTGCATAATTCTCCTTACCGAACTTGATCGGACCGACTATCGTCTTAAGATCCGTCTGGGCAAGGGCTTGCCTTATTTTTTCTTTGTCAAGAGTACCGGCTCTCTTGAGCGCATCTGCGGCCACTTCGAAGGTGGCATAGGTGAAACCAATGATCTGGGTCCATTGCCTTCCTGTCTTCTCGGTCCAGGCATCGCAGAGTGCTTTTGCACCGTACCCGGCGATGGAGGATTTGAAGGGGTGATAGGGGCTCCACCAGACACACGTGGTGAGGCCATTGGGCAGGTTCCCTCCTATGGCCTGGACCGCTGACGGGAAGAGGATAGGCTTCCCGCCCGTACACATCTTGGGGATAAATCCCTGCTGAAAGCACTGGCGCCACGCCGCGGCAAAATCAGGAGGAGGCTGAATGCTGGTCAGTATCTCCACTTTCTCTTTTTTCCAAAGATCGATGAAGGAAGTATAGTCCGGTGTCTTATTGGGGAACCTGCCGGCATCGACCACTTTGTAACCTTTCTCTTGGAGGCCCTTCGTGAACATCTCGGCATAGGTCTTGCCGTCAGGATCATTCGGCCACAGCCCGCCCACGACCTTATTTGTCTTGTCGGCAACGCTGTCCCACATGGAGACGAAGGTCTGATATATCTGCGGTACGGAGAAGAAAAAATGGAAGCTCCATTTGTACGGGCCGCCCGTGAGCCAGGACTCAATCGGAGCATCAGAAGATATGCACGGAACCTGATACCGCTCGCACATGGCATCCACCGGGTTTACCGTATCCGGCGTGTGGAGGGTGATCATGAGATCGATCTCATCCTGGAGGATCAGTTTAGATGCCACGTCACCCGCCTTGGTGGGGTCACTCTCCGTGTCCATTAACTTGATCCGGACAGGTAACTTCTTTCCCGCCTCCTTAATAAAAATACCGCCGTCTTTGTTAATCTCCGCAAGTATGCGATCATCAATCCAAGGAGTTGTCTCGCCGAAGGCGGAAAGCGGACCCGAGTTCGGATTGCACCGGCCGATCAGAATATAATCCCGCTTCTTCGCCGCAAAGGCCCGTCGAGTAACCGTGGGAAAAGCAAGTGCCGCTCCCGCAATGCTCGTTTTTTCAATGAATTCTCTCCGCGTCATGCCTGGCTTTTTCGTAACTTTTTTCTCGTCTGCCATACGGGTACCCCCTTTCTTCGAATTATTTTATAGCATGTTCCTTTATCTCGAAGGCGATTGGAACGGCGCAATAACGAGATCGGGGTTAAACGACACTACGATTTTAACGGAAGCTGCCCTTCCTTTCTCCTTATCCACGCTCGATGTCAATTGCGCGCGGGGTAACATCCTAAACTACCACCACCTCCTGCGGCGTCCTGTGAACCGGCGTCGCTTTACTCTCTCCGACGATATAGTTGTCGCAGCAGAAGCCGTACGCGTTGTCTGTAACAGCGATGGGATGCACCGTGATATTCATGTTGGCAGCCAACGGCATGGGCTCATCCGCGCGCAGGGCCGGCCTCTCTACGAGGTCGTAACCCTGCCCGTGACCGAAGAGCCGACCTTCGGGGCCAAATCCCTTGCTAACCATAAACTCATTGTGAGCCTTGAGCAGATCAGAAGGCTTGGCTCCCGCCACCAGCCGCGCGACCGTGCGGCGCTGTGCTTCCTTGGCAACCTCCCACACCGCGAGCAGCTCCTTGGGCGGGTCACCCAGACAGAACGTTCTGCCCATTTCGGCGTAAAAGCCGCCAGGTCCGTTCACCTCAATCATCAGAAAAAACTGATCGCCCGCGTTGATCGTGCGGTTGGTGAAGAAATCGTTCCTCTGACCCGTTGACATCCCGGGAGGAGCAGAGCCGACCATCAAAAGTTGTTCTTCACTTCCCATGTCCATGAGCAGGTGCGTGACGGCGGACAGGATTTCATACTCTTTCTTGCCGGGTCTTAAAATAGCAGGAATCGCTGCCATGGCTGCATCCTGGATGGCTGCTGCCTTCTTAATCAGTTCCAGTTCCTCCGGGCTCTTGATTGCCTTGATCGGGTCCACGAGATCTGAAGCGTTGACCAGCTCGATCTGCCCCACGTTCTCCCGGATGTATTCGTACGTTGCGGCAGACATTGAGCTCTTGGCTACAATGCCGACCCTTTTGGCGCCGCGGCCTTTCAGCTGGCTCACTACAGCTTCGCCGTCCATACTATCCGTGTAATGGAGCGTGCGAAAGTAGGGCCGGCCGATTCTTTCTTTAACGCCACGCACGGCCCATTCAGGAGGCCCCGGCGGCAGAGGAGCTCCGCCACTCGTAATCATAGTCATCTCGTCATCAACGGGAAAGATCACGGTTACCGGATAGCCTTCCTTCGCAGGGAGATCGGTGAACCAACGGACACAGCCACCCAAATACTGATTACTGTTCTGCATCACGAGGCAATCGATGCCTTGCTTCTTCATGGCTTTTCTGGTTTCGGCCCATCGCCGCTCCAGTTCTGCCGTGGAGATGGGTTGACGCACGTTCTCTATCAGTGTGGGGTTCAGCTTCACAGTCTTCTCCTTTTCAAAGGTTTTGAGGGACGCACTTTTCGGCCGCCCCTCCATCATCGTTCACCATTTTCCTACTGCAGGGGAACCAAGTTAGTCGCGACAATCTCCTTGGCATCGAATCCATTCTTGATGAAACCGTACTTGGCGCAAAGGTCGATGCTAACCTGGATATCTTTCTTGTTTATCTTTGTATAGAACTTGGGCTGTGTAACCTGCTTAAGAAGGTTGGCATCCAGTTTTGTGTACTTTGCAACGATTGCATTCATCTGATCCGGATTCTTGTTGATAAAATCGGTGGCTTTGGTGATGGCTTTGAGGAACCTCGTCATCTTGTCTTTGTTCTTCTCCAGCGACGATTTCTTGGCAAACCAGCTCGATATCATTTCACGATCCGCTATCTCAGGTGGATAGAAACCACTATAGAGCAGCCGCGCTGTTCCTTCCGCCTCTGAAGCCGCTATAAAAGGCTGGACATTATGGCACGCGTCCACAGCACCTTCCTTAAGGGCCGGCGCTTGACTGGGCATGGGGATTTCCACAAATTTCAATGTCTTGATATCCACACCGTGAAAGTCTGCAATGGCGAGGACAGCAAGATGGTTGACAGACTGAAGGGCGTTAACGGCAATTTTCTTGCCCGCCAGCTCTTTGACCGATTGAATCGGGGAATCCTTCTTTACCAGTATGCCTGCTGCCTTTGGGTTGGCGCTACCGAAAAATGCGCCCGGAGCAATGAAGGTAAAATCGAAACCTTTCACATAGGCCTGCGAGAGCGGGACCACCGCAGTCCAGCCTAGTTCGACGGAGCCGCTCTCGACCAGGGTCTGGCTTACTGCGCCTCCTTGAGCTATCTGCCCTTCCACCTTGAGACCCTCCTCCTCAAAATAACCTTTCTCCCAGGCAACGTAAAGCTGCTGACAATCCATGATAGGAATGTAGGAGACCTTCATGGGAGTAAGCTCCTTGGCGTAACCCGCGCCCGCCGTAAAAAGGGCGAGTATGAGGCCGATACCCAATACCAGCACAACCTTCAAGCTACTCATCTTTTTCATGTTACCCTCCATTGTTTGGATTTGTTGCGGCCTTCGCGGCCGCTTAAAGTCTTCCCTTGGGTCTTCTTCAGGTCACAGCTTCAAACTTGGCCCGGTGCCAACCGATCAGAGTCTTGTTCAGAAAGCGGAGCAGGGCATTGAGCGCATAACCGACCACAGCCACCAGAAAGATGCCCGCATACATTTCCGGGATATCGAATCTTCGCTGCATCAACAGTATAAAACGTCCGATTCCGTTGAGAGCCCCCACCATCTCCGCAACGATGTCTACAATCAAAGCAATGGGCAATGCAACCCTCCATCCTGTGAAGATCTGGTGGAGAGAGGCAGGGAGAATCACCTGGCGAATAACTTCATATCGGCTTCTCCCGAAGGTCTTGGCCGTGTCTACGAGCGTGGGCTCAACATTCCTGACCCCATCCATGGTATTGATCAAGATGGGAAAAGAGCAGGCAAAGGCAATGACGAGAATCTTCATGGTTTCTCCGATGCCGAGAAAGAGCATCACCACGGGAATGATGGCCGGCGGTGGCAATGGACGAACCAATTCCGTAATGGGCTCAAAGAGGTTGTAGATGGGCCTAAAAAGTCCCATGGCAATCCCGAGGGGAACCATCAAAGCAACCGCCAGGAAAAATCCGCCGAAGATCCGGCCAAGGCTCCGGACGACCTCCAGAGGCAATGTTCCATCCAGCATCAGTTGGTAGAAGGTGACCAGGTCCTTGCTTATGGGAGGGAAATAAAGGGGTGAGATAAGCTTGTTTCGTGAGACGACCTCCCAAAGGAGGGCCAAAAAGAGGAGAAAACATATCCCTTTAGCCTTTGTTGAAAAGAATGCTCTCATACGGACTTTGCCGTCCAGCCCTTATGCCAGGCCATGAACCTTCCCTCGGCCGTCATGAAAAGCCAGTTGAGGCCGTACCCGACCAGGCCGATCGTGAGGATCCCTGAGTACATCTGGGGAACCAGATAGGCATTATACGTGTCCATGATAAAAAAACCGAGACCCTTGAAACTTGCGAGCATTTCAGTCACCGTGACAATGATGATGGCGGTTGCGAGACTGACCCGAAGGCCGCTGACAATGTAGGGGAGGGCCGCCGGCACAACGACTTTCCTGAGCAGGTCAAAGCGCGTGGCTCCATAGACCCTGGCAGTGTCGATCCACTGGGTATCAATACTTCTTGTACCCTCAAAGGTGTTGACAAAAATGGGCCAGGTGCAGCCGAAGGTAATAATGGAAATATTGTAGGTGTTGGACGTTCCAAAAAGCAAGATGGCAATGGGCACGAGAGCAACCGATGGCATGGGCCTTAAGAGCTCAACGGTGATGTCCAGAAAATCGGAAACCCACCGAATTGTCCCCGTGAGCGTTCCCAGGGTGACTCCGATGATAATCGCGAGACAGTAACCGCAGAAGGCCCTATACATGCTGATCGCGGTCTGTCTGAGAATCTCGGTCGAGCGAATCCCTTCGAGCAGGGCTCCAACCACCATGGAGAAAGGGGGGAAATAACGGGCATACACGATGCCGGAGCGAGGAAGGACCTCCCAGAGAAAGATCAAGAAGAGGAGAAGTAAATATCCGGAAATGCGGGTCTGAAAGACCATCCTTTTGATGGATTGTCCTGTCATGGGTTCTGCGATATTTCCTGACATATATCCGCGCGCTCACACTTCTGACCCTCTTCTTTGATCAAGGTGTAAATGTGGTGACGGTATTCGATGAATCGCTTATCCTCTTTGGTCGTCAATTGATTTCTCGGCCGTTCCAGATCGATCCGAATCTCCTCACGGATTTCTGAAGGTCTTCCACTCAGCACGAGAACCCTGTCTGCCAAATAGATCGCTTCTTCGATGTCGTGCGTGACGAGAAGTATGGTCTGCGAAAATTTATTCCATATTTCAAGTATCGCATCTTCAAGGTCACTGCGCGTCTGCGCATCCACGGATGCAAACGGCTCATCCATCAACAGGATGTCAGGGTTGAAGGCTATGCCGCGCGCAATAGCAACCCTCTGCTGCATCCCCCCGGACAGCTCCCATGGATAATGGTTCTCGAATCCGCTCAGGTAAACGGCGGCCAGCGCCGACCTGGCTATATTAAACCTTTCTTTTTTTGTGAGGTTTTTCTTCTCAAGGACGAAGAGGACGTTCTTCAACACGGTGCGCCATGGGAATAGGGAGCGGCTGTAGTCCTGGAAGATGAGAATCATCTCTTTCGGTGGGCGCTCGACTTCTCTGTCGTTGATAAAGACTTTGCCTGCGGTTGGCTTTAGAAGATGGCAGATACATTTGAGCAGGGTTGTCTTTCCGCACCCGGAAGGACCGACGATACAGACGAATTCTCCCTTGTTCACGGAGAAGCTGATGTCCTCGCAGGCAGGGACCTCTTTGCCATCTCTTACGTAAATTCTCCGTACCTGCTCAGCGCGAAGAAGAGGAGGCGTTTCTAACATAATGCCCTCAAGTCTGACAAACATTCTGCAGCATGTCAAGACCCAAAAACTTTTTGGTCAAGCTTGCGGACGATTTTTTTGACTTTCAGGAAAATTTACTTTAAGGTTGACGGTGGATTAACCGGCGCATTCGTATTCAAGAACGGGATTGTTGAGAGGGAGGGTTCATGAAAAGACTCGGTCTATTAGTCGGGATGGCGGTTGCCATTGTTTCAATCTTTTTTCTGACACCGCTGGTGAACGCGCAAACGTATCCCACGCACCCTATTCAGCTGATCGTGCCCATGGCGCCAGGGGATACGGTCGACCTCGCCGGCAGAGCTATTGCCACGGAGCTGGCAAAAATTTTGAAGAGTCCTGTGATCGTCAATAACAAGCCGGGCGGCGGATCAACGGTGGGTGCAGATTTTGTGGTTAAAGGCAAAAAGGATGGCTACACATTGCTCTTTGCCAATTCGAATATTTATTACGCTCACGCCATGAACCCCGCTGATGTTCCATACAACCCCTTGACCGATCTCGACCCCCTCTGCCTTGCAGTTTCCACCCCGTTGACCGTTGCTGTCAATGCTGACGCTCCGTGGAAAACCTTTCAGGAACTCGTGGCCTACATGAAGAACAACCCGGGGAAGGTCCGTGCGAGCTCGACGGGTGTGGGTGGGGTCGGCCATTTCAACATCGAAGTGCTCATGAATGAGACCGGAGCGCCGATTAACATGATTCCTTACAAGGGCGCTTCGCCGGCAATGACCGCGCTTATGGGAGGACACGTGGAGATGTCAGTGCTCTCATTGAGTCTCATTCATCCTCAACTGCAGGCCGGCAAACTCCGTGCCCTCCTGATTTCGAAGAAGACCCCTGAGTTCCCCAATGTCCCGACCTTGAAGCAGCTGGGATACAAGAACGACATCTCTTCCGTCCTCTTTGCGTTTTATGCTCCTGTGGGTCTTCCCGATTCCGTCAAGAAGACGTTGGCCGCTCCTCTGGAAAAAGCAATCAAAGCTCCTGAGGTGGTCAAGGCGATGGAGCAGCTCGGTGCCGTTGAAGACTATGTGCCGGGCCCGGAGTTCAAGAAGATGATGACGAGCGAGTACGAGATGGTGAAGAAACTTCTCAAGGGTACCGGAGCGCCTGCATCAAAATAAAAGGCGCGCCAGCTTGTCCTGATATTACCCTTTCAGGCCGAAGACCCGTTTGAAGTTGCCGCTGAAGATCAATTCCTTGTTACCGGCAGGGATATCCATCGCCTTAATGTTGTCGATGAACCATTTCTTGTCCTTGCCCGTGTGAAACTCCATAGGGTAGTCGGTGGCGAACATGATCCGTTCCGGACGAAAGGCGTTTACAGCTGCCTGCATGGCCGGCATCCAGCCGCAAGCGCCGGCCGTATCAAAATAGAGCCTGTCGAAAAGCTTATCGAAGTACGGTATTGCCCCGGTAGCCTCCAGTTCATTCAAGGTTTTCGGCAGAGGCCGAATCTCTTCAGGATAAGTCAGTTTGAAGCCCAATTCGGGCGGTGGCTCAAAAAAGGCCATGCACCTCCCCTTCATCATGGGTAATACTCCCCCCATATGGGGCAGGATGAATTGAAGGTCAGGCCAGTTCTGGAAGACCTTATACATGATGCGTAGGGCCGCTCCCGAAATGTCATAAGCCCTGGCCAGAGACCGTCCGATCGTAAAGGCCGATTCGGCACCTTTAGGCAGAAGGCTCGCGTGCATGACGATCGGCAGTTTCAAGCGTGAAATCTCGTCATAAAGAGGATACATTCGCTCATCGTCCAGGGTGATATCCAGGAAAGATGAGAGGATCGCCCACGCGCGCAGGCCCAAATCCAGGCCGCGATGCAGTTCCTGCAGTGAAGCCTTTGTATCTTCCAGTGGTAAATGAACGCAGCCGATGAATCTATCAGGGTGCGTTTTCACGACCTGCGCAATGCTGTTGTTGATCAACTGGCACATTTCAGTCCCTTTCAAGCTCCACTGGGCCAGGTTGAGTACGGCAATGTCAATGCCGGCTTCATCCATATCTCGAAGCTGTTGGTCTACTTCGTAGAGTTTGTGATAGAACGTGAATTCCAGGACGGGATCCTGGTAGCGCCAGGTCGGCTTGCCCAGTGCCCCGTAACGCTCAAAAAGCTCCTTCGGCATGAAATGGCGATGGATGTCAACAATCACGAAAATACCTCCTAACTAGAATCGATAGAGTTGAAACGTTAGATTATACCTGCCCTTATTGTCAAGACAAAGTTTGACGCCAGGAGAGCCTATCCCCGCACAATTACGAATCCCAGAAGAAAGGCTAGGCCGGATCGCAAGTTCTAAAATAGGGTTGTCGGGCACAACCGCGCAATAAGGAGCGCATGGATTTCTGACTTAGCTTTTCAAGCAGAGCCGCGTTCAGACTTCCACCTGCGAAGCGCTGACGATCATCGATGGCCAATTTTGAAGATTTACCCCAAAGGATGTTAAGCCAACAGTTCTGTTGCCGGAGCCCAAATTGGCCCGGGGTTTGTTAAGAGGTACGTAAAGAGTACGACTCTACAATCGCAGTTCGATATAGACCAGATATCCCGCCAGGATCAAACCGAACAATGCGGTGAGAATTCCCACGAGATCGATGATGAAGCCAGCCGGTTTGAACTTTCCGGATTCCAGCTGACTCCGTGTCCGGCGGTAGCGAAGTAAGCCGGCAAGGGTCAACACCACCCCCGCAATAATCGCTATCGTGCCAAACCAGACGGAAAGTCCTTCCGTCCGTGAGGCACGACCCTGAATTTGCAAGAATTCGTGAATGGCAACCGCGAAGCGACCAATCGCAAAACCAAACACGACAATGGCGATGCCGGTGCGCACCCAAGCGAGAAACGTGCGCTCATTTGCGAGATGATCGCGGGCGCCGTTGGAGTTCTTGTTGGTAGCTGACCCCACGATGCCGATTTAATACCATCAAAAAATATTTGTCAATGAGATTGTGCGATTTGCCAAAGGAATTACTACGATACACTTTCTACTCTTTCGAGTTGAAAGGTTGTACTCGTCCATCACATTGACGAGAATCTAGAAAACACGATTGCAGGAAGTTATGCGTTAGGGCTTACTCATGCCCTGATGGAGGCGTGTGGCGAGGCTTGGCGGGAAGAAAGTCATCCCGCACTATTCTATTTTAACTTGGAGTAGGAAGCTAATCGAAATCAGAGTATATCTCGCCAAAGCGCAGGCCCGCGATGGTCTTACCCATATAGTCCTGCTTCAAGCCCGTTTTGGTCTTGTCGAAATCCTGCGCTTTGACGCCGTTTGCAAGCGCGAGGTATGCTTCACAAAAGGCAGCAAGATGATCAACCGCCTGAACAAGTTCGCCGTCTCGCGGATTGTACCGGTCCTCATTGTATCGGGCACTTATCTCGTCACTTGTCTTTTCCTGCAGGATACCGTCGAGCGTCACAACGCTCTTGAACTCGATCTCGGTGAACATCCTCATCTCTTTGTGCCAGTCTTCCTCGATGAGGCCGTAGACCTCTTCCTCCATGCGCTCCCTCTCATATTCCTTGATAAGGCTGTCGAGGCCGCCAACCGATTTTTTTACAGGATGGACAATATCCCGCGTCAGCACCTCTGGGAGATCATGGAAGAGTCCGGTAAAATAGTTGTTGTAGCATCTCCTGGGGCAAGCCTTTATTTCGAGCGAGAGGAGATACGACAGGATGGCGACGATGAGCATATGGCCGAGCACAGACGTTTCAGGCACCCTCCGCAGGTGGCTCCACCGGAGCTGGAAGCGTAGCTGGCCGCAGAGGTCTGCGAAGTTCTGGAGCCTCGTATAAAGGGCCAATTGCTGGGAACCCTTGAGGTCATAATATTTTTCCTGCTTGCTCGCCAGTTCTTTGCGGATCCCCTCGATCTCATAGCCACGGGGGTTTGCCCGCTCGATAATATCGAACTCCCATTTTGTGGCATAAAAATGGGCTGCACTCAAGATCCTTTTGTTTACGTTTTCGTGAGGGTTTTCGAAATAAGATTGGAATCTCTGGCAAAAGGCCTCTCCAAGCGGCAGTATGATGGGTGCCAGCTGTTCAAATACCCACCTGTTTAACTGTTCGTACTTGCTCTGATCTTCCCTGATACGGTGGAAAATCTGCGGTTTCAGGTCAGTCACAATGATACGCTGGAGGAATTCGAAGAGGCCGCCTTCGATGATCTCGACCCAGTTAAACTCGGGATTCTCCTCTTCGAATTTGCCCAGTACGAAGGAGATGACCATTTTGTGGGCCTGTTTGTCCAGTTCACGCAGTTCCACAGGGCGGATCTTGTCGTTCCAGCGCTGCATGCTCGCTGCATCATGAATCTTAAGAATCAAAGCTTTTCTGATCATCGAGGAAGGTCCCCTTGATCACTTCTTTCAGTCGGCGTTATTATCAGCTTACCTGCTCATACCAAGTTGCATTCAAAAATAGAGCAAGACGACCAGGAGGATAGCGACGGAGGCGTACTATTAGTACGTCGGAGTCGTGCCGACGCAGGCAACGAAGCTATATGAATGAAGGCAACTTGGTATCAATCATAACAATGGTGGAACAAAAATACAATAGATTCCCACGAGTGGTGTCATCACGCTGGCGGCATTTATGGCGTGCCGGGCGTTTATCAAATAAGGCCATCGAGGAAAGCGACGCAGCACACCCGCAAGCGGGTACCCGGAAGGTATACACTTGAGGGCGAATTGGTATTATACTGCACCAATGGTTCAGCCCCTCTCCATAGGCAATCTTCAGCTGTCTCTTCCATTTACTCTTGCGCCCATGGCAGGAGTAAGTGATTTGGCCTTTAGGCTCGTCAGCCGCTCTTTTGGTGCTACTCTGGCCTTCACGGAGATGATCAGCGCCCGTGCCTTGAGGTATGGCAATAAGAGATGCAAAGACATGCTGGCGACGGTGGATGCGGACCGGCCGCTCGGAGTCCAGCTGGTTGCCGGAGATCAGGAGAGTATTCTTTCTGCGCTAGAAGTGCTCGAACATTACCCTTTTGACGTGATCGACTTTAATGCCGCTTGCCCTGTGTCGAAGATAGTTCGCAGGGGGGAAGGGGCGGGCCTTCTCAAGCAACCGGAGCGTCTCAAACAACTCATCAGCCTTCTGGTTCAGAGGTCTGCAAAGCCGGTCACTCTGAAAATAAGGGCTGGTTGGGATGCTGCTTCTATCAATGCCACAGAAATAGCAAGGATAGCCGAGGACGCGGGCGTGGCTGCGGTTTGCGTTCACGGGCGTACGAGAGTCCAGGGCTATGACGGAAGGGTCGACTATGGGGTTATCAGAAAAGTGAAAGAAACAGTGGCAATCCCGGTGATAGGGAGCGGCGACGTATTCTCGGCTGAACTCGCGCTTAAAATGTTCAATGAGACGGATTGCGATGGCGTGGCCGTAGCGAGGGGTTCCATGGGTAATCCCTGGATATTCAGGGAAATAGCCGGCCTGCTGCGCCATGGAACCATGCCAGTCAGGCCAGGCAAGGATGAAATCATCTCCACGATGAGAGAACATCTTGATCTGTCTATTACTCTTCTCGGGGAAGCGCTAGGGGTCTTGACCTTCCGCAAGTTCTTCGTCTGGTATAGTCGCGGCTTTGCCAAGGCAAGACCGTTGCGTACCAAAGCCCTGCAAGCAAAATCTATGGGAGAGATGCTGGGCGTGATCGAGGAACTGCGTGCAACACCGTGAGCGTCGAAAGAACTTGTTACAGGTTACAAACAAGGACTGTTACAAACCAAACCTGTTACACGTTACTAACAAGAACTGTTAAGCGCGTGAATTTGTAACAGGCTGTTGCCTGTAACTCGTAACAAGCTTCTTTCTGTAACTCGTTGCTTAACACTCAAAACTCAACACTTAACACTGGTCTCTACACGCTTTCTTCTTCTCTCTTGTACAGCAGCATTTCGGGCAAGGGGATGCGCAGGGTGATGGCGTCGACCGGGCATTCCTCAACGCAGCAGTTGCAATGGAAACAGAATTCGGGATAGGTAACCACGGGTAGCTTCCCTTCCTCCGAACCGAAATAAACATCCTCCGCACAAACCTCACCGCACGTTCCGCACTGAATGCATTTGTTGTTATCTATGACTGGTGGCATTTGGCGCTCTCCTTGGTTTCACTCTACTCTTTTCCATTCCATCAAAGGTTTGCCGTCAACCTGCTTAACAAAGATTGCCTTGCCGTCAAGCACAGGATCGGTCAGAGGGTAGTCAGGCCTGTTGTGGAGAGCCCGCGTTTCTTTTCGCTCTCTTGCTGCGAGAAAGACGAGTTCTCCCAGGTCAAGCAGGTTCAGCGTTTCCAGAGCCCTGGTGAGTTCCCAGCGGTTTCTGGCAACCATGGATGACGTTGCTTTTTCTTTCAGCCGTCTCACGTAGCTCAGACCGGCGGACATCAGCGTCTCAGTCCGCACGAACCCGACGTAGTCCTGCATGATCTGCTGCAGCGCAATGTTTGTTTCCTTCCAGTCCGGTCCCTGCTCCCGGCTGAGCATTCCCTGGATCATGCTGCCTTTTTCCTCGACGTATGCGCCTGGGATCCTGCCCGTAACGCCGGCGCCTCGTGCAAACGTCGCAGCACTATGACCGGCAATCCAGCCGTACGTAGCTGCAGGCCCTATACTCACAATCGACTCGTCACCGGCAGCGTAGAGCCCTTTTACCGATGTTTCGGCCTTCTCGTTGATCCATATCTTCGCCTCAGGATAGATGTGATACGTGCCGAATTCAACGGGATGCTTGCGCAGGTCGACCTTTTCCTCTTTAAGATAGTTGATCATCGCCGTAAGCCCCTCATGGACAAAGGCTTCCATCATGTAGGCGTAATCCTCTTCGGATATTCCGCGGCAATCCATGTAAACCGGCCCTCTGCCTGATTTGAGGTAATCTTCGAGAATGGTACTTCTCGCTTCCATGGTCATATCGCCGTATCTTCTGTCAGGTTTTGTCACATAAGGTCCGATCGGTTTTCCGTGCGGATCTCGCAGGACCCCAACCCATGTGGCCTGTCCGAACCGGCCGAAATAGCGGGGACCCATGTGACGTTTGGGGCTTTCGGGACCAACTATATCGGCCCCTGCCCTGTAGGCCATAGCCCGGCCATCGCCCGTGAGCGACAGGCATCCCGGAGTGCTCGCCATCCATCCCGGGACCGGCGAAGGGTAGAGTCGTTCCACCACCCCTGTACCGACAATCACGCTCTTCGCCTTGAAGACGAACATTCTGTCCTGACGGGTATCCACGCCCAGGGCTCCGCACACGCCGCTCTCATCGCGGAGGAGATCAAAGATCATCACCCTGTTGACTATCCTTGCCCCTTTTTCCAAGGCCTTATTTGTGAGCACGCGTTTCTGCGCATGGCCTTTATACTTGAGATGAGTAAAGATATCTCCCGGGAAAGAGTGGCCAGAAAACTCCCATATTCCGTCGTGCTTCATCGGGATGCCCCAGCTATCCCACAGCTTGACGACCTCAAACGAATTCTCAAGAAAGGTTCTCAGAACCTTCATGCTGGTCCCGGCCTGCATGATGCGGAGCTTTGGCCCCTTGAGACATTCCTTCAAGAAGGACTCCATATCCGAGCCGTGCACCTCGGGTATATAGCACCAGAAATGGTCATTACCCGCGCGACCACGGCCGCTGTAAAGCGCATTGCCCTTTTCGGCTATTACGACGGTTGCACCAGCGTCTCTTGCGCTGATCGCCGCCATCAAGCCTGCAATGCCTCCGCCCACGCAGAGCACATCCGACTCGATGGTTTCTATTTGTTGTTTTCCCATGCCATCAAACCTCCGTGATTGCCTGTAAACACCTTTGTGCTTTGCTACCGCTCACTGCTCACCGCCTACTGCTCACTGTTTCGCTGTCACGAACGCTTCAATCGCGCGGTTAACCGGATCCGGCTTTTCGATCATGAGAAGATGGCCCGCTTCAGGAATTCGTACAAGCTTTGAATCGGGTATCTCGTCGTGAAGGAATATCGAGTACTTGGCTGGAGTGAGAAGGTCGTCCTCTCCACAGAGAACCAGGGTGGGCACAGTGATTCTTTTGACCCTGTCCATGACATCAAACTGTTCGCAACTGGAGAAGTCTCTGTGAATCACTTCTTTCCTGCACTTCATCATCTCTTTGAAACCGGACTCGATAATAGAAGCAGGTGTTTTCTTAGAAAAGGCGAACTGCGCAATTTTGCGGACCGTTCCTTCTTTGTCTTTGAGGATGCCTTGCAGTATCTCGGGGAAGACGCGAAGTTTTGCCCCCGTGCCCATGAGAACCAGTCCTTCCATAAGCTCGGGGTAGGTGAGAGCAAAAAGCATGGCGATAGCCCCACCCATCGAATGACCCACCAGAAAGCATTTATGAAGCCCCAGGCTCGTCAGGACACCGTGCACGGCGTCTCTGCATTCCTCAAGCCGGTCGCAGCCATCTCCGGGAGACTTTCCGTGGCCGGGCAGATCGAGAAGGATCACCTCCATGAATTGCTTCAGATACTCCTTTTGGAAATACCATGATGAGGAGCTTCCGCTGGCCCCGTGTATGAAGACCACCGGCCTCCCCGCACCGTGGCGCTCTACGTGCAGATCCATGGCTCTTCCTCCACAAATATATTGAAAAGGCTGAATTCGCATAATAGTATGATAGTATGCGTTTTTTTGCAATGATGGTGATTGTGGTCCTGCTCGCAAGTTGCACGGGCACAGCGGATGTCCCGCCCGCGAAGAAGGTCGGTGAAACACAGAAGGATGCAGGGTATCCGAAGGATGCAACATATCAGAAAGAAATGGATGAGCTGAGAAAATCGATCAAGTCCGAAGTAAAGATCAAGCTGAAAAAAGATGGAAAGGGAAGCTACAGCTGGGAGATACAGGGTAAGGATCCGCAAGAAGTTTTAAAAGTAAACGAAACACTCCGCAAGAAATTCGGCGACTAATACCGATTCGCCTTCAAGCGTATACCTTCCGGGTACCCGCTTGCGGGTGTGTTGCGTCGCTTTCCTCCTGCCACCCGTGGTTTAGTTGCTTGTGCCCGCTGGAAAGATTGCTGCCCACGGGTACCCGGCTAGAACAATCCTCACTGCCGCCCGGGGTACCCGGCCGAAGGCTGGGTCATCCATCTTGAATGCAAATCGCTATAGCATCAATACGCTTCATCACTCTGCAGGTCTTCGGTGTGAACCTTGTGTCTGAAGAGTAAGTAGACCCAGCCCTGGTAGAGTATAACTATGGGTACAAAAATCAGGGCCACGACGAGCATGATCTTAAGCGTTCCAGGACTCGACGCCGCGTTAAAAGCGGTCAGATTGTACGCAGGGTTCATGCTCGAAATCAGCATGTTCGGATAGAGCCCCATGACGCCAAAGAGCGTGACGCAGATAATGACCAGGCACGACGCAAACCAGGCTTTCACGCATGTCTTTTGAGAGAGATAAGCCCGAACCAGCAAAAGTGCCAGGACCGCGCACAAAGGGATGAGAAATAGCGCAGGGATGAGTCTGTAGTTGTGATAGAGATCTGTTTCGAACCAGGTGTGTGCCAGGAACAGGACGGCGACGATCACGAGCAATAGCCAGAGCGACTTTGCGTACCGAATTGCCCGTTGTTGAAGTATACCTTCCGATTTTACGGCGAGCCAGAGCGCGCCGTGCACGAGAAAGAGAAGAAGAAAGAGCAGACCACCGAGAAGACTGTAAAGGTTGAGGAGCGTGAAGAGACTCCCCTGGTAAACCCCTTCACCGTCTATAGGTATGCCGCGGAAGATGTTGGCGAAGGCGACGCCGAAGAGCAGGGCCGGCACGAAGCTACCCAGGGCCAGGCAGCCATCCCACAAAGAACGCCAGGCTCTGCCCGGCAGTTTCCCTCTGAATTCAAAGGCAGCTGCCCGGATGATGAGAGCGAACAGGATGATCATCAGGGGGGAATAGAAGGCACTGAAAAGAACGGCGTAAGTCCCGGGAAAGGCAGCGAAGGTCACGCCGCCTGCAGTGATAAGCCATACTTCATTCCCATCCCAAAACGGCCCCATGGTGTTGTAAATGATGCGTCTTTCCGTATCATTCTTCCCGAGAAAAGGCATGAGCGTGCCAAGGCCGAGGTCAAAGCCATCAAGCATAAAATAAAGAGCCCAGAGAATACCCCAGAGCAAGAACCAGATCGTCTCCAGCATGTCTCACGCCTCCTTTCCTGAATGCACTGGTACGGGAGTCCGCTGCGGGCCCTGCCGAGCGCTGCGGGCCATGAGTCCAAACGCGGCAATACCGAGAAGAGAATAGACGAGAATAAAGGCTACCAGAGAAGTCCCCACCTGGCTTGCCGCCACCGGGGATACAGCGTCACCGGTTTTCATGAGGCCGTATACGATCCACGGTTGCCTGCCCAGCTCGGTTACGGTCCAGCCCAGCGCGCAGGTGACATAAGGAAATGGAATGGCGTAGAGCAGGATGCGCAGCAGCCACGGGCTCGACTCAAGCTTGTTTCTTCTGAACCAGGCCACGATCGTGAGCAGTGCAAACAAGAGACCGAGGGTGATCATGAGTCTGAAGGAAAAGAAGACTGCCGCCACGGGGGGACGTTCCCCTGCGGGGATATCTCGAAGGCCTTTTACTTCGGCAGACGGGGTATGAAATGCCAGTACGCTCAAAGCACCCGGGATAGCTCCTATCTGGATGCTGTTTCTAGCGTTCTCCTGGTCAGGGAGTGCGAGGATATAGACCGGTGCATAGGTGCTGGTCTCCCAGTGCGTTTCCAGGGCTGCCATCTTTGCGGGTTGTGCACCGGCAAGCATGGCTGCGTGCATGTGCCCCTCGGCGAGGACAAACAAGGATGAGATCAATCCGAGAATGAGCCCCATACGAAAAGAGCGCAGGAAAAAACTGCCGTGCTGTTTTCTGAGGATGTGATAAGCGCTTATACCCATCACGAAAAATGCAGTCACCACGTACGCCGCAGCGAGCGTGTGGAGGATCGTCAGGATGGCGTACGGCTGCGTCACGACAGCCACAAGATCGTTCAATACAGGTCGCCCCTTTTTAACGACGAAGCCGACCGGGCTCTGCATCCATGAATTTGCGATGAGGATCCACAGGGCTGAAATATTGGATGCGATGGCTACAAGCCAGATGGAAAGTGTGTGCACTCGGGCTGAGAGTCTTTTCCAGCCGAACGCCCAAACGGCAATGAAGGTCGATTCCAGGAAAAAGGCAACGGTTGCCTCAATCGCAAGGAGGGGACCAAAAATGTCGCCTACGTATCTGGAATAGCGCGACCAGTTCGTTCCGAATTGAAACTCCAGCGTAATGCCCGTGACCACGCCAATGACGAAATTGATGAGAAAGAGTTTCCCCCAGAACTTCGCCATGGCCCTGTATTCCTCGTTGCCTGTTCTGAGATGGAGACTCTGCATTATGGCGATGAGTAAAGAGAGACCCAAGGTAAGCGGAACAAAGAGAAAATGGAAATAAGTAGCCACAGCGAACTGCAGCCTCGATAAGAAGAGCACGTCCATCCTGCAACTCCTTTCGGCATAGAGGATGAGTGCTTGCCTGGGCACCCAGCCCGCAAAATGCTTCTCCGAAATTAGCGCACTTTCGTCCCCGCGTCAAGGGGTTTATTCTCGAAGCCGAACCGACCTAGCCCCTTGGATATTGATACCGGTGGCTTCTTCGGAAAGATCTATAAACCGGCACTGAAAATAGGGAGGTGAAAGAAGTGAAGAAAGTCCCATTGACCCTCACCGGTGAAGCGGGCAGCCGGATTGCAGCCGCCTCCAGAAGCGTCATAAAACCCTACTCGTGGATTTCTTGCTCGACCCCTTCAAAATCCTGTTGACATAAATGTGGGGGATAGGATACTACTGTGAGGGGAACACGTAGGCACCACTCGGCAGGCCCCCGTAGACAGGCGATAGAAGCCAAGATAAGCCCGCGGGAATGGAAATGAGGGGGTGACAGTTCTTTCTGAGAACTGAATTGCAATTAAGATATAACGAAAAAATTCTTAGGAACTCGCTTCGGAATTTATAACGTTTTATGAAGGGCTTTGACGCTGACGCCTCGCAGCTCCACGGGCGACGTAGTTCATTAGTCGGAGGGCTTTAGTTATGGCATTAAGCATAGGGTTGGACATCGGCGGAACTTTTACTGACCTGATCGTTTTTGACGAAGTGACGGGCGAATTACAACAGGCAAAGAGTTCCACCACGCCAAAGGATCTTACCATCGGCATCCTTAATTGTCTCAAGAAAAGCCGGTTTGATATGAAGGAATGCCGCAATTTCGTCCACGGCACCACAGTGGCAATCAATACCGTGATCGAAGGGAAAGGCGCTAAGACCGCCCTTGTCACCACCCGGGGCACAAAGGATGTTTACCGGATAGGGAGAGGAAACAGACCGGAATCTTACAATATTTTTTTTAAGAGGCCGGAACCCCTCGTGTTTCGGCACATGACCTTCGAGGCTCCGGAGAGGTTGCGGGCAAGCGGCGAAACCTGGAAGCCCCTCGGGGAGGATGAGGCAGAGGCCGTGGCCCGGGAAGTCCTCCAAGTCGAGCCGGAGGCCGTGGCAGTCTGTTTCCTCCATTCATATGTCAATCCCGCCCATGAGGCCAGGATGGGCAGGGCGCTCGCGAAGCTGCTGCCTTTCGCCTATATCGCTCTCTCCCACGAAATCCTCAGGGAATACCGCGAATATGAGAGGACCTCAACGACTGTCGTCAATGCCTACATCGGTCCCAAGGTGACTCGTTATATCGATGGCCTGGAAAAGCTGCTCGATTCTCTGGGATTCTCCGGCTCATTGCTGATCATGCAGTCGAACGGCGGGGTTATGTCGCCTGAGATGGCGAAAAGAATTCCTGTGGCCATGATGGAATCGGGTCCGGTGGGCGGTATCATCGCTTCTGCCGAGATCGGTAAGAGATTGGGACATCAGAATGTTATTGCGTTTGATATGGGAGGAACGACGGCAAAGGCAAGCCTCATCAAAGACGGAGAAGCTTCCGTGGCTGAAGGATACCACGTGGGGGGTTACGCGAGCGGTCAGCCGGTGATGCTGCCTGTCGTCGACGTCGTTGAAGTGGGTGCGGGCGGAGGCAGCATTGCCTGGATTGACGAAGTCGGAGGGCTGAAAGTGGGTCCGCAAAGCGCCGGCGGGGACCCGGGCCCTGTCTGCTATGACCAGGGAGGAGAGGAGCCGACCATCACGGATGCCAACGTGATTCTCGGACGCATCAGTCCTGCAAACTTCCTCGGTGGCGAGATGCCTCTTAATGTGGCGAAGGCCCGAAAGGCGATCGAGGAGAAAGTTGCCGCGAGGCTGGGGCTTTCCGTCGAAGAAACAGCACTGGGAATCATCAGGATTGCCGTGGCCAATATGTCCTACGCCGTTCGAGGCGTGTCAGTGGAGAAGGGATATGACCCCCGCGAATTCGTCATGGTGGCCTCAGGGGGCGCAGGGCCCGTCCACGCAATGGAAATAGCCAGGGAGCTGAAAATCCCGAAGGTCGTCGTCCCCTTATTTCCTGCCCATTTTTCTGCCCTTGGTATGCTGATGACCGATGTAAAACATGACTATGTGAGGACCTATTACAGGCCCCTCGCTGAGGCAGACTTCAAGGTTATCCAAGGTATCTACGATGAAATGGCTTTGATCGGAAGAGAGACGCTGAGGCAGGAAAGAGTAGAAGAAGAATCTATCCGGGTCCAGCCCTTTTTTGATCTCAGGTACATCGGACAGGAGTTCTTCCTGACTGTGCCGGTTTCGGTGGAAGAGATCTCATCCGGAGATGCCGGGGCGATACGTCTGGCTTTCGATGCGCTTCATGATCGACGGTACGGCCATAAAGCGGCAGAGGAGCCGATAGAGATCGTCAACATCCGCGTCACTGCCTACGGGGTGAGGAAAAAGATTTCGTTTCCCGAAAAGAAAGCCCTTGTGGAAAGCCCTGCGATCAAAGGCTTTCGTGATATTTACCTCGACGATCCGCGGAATCCCGTGAAGTGCCCTGTGTACAGCCGCGAGGCCCTCCCGTCCGGCTATATCGTTGAAGGACCTGCCATTATCGAAGAGTATGCCTCTAACACCTATCTTTCGTACAGAGACCGGGCAACGATCTGCCCCTATGGTGAAATATCGATTACAGTTGGAGGTATAGAATAGATGAAAGTCGATCCTGTTACCCTTGAAGTTATTCGCAATGCTTTGCCAGCGATCTCGAATGAGATGTCTTACGATTTGCAGAGGACTTCTTACAACATGATGATCTACGAAGTAGGGGATTACTGCTGTGCTCTGCTTGACGCCCAGGGGAACCTGCTCTCCCAGAACCTGGGAGGTGTTTCTCATTTTGTGGCGGACCTTGCCGTGGTGATCAAAGACGGTGTGGAGAAGATCGGCCTCACGAACTTCCAACCGGGAGACGTGATCATAGCCAATCACCAGGCCGTCTGTGGACAACACCTTAACAACGTATGCGTGTACACGCCCTTCTTTTTCAAGGGAGAGCTGATCGGTTTTCCGATCATTCGGGCCCACTGGGTCGACATCGGGGGGATGAGTACAGGTTTCGGGGCTGCTACCAATGTTCTGGACCCATGGATGGAAGGACTCCAGCTCGATCAATTAAGAATTTACAAGGGGGGAGAGCCCAATACGGAACTCCTCAAAGTGATTGCCGACAATATCCGATATCCCGAAGCATCCATGGGAGATCTACGCGCCCAAATGGCGGCCTGCCAGTTGGGCCTGCGCCGGCTGGAAGAGCTGTTCACTAAATTCGGTAGGGATGTTCTCCTGGATTCGGTCAAGAGGATCTTTGCCGATACGGAAGCCAAATGCCGAAAGGTGATTGAGCAGATCCCGGACGGTGTCTACGAAGCGGAGAGCTTTATGGACACCAACGGTTTTCAAAAGGATGTGCCGCTTCGTATCAAGGTGAAGGTGACCGTCTCAGGAAGCGATATGACTATCGACTTGTCAGGCTGTGACCCGCAGAACAAAGGACCTTATAACTCCCGCACTCTTGCAGGGGCCAGGGTGGCTTATAAGGCCCTGACCATGCCGCTGGAGCCCGTGAATGAAGGATCCTTTAACGCATTAAAGCTCATCGTTCCTGAAGGCAATTTTATGATGGCCAAATACCCGGCGGTCATGTCCGGCTGGAGCATGCCGATCCCAACCGTGGTTGATACGATCTTGAAGGCTTTGGCTCCTGCCATTCCTGACAAGATTCCCGCGGGGCATCTGGGGGTGCTGGGAGGAACCATTGTCTTTTTTGGATACGACCCTCAGAAGAAAAAAAACTTTATCGTGCAGAGCATAGAGGGAGGGGGCTGGGGCGGGCGTCCCTTTGAAGACGGAGCGTCGGCTTCTGTTTCGATCTGCCAGGGTGATGTGAGAAACGCACCCATCGAAAACATCGAGCTGAAGTGCCCGGTCCTCGTTCAGGAGAGAGTACTGCGGCAGGATTCCGGAGGTGCAGGGAAGTTCAGGGGAGGGCTGGGACTCGATTCCCAGGTCCGCAACCTGGTGGAGGGCAGATGGAATCTCGTTCAGACAGGCAGGAGGGAGTGTCCTCCCTGGGGCTTGTGGGGAGGTAAACCAGGAGATGTGTCCGACTTCCTGCTACGTCTTCCCGACCAGCCGGAATGGCAAAGTGTTGATGTGGCCCTCTATCCCGTGCCGACGAATTCTGAGGTAATCGTCCGCACAGCTGGAGGCGGAGGCTGGGGAAACCCTCTAGAGAGGGAGCCGGAGAAGGTAAGAATGGATGTCCTGGAGGGTTTTGTCTCCTTAGAAGAGGCGCGAAACGAATACGGTGTTGCCCTGAAACCTGCGGGCCACCCTTATTTCTATGAGGTCGATGCAGAGGCCACAAAGAAGCTCAGGGCAAAAAGAATGAAAGAGGGGTGATCCGAAATGGCTCTATTGGACGAATTAGCGGAATTTATTGCACGCGTCAGGTTCGGAGACTTCCCCCAGGAAACGGTGGGCCAGGCAAAGCTGCATATCTTTGACTCTCTGGGCGCGCTTATTGTGGGAGCCTCTACGGGCGAGGCAAGGGCCAACAAGGACCTGGTTCAGGAAATGCTGTTACCCGGCGAAGGCGCGGGTATTCCCGTGCCGGGCTTTAATTTCTCTGCGCCGCTTCCTCTGGCGCTGCTCCTCTCCTGTATTTCGACCCGCATGACGGAAACCGACGATATCGATATTGCCTCATGTACCACCATCGGATCGGTGATTGTTCCTGCTGTTCTCCTGATGGCGTTCGCAAAGGGTGCAACAGGTAAGCAATTGATCGAAGGAGCCGTAACCGGATACGAGGCTGTTGGGCGCCTGGGAGCGGCGGTAAACGGTGCTGAAATTATCTACCGAGGACTCTGGCCGACGTACCTTTGCGCCGCCGTGGGCGTGGCTGCAGCGGGATCTCAGATACTGGGTCTTGAGCCCGAAAAGATCAAGAACGCGTTGGCCATTTCCTTGACCCTATCGACGGGCATCTCGGGCAAGGTGAAGACGGGATTGTCCTCCCGATGGCTGACCCTCGGGTGCGCTGCCCAGAACGGACTGATTGCATGCTTCGCTGCTGCAAAGGGTTTTGCAGGAGATCACGCCATACTCGACGGTTATTTCTCTTCTGCCTACAGCTTAGACCTGAGACCCGAGGTCCTCCTCGCGGGGTTGGGTGAGGATTTCCGGATCGGAAAGGTCAACCTGAAACCCTTTTGCAGCGCCAGGCAGGCCGTGGCATCTATCGAGGCATTCAGTTGGCTCCTTCGCAGCCATGGAATTATACCGGAGACTATCGAAGAGATCGAGGTGATTCTCCCGAAGCAATACAGCCAGATGCTAGATGGCCGGGGTTTCCCAGAGAACCGGCTCTCGTCTATCACAAGCATGCGCTACCAGTTGGCGCTGGCCGCCTTCTACGAAGAGGATCTCTTCGACGTTGAGAGGAAGGTCTTGAGGAACGAGGAAAAAATTAATGCCTTCATGGACAAGGTCCGGATTACGCCTGATGACGGGTTCACTGCGATGTATCCGAAAAAATGGCCCGGAAAGGTCATGCTGACAGTCGGCGGAAAGAAATTCGAACATGAAGTGCTCTCCCCCAGGGGAGACGTCGATCAACCCATGACCTGGGAGGATGCAGAGCAAAAGCTGAAACGGCTTGGCCGTCCCTTCTTTGATACGGCAAGGATCATGAAATTGGGAGACCTCGTAAAAGGATTGAATGGCATGAAAAAGGTAGATGACCTGCTCCATTTTCTCCATGGTGGCTGACAGCGAAGATATTGACTGCTTGCTGTCAGCGTGAGCACGACATGCGTGAAGGACCTTAGGTGAGTGGTGATGAGTGACGGGAATAGAAAACTTGAAAAAGCCCTCAAACTGATCAATCAAAAAGGACTGGACGGTCTTATCATCTATTCCAGCGGAACCTGTTTTGTTCTCAAACCATTCTACTTCTATTATTTCACCGAATTCAGGCCGATAGGATCGAATAATGCGGCTCTCGTTTCCAGGTCCGGCGACGTTCTGCTCCTCCTTGGACCCCGATGGGATGCCGGCCGGGCCGCAAGACAGAGCTGGATCAGGAACATCCAGGGGACTTCCGATTTCTTCAAAGACCTCACGAATGTCCTGAGGAAGTTCAATATGACAGGCACCGTGGGCGTTGCCGGGGCGGACCAGATGACGTATCCGCTCTATGAGGGGCTCCGTCGGGAAGCGGCCGTCGAGCCGGCAGACGATATCATCGAGGAGATGGCGCAGGAGAAGACAAGCGAAGAACTGGAAGTGATTCGAAAAACGGCCAGGATTGCCGACATCGGGCTTCAGGCATTTCTAAGACACGCCCGGATAGGGATCAGAGAATGCGAACTTCTCGCGGAGGTGGAATTTGCCATGCGCTCCGCAGGGGCCGACGATATTTTCAATCTCATGGGGTCCGGAAGCCACAATTATGCCATGCACGCGCCCACAGATAGGAGACTTGCTTCCGGGGACGCGGTGATCGGAGAAATCACCCCTGCCTGCGAAGGACAGTTCGTCCAGCTCTGCCGAACTGTCTTTCTTGGCTCGCCTGCACCAGTGCTCGTAGAGAAATACGATATACTGGTGCGCGCTTTGGCAGAGTCTTTGAAACAGGTGAAGGCCGGGAACCCCGCTGCATTGATATCGAAAGGTATGAATGGGGTGATCAGCCAGGCCGGGTACGGCAAATACTGTTATCCTCCCTATATGAGAGCCCGTGGACACGGATTTGGCGTCGGATCCATCGCTCCCGGGGCCGTAATCGATGACGACACGGAGGCTGTGCTGAAGAAGAACCAGGTTGTGATAGCCCATCCGAACCAATACTTCCCCGAAACAGGGTATCTGGCCTGTGGCGAAACGATTCTCATAACAGAGGCGGGCTTTGAACGGCTGAGCCAAACGGAGACAAGGCTTTATTCTAACGAGGGATAACCATGGAAACCATGAGGCCTACACTAAAGAGAGGCCGGGACGTTTGGGATCGGATCAACATGCCGAAAACCGAATTCCTGGAAAGGGTCGGGAAGATCAGGGCGCGGATGGGAGAGCAAGGGATGAACGTCCTTCTGCTGCACGCCAACAGTACCGATGAATATGGGGATCCCTGTTACATCAGCAACTATGTGATGAAGATGCCCCAGGGGGCCATGGTCGTAATCCCCCTTGCAGGAGAAGTCGCTCTGATCTGCGAAGGTTTTGCGCGCGATTTGCCCGGAGTGAAGGGCATCACCTGGGTGGAGAATGTCATATCCTGTGACAATGTCTCTGCCCGGAGCATTGCATTCCTTAAAGAAAATGGGCTGATCCCCTCAACGATAGGTATCTCGGGATTGGAACAGTCCATGCCCCATGATCAGTATCGGTTTTTCCTGGACTCCACCGGTTCATGCAACGTTATTCGCGCAAACCGTATGATTCGGGAGATGCGGATGATCAAGTCTCAAAGGGAGGTGGATCAGGTTCGCCGCTCCGCACGTATCGTGACCCGGGCATTCGAGAAGATCTGCCAAACGACCTTTTCTCAAATCAGCGAGAAGAACATCGAGGCAGTGATGGGCCGGGAGGCCTACTTTGAAGGGGCAGAGGACGTGCGCATACTCATAGCCAGGCCGGGAGAAGCTAACAGCGCGCTGAGACCTTTAGAAGGTCTTCCCGTCTCGGCTCATGAGCCGGTGATGCTTTGTCTGGCCGTCGAGTTCGAGAGGTATTGGGCTCAGGGGATCAAAACCTTCCTGTTTGAGAAAGATACGTTTGTCGAATCTGATAGGAATTTTCTTAGACCGCTCTTCAACCGCATTATTGAGAGCTTGGCCGCAGGCAGGGAGATTTCACGGTTCCGCGGTGAAACGTTGGCTCAGGCCGGTTCGCTCCAGATCGACGTTCTCCCTGAATATGGCCTGGGACAGGGAATTGGCCTCAGCTTGCAGGAAGCCCCTTTTCTTGACGAATCAGAAACTGGCCGATTTCAGGAAGGGATGTGTCTCGCTTTACAGATCGCGGCAAGACATGAGGAGGCGGGATTTGCCGTCATGGGAGAAACGGTTTATCTGTCCGGGAATGGCCCGGAGGTGCTTACCCGCGTATAGATCACGCGGGATTCGCGGTTGAAGGTAAGATCGGGGATGGGGTTGAATCTCATCCTTACTTACCCATACAAAAAAGGGGGGGGTCAACAATGGATTCGGAAGCAGCACTTGCCTCGAGATTCAGGCGGTTGGTATTTGCGTCTTCCTTTGGGACGGCTTTGGAGAATTACGACATGTTCATCTATGCGCTCATCGCGCCGGTGGTATTCGACACCTTGTTCTTCCCCAAGGTGGATCCGTACGTGGGCATGATCCTGGTGTTTGCCACCTTCTCGGTGGGGTTCGTGGCACGCCCCCTCGGCAGCATCGTTTTCGGCCATTTTGGGGATCGTATCGGCCGAAAGAACGTGCTCATTACAACCTTGCTGCTGATGGGGATCGCCAGCACGGTAATCGGTATACTGCCGAGTTATGCGCGAGTCGGGGTATGGGCTCCTATTTTTCTCGTTTTTTTGCGCATCTGTCAGGGGATCGCCATGGGTGGCGAGACCGGGGGCGCGGCGGTGCTGACGCTGGAAAACGCGCCGACGAAAAAGCGGGGGTTTTATGCATCCTGTGTTCAGATCGGTGGCCCGTCCGGAGTGGTCCTCGCGTCTTTGATCGTTTCCGTTCTGACCGGCTATTATGGAAAAAAGGCCTTTCAAGAATGGGCATGGCGCATACCATTCCTTCTCAGTTTCTTATTGGTGATCGTCGGCACATACATGCGAACGCAGATCGATGAATCCTTCCTCTTCCAGAAACAAGAGAAAGTCGCACGCGTACCTATTGTGGAGGTGTTCTCAAAATGGAAGAAATCGTTCTTTTTTGCGCTGCTGCCGATAATGTCACAAAATGTATATTTTTATGCAATAGGCATTTTTTCGATTGCCTTCGCAACCAGACGGCTCGGCATGTCGCAGAGTTCCTTGACCGCGGGGTTCCTCGTCGCCAATTGCCTGGCAATGTTTACGGTACCGTTATACGGGCATTTTTCTGATCGCATTGGCCGGCGTCCGTTCCTGATGACGGGGATCGCATTGACCGCTTTGTCCGTGTATCCCTTTTTCCACATCTTGCCCCTAAGAAACGATTTTCTGCTGGCGGCAGCAATCGTAGTCGGTGCGGGTATCCTTCATCCTCTGATGTTCTCGCAGGAGCCATCGTATACCGCGGAACTGTTCGCGACAGATGTTCGTTACACCGGCGCGTCCGTGAGCAAACATTTGGGGTCAACTTTAGGTGGCGGCTTGGCGCCTCTGATCGCAGCCAGTCTGATCGGTCGCGGGGAAAATTTCACGCCCGTGATCCTGTACATTTGCTCAGTTTCACTGGCTGGATTTATTGCCGCTTTTCTCGCACCTGAAAGTTCCAAGCTGTCACTGAGTCGGGAACGTTAGTTTCGGAAAGGAGGTTCTTATCATGGACAATCAGGTTTTTGAGCATTTCATACAGGTGGTGGAAGCCCGCCGCAGCTGCCGGAACCTGAAATCCGATCCATTGCCCGAAGGGGCCGTGGAAAAGATTCTGGCAGCCGGTCGATGGGCCATGTCGGGCGCCAATGGCCAGCCCTGGGAATTCATTGTGGTTACTAAACCGGAACTGAAAGAAAGGCTTTGGGAAGCTTATCGCGACATGGATCGCGAATTCATATTCTGGACGGAACAGATGCGGCCTCGCGAGTTCAGGCATCCCGCTTTTCAACGGCCGGGAACAATAGACGAACAGCTTGCTCACTTCGACGAAATGAAAGGTTTTGCCCATGCCCCGGCCCTGATCGTTGTGCTCGGCGACGGACGGAGACAGTGGGCAACGGTCATGGGAGCCCACACTTTCGGAAGGGGAAGTACCCATTTGACCGACGGCTTGGCCAATGCCTGCCAGATCATACATTTGGCTGCCACCGCCCTCGGACTGGGTACTCAGTGGGTCACCATCCACGTGGAGGAAGAATTCAAGCAGATTCTGGGCATCCCACCTTTAGTGAAACTTCATTCGATTATTCCGGTAGGCTATCCTGCTGCAGCGCAAAAAGGCGGAGTGAGGCGGCCCCTGGAAGAGATTATCCACTATGAGACTTATGACCTGAAAAAATACCGTTCGACCAGACAAACGGTGGAAGATCTGGCCAAACTAAGGCAGCAGACTATTGAACTCTACCGCGCGTCGGTGCAAGGGTCTAAAAAAGAGTAGAACTGACGACCGGCGCAGAGCCCCCCCGGTTAGGGGCTCCTTGCCACGTGGCCTCCGGTCCGGCAGGAGGCCCTCCCCGTCCTCTGCATTCTCACCTACTTCTTCGGGCCGAGCCCTGCGAACTCGATTGCCTTGTGAAGAAAATGGTGCTTGAGGATCGTACTGTTGGAGTAATCGCCGCCGGCGAGGACGACGCCTCGCCTCGCGCGGATAGCCAGACTCCGCTCGTTCTTGCAATCCAGTGCGATGACGCCGGCCTGTTGACTATCGACAAGGACTTCTTAGAATACCCTTAGGAACAATCCTCAGCATTTCATCTTCCACGAGGGGTGAGCGCATGGTGAAAAAACTAGTGTTCTTGAGCCGAGATCTCTGACGCCGGAAAAGAAAGAAAAGGCCAATGCGAGCCGTGTTGAGTTCAAGCTGAAGTGATAAGAAAATATCTTCTTTCGAGAGGAGGAACCTTCGATGTTTAAAGAATTCAGAGAATTTGCGATGCGAGGCAATGTGCTGGATATGGCCGCCGGCATAACCGTTGGAGCCATCACGAAGATATCGGAAGGCCTGTCCTCCCTGGACGAGGCGGTCCCGGAGCGCGAGGTGACTAGTCTGTATAAGAGCTTTCGCGGATGCCGCGACACCATCGCCGGCCTCAAAGCAAAACTAAAGCAGATGAATGAATACACTGGAGGGTGCCTAATCCTTCCAGAACGCCATTGATAAGGAAATCAGGGATGATGAACGAAGGAAAGGTAAATCTCGCCCAAATGGCCCTGAGGCAGATCGAGATTGCGGCCAAGTATCTCCCTCACATGGAGCCCGGTATTCTCGAGAAGATCAAGCATACAAAAAGAGAAATCATCGTTCACTTTCCCGTCAAGATGGATGATGGAAGCGTTCGGGTCTTCACGGGATATCGTGTGCAGCACAGCGATACGCGTGGTCCCTTCAAAGGAGGCTTGCGGTTCCATCCCGACGCACACTTGGATGAAATGAGGGCTTTGGCCATGTGGATGACGTGGAAGGCCGCCGTAGTCAACATTCCTTTCGGTGGTGCCAAGGGCGGGGTGGAATGCGATCCTCGTACCATGACATCCCATGAGCTTGAAAATATGACCCGCCGCTACACCTGGGAGATATCGCCCTTCATTGGTCCCGATGTGGACATACCGGCCCCTGACTTGTCTACCAATCCACAGGTCATGGCTTGGGTCATGGATACTTTCAGCATAAGGAAGGGTCACGTGGTGCCGGGGGTCGTGACAGGCAAGCCCTTGGAGCTCGGTGGATCTCGGGGTAGGTTCGAAGCGACCGCCCGGGGTCTTTTCATCGTCGCCGAACGGGCGGCCCATTCCCGGGGTCTGGCCATGAAGGACGCGAGGGTCGTCATACAGGGGGCGGGAAACGTCGGCGGAACGGCAGCCCGTGTGTTCAGCAAGGCCGGAGCCAAAGTGATCGCCATCTCCGATATTAACGGCGGGGTCTATAACGGCCGAGGCCTGGACGTGGCAAAGGCGCTTGAGTGCAAGCGGAATAACAACTGCTTTAAAAAAGGCGAGATCGACGGGGATGAGATAAGTAACGAGGAGCTCCTTCAATTGGAGTGCGATATTCTGGTGCCGGCTGCCATCGAAAACCAGATAACGGAGAAGAACGCAAACGCGCTCCGGTGCCGGATGATCGTCGAGGGGGCCAACGGACCGACGACCCCTGCTGCCGACATGGTGCTCAGAGAGAAGAACATATATTTCATTCCCGACATCTTGGCGAATGCAGGCGGCGTTGTGGTGTCCTACTTCGAGTGGGTGCAGAACCTTCAGGAACTCTTCTGGAGCGAGAAGCAGATCTACCAGCGGCTCAAGAGGATACTCTCGTCTGCCTTCGACGAGGTTAAGGCATTGTCGGAAAAACACAAAGTCGACATGCGCACGGCGGCCAGCATACTCGGTATCGGGCGTGTCGCGGAGGCAACCAGACTCCGAGGGATATTTCCGTAGGGCGCCGCGCTCCGGCTCATCCACCACTCCGGGAAGCAGTCAGGTAGAACTCCTTCGTCAACTCAACGCAACGGGACATGCCAAGCATACTCATCATTCTGGACGTGTCTAATACCAATTTGCAATCAAGATGGAGACCGAGGCGGCAGCGAGGAGCCGACGCAGGCGTACTGAGTAGTACGTCGAGGAGAGCGACGCAGCGACAACGAAGGTATACGCTTGATTCCAAATTGGTATAAGGACTGGACAGCAGTATCTTGGAGCATTAGATTACGAACACGATATCGACAACGATGGCATATGGGAAGGTCACATGAGCAACCCACGGAAACCGTTATGGATATAACTGCTGCTCGGGAAAAAGCACTGGAACGCATGAAAGGAGTTTGCGCCGTTTACAAGGTCTGCGATGGTCGTCCCGACCGCCTCTGCCAGGGCATTAAATATGGCAAGCCGCTCGGCATGGGGGGGATCGGGAAAGGGATGACTTTCGCCGCCAATATCGAAGCGTTGGATCGTCTCCAACTGAAAAGCCGTTTGATTGCTCCCCACATGGAACCGCAGATGAAAACCTCCTTTTTCGGCCACGAGGTAGCCTTTCCGATTTTTTGCACCTCAATGAGCGGGGTGAAGATCAGTATGGGAGGCAACATCAGTGAATTGGAATTCGCCCAGGCAGTGATGCAGGGGTGCAAGGCCGCAGGGACCATAGGTTTTATGGGCGATACCGCCGACACCTTCGCGGATCGGCCCGGACTGCAGGCAATCCGGGAAGCCGGTGGCTGGGGAGTGCAGATCTTCAAACCGCGCGAACAAGCGGTTTTGCTGCGTGTGATCCAGGAGGCGGAACAGGCTGGGGCGATCGCCGTGGGGATCGATCTCGACGGGGCAGGCTCAGTACCCATGGCGCTGAAAGGGCAGCCCGTATTCCGCAAGTCCGTGAGCGAGTTGAAAGAGCTCGCGCAGTCGACATCCCTCCCCTTCATCCTCAAGGGGATCACCAGTGAAGAAGACGCTACCGCGGCTTTGCAGACTGGCTGCAAAGTGGTCGCCGTTTCCAACCATGGCGGCCGTACCCTCGATTGCCAGCTGGGGATTGCCGACGTGCTACCCCGGCTCGTTCCCATACTGAAGGGAAAGGTAGTCATCACCGCGGACGGAGGCATCCGCACGGGTTTCGACGCCCTTAAGATGCTCGCCCTCGGGGCGGACTTCGTGATGGCAGGCCGGGAATTTATTCGTGCGGCCATCGGCGGTGGGGCGGAAGGAGTGCAGGCCGAGGCGGAATTCCTCTCCCAGGATTTGAAGAAGGCGATGATCATGACCGGCTGCAACTCTTTATCCGACATCGATGAACATATCTTCGCCTGAAGCGGTATTTTGGTGGCTGCCATGAAAAGGAACCTTACCCAGAAGATACTCGGTGACCATCTCGTCGAGGGCGAACTCTCGCCAGGTGCGGAGATCGGCCTCCGGATCGACCACACGCTGCTTCAGGATGCCACGGGCACCCTCGCCATGCTCGAGTTCGAGGCACTGGACCTACCCGCCGTCAAGACGGAATTGGCGGCCCAGTATGTGGACCACAACATTTTGCACACGGATTTCAAAAACGCCGACGACCACAAGTTCCTCCAAACCTCCTGCGCCCGATACGGCATCCACTTCAGCGGGGCGGGCAACGGCGTATCCCATCAGGTCCACATGGAGCGTTTCGGCGCGCCCGGCAAGACCCTGCTCGGCGCGGACAGCCACTCGACAGGGGCCGCCGGCATCTCAATGCTCGGCATCGGCGCGGGCGGGCTGGATGTGGCCCTGGCCATGGCCGGCTTCCCCTACTATCTTCCTTGTCCCCGCGTCCTCGGCGTCAAGCTGCTGGGCGAGCTTCCCGACTGGGTGAGCGCCAAGGATGTCATCCTCGAAATGCTGCGCCGCCTTAACGTCAAAGGCTGCGTGGGCAAGATTGTGGAGTACTACGGCCCGGGAGTAACGACTCTTTCCGCCACGGACCGGGAGACTATCGGCAACATGGGTGCTGAACTGGGCGCCACGAGCAGCATCTTCCCTTCCGACGAACGAACACGGGAATACCTCGAGGCTCAAGGCCGCGGTCAGGCGTGGCGCGAGCTTTCCGCCGACGAAGGAGCAGCATACGACGAAGACCTCACGCTTGATCTCGTCCTGATCGAACCGCTCATCGCCAAGCCTACCTCGCCGGGCAACGTCGTGCCCGTGCGCGAGGTGGCCGGCACCAGGGTGGACCAGGTAATCGTGGGCAGCAGCGTCAATTCCTCCTTCCGGGACCTGATGGTCTCGGCGAAGATCCTGGAAGGCAGGCACGTCCATCCGACGGTCTCTTACCACGTAAACCCAGGAAGCCGTCAGGTGCTCGAAAACGTCGCCCGGGAAAGCGGGATACTGGCCCTTCTCGGGGCGGGCGCCCGGGTGCACGAGCCGGGATGCCTCGGCTGCATCGGCATGGGCCAGGCCCCCGGAACAGGCGAAATAAGCTTGAGGACCTTCCCGAGAAACTTCCCCGGACGGTCGGGCACCAAAGATGACCAGGTCTACCTCTGTTCGCCCGAGACCGCGACCGCCTCTGCCCTGCGGGGCGTGATCACCGACCCCCGCGACCTCACCGGGGAAATGACGTTTCCGCGTATCCGTGACCCGGAACGGTATCTTACGGACGACCGTTCCATCATCTTCCCCTCCGAGGAGTTGAAGAACACCGTAGCCGTGCGCGGTCCGAACATCAGACCGCTGCCACAGCTTGCGCCGCTCCCTGACACACTTTCAGCCGAGGTCGTGCTGCAGGTAGGGGATAACATTTCCACTGACGCGATCATGCCGGCGGGAAACCAGGTGCTCCCGCTCCGTTCGAATATCGAGGCCATCAGCGAGCACGTCTTCGAGCAGGTCCGGCCCGATTTCGCCGCTGCCTGCCGGGCCAGGGGTACCGTGGTGGTTGTGGGCGGTCAGAATTATGGCCAGGGGTCGAGCCGCGAGCACGCGGCCCTTGCGCCCCGGTATCTGGGCGTACGCGCCAAGATCGCGAAGAGCTTCGCCCGCATCCACAAGTCGAATCTCTGCAACTTCGGCATCCTGCCGCTGACGTTCAAGGACCCCGGCGAATACGACCTGCTGAAGGAAGGAACGAAACTGGTGTTTCCTGATGTGCGAAAGCGAATCGAGCGGGGCGACAGGGAGATTCCGGTTGAAGCCGGTGGGCGGACCATTATGACCCTCCTCGACGTATCGGAGCGGGAGCGGCAGCATCTCCTGGCGGGCGGGACTTTGAATTTTGTAAAAAGTAAACTGCACGCGTGAGGATAACCATGGATAACACAGCGAAGGTAACCACGTCCGAAGGCGAAAAGACAACGGCAGCGGTCGCCAGGCTGAAGAACATCGGCCTGCGGGGCGTCACGGTGGCCGACACCAAGATCAGCCACGTGGATGGCGAGAACGGTATCCTCATTTACCGGGGGTACCGGATCGAGGAGTTGGCGCAGAGCTCGACCTTTGAGGAAACCGCCTACCTCCTCCACCACGATGAACTGCCGACGGAGAGTGAACTTCGGGAATTCCGAAAAAGTCTCATCGAAGCACGGCCGGTTCCTGCATTCGTCTTCGATGCGCTGAAAAAGCTGCCGAAAGGGTCCCACCCCATGGACATTCTCCAGGCAGCAATCCCGATCCTAGCCACGGCAGACCCAAACCTCGATGATGATTCTCGTGCAGCCAACATGGCCAAGGCCATCCGGCTCATCAGCCGCGTACCGGTGATCGTAGCCGGTTGGCAGAGGATACGGGAGGGCGCTGAACCCGTGGCCCCGAACGATGCCCTCTCCCACGCCGCGAATTTCCTGTGGCAGCTCACAGGCAAAGAGCCGGACGTGGAGATCGCCCGCGATCTCGACACCATCCTGGTGCTCCATGCCGACCATTCCTTCAACGCCTCCACGTTTGCCTGCCGTGAGGTTGTGTCCACGCGGGCCCATATGTATGCAGCCGTGGCAGCGGGCGTGGGAGCCCTTTCGGGAAGCCTGCACGGTGGGGCCAATGCCCAGGTGATGAGGATGCTCCAGGAACTTCGAAATGAGAAAGACGTCTCCGCATGGGTAAAGAACGAGCTTGCGGCTGGACGGAAGATCATGGGCATGGGTCACGCGGTCTACAAGACCGTCGACCCCCGTGCCCGCTTCTTGAAGGATATGTGCTTCAGGCTTGGGAAGAAGCTGCATGAGGATGATTGGTGCCGGCTCTCGACGGAGATCGAGGAGACCGCGATAGCCGAATTCACTGCGCAGGGCAAGACCACCATCAAACCCAACGTCGATTTTTACAGCGCCACCGTGTACCACCTGATGGGTATTCCGCTCGATCTCATGACGCCGATCTTTGCAGTCGCACGGATTGCCGGCTGGACGGCCCATATCATCGAGGAGAAGTTCGCCGATGCCCAGGAGAAGCCCGCCCTCTACCGGCCTTTGTCGGAGTATGTCGGTCATTACTGCGGGAAGACCGGATGTGTTTATGAGCCCATGACAAACAGGAACGTAGCGAAAGGATGAGGAACATGACTCTTCAGCCCTCACAGACCCCCGGAGGCGGCAACGCGAAGATGCAGTCGATCAACCCCTATACCGAGAAACTCATGGGGGAATATGCCCTCATGACGAAAGCGGAGCTGGACCGGGCGGTTCAGATATCCCGCACGGCCTTCCGGGCCTGGAGGGGCGTGCCTGTGAAAGAGCGGGAGACATATGTGAAGCGCATGGGCGACCATCTACGGGAGGAGAAGCGGAAGTACGCGGAACTCATCACCCGGGAGATGGGCAAGCCCATTCGGGAGGCCCTGGCTGAGATCGAGAAATGCGCCTGGCTGTGCGATTACTATGGGTCACACGCTGCGCTTTTCCTTGCTCCAGAGCAGATCGAGACAGAAGCAAAGAGGAGCTATGTCACCTTCGAGCCGCTCGGCGTGGTGCTGGCCATCATGCCCTGGAACTTCCCCTTCTGGCAGGTCTTTCGGTTCGCCATCCCCGCGATCAGCGCCGGGAATTGCGTGCTCCTGAAACATGCACCCTCCGTTCCGGCAACTGCGCTGGCCATCGAGGCGGCATTTACGGCGGCGGCCTTTCCGCAAGGGGTCTTCCAAACGGTGCTCGTCGATCCTCCCGACGCCCTTGCCCTCCTTGACGAGGACAAGGTGGACGCCGTCACTCTGACGGGAAGCGTCAGGGCCGGCATGCAGGTGGGCGAGACGGCGGGGAGAAAGATCAAGAAAGTTGTCCTTGAGCTGGGCGGTTCCGATCCCTTCATCGTCCTCGACGACGCGGATATCGAAAAGGCGGCCCGGACCGCCGTGGCCGCCCGGATGATAAACGCCGGCCAAAGCTGCATTGCGGCCAAGCGCTTCATCGTCCTATCGCAGGTAGCCGACGCGTTCCAGAAGGTATTCGTGACACGCCTCGAAGAGCTGAAGATCGGCGATCCGATGGACGAGACCACCGATCTCGGCCCCCTCGCCAGAAAGGACATTCTCGATAACCTGAATGAGCAGCTCCGGGACGCCAGGGCGAAGGGAGCGGAAATTATCCAGCGCGAGCATTCCTTCCGGAAAGGATTCTTCTTCGCCCCCGCCGTGGTCCTCCATCCAAAGGAAAACATGAAGGTTCTCCGGGAGGAGGTCTTCGGTCCTATCGCGCCAATTATCGTCGTGGACAGCGAGGACGAAGCGATTCGAATTGCGAACGCCACTGAGTACGGACTCGGGGCCTCCATCTGGAGCAGAGACCTGACACGGGCGGAGCGCCTTGCCGGACGGATCGAAGCGGGGTTCGTCGCCATCAACGACATGGTGAAATCCGATCCCCGGCTGCCTTTCGGCGGCGTGAAGCGCTCCGGTATCGGCAGGGAGCTGTCGCATTACGGCCTCAAGGAGTTCGTGAACATCAAGACGGTTGTCGTGAAGGAGTAAGGAGGTGTGGCAGACACGATGAAAGCGTCCGACCTGTTGGTGAAGCAACTCGAAGAAGAGGGCGTGGAGTACGTCTTCGGTCTGCCCGGTGAGGAGAACCTCTCTTTTCTCGAGTCCCTGCGCGTATCAAGAATCAAGGTGCACATTACCCGCCATGAACAGGCCGCCGCTTTCCGGGCCGCCACGTACGGGCGGTTGACCAAGAAAGCCGGCGTCTGCTTTTCGACCCTCGGGCCGGGCGCGACAAACCTCGTCACCGGCATTGCCCAGGCACAGCTCATTGGCGCGCCGCTCGTGGCCATCACAGGGCAGAAGGCCCTCCGGGACAATTGGCAGGCGCGCTTTCAGCTCATCGACGTGGTAAAGCTCATGCTGCCCATCACCAAGAAGTCTGTCTCCATCGCCGACCCGAGCACAATCCCCACGGTGGTGCGCAATGCCTTCAAGCTGGCCCAGGCCGAGCGCCCGGGCGCGGTACACATCGAATTGCCCGAAGACGTGGCCGAGAGCGCTACCGATGCTGCTGTTCAGTTGCGGGGCATGGTCCGGCGACCGGCCCCGGATGCGAAGGCCGTAGCTGAAGCCGCCCGTCTGATCAACGGCGCACGCTGTCCGCTCATCCTGCTTTCCGGCGGCGCGAATCGGAACCTGATCACGGAAGAACTGGTCGCGTTCATCGAGAAGACGCGGCTCCACGCCATTCACACCCAGATGGGCAAGGGGGTAGTCTCCGATGCGTCGAAGTACAGCCTGTTCACTACGGGCATGCACCGTCGCGATTATGTGAACTGCGGCCTCGACCTGGCGGACCTCATCATCACGATCGGCTACCACATCGTGGAGTATCCGCCATACGTGTGGAACAGAAATCTGGACAAGAAGATCGTGCACATCGACTTCACTGAAGCGGAGCCGGACAAGTATTACAATCCTGTTCTCGAGGTCGTGGGCGACGTCTCAACGGCCCTGCGCCTGCTCGGCGCACAGGTCACGCCGGGCAAGAACGATGAGGTGTTCCCTGCCGTACGGGCCTTCCTGAGTAAGAAACTCGACGGGGCGTTCGAGCGGAAATTTCCGCCCACGCCACAGGAGGTGGTGTGGCATGTCCGGAACGCTCTCGCCGCGGACGATATCGTGGCGCTGGACAACGGCATTTACAAACTGTGGTTCTGCCGCCTCTATAAGACCTATAAGCCCAATACCTTCCTGGTCGACAACGCCTTGGCGAGCATGGGTGCGGGGCTCGCGTCGGCTATGACGGCGAAGATGCTCAACCCCCGCAAGAAGGTCCTCGCTGTCGTGGGAGACGGGGGTTTCATGATGAACGCACAGGAGCTCGAGACGGCGGTCCGCTGCAACATTCCCGTGGTCGTGCTCATCCTGAATGATAACGCCTTCGGGTTCATAAAGTGGGAACAGCAGGCCAAGGGATTCACGAACTTCGGCCTCGATCTCGGGAACCCAGACTTCTCCAGATTTGCCGAGAGCTTCGGCGCGGCGGGATTCCGTGTCGGGAAGGGGGACGACCTCTCGGAGGTCCTCCGCGAGGCCTTCGCGCTCAAACGCCCGGCCGTGGTGGAATGTCCCATCGACTATTCCGTCAACTACGCGACCTTCTCACAAGAATTGGCCAACCTCCAGTGCGAGGCGTGATTCTCCTCCTCTTCAATCGGGGTAATTCTATTTTCAGACCAAAGATGAAATCAAGGCGGCGAGGAAGAGGCGACCCTCCTCGTGGGAGGACAGGCGCAGGCGTACTTTATAGTACGTCGAGGAACCGATGATGAAGCCAACGATGATAGCGCTTTGATATGGAAATAGAATAAGGTCACTGCGTGAAGTGACTCCGCGTAATTGACGGAGAAGATTTGTCAGCTAATTGATATCTTCAAGGTCGACCGCATCGTTAAGGCGCTGAACGCCGCAAGCACACCAAATAATCCTCCATCAGAAAGAAGCGAACTTCCAGTTAGGTTCCTATCTGGTGTCTTCCTTCCTCCTATGAGAAAAGTCAACAACAAATGTTTTGCACAGGTTTTTTCTACCCGCTTTCTCTTTCATATCTGTGATCAGGTCATAGCTCTCACTCCTTCGTGATGATTCCTTCGAATCATCGTTTATGTACT
>DATFYE010000162.1:0-55070 GCA_035315185.1 Syntrophorhabdales bacterium | reverse complement strand
ATTACAACGAGCATGGGCGAGAACTGCCGTGGAGACAGACGCAGAACCCTTACCGGATACTCGTGTCTGAGATGATGCTGCAGCAGACGCAGGTAGATCGTGTGCTCGAAAAATACCCCGCTTTTGTGCGGCAGTTTCCGAACTTCAGGGCCCTGGCGGATGCGTATCTCAGAGATGTTCTTGCTGCATGGCAGGGCCTGGGATATAATCGCCGGGCTGTATCGCTTAAGAAGATCGGCGAAATTGTCACGGAGAAACATGGCGGGAGACTTCGCGCGGACGTGGACTTTCTCAGGGGTCTTCCCGGCATCGGGCATAACACGGCCTGTGCCATCCTGGCTTTTGCGTTTAACAGACCGGTCGTATTCATCGAAACGAACATACGCACGGTATTCATCCATTTTTTCTTTGCAGACAGGAATGATGTAAGAGATAGTGAAATCCTGCCCTTGGTAGAGCAGACGCTCGATCGCGAAAGCTCCCACAGGTTTTACTCGGCTCTGATGGATTACGGAACCATGCTCAAGAAAATCCACGGGAGCATCAATCCGAAGAGTGCCCATTACCAGAAACAGTCTCCCTTTAAAGGCTCGGACCGCCAGGTCCGAGGCATGCTCCTCAAGCATCTTCTGGGAAACCCGAATTCTTCACAATCTGACATGGCGGAAAAGGTTGGCATCGCAGCGCAACGGTTGCAGCAGGTGCTCAAGAATCTTCAGGCAGAAGGCTTTGTGAGGGAGAGTAACGGACTCTATTCGATAGCCCAGTGATGTTCTTTCCATTTTATCTGAGCGTTTTCCGGCAAACATATCAGTGCGATAGGCGTGCACTTTTAATTCTTAACTGACAGAGCATCTCTTTGTGCTTGACAAGCGTAGGAGCTACTATATAATGGGGAGGAAAACCCGTAGACCCCCACTTGGAATACTCGGGAGGACCCATGGCGAGCGAGGAAAGAACCAAACAGATCCTAAAGTCACTGCACGAGGCAGTGGCTGGATTCGAAGAAGAGGATGCCGCAAAATGGGCGAGGATTGCCTTGGAAGAAGGAGTAGACCCGTTCCTGGCAACCATGGAGGGCTTAGCTTCGGGCATGATGGAGGCGGGTGAAAAGTACAATGCAAAGGAGTACTTTGTCCCAGAATTGCTCCTTTGCGCTGATGCGCTTTACGCTGGCCTTGACATCTTGAAGCCCGCCATAGAGGCATCGGGCAGGACGTCAGAGGCGAAGGGATCGATCGTCCTCGGCGTCGTTGAGGGAGACGTCCACGACATAGGCAAGAACCTCGTCAAATTGATGTTTGAAGTGGCCGGCTGGACCGTGTACGACCTCGGGAAAGACGTCCCGCTTGATAAGTTTGTTGAGGAGCAGCTCAGAACAGACTCGGATATCGTGGGTATATCGGCGCTGATGACGACCAGTATGCTGGCGATGCCGGAGGTCATCAAGCGGCTACGAGCCAAGAATCCCAAAGTCCGCATCATGCTCGGCGGCGCCCCGGTCAACCCGGAGGTCGCGGAAAAATATGGTGCCGATGGCTATGCAAAGACCGCAGGAACCGCGGTGGATGAAGCAATGAGGCTGCTCAAGATGCTGAAGCAGGAGGAGATGAAAAAGTAATGCGGCGCCGAAAGTGGGTATTCGGCTAATGGTAGACTGAGAGGAGGGGTAATGGAGAAGGTACTGGGCATGGTCTTTCAGGTGAGCAAGGGGTTGAACAGCATAGCAGCGGGAGCCCTCACACTGATGATCGCCATCACGGTCGTGGACGTATTTTTGCGGGCTATTGGACATGCTGTTGTCGGAGCTTATGAAATCGTTGGCCTGATCTGCGGGCCACTCGTTATCGGCTTTGCGGTGCCGCTTTCTACCTGGAATAAGAATCACGTCTCCATGGATATTTTGCTTACCAGGCTATCCAGCGGGAATAGGGACGTTTTGAATGTGACGACGCGCATCATTTGTATTCTCCTTTTTGCCTTCATAGGCTATAACCTCTTTTCGGTTGGCAGTGAATTCCGTACCGCCGGAGAAGTTTCTCAGACACTGCACTTACCGTTCTATTGGGTGACTTACGGGGTCGCAGTCTGCTGTTTCCTTGAGTGTATTGTTTTCATCTGCGACATCGTAAAGACTTGGCGGGTGGGAAGATGACGGGAGTCATAGCAGGTATTGTAGCTTTATTCGTCTTACTGCTGCTTTTCGCGACGGGGATAGAACTGGGGTTTGCGATGGCAGCCGTTGGCTTCGTGGGCTATACCTGTCTTGGATCTTTCCATTCCGCTGTGAATCTCTTGGGGAGAGATATGTGGGATGTGTTTTCGTCTTACGGCTTCACCGTCTTTCCCCTTTTCATTCTGATGGGACAGGTTGGGTTTAACGCGGGCATAGCCGTGAGACTTTACGACACGGCACACAAATTCATTGGCCATATACCGGGCGGACTGGCTATGGCCACAGTGATCGGGGCGGCAGCGTTCAAGTCTATCTGCGGGTCAGGGACGGCCACATCTGCGACCTTTGCAAGCGTCGCGATTCCCGAGATGGACCGCTACGGTTACGACAAAAAATTATCGACGGGCGTAGTGGCATCGGTTGGTACGCTGGGCACGATCATACCCCCGAGTGTTTTCCTCATCGTATTCTGCATCCTTACTGAACAATCCGTGGGTAAAATGTTCCTTGCAGGGATCATCCCAGGTCTCATTGCCGCGTTCTTTTTTATCGTTATCATTTATGGCTGGGCTAGGCTTAATCCTGCCCTCGCACCGCGAGGCGCGACGTCGACCTGGAAGGAGAGAAGAGCGTCTCTTCCCGAAGTGCTCTGGGTGCTGCTCATCTTTATGATTGTAGTGGGAGGAATCATGACCGGCTTCTTCACGCCTACGGAAGCCGGCGGAATAGGAACCTTCGCCGTCATCGTCCTGGCCGTCGTAAAACGGGATCTCACCTTTAAGAAATATACCAAGTCTCTCCACGAGGCTCTGGGCACAGCCTGCATGCTTCTCATGCTCATTGCGGGCTCCACGATACTTGGCCACTTTATTGCCGTGACTAATATTCCACAGATGGCGGCGGACTGGATCGTCGGGTTACCTCTCAACCGTTACCTTATCATGTTCTTCATCTGCCTCGTCTACGAACTGGGAGGCTCATTTATTGACGACCTTGCATTTATGGTCCTGGCAACTCCGATCTTCTACCCGGCGGTCCTCAAGCTTGGTTTTGATCCCATATGGTTCGGCATGGTAGTCTGTGTCACCGTTATGATCGGCGTAGTAATTCCCCCTGTTGCCATCTGCGTGTTTGTGGTCCAGAACATAACGAAGGTGCCCATAGGAACCATTTACAAGGGTGTGTGTCCTTTCCTGATCTCTCTTGTCTTGGTTGGGGTCCTGTTGTTTCTCTTTCCATCGATCGCTCTGTGGCTTCCTTCGCTGTTGATGAAGTAGCGTCAGCAGTGCGAGAAAAGGGGGAAAGGGACGGTGTAAGGAAAGACGATGGTCTGTCACTGAGAAAGGGGTGTTATACAACGTGCGAACTCACGGCGAGGATGAAGAAGTCGGGCGGCTCTTAAGAATATCATAAAGGGGGGTAACTATGAAGAGAGTAGCAGTTTTTGTGTTGGCGGTTACGTTGATGCTCGTAACAGGCTTGTCAGTGACCTTTGCTGCGGAACCGATCAAACTGAAGTATGGCCAGTATTTTGCGACGACTCACAAAAATGCTGTCCTGAGCGGTCAGTTCTGCGAAGAGATCAAGAAACGCACGAACGGAAGGGTGGAGATCACACATTATCCTGGTGGCACCCTCACCACGGCTCCCAAGATGTTTCAGGCGGTTGTTACCGACATTTGTGATCTTGGCTGGGGAGCCATCGCGTACAATCAAGGCCGGTTCCCTGTGCTGGAAGCAGCTGATCTTCCTCTTGGCAGGTCAGATGGCTGGGTGGCAACACAGGTCGCCGATGACTACTACCGTAAGTTCATGCCCAAAGAATGGGACAGCGTGCATGTGCTTTTCTTTAGTGCTACCGGTCCAAACATCGTCTACACCACGAAAACACAGGTGAAGACGCTGGAGGACATGAAAGGGGTGAAGCTTAGGGGTATTGGCAAGATGGCAGACACGCTGAGAGCCCTTGGCGCGGCGCCTATACCACTTGAGATCGTGGATCTCTACGAAGCAATGAGAAGAGGCGTTTTGGAGGGCGCCATGCTGCCACTCGAGACGCTAAAGGGCTTTAAGGTAGGGGAACTGGCGAAGTATGTTACAGGCTCGTGGAAGGTCGGGGCCACGAATACGTTCTATGCGGTGATGAATAAGGAAAAGTGGGACAGTCTCCCTGCCGACATCAAGAAGATCTTCGATGAGGTGAGCATGGAGTTCAAAGCCAAGCAGGCCATGGCTTGGAATGAGCTGGATTACGAGGGCGCCACATTCTTCAAGCAGTACGGCGGGCAGATCATTCAACTATCTGATGCCGAAGCACGAAGATGGCAAAAGGCAGTAGAGCCGGTCATTGCAAGCTACAAAAAGGATGTACTGGCAAAGGGTTTCAAGTCAGAGGAGGTCGACGGCTGGATCAGTTACATACGTGAACGTGTCGAATTCTGGGAAAAGAAGGGGAAGGAACAGCATGTACAGTCACCGTTCGAATAACCGGTAAGCAATGAATACTTTTCGAGCACTGGTAAGCATCGGTGACCACTATGACGCTCGCGAATCGGCCTCTGAGTGTGAAGATGATCCATGGCCCAGTTGTTCTCCGGATTGGAGGTGTAGATACGAATGAACCGAGAACCTAAGATGACGAGCGCGGAACGCATGGCAGCGCTGCTGAGTGGCAGGCGTCCGGATAGAATACCCTTCAACCCTTTTGCCACTGGCTTTTGCGCCAGGATAGTCGGTTTTGAGATTGCGGAAATGTATAGCGACCCCCGGAAAAGTTTTGAAGCCCAGCTCATGACCAAGGAAATGTATGGATTCGACGCGAACCCGGTGTATGCTTATGCTTCCCAGGGGGGATGGGAGCTGGGAGGAGAGATACAATTTCCTGCCGGACAGTTCGCGCAGGCTCCAGTGATTTCCCGCTGCCCAATCATAACTATAGAAGATATAGAAAAGCTCGATATTCCAGACGTCTCGCGCGCTGGCGCAATTCCTTTAATGATGGAATTTGCGAGGCTACAGAGAGACCACGGCATGGCGGCTACCGTTCATTGCGGAACGCCCTTTAAGCTCGCTGTAAACGCTATGGACTTGTCGAGAATGGCTCGGTTGATGCTTAAGGAACCCGCTTATGCGCACAAATTACTTAGGAAAACGACTGACTTCTGTATCAAAGTCCATTCTTATTGGGTGGAAGTCTTTGGCGCCGATAAGATTCTTTGTATGGACGGGGCGCCGACAGAGGCCAATCAGGTTATTTCCGCAAAACAGTTCGAGACTTTTTCTCTTCCGTATCTTGTCGAAGTGCATGAGAAAGTCTTAGCCATGGGGGTGAAACGATTTTCGACGCATGTGTGTGGTGAACAGAACCTTAACCTGGAGCATTGGCAAAAGGTGCCTATGGGAGATCCGGGCATCATGAGCTTCGGGCATGAGGTTGATCTGGATAAAGCGAAAAAGATGTTCGGAGAAAAATGTATCATAGCGGGGAATATAGAACCTGCGGTGGTCCAATCTGGCACCGCAAAGGAGGTGTATGAACTCAGCAAAGAGGTTATCATGAAAGGAAAGGATAGTCCCAGGGGATATATCTTCATGCCAGGCTGTGAGTTGCCTCCCGATGCTCCCCCTTACAATATATACGTGATGAAGAAAGCTCTAGAAGATTTTGGATCCTATTAGGGTATTCTCGAACGTGTCTCGCTCTTTCTCCGGCACGAGTGGACCAGTGAACAGGCTGGTTGATCTGCACAGTCCTTTCGCACCTGTCACTGCACCCCCTCCCGCGGTTCAGCAGTTACTCAAGAACGACACGGCATCTCAAGTGAACTGTGCTTTGGAGAGCTTCTACAGAAAACAGCTTCGACAGAAAACATCGACAGAATTTCGACAGAAAACACTTGTGCACACAGGAGAGTCATGCTATTAAAAGAGTGCGTGCTCGTAGAAGCGCGTTAAATTTATTCGCTTGAGGAGGAGTTATGACAAAAACAGAGCTTATCGATAAGATCGCGAAGGATTGTAAAATCAGCAAGGCGGCTTCAAACAAGGCGGTCGATTCCTTCATCGACGGTGTAAAGAAAGCCTTAAAGAAGGGCGACAAGGTCACCCTTATCGGTTTCGGGACTTTTTCTGTGACACAGAGAAAAGCGAGAAAGGGAAGAAATCCGCAGACTGGTAAGGAGATAAAGATTCCTGCGAGGAAGGCTCCGAAATTCGCAGCCGGCCAAGCCCTTAAGAAGGCCGTAAGGTAAAAAGCAGTACGTTACTCGAGAAAACGATTTTTCCACCCTGACCAGCAGGACCTAGCTATCGCTCTGGAACGGTGGAGTGAATTAAGCTGAATACATAATCAGCAAGGACACCGTTGCGCTGATTCGAAAGCCTCGTTTGTTCCTTGCTGAAACGGTTAAAATTGGGTTTCTACAGCAGATAGAAGATTACAATCGTAAATCGACGATCAGGGCAACAAAAAAAGGCAGAGCCACCCTCCCGGTTTTATTTCGCACAGTCCTGAACATTCTGCACGGCAGGGTACCTAAGTCCTAGTCAGGCAAATAGTAGGGAACATCAGAACACTTCAAGCCAGTGCGAAATTTGAGAAGAGTCAACATTTTAGGCATAATGAGCCAATTAGACCGATAATTACCAGGAAATTAAAGCCCCCAAAAAAGAGCCAATCCAGGACTTTTGCGTCGGAGCTCTCTTCTCTCACGAGGTACAAGGTGATCATCGCCAGAATCATGTTCACGAACATCATCACTCCTATTGTCGTGGACAATTCACAATGATGTTTTAAAAGCATCCCGAGAGTTAAGAATCCAGCAAGATACGGAATAGCCAGTGCGCTTCTTCTATCCAGTGGGCTTATCTTCCCTGCGTCATCGCGGTCGCTCTCCAATACATTACGCATTTGTTCACCTCCGTTTAGGTTCCAGCCCTACACACTGTGCACGGCAGGGTACCCCAAGTCCCATTCAGGCAAGGGACTTCTCCATACTGTTAGATTCGCTCTTCTCGCTGACACTCACAATAGGGGTATTCCTGATACTGGCGGGTGAAAAACCGGATAAGAAGATAAGGAAACTACCCACTAAACTACGGAGGCAGGATGCTCACCGCTTTACTGTTGGCATTCGTTGTATCAGACTTTACCAGCATCTGCGCGAGAATTAGAAATCATCAAACAGGCCACGAGAGAGCCGTGCAGCGAATCGGCCATAAAGCGGCCTCTCGCTGATGCCCATGCTATCACCAGTTACAAATGGTAATGGCATGCTCTCGGTCATTCCTGAATATTACATTGTAGGAGGTGGAAGCCAGGCACCACATACCGTTCCTGATCCGGTTATCGTTGTTCCTTGAATGTGGCCTGGATTAGGTCATCGAGTCGCTGGAGAAAGCGGGAACGATCTCGCTTCCCGTAGGGGGTGGGTCCTTTCGTAAAGTTCCCTATGTCGCGGAGATAGGCCATGAGCTGTCTATTCGCAAGAGCCTCACCAATGGATTCTAAGCTGAAAACGCGCCCCTTGGGATCTATCACCCGAGCGCCTTTTTGCAGACACCGCGACGCAAGAGGAATATCGCTTGATACCACAATATCCTGGTTGCTAACACGCTCTGCAATCCAATCGTCCGCAGCATCAAAATTGCCGCTGACAATCACCAGTTCAACTGATGCATCGTGCTCTATCTGCATTTTGGAGTTAGAGACAAAATAGACCTTGAGCCCATAACGTTTTGCTACCCTGATCACTTCGCTCTTCGCCGGGCTGGCGTCGGCATCGACGTATATCCTGACCAAACCGAATCCTTTCAATTCGGGATATTCAGTGACTTAGGGCAAGCCTGCTGACTGAGGCGTACTGATAGTACGTCGAAGGACTACGACGACGAAGGCAACGAAGATAGGCACGGAAAGCAGCCCGGCATTAAGCGAAGAATTCGTACGAGCACTTGGGACAGTTAAAGCACCCCCGGCTGCCCTTGGGTACCTTCATCGCCAGGAAACAGTTGGGACACCAGAGAAAATCGGTTGTTGGCATCGGTTCACGCTGAACAAACGGAGTTTCACTCAGCCCGTGCCCGGCTACAAGCTTAAGGCTATTGAAATAATCGCCTAGTTCCCTGTAGTAGTTAGTCAGGACAGGTCTGAGGCGCAGAGCTGTGTGGTAGTCCTGAACTGCCCGCTCGTATTCACCAAGCTTGTGATAGGCCACACCCCTTTCGGCATAGGCCAGCGCGGCTCTGGGATTCAACTGTGTGGCAATGCTATACGCGTCTATCGCCTCTTCATAGTAGGCCGATTCTGTCATTCGCCGGCCCACATCCATCCAGTCGGAAGCACCCAGCCCGCCTATCTTCGGCTGGAGACTGTAAATCGTGGAAGCAATGATGAATCCGAGGACTGCGTAGACGAGCAGCCCGCCGATATTCGGCCGAACGCTTTCTTTCGATATAATTGACAGGCCGTACCGGCCCGCCTCCACCGCTGGCACCGCAATTATCGCCTTGAGGCCAACGAACGAAGCCATTCTGTTGAAGCCGTTGTTACCACCACCAAAATCGATGAGACAGAGCACGGTTATTGCTATTAGAAATAAAACCACACCAATGGCTATTCTTTTCTGCAATCGCGGCATCGCGCTGACCTACTTTAGTGACAGCACTAAGTATAGTCCGATTTCACGCGTGTGTCAATCATTTCCTGCACTTGGGTCCCTTAAGGGTGACTTGCGGAAGGCTGGCAGTCTGGTAGCGAATCTCCACCACGAGACCATTGGAATACTCCGTTGGCAAAAAACCGTTGTGTTAAAGTGAGAAATTGTGAAGAATATAGAAAGCTCCTGAGGGAACAGGTACTGCACGCGTCGGGCTGAGGAGAAATCGATTTGACGGAAAAACGTTTTGCATCCCTGCCTTTTTTCTATGGATGGATCATTGTTGCTCTCGGTCTTCTCGGCATGGGTGCCTGGACAGGCATCCGCACCACGTTTGCAGTCTTTTATGCGGTTCTTCTCGACGAGTTTGGATGGAGCCGGGGCGCCGCAGCGGGGGTTCAGTCGGTTTCCTATATCATGTATCTGATACTGGCGCCACTCACGGGCGGCTTGATCGACCGGTTTGGACCGAGGCGGGTTATACTTCCCGGGATTGTTATTATGTGTTGCGGTCTTGCTCTTTGCCGTTACATCAGCAGCCTCTTCCAGTTCTATCTTTTCTTCGGAGGAATCGTTGCCATCGGCGTTACCTCAGTCAGCATTGCCGCGTACTCACCTCTCCTCGCTCACTGGTTCGAAAAAAAACGGGGCGTTGCTGTCGGTTTTGCGGTCTCAGGGATGGGGCTGGGAACATTTCTCCTGGTGCCGCTGGCGCAGTATTTCATTTCTCTGTGGGGTTGGCGGACGGCCTTCGTGGCCCTGGCAGTCCTGTTTTTCGTTGTCCTCTTTCCCCTGATGCTCATCTTTCTTCGTCATAAACCGGCAGATCTTGGTCTTTCTCCCGACGGGTCGGTCCTCGGCCGCCTTGCAAAGAAGAGAACTGTACAGGTTGTGGATACTGTCTGGGCTGAAACAGACTGGACGGTAAAACGGATCTTCAAAACCAAACGCTACTGGGCAGTGCTGGTGTTTGCGTTCTTGAGCATCACCCCTGTCTACCTCATGGTCACTCACTCAGTGCGATTTCTCGTTGACAAGGGCATTGAACGCATGGCTGCGGCCTTTTTCCTCGCCGTGGTAGGGATTGTCTCGCTGATTTCCAGAATCTTCTGGGGCTGGCTTTCTGACCGGATCGGCCGAGAGCCGACGTTCACGTCAGGGGCCATTGTTCTCTCCATGGCAGCATGTTCTCTTATTCTCATTAATGTAACGGGTATCAAAAACCTTGCCTATCTTTTCAGCCTTCTTCTTGGCATAGGATGGGGCTGTACCGCTCCCATGTTCATCTCCGTGACCGCGGACCTTTTTCAGGGCAAGCGATTCGGACTGATTTACGGCATACTTGAAGGGGTGATAGGCGCGGGATGCGCTTTTGGCGCATGGTTTGGCGGCTTCATTTATGATAAGACCCAGAGTTATCAACTGGCTTTTCTCCTTTGTGCGGTTTTCGCTCTCGCTTCCAGTATCATTGTTTGGTTGTCGGCCCCGAGGAAAGTCAGGAGAATGGTGAAAGTGACGAGTGTCGAGTGACGAGTGTTACGACTTACGAGTTCCGGGTTACGAGTTCAGCGCGTGAAAGTTTTGATGGCGAGTGCCATGCATAAATCGTAAGTTTCGTGCAGGAGAGAAGATGAGAAAAAGATCAGGTAAGCTGCTACCGGTTATTCTGGCAACGTTGTTGATCGCCGCAACCGGTCTGTATGCGGCAGATCCTGCCACCACGCTGCTCACGATACTCCACGTAAACGACTATCACGGCAGAGTGAAGCCCTCTATCGACAAAGGCATCGATCCGCAAGAACCGCTGGGCGGGGCAGCTTATCTTGCTGCAATGATCAAAAAAGCAAGGGCCAAGAATCCGGGTAGAACCCTGCTTCTCTCAGCAGGAGACATGTTCCAGGGGAGTCCCGTGTCGAACGTATTTCAAGGTAAGCCTGTAATTGAGATCATGAACGAGTTAGGATTCGATGCCATGACCTTGGGGAATCATGAGTTCGACTGGGGTATGGAGGTCCTGGCGCGCATGCGAAAAGAAGCACACTTTCCTTTTCTGGCGGCAAATGTGGTGGACAGCCGGGGGAACAGACTTCCTGGCATCAGGGCTTACACAATTCTGCGAACAATGTACGCCAAAGTGGCAGTGATAGGTCTCACAACCACTGAAACAGAGTACATTACCAAACCGGACAACGTGAAAGGGCTCACGTTCCTCAGTCCGGAGACAGTTCTCTCCCGTCTCATTCGGAAGGTGAGACAGCAAGGCGCCTCTATCGTTATTGTACTTTCTCATCTGGGGCTGGACGCTGACAAGGGCCTTGCCGCGGCTGTTCATGGCATCGATGTCATCGTCGGGGGCCACAGCCACACCGAGATTCCGAAGCCTTTGAAAACGGAAAGCGGTACGATCATCGTGCAGGCCGGTGCGTATGGTCTCTATCTCGGAGTGCTGGAACTAATAGTGAATAAGGCAACAGGTCGGGCCGTTGGTTACAGCGAGAGCAGCGGCCTCAGGCTTGTGTCGGCAGGGCCGCAGAATGTGCCTGACAGAAGAGCCGCGTTGATAGTGAAAAGGTATCAAGACAGAGTCAAACAGAAATTCGCTGCTGTCGTTGGAGAAACTTCAGTTGACCTCACACCCGGAAAAGGCGCTGAATCTAATTTAGGCAATCTCGTAGCAGACGCAATGCGCGCAGCCGCGGGATGTCGGATCGCCTTTATGAACAGCGGTGGCATCAGGGCCGGTATTCCTGTTGGAAAGATCACTATGGAGGAGGTATACACGGCTCTTCCATTTGATAACGTGCTGGTTTCGATGAGTCTTACAGGGGATCAGGTGAGACAAGCCCTGGAGCAAGGGGGCACCATGGAGTTCGGGGGCTTGCAGGTATCGGGCGTCACGGTGACGTACGATCTGAATAAGCCCGTGGGCGAACGGGTGGTGAAGGCAGACGTCGGCGGGGAGCCACTCGGCCCGGACAAAGTATACACGGTGGTTACAAACGATTTTTTGGCGGCTGGTGGCGACAAGGTGACTGCTCTCAAGGAAGGGAAGAATATCGTATATGGCGACTCGCTTAGAGATGCTCTCGTGGAAGATTTAAAAAAATATTCTCCCGTTTCTCCGAAGGTCGAGGGAAGAATTGTCTTCGTACAATGATGACCGAAGACTCTATCCAGCCACTGTCCATGCTATACTATTGGCCTGGTGTTAGATGTACGCTGTGAGCCCGGAAAAAGAAAAGGCACTTCAAGAAAAAATGGCGGAACTCGGCATCCGCGAAGAAGACCTCATCGAACGGTTCATCCGGTCCCGTGGCCACGGTGGGCAGAATGTTAACAAAGTCTCCACCTGTGTCTACCTAAAGCACGTGCCCACGGGAACTGAGGTCAAATGCCAGCAGGAACGCTCTCAGGCTCTGAACCGGTTTTTCGCTCGGCGCATCCTTGCTGAGAAGATTGAGAACATGATTCTCGGCAAAGAGAGCGAGCAACAACGGCGTGTCGAGAAGCTAAGGCGCCAGAAGAGGCGCCGCTCTCGCCGCGCCAAGGAAAAGGTGCTGGAGCTCAAACATATCACGTCGCAAAAGAAGCGATCCCGCGCAGTCAAACCGGACCCGTCGGAATACTAAGCAAGCACCGTTGAGTTGCTGAGTCGTGCAGACGTTGACTTGTACAGTTACTCTATTAACTACTCAACTATTCAACTAGCTACTAAGGAGTTCATAAGTAAAGCCCCCTCACCCTCGCCCTCTCCCTCCAGGGGAGAGGGGTGTAACATTTCCCCGCCCTTGAGGGGAGGGGATGAAGGGGAGGGTGATGTATGTGGCTTTACTAATGACCGCATTAGTAACTGCATTTAGTGAAACAGACTCATAACGAGGCTCTGCGCTCCGATCAAATCAAGGCCGCTGACAAAGAGCACTCCGTATACCACGCGGTTAAACCATTTCGGAGAAACGCGATTGTTCAGGTAGAGACCTAGTTTCACGCCGACATAGGTTAGAGGGGTGAGAAAAACGATGGTGGTAATGTCGCCCACTTTGAGCATTCCGAGACTCCAGTAAGGGATCAGCTTGAGTGCGTTTGTGACAGCAAAAAATATGACGGACGTACCCACGTAGAGTGCCGGAGTCAGCTTCTGCGGAAGAAGGTAGACAGCGAGGGGAGGCCCACCAGCATGGGCAAGCGTAGAAGTGAAGCCTGAGACAGCACCCATGAGCAGACCTTCTGCTGCGTGGGGCCGGTGTTCTTTAAGGGCCCCCATAATATATGTCCGGGCGGCCTGGAAAAGGACAAACAGAATGGCCAGGACGCCGATGCCGACCCGCATGACGTGGTCCATCCCGATGAAGTACCCAAAGAAGAATCCTCCCACGGCAATGCCGATTATTGCCCCGGGCAGGAGAACCTTGATGCTTCGCCGATGGAAGCCCATACCGTAACTGTACACGGCAACAACATCGCAAATGACAAGCAACGGGAGAAGCAAGGCTGCTGCGTCTGACACGGGGATCGTCAAGGCCATGAGCGGCGTGGAGATCACACCCACGCCGGCGCCGAAACCGGCCTTGGATATGCCGACCGTTGTCACCGCGCAGATAGCGGAAATCCAGAACAGGGCAGAGTGATCGGGTAGCAGGTGGGTCATAGTCCTGCAGTTCCTCCCTCAATGGTATAGTCATATTTTCCATCCTGAGTCCAATAGTATTTCATGAGAAGAACGAGATAGACGGGGAACGGCTCTCTATTTATTCAGATACCTGCTCGCTACCGGAAGGACAAGCGGCTTACCCGAGAGAGGGTTTTCCCGGACCACAACAACCGTGCCATAAGCCCCCTCTATGTGTTGATAGGTGAGAGTCGCAGCAGGAGGACCGTCCGCGGAAATCTTTCCCTGTGAAAGAAGCAGGATCCTCGAGCAGAATTCTGACGCAAGGTTCAGATCATGGAGAATCATAAGGATGGTCAGACCCTTCTCATTCAGACCAGCAAGGAGTTCCAGAGTTTGCATCTGATGTCTGATATCGAGGTGACTGACCGGTTCATCCAGAAGCAGCACTTTGGGATTCTGGGCTATGCATTGGGCAAGGTAAACCTTCTGCCGTTCACCCTCCGAAAGCGTATTTACAATGCGACCGCTCAGTTGGTCTATTCCCATGCGCCCCATCACTTCGCGGACGACGTCCTTTTCTTCGCGACCGTACCCGAGCCGCTTGTCGAAATGAGGGTATCTGCCCATGAGAATGAATTCCTCGGTCGTGTACGGGAAAATGGTCGATACCGCCTGGGGCAACGTGGCGACAAGCTGAGCGAGCCTCCTCTTCTCGTAAGCGCGCAGGTCTTTGCCGAAGAGTTCTACGGTGCCGGTCCCGGGAAGCAGATAACCGGAAAGAAGGCGCAAAAGAGTTGTCTTCCCCGCGCCGTTGGGACCGATAATGCCGACCATCTGACCTGACTCTACGTCCATATTTACATCGTGCAGTACTGCCAGAGAGCCGTATGCAAAGGAAATATTCCGGGCCGAATAGACAAGTTCAGTCATGGTCGTCTCAGGAGAAGGACAAGAAGTATCAGACCACCGGTTATGCCGGTGACAACACCAACAGGCAGTTCAACCGGATAGAGAAGATATCGGCAGATAACATCCGAAACGATCAGGAAGAAGGCGCCACCGAGGAAGGAAGAAAGGAGGAGAAAGGAATGGCCGGCACCGGCGACATTGCGCAAAACATGGGGCACTACGAGCCCCACAAACCCGATAATGCCCGCTGCAGACACACAGAGCCCGGTAAGAAAAGAAGTTATGAGGAAGAGGAACTTGTACGCCCGCGGGGGATTGAGTCCCAAGTAATGCGCCTTTTCACTCCCGAGCGAAAGAAGGTCAAGCTCTTTCCCGAAAAAGCAGAGTACGAGGGCTGGCAGGACGAACATCGGAATGTAGAAAGGGACGAGCGACACATCAAGAGTGAGGAGGTCTCCCATGATCCACATCAGGGTAGTCTGCATCTTGTCAGGATCCATGATGGAAAAAAGGAAGAAGACGAGGGAGGAGAATACCAGGTTAGTGACGATCCCGAAAAGCACCATGTTCGTCGGGTTAAAGAATCTCCTTTTCGACAGCGCATAGACGATCAGGACTGAAGCCGTGGCCCCGGCAAACCCCATGAGCGGGCTCGCATAGATGCCGAGATACATCTGCATGCCCAGAAGTGCTGATAGGGTTATTCCCAGTGCTGCCCCTCCCGAGATGCCGAGCGTGTAAGGGTCAGCCAAGGGATTCTGGAGGATCGACTGAAGCACGACCCCGCATATCCCGAGCGAGCCTCCAACCAGAAATGCGATGATCGTCCTGGGAAGACGTATCTTTTTCAGGATAAGACCAAAACCATCCGATTCAAAAAACCCTCTCCAGACAGCGGTGAGGCTCTTGCCGTAGGACAGAGAAAGGATCGCGCTCAGTATGACGAGACAGATGAGGATGGTCAACACAACGGCTTTTTTATTTCTCACGGGCAGCCTCGAGATCCTGCATGGCTCTCAAAAAAGTTACCGGGTTTGGGCTACCGGTAATGTATGAATCCATCACAACAAACCTCGAATCGCTTACGTACTTTCTCCAACGTTTCATCTCAGCGTCAACACTATATCCCATATCCATGAGCACAATGACATCCGGCGCCTTGAGAATCACCTCTTCTCTGTTTATCCTCGGATAGGGAAGCTCTGAATCTATAATATTTGTTCCGCCTGCGAGCCGTATGATGTCGTTGGCAAAGCTGGCCGTCGAAGCTGCCATCAAGGGTTCGGCATCCACTTCCCAGAGCACCTTGTAGGGAACGCGCTGCTCCCCTTTTGACAGGGCTTCCCTCACCTTGGCCACAATTTCCTTTCCCTGATCGGAGGCGCCGACAAGACTGGAGAGTTGCAGGAAATTCTGTAGCAATCCTTCAAGGCGGTGCGGCCTGTCAAAATAGACCACCCGCAGGCCAAGGCGACGCAAGCGCTCCATGATCCACGGCGGATTACCCTCCCTGGAACCAAGGATCAGGTCAGGCTGTAACGATATAAGTTTCTCTATGTCGGGGCGTAACGGCGAACCTATCTTTTCCTTGAGCATAGCCTCCTTCGGCCTCTTACAATATGTCGTTACAGCCAGAAGCTGTTTCTCCGCTTTTAAGAGATAGAGAGATTCCGTGATCTGCGGTGACAGGGAAACGATCCGCTCGTACGCCGCTGACGTACCCTCAAACCCTAGGGTGACGGCGAGGAACGCCAGAAGCACCAGAACACGCTTCCGGCCCATGAACTTGCTGATCGATACCAAGTTGCATTCGAGCGGAGACCGAGGCAGCAGGGAGGAGCCGACGCAGGCGTACTCATATGTACGTCGAGGAAAGCGACGCAGCGACAACGAAGGTATACACTTGAAGGCAACTTGGTATAGGACATTGACATGCATGAGGGATTATATTATAACAGATGCGGTGCGGGAATAACTCAGCGGTAGAGTGCAACCTTGCCAAGGTTGAAGTCGCGGGTTCAAATCCCGTTTCCCGCTCCAATGCTCAAAGGCAGCGGGTTAAAGCGTTTCCCGCTCCAAATAGGAAGTACAGCGGGTGAAAACTTACCCGCTCCAGATACGAAAAACAGCGGGTGAACAGTCTACCCGCTTCGCGTGGCGGCATAGCCAAGTGGTAAGGCAGCGGTCTGCAAAACCGTTATTCTCCGGTTCAAATCCGGATGCCGCCTTTATTCAATCACAAAATCCCAGGCAGTATCATTAATCCAGAGGCTGTAATAGCCTCTTCCGAAGAGGCCCTTCGGCTTCGCCGTATAAAGGGTATCGCTTTTCTTGGCCACCTCCAGCTGGATATCCTTTCCAAAAATAAAGCGCGACTTGTGCAGCGGTGTCTCGCTGACGAAAAGCATCGGATTCAGCGTGAGGTATTTTGTATCGTATTTTCCGTATATAATGAATTGCTGCACTTCTGCGAGAGGAAATCGCTGAGGGTTGTTACTCTCTATGTAGAGCACCCCCTTCTCGTCGAAGACTATGTTTGGCAGCAACCTTTTTAGCGTTTTCGGCGTCTTGATGTACACACCGTACTCCTTTGGTGTTGCCACATCCTCCTTGGCGTGCAAGGCCACGACGCCCAGCATAAACGCCAAGACTGCCAGAGCCACCACGGCTACGAGTCTATTCATCGCTGGTCTCCTTATATCCTTATGATATCACCCGCGTCGGTCCGTTTACCTGAGAACCGCAATATGGACCTTACGCTCCCTCGGCCCATCAAATTCCATGAGAAAGATGCCCTGCCACGTACCCAACACCAGTCTTCCGCCCGAAAAAGGTACAAGCAGAGAGTGTCCCATCAGGGAAGACTTGATATGAGCGTCAGCGTTGCCCTCCGCGTGCTTATATGAGTGGCTGCGCGGCACAAGCCTGTCCAGGGCATCCATGATGTCGCTCATCACGGCAGGGTCCGCATCTTCGTTGATCAAAAGACCGCACGTCGTGTGAGGAGTGAAGAGATAGACAAGTGTCCCTTCCTTGTTTTTCACGGCCTGGGCCACCTCGGCCGTTATGCTCCTGGCTTCGACCCTGCTTGCGGTCCTTACCTTGATCTCCAGCATGCGCTAATTCTACTGCATCGGAACCGACCATAGCAATAGAATTAGTTGATGCTCCGGACCGATCCCAGCTAACCTCTTGCAAAAGAACTACAGCCATCTATATAATATAGCACGTGAAATTCGAAGAGGGATTAAAGAGGCTCGAAGAGATTGTAACCGTACTCGATGAAGGCCAGGTATCTCTGGACGCTGCACTGGATCTTTTCAAAGAAGGCCTTCTTCTCACTAAAGATCTCTCTAAGAGACTGGACGAGATTGAAAAAAAGGTAGAAATCCTCATAAAAAAAGAGGACGGGTCTGTCGAAAAGAAACCCTTCCTGCAGGAAGAGCCCTAGTGGATTTTAGAACTTTTCTCAACGAAAAGCGGCTCGTAGTCGAAGATTTCCTGCGTTCAATCTTTGCGACCTTTACTACGTGCCCTGACGTTCTGAAAGATGCTATGGAGCACAGCCTATTCTCTGAAGGAAAAAGGATCAGGCCCATACTGGCGCTTGCGGTGTGCGATGCGAAAAATGGCAAGGCAGCTACGGTGCTTCCGTTTGCTTGTGCTATTGAAATGATTCATACGTATTCCCTTATCCACGATGACCTCCCGTGCATAGACAACGATGACTTGCGCCGGGGCAGACCTACGTGTCACAAGGTGTTTGGCGAAGCGGTCGCCCTGCTCGCAGGAGACGCGCTGCTGACCGAAGCCTTCAGGGTGATGACAGACCCGCGCTTCACTCCGACGACACCGGCAGCCCTTGCTCGGGAGATGCTTCACGAAATAGCCCACGCAGCCGGGGCAGAGGGGATGATTGCCGGACAGGTCGTAGATGTGCTCTATGACGGGAAAGAAGGCACAAGAGGTATACTTGAATATATCCATCGCAACAAGACTGCTGCACTCATTCGAGCCGCAGTAAGGGTTGGGGCAATGGCGGGCGAGGCCACGAGTCAGGAACTTGAACACTTCACGAAGTACGGAGAATCGTTGGGTCTCGCATTTCAGGTTGGAGATGACTTGCTCGATGCTGAAGGTGATGAAAAGATAGTGGGCAAGAAGCTTAGAAAAGATATTACCAAGCAGACCTACATAAAACATTATGGCGTTGAGCAGTCAAGAGCGCGATTAGATGAGCTGGTCAACGAGGCGGTACAGGCACTGGCTTTTCTCGGCCCTGCGGGCGAGGTGCTGACCGGTATGGCCGAATTTGTAGGAAAGAGGTCCTCCTGATGCTCCTGGATACTATCAAGACTCCGGAAGACCTACGGCAACTTACCATTCCGGAACTGCAAACACTGGCAGAGGAGATGCGCCGGGTCATCGTTGAAACAGTCTCGAATACGGGTGGGCATCTCTCGTCGAACCTCGGTGTAGTCGAGTTGACGCTCGCCCTCCACCACGTTTTTGACACGCCCGCGGCCCAGATTGTGTGGGATGTCGGCCACCAGTGTTATCCTCACAAAATCCTTACGGAACGGAAGGATAAACTCTGGACAATCAGGCAGAACGGTGGATTATGCGGCTTCCCATGCAAGAGAGAAAGCTGCTATGACGTCTTCGATACGGGCCACGCAAGCAATTCAATCTCGGTGGCTGTGGGGCTCGCTGAGGCGGCAACGAAGCTGGGGCAGAGTCAGAGTGTGATCGCAGTCATTGGAGATGGGTCACTCACCGGCGGTATGGCCTTTGAGGCGCTTAATCACGCAGGCCATCTCAAGACCGACGTGATCGTGATCCTTAATGACAACGAGATGTCCATATCCAAGAACGTGGGGGCCCTTTCCGCCCACCTCAACCGCATCATGACCGGTGATTTTGTCAGCAGGCTGAGGGAAGAGATCAAGAACAGGCTCAAACAGTGGCCGGGGATAGGTGACCGGGTTTACAAAGCCGCCCGCCAGCTGGAAGAGGTTGTCAAAGGGCTCGTGACGCCGGGCATACTTTTCGAAGAACTTGGCTTCACCTATATCGGCCCTGTCGATGGGCACAACCTGACCCACCTTGTAGAGACACTGAGGAATGTGAAACGGCTGAAAGGACCCCGCATCGTTCACGTCATCACCAAGAAGGGCAAGGGGTACGCGCCTGCAGAGGCTGATCCCGCGCGATTTCACGGGGTCTCAAAATTTGATGTCGCAACGGGCGCCTCTGTCCAGAACGGCCGGCCAACCTTCACGGATGCCTTTGGCGATGCGGTGATCCAGCTGGCCGAGCTGGACAGTAAAGTCGTGGCGGTAACAGCCGCCATGTGCCTCGGAACGGGCCTCGAAAAGTTCTCTCAGCTCTTTCCCGACCGATTCTATGACATCGGGATCGCAGAACAGCATGGCGTTACATTTGCCGCCGGCCTGGCCTGCCAGGGCTTGAAGCCCTTTGTCGCCATATACTCAACCTTCCTGCAGAGGGCGTACGATCAGATTATTGAAGACGTGTGCCTGCAGGGGCTCCCTGTTGTTTTCGCGCTGGACCGGAGCGGCCTCGTTGGCCAGGACGGCCCCACCCACAATGGGAGCTTTGACATATCGTATCTCAGACATATCCCGAACATGGTTGTTATGAGCCCAAAGGACGAAAACGAGCTGAAACAGATGCTCTATTCAGCATACTGCTACGGAAAACCTGCAGCGATCCGCTACCCCCGGGGCGAGGCCATTGGCGTACCCATCGAGCCCGCTTTCAATGAGATCCCGATCGGCACCTGGGAAGTTCTGAAAGAAGGCACAGACATTACGCTGATGTCATGCGGCCCTCTGGTCTATACCTCACTCGATGCCGCCATGGACCTGGAAAAAGAAGGCATCAGCTGCGCAGTGGTCAATGCGAGATTCGTCAAGCCTATGGATCGGGAAGTCATAATCAACCTGGCTACACACACGGGGAAGGTGATCACGATTGAGGAAAATACTATCATCGGTGGTTTCGGAAGCGGCGTCATGGAAGTCTTGTCAGAGGAAGATATACGCGTCCCGGTAAAAAGGGTGGGGCTCCCTGATAGGTTCCTTGCTCACGGCACTCAAAAGATGCTGCGGGAACTCGTTGGCCTGGATCCAGAAGGCATAAAGAAGACAGTCAGGCTTTGGCTAAGCAGAGAATAGACACCCTCCTGGCACAAAAGGCATTTGTTGATTCGAGAGAAAAAGCCAAGATCCTTGTAATGGCTGGCGCCGTCTACGTTGAGGGGCAGAGAGTTGTCAAGCCCGACCAGCACGTCGACGTAAATGCCCACATAGAAGTAAGATCGGGGGGCTTGCCTTACGTCAGCTTTGGCGGGACAAAACTTAAACATGCGTTGGAAGCCTTCGGCTTGAGCGTAAAAGGGAAGAGGGCACTTGACGTTGGCTCATCAACGGGCGGTTTTGTTGACTGTATGCTCCAGGAGGGGGCAGTAGGTGTCTACGCAGTTGACGTGGGCGCTCATCAACTTCATGAGAAAGTCAGGCGCGATCCGCGCGTTGTTCCGCTGGAAGGAGTCAATGCCAGATATTTAACACTCGGGCAGATTGGTGGAGATGTGGACATAGCCACCGTTGACGTCTCCTTTATATCTCTCAAGAAAATATTACCTGCTTTGGTCTCTCTGTTACACCGAGGCGCTGTACTGGTGACCCTGGTAAAACCCCAGTTTGAGGTGGGTAGATATCAGGTTGGCAAAGGCGGTATTGTGAAAGATCAAGAGAGGGTTCGCGCTGTCATCGAGGATATAAGGAAGTTTGGAGAGGGCCTCGGGCTGCGACCGAAGAGCGTTACCGAAGCACCCAGAGAAAAAGAGAGAAAGAACCGCGAATATTTTATCCTATGGGAGCTGTAAAGAAACCACCCTCTGTGCTTTTTTTCGTGAGCCTTATCTTCAATGACCAAAGCCCGACGGCTGAGGTTGAAAATGAGCTGGGCGACTTCCTGGGCCCTGTCCGGGACAGGTCTGCGATAAGACCCTTCTTTCATTCAGACTACTACGAACGAGAAATGGGCAAGAGCCTCAACCGTTATTTTCTTTTGTTTGAATCATTGGCTTCCCGAGAGCAGCTTCCTGAGGTAAAATTACAGACTAACGAGGTTGAGGCACGCCATGCGCAGCAGGGCAACCGAACAGTAAATATTGATCCCGGGTACATCGCCCTTGAGCACCTCGTGCTTGCCACGACGAAAGGGTATGCGCACAGGATATACCTGGGGAATGGTATTTTTGGAGATTTGACCCTTATGTTCGAGAACGGTAGTTACCGTAGCTTGCCGTGGACTTACCCCGATTACAGGAGCGAAGAGATAATTGCGCTTTGCAACGGGTGGAGACAACGTTACAAGGAGTCGCTACGATGCCAAAAAGCATGACCGGTTTTTCGAGAGCTGAAACGGAGACAGCCGACGGCAAGTGCTCCGGAGAGGCGCGTTCACTCAACAGCCGCTACCTTGAAGTCTCCCTTAAATTGCCCAAAAGTGCAGCTGCGTACGAGCAGCGCTTGCGCGAACTGGCAAAAAAACAGGTCAAGCGAGGCAGGCTTGACGTCACGGTAAAATGGGAGAGATCAGGAGCGGGCAATGCCTTGCCTACGCTGAACGAGGAGGCGATCCGGTGGTACTTAGATGTGGCCCGTCGCCTGAAGGAGACATACGGCGTGCAGGGAGATTTGACTTTAGATAATATCCTGAACGCAAAAGATATCATTGTTTACGAGGAAAACAGCGTGCCCGAAGGCGCGTTGTACGGCTGTTTCGATACGCTGTTGGCAAAGCTGAACGAAGACCGCGACCGCGAGGGGGAGCTGATACGGCAAGATCTTCTCGCGCATCTTGAGAAGCTCGTGGCTACCCTTTCAGAGGTTGAGCAGCGATGGCCTTCGGTGATAAAGAAACATGAAGAGACACTGCGGGAAAAGGTGCAGAAAGTTATCCAGGCATCCTCAATAGACGAATCGCGCATACTCCAGGAGATCGCCATCTATATGGAGCGGGTTGACATAGCAGAAGAGATTTCTCGACTCAAAGGCCATCTTGCCCATTTTCGGCAGACGCTCGATGGCGCTGACGAGATGGGCCGCAAGCTGGATTTCACCATACAGGAGATGGTCCGCGAAACGAATACGATAGGCAGCAAGTCAAACGACCTGTACATAAGCGAACGGGTTATCCTGATAAAAGTTGAAATAGAAAAGATGCGCGAGCAGGTGCAGAATGTGGAGTAACCCAAGTTACGAGTTAAGAGAACCTTTTACTAGTTACAGGTTGCAAGCAAGAGCTGTTACAAACAGGGACTGTTACACGTTACAACAAGAAGTGTTAAGCGCGTTAGCTTGTAATGAGCATTTGTCTGTAACATGTAACCTGGAACAGTCTTTTGTTTGTAACTTGCAACGGGGTCTTTAGCGTGTCCGCTCGTAAAGGTCATCTGATCGTTGTTTCCGGTCCCTCCGGAGTTGGAAAAACTACTCTGATTGAACGCATTCTCAAAGACGATGGGAACATATTCTTTTCGGTCTCGTACACTACTCGCGAAAAAAGGCATAACGAGGTCCACGGCAAAGATTACTACTTTACGGATGAAGCGACCTTTCGGCAGATGATTGCTGATGAAGGTTTTCTGGAATGGGAGCCCGTTCACGGGTATCTCTATGGGACACCGATCAAAGAGATATCCCAATCAATCGGTGAGGGACACGACGTCATCCTCGATATCGACGTAAAGGGTGCCCTTAAAGTAAAAGAGAAGTGCCCGTCGGCGTGCCTTATATTCCTGGAGCCTCCTTCGGCTGACGAGCTGAAAAGGCGCCTTGAACTGAGAGGGGAAAAAGAGATCGAGAAGAGGATGGAACGGGTACGGGAGGAAATGGCAATGAAGCCGCTCTTTACTTATGCAGTGAAAAATGATAAACTGCAAGAAGCGTATCAGCAGTTCCAATCGATCATACGGGCTATAGGGGGGCTAGAGAATGGCAAGAATAACTGTTGAAGACTGCATGGAGCATGTGGAAAACCGGTTCGAGCTCGTTCATCTTGCGGCCAAACGGACCAAACAGTTGGTAAAAGGAGCCCGCCCTCTCGTCAAGTCAACGAACAAGGAAGTAGTGACTGCGTTAAGAGAAATCGCTGCAGGTGAGATCTACTTCGAGAAAAAACAAATCCTGGAAGAAAAGGAAATTCCCTACCAGCTCTCCAACTTCTCGCTGTAAGAAAAAGCTGTTACGATTTGCGGGGTGCGACCACACAATTCCTGCCATAGCCCTGCGTAATACCAAATTGCATTCAGGATTACCCCGCAAGCCTGCAGGAGCGTAGGTTCCCACGGGCTCAGGTTCGTGCCACCAAGCAGCAATCCCTGCGTCACTATTTCATTGACATGGGTGTGCGCCGTCCGTATGCTCTTCGGTATGAAAGGAGGGTTTCCCACCATGAAGCGGCACGCCAATTTCCAGCGGATTTCTGGTTACGTTGTTATCGGGCTAGTGTCAACCATTTTGTATCAACCCGTCGTGGCGGCTTCTCTCACAGAGGTTCCCAGTCCTGTCAAAGAGGCTGCCATGCAACTGGTACAATTTTGCATCGAGCCCAAAGTCGGCTTTAATGAGGCCGCTGTCGCTGCCCTTGTCGACTACGTCCTGAGTTCAAAGCAAAACAGGGAATACTCCCTCCCGAAATCCCAGGAATGTACCGGGGTTTATCATGAGTTCGACACGAGGATCACCTTTCCTCGATTTATCGAGTACTCATATAACCCGCTCATCCCACCCGTGATCACAAAGCCATCTTCTGTGCGCTACGCCGCCTGGGCCAGCCCGCGGGATGAAAGTCAAAAGCTGCCCACCAGCTGGGTACCGGTTCCTCCTGCCGGAGTTCCCGTCGTCATCCACGCGATACAGCGCGAATCTGACACCCCCGACCTCAACAGTGGTGTCTATCATGAATACGATCTGAAAAGAACGCTCATCTTGCTCAACCATAAAGGACGGCAGGTACTGTTCTCCGTATCAAAACAGATTGATAAGTCCGATGTCGGAAAAAAAGGGTATATCCTGGGTGATGACAGCGACTGGACCTACTATTATTCGGGAGAACCTGGTTCCCCAAGAACTGGCCTTGGATGGGTCAAGTCCTACATTTACGATTATTTTTCGGTTTGTGTGTACGTGGAATCAAGCACCGCACCGAGCATGGTCAGGGCTGCTGTTTTTCAATGGCTTTCCGCCGGCTGGTCAGGAATTAACTTTGTTAAAGAGAGCCATATCCTTCGCGGGTTGGAACGCTTCGCTCGCGATTGTAAAGTGGTTCTGGAATCTCCTCGCCTGCCTGCTCCGAATCAGATGATTTCAGTTTACCAACAGTTTTCGAATACGTCGGCGAGTGATTTAACAAAGAAATATGCCGCATTGCAGCAAGCACTGCGATCTAAGGCCTTCGCGATGGGCAAGATCAGTAAATCCGCGTTGGATGAGCCGGTATCCTATGCGAACACACCAAGAGAGCAGATGGTTAGCGAGCTTATGCTGGAGTACCTGAAAATCAGCATTGGCAAAGCGCCGCTGATCAAAGAATAATTTCCCCTGTTATACTCTTGCTGTGGCTTGGAAATCAGTAAAGCGTTTTCGCAATGATGTTCTTTTGTATTTTGCTGGTGCCCTCGTATATGGATGTTATTCTTACATCCCTGAGAGCTCCCTCAAGCCCCTGGTCGCGCATATAGCCATAGCCGCCGAGAATATCTATCGACCTGTTTAGTATCTCGATGGCGCTCTCCGGTATCACCAACTTCGCCATCGAAGCATATTTTGTCGCTTCAGGATCTTTCCTGTCATAGAGCCAGGCTGCTTTGTAAAGAAGACTTCTGCACTTTTCGGTTTCAACGTACATATCCACCAGGTCGTGCTCGATCGATTGGAATTTTATAATGGGCCTGCCGAACTGCTTTCTCTTTTTTGCGTAGTCTGCCGCCTTTTCGTAACCGTAGAGCATACTGCCGAATGCCTGCGCTGCTATCACGATCCTGCTCAGTTCGAATCCGGGGAGCGCGACCTTCTTGCCTTTGCCGCGTTGGCCGAGTATATGGTCCTTTGGCACGCGAAAATCACTGAAAACGAGCTCTCCCGATGCTGTCGTGTTGATACCCATCTTTCTGCCGAGGTCGTTTATCTCAAAGTGCTCAGGTCCGTTCTTGTCGATCTGCTCCTTGTCGAAAAGAAGCGCGGTCAAGTGATCCCCATCCTTTGTGAGCAACGTGTAGAAGTCTGCATAACCTGCATTTGTCGTGAATATTTTTGAGCCGTTCACTATAAAGGAATTATCTTTCTCCTCAATTCTCGTCTTCAGGCTTCCGATATCGCTACCGCTGTCCGGCTCTGTAACGCTGAATGCCGCGATATACTTTCCTTCTATCAACGGGCAGATATACTTCTCCCTCTGTTCCCTGGTTCCGGAAATATCAACGACGAAGCTAGGTATGTACCCGAGACTCAGGGCCATTCCCATGCCGGGCAGTCTTCTGCACATCTCCGTAACAGCGACCACATGGCCCAGGGCTCCGTACCCTGAGCCACCAACATCCTCAGAAAAACCCACGCCTATAATCCCGAGCTTTCCGATTTTCTCAAAGAGCTCTCTTGGATACCTGTGCTCATCTTCAATCTTTTGGAGGTAATCCTGGTCCAGCTCTTTTTCGCAGAATTCTCCTACGGCCTTCTCTACGTCTTTCAGCTCATTGCCGATATTCAGGTCCATCAGACTTTTCTTTCTTCGCTACATTTTATTGACACCATGTGGTGTTACGTCAATTGCTGACCGCGAAGTTATGTTAACAATATCAACAGATCTTTTCTATCAAATTCTTAAACCATGCTCCAGACGAGAGGCCGTCATGGCCTGACCCAAACTCGTGACCAATCAGGAACCAGTTTAGCAGCATACCTGCATATTTTCTAGCGATTTGCTGGACATATCCAACATACTGCTTGACAAAAGGATTTCACTCTTATAGGCTGGTTTAAAAGCGTGGGGACGGCCCAGAGTTCTCAAATTCATGAAGCTTAAGGCTTCCGGGGCGCGGTACCCGGCTGATCGAGAGCTTCATGCAATCGCTGAGGGACACAGCCGGCGCTTGTTGATTCGCAAAGGCTGCCGTCACGGCAGGCCTCAAAAAAAAGGAGGAGGGATTCCATGCGCAAAAAAGGGATGTTTCTGTTGCTGGTTGTGGGGTTGATCGTTGGCTCATTGCTCTGTCTGGCTCATGCGCAGGTGGGGACGAAACCAGCCCCCGCAATGAAGAGTCTCAAGATCGGCGTCATCAGTCCCCAGACCGGTCCTGTCACCTTTTACGGGGTGAGCATGCTCCGAGGCGTTGAGCTCGCGTTCAGGAACATCAACGAGAAGGGAACCACGGGCAGCGGACCGGGAATCCTAGTCGGGAATCAGCGATACAAGCTGGAGGTCGTAAGTTACGACGATTCCGCTGACCCGGCCAAGAGCGTAGCCGGCATGAGAAAGCTCGTTGAAATGTATAAGGTGCCGGTGGTTCTGGGACCGTTCGGCACCCCTCAGGTCTGGGCCTGTCAGGAGGTCAACGTGGGACTCAAAGTTCTTTTCAACGGTCTTTCAACCTCCGACCAATCGCGCAAGAAGGGCAACCCTCTCTATATTCAGGAGCGTGTGCCTGCCCTCTATTATGGGGATCCCATGGCGCAGGCGTGCATCGATAAAGGGTTCAAGAAGGCTGCAATACTTACGGATATCAACGAAGCCTATCAGTCGTGGGGCAAGAGGTTCGGCCAGAAATTTGAAAGCCTCGGCGGGCAGGTTCTTGCGTTTGAAACCGTTGATATCAAGAATACGACCGATTACCACTCGATCATGACGAGCATCAAAGGGAAGAATCCGGACATCATATTTATATCAGCCTACGAAGAGCCAACCGCACTGGCTACTAATCACGCGCTTGACGTCGGGTACAAAGGCAAGTTTCTATTCACGTCTGAGTGGGGCAGCAAGGCTGAAAAAATCGTTGGTCTCGAGAGGCTTGAAGGCTCGATCGTCCAGGCCATGACACACATGTTTTACAGAAAGTATCCCAGCCAGGACAAGAGAGGAGACGTGACGGCCTTTGTCAAAAGCTACCGGGAACTGTACAAGGAAGATTACGCGCAGCCGGGTATCTCGGTTTATGACCCCGCTCTCATGTTCGCACGGGCCATGGAGATCAGCGGTAGCGTCACAGACGCTTACGCGATCCGGGCTGCCTGTCCCAAGGCCCTTCAGGAAGGCAAGCTGCCGCTCATCTTTCCCAACAACGATGTGCTCAAGAACGGGCTGATGGTTGGCGCGCCTGAACTGCTCCTGGAGATCAAAGGAGGCCAGTATACGCTGCTGAAGGAATTGCGGCTACCGAAGGAGATGCTCGAATAGCGAGGAGCCGGTGAAGAATAGGGCGTAAACAGCGCACCATGAAGAAAGGGGGAATTATGGCGAGAAGACGTATTGTTTATGTCGCCTGTCTAATGCTAATTGTCTCTTCGGTGGCTCTGGCAGCCTCGCCTCAGGCGGCCGCACCGACTAAGACAGTCAAGGTGGGCGTCGTGAGTGCGCACAGCGGGACCATCGCCTTTTACGGTCTCAGTGTGCTTCGCACAGTAGAACTGGCCGTGAAAGATATCAACGAACGGGGCACTATCGGACAGGGGCCGGGCATCCTCGTCGGGAATCAGCGATACAAGCTGGAGGTCGTAAGTTACGACGATTCCGCTGACCCGGCCAAGAGCGTGGCCGGCATGCGCAGGCTTGCAGAGATGTACAAGGTGGCCGTGGTATTCGGACCGCAGGGTACACCGAACACGTGGGCGTGCCAGGAGATAAACGTCGGGCTGAACGTGCTCTTCGTCGGCATGTCCGCATCCGACCTTTCACGCAAGAAGGGAAATCCGCTTTACATCCAGGAACGGTCACCCACGCTTTACTTTGGTGATCCCATGGCGCAAGCCTGCATCGACAGAGGTTTCAAGAAGGCCGCCGTCCTTACTGACGTCAACGAGGCCTATCAGTCATGGGGCAAGAGGTTCAAAGAGAAGTTCGAGAGCCTTGGCGGACAGATCGTGGGTTTTGAGACGGTCGACATCAAGACTATTACCGACTACCATTCCATCATGACCAGCTTCAAGGCGAAGAACCCGGATATCATCTTTATCACCATGTATGAGGAGCCTATGGCGCTGGCCGCGACGCACGCGCTCGATGTCGGGTATAAGGGCAAGTTTCTTTTCAACTCCGAGTGGATCAATAAGGCAGAAAAGATACTCCCTCTCGACCGGATAGAGGGTTCCCTGGTGGAGGCGATGCTCTGGACCTTTTACAGGAAGTACCATGAACTGGACAAGAGAGGCTTTCAGACTGCCTACATCAAGCAGTACAGGGCTGCATACGGCGATGAACCCGCGCTGACCGGTCCCGCCATTCATGATCCGGTTTACTACATGATGGCAAGAGCAATGGAACTGTCGGGCAGCGTGACCGATGCCAAGGCCATCCGCGCCGCCTGCCCCAAGGCCCTTCAGGAAGGCAAGCTGCCGCTCATCTTTCCCAACAATGACGTGCTGAAGAACGGACTGATGGTTGGCGCGCCTGAGCTGCTGCTTGAGGTAAAGGGCGGACAGTACAAACTTCTCCAGGAGCTGCGAGTACCCAAATCGGTTCTGGAATAGATTCCCATATCTAAGAGGAACGGGGGTTCGCTACGGTCGAGCTGGCGCAGTATCTTCTCAACGGGATATCCCAGGGGTGCGTCTACGTGCTTCTGGCATCAGGCCTCACGATAATATTCGGGATTCTCAATGTGCCCAATTTTGCCCAGGGGCACCTGTACATGGTGGCCGCATACCTCGGTTTTTACATGGTTATGTCCTACGCGACGAATTACTGGCTCGCCCTCGTGCTTGCCACGTTCGCCCTGGGGATTCTCGGATTGATCGTCTATTTTCTGGTTTTCTATCCCATAAGGAACGCACCTGAAGTCAACCTCTTTGTCGCCGCGATGGCACTGCTCATGATCCTTGAAGGGGGAGCGCTCTATCTTTTCGGAACAGAAACGAAGTGGTTCCTGATTCCCTGGAGCCGGCGCGTCCTGACGTTGGGAGAACTATCGCTTCAGGTGCAGCGTCTTATCGTTATTGCGGGCACGGTCGTCGTGATGATGGCACTCTGGGTCTTCATCAAGAAAACGGCTCTCGGCGCGGCGCTGGAGGCAACCGCGCAGCACAGGGAGGGCGCGCTGCTCTGCGGGATAAAGGTGAGCCGCATTTCTGCTATGGCCTTTGTCGTAGGCACGGCACTCGCCGGGATCGCGGGAGTTCTTATCGGCCCTGCCGTGCTCCTTATGCCCACCATGGGCATGGGACCGCTCCTCGTGGCCTTCTCCGCCATAATCTTCGGTGGGCTGGGCAGTATAGCGGGGGCGGTGCTCGGCGCACTACTTCTCGGAGTGGTGGAAAGTCTGGCATCCGGGTACATAAGCGCCACGTACAGCCTCATTGTTGTCTTTGGCATCATGATCGTCACGCTTCTCTTCCGTCCAAAAGGGCTGCTCGGCAGGGAGGTCTGGAGGCCTTGATGAAGATTTTTTCTCCGGTGCGGATCGGCTGGTCGCTTGCGCTGATTCTGGCGATACTTCTTCCGCTTGTCTTGGGGGAATACCTGACCAGCATTCTCCTCCTCATCGCTATCTGGTCGATCATGGCCGTGAGTCTCAACCTGCTTTACGGTTACACAGGTCAGCTCTCGCTCGGCCACTCCGCGTTCCTGGGAATAGGCGCCTATGCACTCGGTCTCATCGCTGTTAAACTGCATATCGGTTTCTGGCCGGCGTTTTTTGCATCGACCGCGATCAGTGGCCTCGCCGGCTTCCTGATCGGTATCCCCGCACTCAAGCTGCGTGGGCCTTACTTCGTGCTGGTAACCCTCGGTTTTGCAGCTATCGTAGGTGTGATCGTGCTCGCGTGGGTTGACTTCACGGGTGGCGCCAACGGCCTGGCAGGCATGCCGAGACCCAACCCCATCCCACTTCCATGGGGCGCTGAGCTCCGCTTTGATTCGCTGCGCAGCATGTACTACTTCACCCTCTTTTTCCTGGTGCTGATAGCCGCGATCTGTCACCGGCTCGTACACTCGTTGATCGGGCGGACATTTCTTGCCATCTCACATGATGAGAATCTAGCTGAATCGCTGGGCATCAATACCATGCAGAAGAAGCTGATCAGTTTCACGATCAGCGCGATGTTCTCCGGAGTGGCGGGCGCCCTGTATGCCTCGTACAACGTGGTGATAAGCCCGGACCTCGCTTATTTTGCGCGCGGCATGGATGTGCTGGCCTGCTTGATCGTCGGCGGGGCAGGGACCATGGCGGGGCCGATCGTAGGCACCTTCGTTATGACGGCGATACCTGAAGGCTTGCAGATCGTGCCCTACCTCAAGACGCTCATCAACGGCATCATACTGCTGCTCTTTATCATCTTCCTGCCGGCCGGTATCACGGGCGGATTCAAAGCCTTCTTTTACCGGTGGGGCCATGCATGGAAATCCGGGAAGGGACGCAATGGCATTGCTTGAAGTTTCGAACTTGAGCAAGGCGTTCGGCGGGCTCATGGCGGTGAGCGGGCTCACGTTCAGCGTAGAGCAGGGTCAACTCGTCAGCATCATCGGACCGAACGGGGCGGGGAAGACCACGCTCTTCAACCTGCTCACCGGAATTTACCGGCCCAGCACCGGAAGCATCGTATTCGACGGCGTCGACATTACCGGATGCAAACCTTACCAGTCAGCCCGCCACGGCATAGGGCGGACGTTCCAGAGGACCATGGTTTTTCAAGCCGAGACGGTGCTCGATAACGTGACCATCGGCCAATCCCTTCATGTGAAAACGGGCGTGTGGGCGGCAATAGCGCGAACCAGGGGGGCGCGACGCGAGGAAGAGAAGGTCCGGGAAAAGGCGCGCGCAATCCTCGCGTTTGTGGGCTTGGCGGATGCGGGAGAGAGACCGGCTGGTAACCTGACAGAAGAGGCTCAGAAGAGGCTGTCGATTGCGATGGTTCTCGCTACAGACCCGAAACTGCTGCTGCTTGACGAGCCGACGGGAGGGGTCAATCTGGAAGAGATCGGCGGCCTTATCGAACTGGTCAAAAAAGTTCAGCGATCAGGTATCGCCGTCTGTCTCATTGAGCATAAAATGCGCATGGTGATGAGCATGTCGGACCGCATCATCGTTCTTAATTACGGCACTAACATCGCGGAAGGCACGCCGGCTGAGGTGGCGAGCAACAAAGAAGTGATTAAAGCCTACCTGGGGGCGCGGCGTGTTGCTTAGCGTGGACGGAATAGAGACCTGCTACGGAACATTTCAGGCCCTTCGGGGCGTATCCCTTGAAGTGGACACCGGGGAAGTGGTAACCATCCTCGGAGCGAACGGTGCCGGAAAGACGACGTTGCTGAGAACTATATCTGGCCTCGTCTCGCCTGCCTCCGGAAGCATACACTTTAACGGGGAACGGCTCGACAGGGTTGCACCTGACATCATTGTCAAGCTCGGGATCTCCCACGCTCCGGAAGGAAGGATGCTCTTCCCGGAGATGTCCGTGCAGAAAAATCTGGAGCTGGGTGCGTACGTGCACAGGAGGGAAAAGAACCTCGTCGATGCGGCGAGGAATGAGGTGTATGAACTCTTCCCCCGGCTCAAGGAGAGGAGAAAACAGGCCGCAGGCACCATGTCCGGCGGCGAACAGCAGATGCTGGCTATAGGAAGGGCGCTGATGTCGAGGCCGCGACTCCTCATGCTTGATGAGCCCTCTCTCGGTCTTGCCCCCCTGGTGGTCATGAATATCATGGATACCCTGCTGGAGATTAAGAAGCGGGGAACGGCAATTCTCCTGGTCGAACAGAATGCCGCCGAATCCCTGCGAATTGCTGACCGCGGCTACGTGTTAGAAACCGGAAAAGTTGTCCTGGCAGGTGTCAGAGAGAGCCTGATGAACGATGAAAAAGTGAAGCAGTCTTACCTGGGCACCTGAAGCGGGAGCAACACCATGGCGGAGGCGAGGTGATGGTTGTCGGGGATATGCTGCGCAGGAACGCGAACCAGTTTCCCGATCGTACTGCGATAATTTCAGATGGCCGGTCAATCACCTACAGAAGCCTCAACGAGCGCGTCAATGCGTTGAGCAACCAGCTTCTTCAAGGTGGCATGCGGAAGGGAGACCGGCTGGGCGTTCTTGTTCACAACGGTCATCGCTTTGTTGAAGCGTATTTTGCCGCAGCAAAAACAGGAGCCATCTTCTGCCCCTACAATACGCACTTTAAAGAGGGTGAGCTCAGGGATACCATACGCTATTCGACACCAAGGGCTCTGTTATTCGATGCCGATTTCGAAGCGATGCTTGCGGGTTTAAATACGCAGATCCCATCTGTCGAACAGTACATCGAAGTGAAAACTCCTTCGGTCTCCTTTGCCGACGATTATGAAGAGTTGCTCGTGCGGGGTGAAAAGCGGGAGCCTGTCGTCTCAGTCAATGAAGACGCGGTAATGAGTATCTTCTTTACTTCAGGCACGACGGGCGAGCCGAAGGGCGCCATGCGTACTCACCGCCACGTTCTCGCCAATATTATCACAGGTCTCATCGAATTCAAGATCGGTTACAGTGAACGGATACTCATAATCTTTCCCATGTATCATGTTTCCTATGAAGATAACGTGGGACGATGTTTCTTTCTGCCCAACACCATGATCATCAGGCGTGAAGGAGGTTTTGATCCGGACGAGGTACTCGGTATGCTCTCCCAAGAGCGAATCACATTCTGTCACCTGGTTCCGACGATGATCAACGCTTTCTTGAGGAGCCCCAGGGTTGCCGAGTATGACCTTAGCCATCTCAGGACGATCTTTTACGCGGGTGCACCCATGCCCGTTGATCTGCTGAAAAGGGCACTAAAGATTTTTCGGTCAAGCTTTTTCCAAGGGTATGGCCTTACCGAGAGCGGGCCGCAGACAACGCTGCTCCGCGGCGAGGACCACGTGGTTGAAGGCTCTGAAGAGAAACTCCGCAGGCTCGGATCTGTTGGAACACCCGTGGTAGGTATGGAGGTGAGGCTCGTCGATGAACAGGATCAAGATGTTGCAGTCGGGGATGTGGGTGAGATCGTTGTCCGCGGCGAGGCCACGATGAAGGGCTACTGGGAGTTGCCGGAGCAATCGGCTGAAAAGCTTAAGCATAGCTGGCTCCACACGGGTGATCTCGGCATGAAGGATGAGGGCGGCTACGTCTATTTGGTGGACCGCAAGAATGACCTGATTATCTCGGGAGGCATCAACATCTATCCGCGTGAAGTGGAAGAAGTCCTTTACCGCCACCCGAAAGTTTTTGAAGCGGCGGTCTTGGGCGTTCCTGACGATTACTGGGGAGAGGCAGTAAAGGCTGTTGTCGTACTCAAAGAGTGCGCTGTTGCCACGGAAGAAGAGATCATCCGCTTCTGCGGTGAGCATCTTGCTGGTTACAAAAAGCCGAAGTCGGTCGAATTCTGGAAGGAATTACCCAAGAACCCCACCGGTAAAATGCTCAAGAAAGCAATACGCGAGAAATACTGGAAGGACAGCCACAGAACCTTGTAGGCTCATTGCGACACGAAGCGCGCAGAGTAGAAGACGCCGCCGCCCACGCACAAGACGTCACATTTCAGATGCTCTGTTTCCACAAGTGGCCTCCAAACCTGAAGCTCCCGTCTATTACTTCTTGGTCAGGAATAATAAACGATTTTAGTAGAACGAGTGGTTGATGTCAAGGTGCCCATGCGCTGTTCTTGCCAGCCTTGACAACAAAGGCGGTCAAGACTAATATTGACCAACCTGTTGTCCAAAAAGGAGCGTGCCCATGAAAAGAGCCGTCAGCGTTCTAGTTTGTCTTGTTTCGGTAGCTATTGTGTATCCGTGCTCTGCCGCGGACAGCATTAAAGTAGGTATTGTTGATTCTTACAGCGGTCCGGCCACGGCTCACACGTTCGATATCCTCGACGGGTTTAAACTGGCCGTTACCAAAGCCAATGCAAAGGGCGTTCTGGGCAGGAAGATCGAGTTCACGACCCGGGATGACAAGTTCAAACCTGATATTGGGCTCACCATGGCGAAAGAGCTCATCATGAAGGAGAACGTGGACATCCTGGTTGGCACCATCAACAGCGCCACAACGCTTGCCGTATCAGATTTCGTGAAAAAGGAGAAGGTGCCCTTTTTTGTAACGGGTGCGAAAAGCGAAAAGATAACGGGTGAGAAGGGGCACCGGTACGTCTTCAGCACGAACGAGAACACGAGGATGATCGGCAGGGCTGCAGCCATCGCCTTGGCTAAGAAGCCATTCGTCAAATACTGGATTGCCGGAGAGGATTATGAGTTTGGCCACGCCTATGCTGAAGCGGTCTGGAATGATCTCAAAGAGCTCAAACCGGGGGTCCAGTTGGCCGGTCAGTCATGGTGGAAAGTGGGCGAGAGCGACATAGTCCCTTACCTGACGGCCATCCTGCAGGCCAAACCGGATTGTATCATCGGTGCTACCGGCGGGGCCGGCAATGTCAACTTCATGAAATCTGTGAAAGCCATGGGGCTGAACCAGAAAGTAGCAGTCTATCATCACAATGGCACTGAAGTTTCCGTGCTCGGCCCGCTGGGACTGGATGCCCCGGTAGGCATCATCGGAACCGCCGTTTACCATTCCTACTTTCCCGAAACCCCTGAAAACAAGGCTTTCGTCGAGGAATTCAAAAAGGCTTTCAACAAGGCCCCTCGCACCACATCGCTCGCCGGCTATATCACCGGCATGTTTATAGCCAGGGGATACGAAAAAGCGGGCAAGTTTGATCGTGAGGCGCTGGTCAATGCCCTCGAGGGACTGGTTATAGACAGCCCGGTTGGCAAGGCTGAAATGCGCGCCTGTGACCACCAGGTTGTATTGCCCATGTTTGCCGGTGTAACGAAGATTTCGCCGGGCTATGAATTCCTCATAGCCACAGACATCATCACAATTCCGGGAAAGGATCTCATGCCGAGCTGTGAATTCATAAAAAAGATTCGCCAGTAGCGATCGTGCCAGCGGCACTTTGCACGAAGTCCGGCTTTATGAGCGCGAGCAAGGTTACCGTTACAACATACGCCGGAATCTACGTACCACAACGAGGAAAGAAAGCCTACGTCTTATACCCAAACAGAACGGAGCCTGCGCTATCATCACGGCGTTGCCAGCCCCATCCATCATCCTCACGATACACGTGATCGAGGAAAGAGACAACCTTTTCCTTGCTGAGCCACTGCAGGACCCGGTCCTTGGCCCCCGGGGGCACCTCGACCCATTTTATCCGGTTGGCCGGCATCCGCGGGTCGCCGAGTTCCTTATGGGTCAAGACAAACTCTTCAAACATCTCCTGAATATTACCAGTAACAGACGTGTGGAGGATACACGCACCGAGCTCTTTCTTGAACAAGGGCAGCTCCCAGCCCGGCCACGGCAGAAGCTCCCTGAAGAGCAGCGCTACCAAACCTCCGGAGGCCTCACCAAGCTGCCCGCGGCACCTGGCAGTGGCCGCTTCGACTATCTTCTGAACAAACGGAGATTGGGATTCGAGATACCACTCGTTCAGAAAGACATGAAGGCTCTTCTGCTCACTGACAAAGCTTCGAGCAAGTATTTCGGGACCGTCCTCGCCAATGATTGCGTCCAGGTTAGACTTCCACTTCACAAGGACAGGGTTTCGCCCCGCATAGCGGTCGACAACGCTTCTTATCCCATCAACCGATGGGCTCTTGGGGAAAGAGCCCACCCACTTGCTGTGGCAGGAGCGGACGAGGCCCTCGAGGGGGCGTCTCGTGAGTTCCATGCCGGAGCTCTGCACGTACGTGAGAAATTGATTACTCGTGGCAATGTCCGGTTCCCAGCAGAGATACCGCATCGTACCCCTGTCAAGGTCCTTTCTCTTGCCTGACTCGAATTCCCTCCACTGCAGCATATATTTTTCAAGGGGCGGCGGGCGCCGTACCGGGGCCGAGCCTATTTTCTCGACCGTTATCCGTAGATTCCGAAAAAGGGTCTCGGCGGATTGTCCGGCAAGGAGTTTCACAAATTTCCTCATATCGTTGCCTGTCTTCTTTATGAGGAGACTCAGATCGTCGAATGAAACCTCAGCGTTTCTTTGAACCTGCGGCACGCTCACCCCCTCTCCGTTTCAAGGATCTCAGTCAGAGGTTTCTGCTCCATGGAACGGACCCTGATTTTGAACACGACCCGCCTGCTCAAGGGCGCATTTTCTGCCCCTCCGGGACCGGTGACAAGCTCTGCACTGCCTCTGCCGCTGGCAGACAATAAGCGCAAGAAATATGTCCTCTCTTTCTCCATGTCGTCTATGTCTAAGACACTTAAGCTTGTCCGGACGACGGACATGGACCTTTTTTGGCTGAGTTCCCAGTTATGCTGGGCTGTGCCGGATGAATCGGTATGTCCTTCGACAACAATCGAGTTGATCTCTTTTACGAACCTCGGTGAACAGAGGGTCCTGGACAGCTTTGGGATGAAGGCCTGCAAGAACAGCTCTCCATCGGGTGATATGTCGGCTCGGTCAAGCTGGAACGCCAGGAGGTCCTCGGGTACCAGAACCAGAAGGCCGAGTGGATCCTTCGGGTCTGACTTGACTTCTATTCCTCCTGCTACGAAGTCTTTCATTGCTCTCTGCACTTCTGCAAGGACGGAATTTCTAGTTGTCTCTCCTTCTTGTTGCGCATTATTGAGAGATGCGCATAGCAGTAAGATGAAGATCACGGCCAACGATGTCATGAGGTCGGTGAACGAATTCGACATTCCTGAGCCGCTCTCTGAATGGGGCATTTTACTGCTCCGTTTGAGACGCACGCACTATGCTCGCGACCGCGCTGTGCAGATCATCAAGCTGCTCGCCCAGCTCATCAATGGAGCCGGAAAGCCGTCCCGTGGCCTGTGACATAAAATTGTCCGCAGCCGAGGTGAGGTGGATAAAATGTTTCTGGGTTATGTCGGAGTAGCCGCTGAGATGCTGAGCGATCTGCGTGAGCAAATCTTTGGCATGGCCTTCCACCTTTTCAAAGACGTTCTCGTACTGCAGCATCGATGTCTGGACCTTGCCCCATACCGCCTGCTGGCTCTCGGTGAAACCTTTCAAAGAGTCTATCTGGCCTGAAGCGGATGATGAAATCCGGACAGCCACCTCCTGGGTCTCCCTGATTGATTTCGCAATCTGGCTCAAAGAGGTGATGCCGCTGCTCACTTCTGAAGTGAGTTTCTGGAGACCCTCCGTTGCCTTGCCATGCCTGTTGATTGACGCGGTGAATTCTCTAAGCGCGCCATCAAGCAAGGTCCTGAGGTCCTCTACCTTATTAAGTTCCGCACTGTGCATTTCGAGGAGCCGCGCCAAATGTTGAGCGCTTCGTGAACTGAGGGAACCCGCCTCATCAAGCACTTCTTTCGCACGTTTGGTTGACCTTTCAGATGCCTCCTCAACCCTGGCGGCCATTTGCGCCGAGAGGTCCATCACGCTATTCGATATATCTCCAGTGACAGCAGCCAATGATCTCTGCATCGAGCCCATAGACTCTCCTGTTTTCTCCTGGAGCCTATTCATGAGTTCACTGAGCACTCCCGTCAACTGCTCCATCTGAGCCTCCCGAGCCGCGATCTGATCGGTAGTTACGTTTTTTGCCACGTTTATCAGATCGTTGAAAACATTTTGATTCAGGAGGAATTGACTATTCATCTGCTCGATCAGCTTCGCTGTGCTCGCAAGTGACTCCGTTACCTGGTTAAGCTGTCCCTGGGTGCTGCCTGTGAATGAGTTAATGAACCGATCACCCACCTTCCCCAGAGACGACTCCAGGGATTGCTCGAGATCTTGCGGTGACAGGACGGGTTGCCCGTTAATCGATTCGTGCTTTTGGGTCTCGACCTTTCTCAAAGAGCGATTGAGGTCGTCGATGGCCGTTGTCATTCTCTGAAGGACCGGCCCCAGGCTCTCGCCAAAGCTTTGTTTAAGCTTGAAGGTGAGATCAGCATTGAACGTTTTGAACGCGCTCGACTGTTCGGCAATTTCCCTGTGGAGATCCGACAATATTTGAGCGGGTACCAGTCTAGGCAGAAGTCCGCTGAGTGTTATAGTAAGCGAGGTAATGGCTGTACGGGCAGGATGCATTACCCCCTTCTCGGCGTAGACAAGCAGAGTAGCACACGCCAGTGCGACAACCGACGACAGGAACTTTCCTGACAGACCCTGGACAAGGAGATCCAGACCCTGAACTTTGTTATTTGAAAGCTTGACATCGAGAAGGGCAACGAGGATGGCCAGGAAGGTTGCGAGGAGACCCACTCCGGTAATGATGGTGGGAGCGGTCTTGTAAGCGTGATTGTCTATCATACTTGTCTGATCGAAAAAGTTTCCTACCTCCTCACCGATCCAGAATCGGTCTTCGCCGTTCTTATCTGACCTCCTGATGATGGAAGAGGAGACGCCTTGCCACTGGGCTCGAAGCAAGGGCAGGCTGCTGAAAATATCAACGATTGAATCGTAAAACTGGCGAGAGATGCCGTTTCCCGCACTTGTAGCCTCCCTGCCCCGGAGAGATTTGAGCTTTTTTTCCGCGCTGTAAATAACCCGCGCTCGCTGTCCGAATTCCCTGCGATGTTTCAGATAGACCCAGATACAGTAGCCCAGCAACCCGACTGAAACTACCCATGAGAAAACAGGAGCTCTTAAGCCAAGAAGCTCCCATTGCGCCTTCAGAAGAAACACGTTCTCAGTATCCTCGTCAAAATGGTAGCAGGCAGCATCCGCGATTCTTGCGGTGTGTTGCAAGAAACGTGCTTTTACCGATGTCATGTCTCTGTCATGAACTGCGGAGGTCTTTCATCTTCGGCCTAAGCTGAGATATCGATTATGTTGGCGGTGTTATGCACGTACTGCCATCGGTGAGAAGATTAAGAAAACCTTTTCTGACGGATGACCACGGGTAGGAAAACGATTCCCCCAGGAAAAAAATTCCTGATCTAGAACAACCCTGTAGCGAAGAGAACCTTGTTGCTATACCGCTAATGGAGCGAGCGCCTTTGTGTCTTGGGGCCTCTCCGGGTCTGACTGCTTGAACGCGTGGGAGATACTAAAATAGGGCACGGTGCGCCAAGGATGGGGGAAAAACGTGAAGAAGACGCATCGTTGCTTTCATGCTGACTTCCTTCCTATTTGTTTGAAGCATCGTGGTGTGACCTTTGCAACGGCGATCTCAAACGGGTGCCCGACAGGACAGTAAATGTTTCCACTGTTCGTAGCAAGCAAGGAGCAGGCTCTGAAGGTCTCCGTCCTGATGTCTATGTATCGATGCGCAATTTAAGCACTTTGGATGGAGAGTCGATAAATCAAATTGAATGGGAGTGCATTGCGGCCGCGAGATGAGAACCAAACACGGAAAAACGTTCTTGCTGCTCTTGGTTTTGGCAGCAGTGCTCTTGGAGCTTGTGTCCTGCGGGCCGGTTAGTCTTCACCTATCGGGAACAGTCACAGATCAGGCAGGCACAGGGCTTTCAAACGTCACTCTGACGCTTGCTGCTTCAGGATCAGGCTCAACGGTCACTGACACTAACGGCAACTATAGTTTCAGAGGGCTTGACTCCGGCAAGTACTTTGTGACGCCTTTGCTTGCCGGCTACACGTTCAGTCCGCCTTATCTCGAGGTCACAATCATAGATAGAGACGTCACCGGGCAGGATTTCGTGGCGATGAGTACTGCCCCTGTAACTTCTGCAGCGATACAGATTCCCCGAACAGGCCAGACGACAAGCTATGGCGCCGGCGACGATGGCACACTGCAGGAGGGCGTGGCGTGGCCGAGCCCGAGGTTCACGGACAACGGTGACGGAACCGTGATGGACAATCTTACGGGACTGATATGGCTCAAAAATGCGAACTGCTTTGGTAACGTGGCATGGACCGTTGCACTGACGGACGCCAACGGCCTTGCAAGCGGAACGTGCGGCTTGACCGATGGTTCCCCGGCCGGTGAGTGGCGTTTGCCTAACCGGGAGGAATTGATGAGTCTTATTGACTACTCGCACTCCAGTCCGGCTTTGCCCCCAGGATCTCCGTTTACCGGCGTGCAGTCCGAGTACTGGTCGTCCACTACCAGCGCCTTCAATACTCCTGGCGCGTGGGCCGTCAACATGCCCGACGGCGTTGTCAGCTCCCACACGAAGACCGCCACCGACGCTTACGTCTGGCCGGTGCGTTCAGGATTATCCGGCGGCGCGGTGCAACTCCCTCAAACAGGCCAGACGACCTGTTATGATGCAAACGGCAATCAAATCGTATGTTCCGGTACTGGCCAGGATGCCGACGAAGCTGAGGGCGTTGCCTGGCCTAGCCCGAGGTTCACGGACAACGGCAACGGAACCGTGACGGACAGCCTTACGGGACTGGTATGGCTCCAAAATGCAAACTGCTTTGGCACCGTGGCATGGACCGACGCGCTGACGGACGCTAACGGCCTTGCAAACGGGATGTGTGGTCTGGTCGATGGTTCCACAGCAGGGCAGTGGCGTTTGCCCAATGTTCGTGAGCTTGACAGCCTGGTAAACGCAGACCAGTCAAACCTGTCGACATGGCTTAGCCTGCAGGGGTTCAGTAACGTGACGCTTGCCAATTACTGGTCATCTACCACCAGCGCCGGCACTACTGGCGACGCGTGGAGCCTCAGTGGGAGCAACGGCGATTGGAATTATTACGATAAGAGCAACAGCAGCCCCACCAGCAACTATGTCTGGCCGGTACGTTCAGGACCATAGCAGGTGACTTTTGAAGATGTGGCGCAGGCCCGAGGTACTATTCCATCTAGCGGCAGAATAAAAACGCCTCCGCCATCCCCCGTTTGACAAGAGCCTTGTCGCGCTGCAATAATAACAGCCCCGCATGAGGCTGAAGCAACGTAAGTCCCTTATTCCTTTCTCCCGTCGAGTACCCTCCGTATTGTCTCTGCCAGCTCCCTCTTCACCACAGGTTTCATGATGAACTCAGAGATGCCGGCTTCTTTTGCCTTCTCGGCCGATACCGTTTCACTGTAACCCGTGCAGAGGATGATAGGCATTTCCTTCCTTACGCGCAGCATCTTCTGGGCCAGTGTTGTCCCGGTCGTATCGGGCATGGTCTGGTCGGTGATCACGAGATCAAACTGCGAGGGGTCTTCAAGGAAGAGGTTCCAGGCATCCGTTGGGTGTTTGGCGACGATTACCCGGTACCCAAGGCTTTCAAGCACCTTCCGCGCCATCTCCACGAGCAACTCTTCATCGTCTACAAAGAGTATTCGCTCGGTACCGGTCGGCAGCGGGGAGATCGTTTTCGTTTCTTTCTTGGCCTCTGGTTTCCGCACCCGGGCTAAGAACACAGTGAAGATCGATCCCTGGCCCACTTCGCTCTGAACCGTGACAGCGCCCCCGTGGGCCCTGACAATCCCATAGACAACGGCAAGACCCATACCGGTGCCCTTTCCCTGCTCTTTAGTCGTGAAAAAGGGCTCGAATATTCTTCGCCTGACTTCCTCCGTCATACCGGTACCCGTATCCTTCACCGTCAGTCTCACGTAAGTGCCCGGCTCCATGTCGGGATCAGGAAGGAGGCTGCCGTGGGGGAAGGTGACCGAAGAGACGCCTATCGTGAGCTGCCCGCCATCCCGCATGGCGTGAGCCGCATTGGTTGCGAGGTTCATAATGACTTGCTGTATCTGTGTGGGATCGGCGTGCACGTGATCGTCGCTCGTGGTCATGGCAAGGGGCATCTGAATCGTGGTCGGCAGGGATGAGCGCAACAGCGCGTGCGTCTCCTTAACCAGGGATGTAAGGCTGATTTGTTTTTGTTGCCCTTCGCTCTTGCGGCTGAACGTCAGGATCTGCTTGATGAGTTCCCTTGCCCGCAGGCCTGCCTCATGTACCCGTTTCAGGTGACGTTGGGCCTGAGAGTCGGCAGGGATCTCATCGGCGGCCAGCTCCGAAAAGCCTATCATTGCCGCGAGAACGTTATTAAAATCATGGGCGATGCCGCCGGCGAGGGTGCCGACAGCCTCCATCTTCTGTGACTGGCGGAACTGTTCCTCGATGCGTTTCTGCTCCGTGATGTCGCTATTGATCTCAAGGATGGCGATCGGCTTCCCGTCCTCGTCCCGCCTCAATGCCTGCCTGCTCGCCACGATGATCTTCCTGCCGTCCTTGCTTGTGTCGGTGAGTTCTCCCTCCCACCAACCACGCAGGAGAAGCTCCTGCTCTATTTCCTGCCGCGGCCGGGGGTATACGGTCCGGAGTAAGTTGCCGGTCGTTTTTCCCTGCACCTCGTCGCTCGTCCAGCCGTACCGCTCCTCGGCGCCCCTGTTCCAGAAGAAGATTCTGTGGTTCAGGTCGCAGGCGATAATGGCGTCATGGGTAAGGTTCAGGAGTTCCGCATGTCGCCGCAGCGCTTCTTCGGCCTGTATGCGCTCCGTCACGTCGATGAGGGCGGAACGGACTGAGACCTTCTTGCTGCGGTCCTCCTCGGGAACACTCTCGAGGCGGCCATAGAAGATCCGCCCTCTGTCGCTTTTCAGTTGCAGCCTGCAGGCTTCCTTCTGGCATCCCTCAATAACTTTCCTGTGATGCTCAAAATACCGGTCCCGATATTCCTGCGCCACGAAGGAGAAAAACGTCTTGCCGACGAGCTGTTGTCTCTCTACGTCCAACAAGGTGGCAGCCGTGAGGTTCGCCTCTTGTATCATGCTGTTCCGGTCGAGCGTGAGGTAAGCCACAGGGGCAAAATCGTAGAGATCGGAGAGCTTTTCCCGGCTTTCGTCGATTACCTGCTGCGCCCTCTTTAATTCCTCATTCTGCATCTCCAGTTTGGTCTGATGGAGACGCAGGTCTTCGAGGAGCGCTCGGGCTTCCTCGGGGGACAGGTTCTCCGCGTCTTTCTGATTGTCGCGGAGTTTTTCCTCACGCCTCTCTTTTTGGCTCATGCTTGCTCTCCCCCTTCGCGGGCTTCCGACTGGTGACATCTTCCATGGCGAGCAGGATGAGCGGCTTGCTCCCGGCGCTCGTTGTTTTTATTTTCCGGGCATTGAGCAGCATGGTGCGCGGGCCGATGGACGGGAAATCGGCATCCACCCTGAAATCCTCGAAGACCTTGTCGGCCTTCGCAACTTTCGCCAGAAGGTCATTGAGGACGGGGATAGCCCATTCATGCCCGCCCAGGTCCTTGATGGGACGGCCCTCGGTCGCTTCACCGCTGACGCGAAACAAGGTACAGAAGGCCCTGTTCGCCATGACCACCCGAAGGTCCTCGTCCAGGACCAGAAGGGGCTCCCGCACGGTCTGGACTATATTCTCGGCAAATTCCGCCCTTTCCCTTGCGGCCCGCTTCGATTCCGTGACGTCGGTAAAGGTCATCACCACCCCGTCAATCACGTTGTCGAGCGTCCTGTACAGCAGCATCCGCATCAGAAACGACCGGTGGTCCCTTGTCTCCACTTCCGCTTCGAAGGGGCGCAGCCGCTCGAGCACTTCGTGCGCTTTATCCGCGATGGCGGCATACTCGATCTTTGCGGTAAGGTCGCCGATCGGCCGCCCGACGTCGGAGGGGATGAGGTTGATTACCCGGCTGGCCGACGCGGTGAAGCGCTTGACGTGGAGGTCGCGGCCGAGGAAGATCGTCGCTATATCCGCCGCGTCGAGAAGGTTCTTCATGTCGCTCTCGCTGCGGGAAAGCTGGTCGATCTTCGATTGCAGCTCCGCGTTGACCGTTTGCAGCTCTTCGTTGACCGACTGCAGCTCCTCCTTCGAGGTTTCCAGCTCTTCGTTGGTCGACTGCATCTCCTCGTTCGTGGACTGCATCTCCTCGTTTGCCGACCGCAGCTCTTCGTTGGTCGCCTGCACCTCCTCAACCGTCGCCTGCAGGCTTTCCTTGGTGTAGGCCAGCTCCTTCTCCAGTTCCGCCACGCGGCCGGTGTCGGCCTTTTCCTTTTTTCCCGTGCCTTTCGTCCCGGCTGCTTTTGCCTGGGGAGGTTCCTGGAATACGAACAGGAAGAACGGCTCCTCTCCTTCTCCCCTGGGCAGCGGTTTCACGGCAAGATCGACCGTCTCAGTGCCGCCGTCCGTCTTGACGCGGACGCCACGATAGACGGCGTCCTGCCGGTGGGTCACGGCGGCCAGGAGGGCCGAGCGCAGGTGTGACACCAAACCGCCGCGCGCCATGTTCACGATGTTGAGGGAGGGGCGGCCCGGGGCCAGCGTCAGAAACCTGCCCGTTTCTCCGTGGACGTAGAGTACGTCGCCCTTATTGTTGACGATGATCGCGGGAGGTGCGAAGGCCGAAAGGAGCGTGCTACGCGCCATCTCCTCCAGGTTGATACGGCCCACGGGCGTCGGAGGCGCCATACGCTCCGCGGTCACGAAATCGGCGGGGACGGCCGCATGTGCGTGCGCTCCGTAGCCGGGCTTGGCCCGGAAAAACTTCCATTTCCGGTCGATGCTGCTGAAAAGGTCTGACAGATGGCCGATGGTTTCGGAAGAGCCGAGGAAGAGCACGCCTCCGGCCTTGAGGCTGTAATGGAAGAGATTCATAAGCTTGCTCTGGAGATCGGCTTCCATGTAGATGAGGACGTTCCGGCAGGAGACGAGGTCAAGCCTCGTAAACGGCGCGTCCTTCGCCACGTTCTGCACGGCGAATACGATCATTTCCCTGACATCCTTCCTCACGCGAAAGCCGGTTTCATCTTTGATGAAGAATTTCGCCAGCCGGTCCGCGGGTACGTCCAGCGCGATATTGGAAGGGAAGAAACCGGAGCGGGCCTGCGCGATCGACTCTTCATCGATGTCGGTGGCGAACATTTGGACCCGGTAGTCCCGGTGTGTCTCTTCGGCGTATTCCCGTATAAGCATCGCAATCGAATACGCCTCTTCGCCGGTCGCGCATCCCGGCACCCAGACCCTGATGGTGTAATCAGAAGGCTTATCATGGAGAAGCTCGGGAAGGACCGTTTTTTTGAGGACCTCGAAGGCCTCCGGCTCCCGGAAAAAACTGGTCACGTTGATGAGCAGTTCCTTGAAGAGCTGCTGCACTTCTTCGGAGTGCTCCTGCAGATAGCGAAGGTAGGCGGCGGGATTCTCTATGTTGTGGACGTTCATCCGGCGCCTGATGCGGCGGGTGATGGTGTTCTTCTTGTAGAGCGAGAAGTCGTGCCCCGTCTTCGACCGCACTACCATCAGCATCTTCTGCATGACGTCCGTCATTCTCTCGTCCGGCGGTTCTTTCCCCGTCCGGTACCGTTCGAGAAGGGAGCTGAGCCGGCGGGCAATCTCTCCCACGGGCAGTACATGATCGGCAAGGCCCGTCTGCACCGCGCTTCTTGGCATCCCGTCGTATCTGGCGCTGGCAGGGTCCTCCACGAATACCGTGCCGCCTGCGCCCTGCACGTCCCTTAAGCCCAGCGTTCCGTCCGACCCCGTGCCCGACAGGATGACGGCCACAGCCCGGTCACCCTGGTCCTGGGCGAGAGAGCGGAGGAAGAAGTCGATGGGCATCCTCGTGCCCGCTGCTTTTCCCTGCTCGGTGAGCTGCAGCTTCCCGTGGAAAATGGACAGATCCTTGTTCGGGGGGATCACGTAGACGTGGTTGGCTTTCACTTCGACGCCGTCCGCGGCCTCATGCACCGTCATCGGGGTGAACCGGGCAATCAGTTCGGACATGATGCTCGAGTGTTTGGGGTCGAGATGGGAAAGCACCACGAACCCCGCCCGGGTCGTTGGTGGAAGGTTCTTAAAAAACTGCTCGAACGCCTCCAAGCCGCCTGCCGATGCCCCGAGCGCGACAACCGGGAAGGGCTCTTTCGCGGCAGATGGTGGCGGCGGCGGGGCCGCTGCCTTCACCTTCCGTTGCGCGCTGGCCGTAGTTCTTTTTTTGAGGGATGCTTTTTTCTCTGCCATCGTGCCACCGCCTGCTTTATTGAAGAGGATTAACGCTGTCTGCACAAAAGCCAAGAAGAATTAACCGGATACAAAGCACTATACCACGTATTTTTTAGATTGAGAAGAATATGCTCATCTCCGGTTCCGACTCCGGTCGTCGGCAGCTCATCAAACAACGTAGTCATAGCCTCATCTGATGAGAAGAGAGCTTGAATCGTGAGGCAAAGGGCATTCCTCAGCAGGCCATCTAAAAAGAATAATGGGTACGTTCAAACGAATGTCAAGGGAACTCACGAAAAAAAGCATCACTGGAGAGGGGACTTTTGATGAACCACCATCGATTCTTTTCAATCTTCGCGGCCTATGGTACGCTTCTTCTATGATAGAGAAGCTCTGCGATGACAAAGATGTCATTCTTGTTGTGGATGATGAAGAAATGATCGGAGACATGATCGGAGCCATGGTGGAACGCCATGGATGCCAGCACGTCTCTTTTAACGATCCCGCAGAGGCACCGCGGTCACTATACAGAGAACAGTCAGAAAATTACGCTCATGTTCCCATGCTCTGCCCACCTCATCGCCCATTCCCTGCGTATCAAACTGTGCTCTTCCTCCTTGACAAGTCCAGATACGCATTGTATCCTTACAGTAAGGAGACAAGGAAGAAATGCTGGCGAAGAAGACAAGCAAGAACCAACTGACGCTACCCAAGGAGATTGTCAAGGAATTTCCTAACGTCGACTACTTCGATGCGAAGGTCAAGGGTCGTGCGATCGTGCTTACCCCGGTGAAGATCACACCGCTGGACACGAGTATCGAAATGATCCGGGAGAAGATGGCGAGACTTGGCATAGCCGAACCCGACGTGCGTGACGCGGTGAAATGGGCGCGAAAAAGAAAGCGCTGAGGGTCGTCCTTGACACGAACGTCTTGCTGTCGGCGCTCATTCTTAAGGGCAAACTATCCCGTCTGGTCGACCTCTGGAGGAGTGGCCGGATAACGCCGGTACTTTCGAGAGAGACGTTCGATGAGTTCAGACGCGTGCTCGAATATCCGAAGTTCTCCCTTTCTACAAGTGAGGTTCAGGGAATCCTGCAAGAGGAGATTCTCCCCTTTTTCGAAGTAGTTGAGCGTGTTGATCTTGTTTCAGGCATATGCCGCGACCCGGAAGATGATACATTTCTTGCATGTGCCGCATCAGCGGAGGTGGCTTTCCTCGTGAGCGCCGACAAAGACCTTTGCTCCCTTGGTAAGTTCGGCCGGGTTCGAATCATCACGCCTGAGCAGCTTTTGGCCATGCTTGACGAATAGGGGCGGTTGCCCAACAACAGGATCCAGCATACTCGGAGCAGGGCTGTCCAGGGTTTTGGGGACATCTTTAGATTTTTAGTTTCTACATCTACATCATCAACCGCTCTTTCAGCAGCGTGTAACGCATCTGCGGCTTGTTGTTGCGGATGGCTATGGCGAGGGCTTTCTTTGTTCCAACGATAATAACGAGCTTTTTGCCACGGGTAATGCCGGTATAGAGCAGGTTGCGTTGCAGCAGTATGAAGTGCTGGATGAGGATGGGGATGATCACCACCGGGTACTCGGAACCTTGTGCCTTGTGGATCGAGGTGGCGTAAGCGAGAACTAGCTCGTCCAACTCCGAAAAATCGTAGGCTACGATTCTGCCGTCGAAATTGACCGTTAGTTCCTGTTCCTCGCGGTCGATGACATCGATCCGCCCGATGTCCCCGTTATACACGTCCTTGTCGTAGTTGTTCCTGATCTGCATCACCTTGTCACCCTTCTTGAACGTCCTGCCGGCGCGTGCGATTTCATCCTTTGAGGGGTTGAGCTCCTTTTGCAGTTCCGCGTTCAGATTCGAAGCGCCCACGGTGCCTTTGTGCATGGGGGTAAGCACCTGAATGTCGGTAAGGGTCTTGAAACCGAACTTGGCCGGTATCTTTTCCTTGCAGAGGGAAATGATGCGGTGCAAAGCCTTTTCAGGCTCTTCCACCTCGATAAAGTAGAAATCGGTCGGAGCTTCCTGATGCTCACCGAGGGTTGGCATCTGGCCGTTATTCACGCGGTGGGCATTGACAATGATCATGCTCTGGCGGGCCTGTCTGAAGATCTCGTTGAACCGGATTGTCGGCACGACACCTGAATCTATGATATCCCGGATCACGTTTCCCGGACCGACGGACGGCAACTGGTCAACATCGCCCACCAGGATGAGCGTAGCCCGCTGCGGTATTGCCTTCAAGAGATTGTACATAAGCATGGTATCAACCATGGACGTCTCGTCGATTACCACGAGATCTGCGTCGAGCGGCTCCTGCTCGTCTCTCTTGAATCTTCCGATCTTGGGGCTGTACTCGAGCAGCCTGTGGATAGTTTTTGCCTCCCTGCCCGTGGCCTCGAACATCCGTTTCGCGGCCCGGCCCGTTGGCGCGGCGAGCACAATCTTTTGTCTGCTCGCGGCGTAGACGTGCGTGATAGCGCGTATGATGGTTGTCTTGCCTGTTCCGGGGCCGCCGGTGATAACCATCACTTTCCTGTCGAGCGCTTCGATGACCGCTTTGAGCTGCTGATCGGCAAGGGCTATGTTAAGGTCCTTCTGCGCCGATTTGAGCGCTCCCTCGCGGTCCATGAGCCGAAGCTGTTTCGGGCTGGTGAGAAGGGTATTGAGGAGTCTCGCAATGCCGAACTCCGCGACATGGAGTGGCGTGAGATAGACGGCTCTATCGCCGAGTGTTGAACTTTCTTCATCCTCGATGACGATCTTCCTTTCTGCGGCGGCAGCTTGAAACGCTTTGAGCAGCGTGGCCTCTTCGATGCCGAGAATCTTGCTACACTCAGCCATGAGCGGCTTGAAGGGGTAGAACGTGTGCCCCTCATCGGAGAGCTGAAGGAGCACGTACTGGATACCTGCCTTGGCGCGAAGCGGCGAATCCTTCGGTATGCCCAGTTTCTCCGCGATCCTATCAGCGGTGAGGAAGCCTATCCCGAATACCTCTTCCGCAAGCCTGTACGGGTTCTCGCGGACAACTGCAATTGCCTCCCTGCCATACTGCTTGAATATTCTGGTGGCCCAGGCAGGGCTCACACCATAGCCCTGCAGGAAGACCATCACATCGCGGATCTCTTTCTGTTCTTCCCAGGCTTTCCCGATCATCTCGATCCGTTTGTCTGCGATGCCATCTACTTCGCGCAGCCGCTCGATGTCGTGTGAAATCACGTCCAGAGTCACTTCGCCAAATTTCGCAACAAGCCTTTGCGCCATAACCGGGCCGATGCCCTTGATGAGCCCGCTACTGAGATAACGCTCGATGCCGGCAATGGTGGCAGGGATCATCGATTCATAAGAGGTGAACTTGAATTGTTCGCCGTATCTGGGGTGCGTCTGCCACTCGCCCTGCAATTTCAGTACTTCGCCGGGGCTCATGCCCGGAAGGCTTCCCACGATGGTGACAAGGTCATTCCTTCCCGGCACCCGTATTTTGGCAATCGTGTAGCTGTTCTCCTCGTTGTAGTACGTGATTCTCTCGATCTGGCCCTTGATTTCGGCAGGCATAGGTTGCGCTATAGTATACTATAGGGCGGAAAATTATCTGGCGCAAAATTATCTTGACTCTTTCTTGAGGCGGGTTATAATGGCTGAAGGCGCGAACAATTGATCATATCTATGGAGGTGATCCGAATATGAGCAATCAGAAGAGCCAGTTTAATACCGAAGATTGGTGGGCGGTATACCTCGGGCTTCTGGTCTTTGTCCTCAGCCTTGGCTCATTCGCCGGCCTGGACATCATCGGATGGGTTGTGACGCCGAAGATCTGGACAGAGCTCCCAAAGTCGCTCGGGGCGTTTTCTAAGAATTATGCGGCGTTGTCCAATTTCCTCTCCCTGTTTTTGACCTATATTGCCTTTCTCGTTGTTCTTACGATCGGTGCGGCGTCTCTCGGTTTGAAGGTGGGTAAGTTTATATACGGATTTACCGTGATATTCTGGGTTACCTATGGCTGCGTCCTCGCGGGAAGCTTTGCCAACATAGCGGCGAATGCGCCGGGCGACATAAAGAAATTCGGCCTTTCATGGTCCTTACGACTGACGCAGGAGTCCGGATTGATCATCGCGTTGCTCGTCGGCCTCTTCGTAAGCAATTTTATGCCGAAATTCGCCGAATCCTTGAAAGAAGCGGCCCGACCCGAGTGGTACATCAAAACGGCAATTGTTATCCTTGGAGCGGCTTTGGGCGTGAAGGCCGTGACAGCGATGGGGCTCGCAACGGCTGTCATGTTCAGGGGCCTCTGCGCGATTATCGAGGCATACCTCATTTACTGGGCGCTCGTTTACCTGATGGCGCGGACGTGGTTTAAATTCAGTCGGGAGTGGGCAGCTCCGCTTGCCTCAGGGATCGCGATCTGCGGCGTCTCGGCGTCGATCGCCACCGGTGCGGCCATCAGGGCAAGGCCGATCGTGCCCATCATGGTTTCTTCTTTAGTCGTTATCTTTGCAGTGGTGGAGCTGTTGCTCCTGCCTTTCCTCGCTCAGTACTTCCTTTACAAGGAGCCTTTGGTGGCCGGTGCATGGATGGGCCTTGCGGTGAAAACGGATGGCGCCGCGGTAGCAAGCGGCCAGATCGTTGACTCACTCATCGTGGCTAAGGCCCTCACGGCTCAGGGTATAAAATACGAGCCCGGTTGGCTGCTCTCCACTGCCACGACCGTGAAGATATTCATCGACATCTTCATCGGTGTATGGGCGTTCGTCCTCGCCGTGATCTGGTGCACGGTGATCGAGTGCAAACCGGGTGAGCGGGTGAGGGCTGTAGAAATATGGCACCGGTTCCCCAAGTTCATCATCGGCTATGCCTTGACCTTTTTGGTTATGCTTTATATCTGCCTCAAGGTGCCGGGCCAGATGGCTGCTGCGCGCTCCGGAAGCGGTGCTGCGGACGTTTTCAGGTCCCTCTTCTTTGCCTTGACATTTTTCTCTATAGGCCTCGTGTCGAATTTCAGAAAGCTGTGGGAGGAAGGGATTGGCAGGCTGGCATTGGTTTACATAGTGGCGCTCTTCGGGTTCATCATCTGGATTGGACTCGCAATATCATGGATATTCTTCCATGGCGTCCATCCACCGATAATCAGCGGCTGAAAGGAGGGAGCGATATGGCTGAACAACCGAAAATTGGCGAAGAACTGAGGAAGATGGAAGCGGAACCTTTGCTCCCCGTAGAAAAGAAGCTGATAGCGTGGAGCCTCATCCTGGGCGTGGTGCTCCTGGGCTTTCTCGTCTGGATAAGCTACACTTTCTTTCCGGCTGGTCATTAAGTCGTCATCACAACCGACTGGGCAATGGGCGGGGCCGCAAACCCCGCCCTCGTTTTTGGTTCTTCTTGACAAAGAGCATGCCTCACTAGTATGGTTTTGTTATGGGTAAGGTAGAGTTAAAGGAACGGTATATTGAGACGGATGTGCTCTGCATCGGCGGCGGGATTGCAGGCCTGATGGGGGCTATACGGGCAGCTGAGGGCGGAGCGAAAGTCATCATTGCCGAGAAGTCGAATGTGCTCTACAGCGGTTCGGGCGGCATGGGCAACGATCATTTCATGTGCTACATCCCCGAGGTGCATGGTCCGGATATCGAACCCATAATAGCCGATTTTCAGCGCGGTCAGCAGGGTGGTTTAAGGCCGCGTATCTTTGTCCAGAGGTGGTTCGAAAGGTCACGCGAAATTGTCAAGCTATGGCACGAGTGGGGCATCCCGATGAAGTATAACGGACAGTATGAGTTTGCAGGACACGGGTTCCCCGGTGACGTTCTCACAAACCTGCATTATGCGGGGAAGGAGCAGAAAAAGATTCTGACGCGTGAGGCGGAAAAACGCGGAGCCGAGATCCTGAACCGTACCATGTGTTTCAACCTGCTTGCCGAGGGGGGCGTGGTAGGAGGAGCCATAGGCGTCAACACGCAGGAGGATGAAGTCGTTGTTATAAAAGCGAAGGCCGTGATAACAAGCACCGGCTCGGTGATGCGCCTTTATCCGGCCTCCACCCCAGCTAGAATGTTCAACACGCGCCTTTCTCCCACGTGCGTGGGCGATGGGAGAGCCATGGTCTACAGGGCTGGGGCCGAGCTTGCGAGTATGGAAGTACCGATGATCAGGTGCGGTCCGAAGTATATGGCCAAGGCGGGAAAGGCCACGTGGGCCGGGGTGCTGCGTGACCCTGCGGGCAAGCCGGTCGGGCCTTTTGTTGATAAGCCTAATAATAAGTACGGCGATCCGGTTGTTGATGTCTATCAGGATATATTCATCGATTATAAGAAAACGGGCAGAGGACCGATCTACATGGACTGCGACGGTCTGTCCGACGAAGACCTCGCCTACATGCTTTATTGGCTCCGGCACGAAGCTAATGCGCCGTTGCTCAACCATCTTGAAGAGGAAGGGATCGACATCCGGAAGAATCCGGTGGAGTTCACGACGTATGAGTACGAGCTCTTCCCGAGAGGCGGGATCCTTTACAACGAGCGGGCAGAGGCGTCGCTGCCCGGTTTATATGCTGCCGGTGACGAATTTTTCGGAGGTATCTCCGGTGCGGCCGTCTTCGGCTGGATCGCCGGAGAGAGCGCCGCAACTTACGTCAGGGGCAGAGGCCACATAGGGGATGATGCGATCAGGTCGCGCGTTGCCGAAGACGGGAGCCTGTTCAAGGCACTGAGGGAAAGGCAGGATGGACCCGATTGGCAGGAAGCGAATACGCTCTTGCAACAGCTCATGTGGGACTACGCAGGACCGGTGCGGTCAGAGACCTTCCTTAAGGCGGGCCTTGATGCGCTGCTCAGATTTAGACGAAAGGCCTGCAACAGTATGGCTGCGGGCAATCCCCACGAGCTGATGCGAGCCCTTGAAGTGCTCAACCTGATCGAGCTCGGGGAGCTTACCTTCGTGGCGGCCCTTGAACGAAAAGAGACACGCGGAAAGCATAACAGGGTAGATTATCCTTTCGCCAATCCGCTTCTCGAAAAATTGCTCGTGGTAAAGAAGGTGGACGGCAAACCGGCGATGGAGTGGAGAGCCATCAAAAGATGAAGAAACCCGTTACGCGTTATGAGTGAGAACACAGGGCCTGAACGTTTGGTTGGTATGTATCAAACCGTAACCCGTAACACGAAACTCGAAAGAAGTTTTTGGAGTTAGGGATATGCCTCCCGTGATCAACAAGGATATATGCAAGCGGTGCGGCAAGTGCGCCGACGCCTGTCCGAGCGACGTCTTTTACGGTTCGGGCAAAGGTGAAATTCCTGTTGTTACGTATAAGGATGAGTGCTGGCATTGTAATGCCTGCATAGAAGCCTGCCCGCACGAAGGGGCGATCAAGCTGCGTATTCCTCTGCCGCTGATGGTGATGTACCAGGAGAAGGCCCGCTAGAGTGGCCTCAAAGAACCCCTCCTATTACCCGCTTTTTCTTGACCTCACCGGAAAGGTCTGTGTTGTCGTCGGCGGCGGCCGGGTGGCTGATAGGAAAGTGAGGGCACTTCTCACATGCGGAGCCAGGGTACGCGTTGTCAGCCTGCGTGTGTGCAAAAGTATCCGCAAACTGTCAGAAGCAAAAAGAATAGAGCTTCTTGAAAGAGCCTACGAAACAGCCGACCTTAGGGATGCCACGGTCGTCTTTGCTGCCACGAATGATGTTCTGACAAATAGCCGGGTAAGTCAGGATGGGCGAGAAAGGGGCATCCCGGTCAATGTAGCGGATAGCCCAGACCTCTGCGATTTTATCGTCCCTGCTGTCATAAGACGGGAACCTATCGTGATTGCCATATCCACCTCCGGCACACTACCCATGCTCGCGCGCAGACTGCGAGAAGAGATTGGCAGACAACTGTCGAAGGATCATGCGCGTTACACGATGAAGGTCGGCAGGCTGAGAAAACTTTTGATGGAAAGGGTAGGGGATCGCAAGAAAAGGGAGAAAATCCTGAAGAAGATAAACGAAGTCAGCATTGCGGAGCTTGCGGCTATGTCCATGAAAGAGCTGCGAGAACGCTTCCTGAAGTGATACCTATTCGCCTTCAAGCGTATACCTTCGTTGTCGCTGCGTCGCTCTCCTCGACGTACTTCTGAGTACGCCCGGGTACCCGCTTGCGGGTGGGGCTCCTCGCTGCCGCCTCGGTCTCCGCATGAATCCGAGTTGGCGATACCAGGCTACTTTTGAACGTGACTTGGAGAGAGCTGCCGGGAACGCATGTGCTCGCAGTTGTCTCTGCGCTTTCACATGCTTCAGTAATGGCTTCAATTCATGAGGTAGAGCACCTATCACTGCTATCTTCATAGCCGTGTCTTAACAAAACCTTTCTCGAAATCATGACGTTACGTCTTGTGCGATATCCGGTTTCTCCTGCAACACCTTATCTATCTTTTCCCAGTTCACCTTTCCGGACAACCCACGCCTATCCAGAAGCTTCCTCACTTCCGTGTCCAACGATGTTACTTTTTTATAAATGTCCCGATGCACTTCAAGAAAGATCCGTCCTTCGTTCGTTAATGCAACTTTTACCGGTTCATAGATAATCTCCCCCTGCGTACCAACCCGCACGCCTTGAAAGAACTTTTCCATATGCTCCGCCATAATCCT
>DATFYE010000161.1:0-9557 GCA_035315185.1 Syntrophorhabdales bacterium | reverse complement strand
AACGGGGGAGCCAGGCGAGAATGATATCCTGGTAGGGCCCTTCTGGAGCGGTTCCGATTGCAGTTCCGGCGGCGCAGGAGGAGACGGGGGCAACGTGAGCGATTTTGCAGTCGGCCGATAAGGCTCCGGGATGCTCTCGAGTCTCGTGGTGTAGTATTGAGTACCGTTCTCATCAACCCAGTAATAAACATCCCCAAATGCCAGCCTGGGAATAATCACCGAGACCAGTAGTAATGCTGTCGTCCAACCTCGCATGCAACACCATTCTATATCTCTGGATCGCCGGAATCAAGAGAGCCGCGCCGTGACGCTCTGCTCGCGGCTTCAGCTTGTTTGTGTGGGGTGGTGTGCCAAGTGGCTTGATGCTCCTGCCTCAACCCTGCTATAATAGACAGATGATTCCGGAACCTCAAGAAAGGCCGAGAGCAAGAATCACCAAAGCGGTGGTCGCTGTTGCCGGGTCCGGGACCAGATTCCTGCCTGCCACAAAAACAATGCCGAAAGAAATGCTGCCGATCGTCGATAAACCGATCATTCAGATCGTAGCGGAAGAGTTGGTCGATGCGGGCATCAAGGACATCATACTCGTTACAAGAGCCGATAAGAAGGCGCTGGAGGACCACTTTGACCACAACGTGGCGCTCGAACATGAACTGACACGGAACGGTAAGCTGAGCCAGTGCCAGGAAGTTGAGCGTATTTCCGACATGGCGAATTTTATCTACATTAGACAAAGAGGGCCGTATGGAAACGGCACGCCCGTCCTCTGCGCGGCTAATCTCGTAAAGAACGAGCCTTTCGTTTATGTCTGGGGTGATGATCTTGTTAAATCTAAAGTCTCCTTCACAAAGAGCATGATCGAAGACTATTATCGCCACGGTCACCTGATGATTGGCGTGCAGGAAGTGGCGAGAGAGGTCGTCAACCTCTATGGCATTGTGAAGTTGCGGCAGGGGTCGATGCAAATCGAGAACATCGTCGAAAAACCCCCGATAAATAAAGCGCCGTCACAGTTCGCAGATTTCGGACGCATGATCCTTGACCAGGAGATCATTGATATCCTGAGGACGACTCCCTTGGGCAAAGGAAATGAGCTATGGGTTGTGGACGCAATTAGAGAATACGTGAGACGGGGCGGGATCTTCCTGGCCAAACAGGTGGAAGATGGCGAATGGTTGACTACAGGCGATCCATTAAACTACCTCAAGGCCGTGTTGAAGTATGCAGTGGAAAGGGACGATATCAGGGCAGAACTGATAGAGTTCTTAGGAGACCTGTCGAAGCCTCACCGCTTGCCATAGATACCCGCTTCCGGCACCGCAATACCTTCGAGCGACAAAAGAAGAAATCTTTATCAAAGAGCAAGCCCTCCGTGTGATACCAAGTTGCATTCAAAAATAGAGCGAGGCGACCAGGAGGATAGCGACGGAGGCGTACTGTTAGTACGTCGGAGTCGTGCGGACGCAACACCCACTGACGTGGGTACCCGGAAGCTATATGAATGAAGGCAACTTGGTATGAAGCGCCGGCGCATCTTTCGGCTCAGCTTTGCCGTGGCTCTCTGAACAGCACAGCGTGGACCTTTTTCAGCTCCTCGCTGATCGGGATATGCTGGGGGCATTTCTCCTCACACTCCCCGCGCACTCGACACAAACAGATGCCCTTTGCTCAGGAGGTAAGAAGGCGTTATAGATCATAACGCCAGTCGGATCTTTGAAGGTCACCATGTCATTATAGATCGAGAGGTTCATAGGTATATTGACGCCGGCAGGACAGGGCATGCAGTAGGCGCAGCCCGTGCAGTCGACTGTGAGCAGACCCCGGTAGGCCTTCCGCACCCGGTCGACGAGGGCGAGGTCCGCGGCGGAGAGGGAGTTGGCCCTGCCTTCCTGCGCAAAGGCGATGTTCTGCCGCACCTGCTCGAGACTGCTCATTCCGGAAAGTACCGTCGCCACCTCGGGGCGGTTCCACACCCAGCGTAAGGCCAGCTCAGCGGGCGCCCTCTTTTCAGGCGATGCGTCGAAGAGGCGCTGCACCTCGGGCGGTACCTTCGCGAGCTTTCCTCCCCGGAGCGGCTCCATGACCGCCACCCCGATGCCCCTCGCTGTCGCATACACGATCCCCTCGCTGCCTGCCTGATACTGCTCGTCCAGGTAGTTATATTGTACCTGGCACATGGTCCAGTCATAGGCATCCACTATCTCTCTGAACACGGCGAGTGTGTCATGAAAGGAGAAACCTACGCGGCGCACCCGGCCGTCCTTCTTGGCCCGGTCGAGGAAGGAGAAAACACCCAGAGCCTTGGCGTTCTCCCACGTCGTTGCGTTGAGCCCGTGGAGGAGGTAGAGATCGAGAAAGCCTGTCTGGAGCCTCTTGAGCTGCTCATCGAGATATCTGTCGAAATCCTCCGGCTCCTTGGCGAGAAATACAGGCAGCTTTGTGACGACGGTGACGCGGTCGCGGTAGGGTTTCAAGATCTTACCGAGGACCACCTCGCTCTTGCCGCCGTGGTAGTTGTAGGCAGTATCGAAGTAGTTGACGCCATGGTCGAGGGCGTACTCGACCATTCTGGTGGTCTCTTCCTCATCGATGGAGCGCGCCGGGTCAAAGGAGTCAGTGGGCTTATCCGTCCCTCCGACGAGAGGAAGGCGCATTGCGCCGAAGCCGAGGATGGAGACGGGTATTTCTTTCAGGGTTCTATAGAGCATGGTATCTCTGTCATCTTATACTGATTCGCCTTCAAGCGGATACCTTCCGGGTATCCGCATGCGGGTGTGCTACGTCGCTTTCCTCGACGTACTTCTAAGTACGCCTGCGTCAACTCCTCGCTGCCGCCTCGGTCTCCATCCTGAATGCAAATCAGTATTACTCGATGACAATAACCTCCTTTTGGGTCTTGTGGAGGCATTCGCTGACTCCGTTTTCGGTAACGAGATAATTGTCCGTTACAACGGCCCACGCCTCGTTGTTGATGGCCCATGGATGAACCGTCAAATTCATCCCGGCCTGGATCTTCATCGGTTCGTCGAATCGAATCAGTGGTCGTTCTACGAGGTCATAGCCCTGGCCATGAGCGTAGAGCCGGTGTTCGGGAAGATAGCCTCTCTTCTGAAGAAACTCGTTATTCGTATCCCAGAGATCTTTGGGATTTGCCCCGGGCTTCAACAAACTGAGCGAGACTTTCTGGGCCTCTATGGCGCTTCCCATCGCATCGACGAGGGCCTGTGCCGGCTTTCCGAGCGAAAAGACCCTGCCGATTTCCGTATAAAAACCTCCAGGACCGTTGGTCTCGATCAGCACATTGATCTGGTCTCGCTCTTTGATCATCCTGTTCTGGAAGTGATGCACTTGCCACCTGATGACCACGCCTTGCGGGTTCGAGCCGACAAGGACCAATTGCCGTGAGCTGCCCCGTATGGCCATCGCGTACTGCGCCTCGGCAAATATCTCGTAATCCCTCCGCCCCGGACGAATCGACTTTCGCACGTGTTCCACAGCCTCATCCTGCAGCCTGGCTGTCTCTTTGATAAGCTCGATCTCCTCCGGGCTCTTGATCACTTTGATAGTGTCGATATAGTCGGTCGCATCAACGAACTTGTAGCCGGGCAGGTATTTCCTCATGTATTCGTAAAAAGTAATGGGAATGGACGTTCTGCCCACGAGCCCTATGGTGGCCCTCTTCTTCTCCTTCAAGACCCCGACGGCCAATTCTGCATCCATGGTGCTCGTATAGTGCACCGAGGCGAAATAAGGCGCCCCTAGCCTCCGTTTTATGCCACGTGCAGCCCACTGGGGAGGAAAATACTCGCTCGGAGGAAAGTTGCCACAGGTGATGGTGGTCATCTCGTCATCGACAGGAAAAATGACGGTGAAGGCATAGCTTTCTCTGGCCGGAAAAGCACTGAACCATCTCACGTAGCCGCCCAGGAACTCCTCGTCCTGCCGCATGATGAGATAGTCGATCTTGTGATTGCGCATCACCTCGCGAGCTGCTTTCCATCTCCGCTCAAGCTCCGCAGTGGACACGGTCTTTGTCAGTCGCTCTCTCGGGTCTTCCATGATATATCCTCCTTACGTTCTTTGAGTGGATAGTTGAGCAGTTAAATCGCACACCACCGAACTACGCAACGACGCACTACTCAACACTTTCTGTCTTTGTCTTCAAAGAAGACTCATTTATTCCGCAAGCCTAATTTTGCAGCGATCGCGCTGGCGGTCTCATAATCGTCCTTGATCTGCTTCTTCAGTTCGGCAGGCGATTTATACTCGACAACAAATCCCAGTTTTTCGATCTTGGCTTTCCCCTCAGGGTTTTTTATCGCTTTCTCCACTGCAGGAACAAGCACCTTCTTCACTTCCTCGGGCATACCTGCCGGTCCGAACATGGCAAACCATCCCGAGAGCAGATCCCGTTTGTAACCCAATTCAGCGATGGTGGGAAGCTTCGGAAGGCTCGGGACTTTCCGGCTGACGAGAAGCAGCCGGACCTTCCCTGCATCAACGTGAGGCACCCATTTACCCACGATATCGAAACTCACTTCCACGTGGCCTCCCAGCAAGGCAGTTACCACAGCTTCTCCCCCCTTGAAGGGCACATGGGTAAACTGGGCGCCGGTAAGGGACTGGATAATCTGCACATTGAAGTTCGACGTGCTTCCCACGCCTGCCGTGCTGACGCGGAGTTTATCAGGATTGTTTTTTGCATAATCAACCAGTTCACCAAAGGTCTTCCACGGCGAATCTGCTCTGACTGCCACTGCGATGGGGTAGAAGGCATGAAGACCCAGATCATCAAAATCCTTCTCCGGATCATAAGGAAGGGGACCCGGAAGAGAAATGCGGGAATAGACCATTGCTGCCGCGTCCGAGTACCCAAGCGTATAGCCGTCCTTCTTGCTCTTGGCCAGGGCATCGGTGCCAAGAGTGTCTGAGGCACCCGGCTTATTCGTCACAATGATCTGCTGCCCGAGAAGCTTCCCCAGCTCATCCACGAGAATCCTGCCGTTTACATCCCCTGCGCCGCCAGCAGGAATCGGAATAATCATCTGAATGGTACGATTGGGATAAGGCTGAGCATGGACCGCTGTGGCTGTCAGGCTCAGCGCCAAGGCCCATGTGACGACTGCGGCAATGACAATAAATCGTTTCATGATCTCCTCCTTTCGGCCGTGTCCTTTTCGCCCTTCAGATTTTTCGCGTCAGGGATGTGCTGGTGTGCAACCCGTTGTTGATTGCTCCTGGGATTGGAGAGGGAGAGATGTCTGGTTTGCTTGCAACGCCCTTAATGCTAGTCATACAACTTGTCTTTTCTCATAACTTTGCAGGAGCGTCCCGCATGTTAACAAATCACCGGTGGTTGCGTCAAGTGGAAACAGATGCCATGCGGGTAACCTACAACCGCACGGAATAAATGATACCACTTGCATTCAAAAATAGAGCAAGCCTCAGGGTGGTGAACGAGCAGGGAAACCTGGTTACACGCGAGCCTCCTCGCCCCTCGTGCTGAGAGACGACGTAGAAAAGTACTCGGAAGTTTTAAGACTTATGGAATCACATTATTAAACCAAAGGCTGATTGATTGCGGCTGAACGGGTGATAGACTTCACTATGTAAAAACTCAGGGTGGCGGCTTGCCATCGAATCGGCCGACTGCAAGACCACGACCGGGCCTTGTTCGACGTCCACGTGGATCATCTTTGAGAGGAGAACGGTGATGAAGGGTAAAGGCATTCTGCTCTTGTGTACGTTCATGATGTTGGCGGTCTTTCTATGGGGATCGGTCGCGCACAGCGAGGACGTGGCTGCGCTCAATACGGCGATCCAGGCAAGAGGGGGGAAGTGGGTCGCCGGTGAGACATCGGTGTCGCGGCTCACTCCTGCGCAGCAAGCCAGTCTGGTCGGATTGACTGCAGAACAGTGTGTTATGACCTCAACGCCTACGGCATCACCCCCGTCAAGTCTGTCCGTGCCGACCCACTTTGACTGGCGCGATAATGGCGGTAACTATGTGACCAGCATTAAAAACCAGGGGAACTGCGGAAGTTGTTGGGCGTTTGCCTCAACGGGTGCACTCGAATCGGCGACCCTCATAACAACGGGTAAGCCCAATACCGATCTTGATCTCTCGGAGCAGATGTTGATCTCCTGCGGCAACGCGGGTAGTTGCAGCGGCGGTTATATAGACGATGCAGCAAACTACATTCGCGACACGGGTCTGCCGGCCGAATCCTGCTTTCCATACGGAGGGTCCGGTGGCTGCGGCCCCTCCTGTCCTACAAATAAGATCCAGAACTGGCACTGGGTCTACCACTCTGGTACCTACGCTTCCGCGGATGTACTCAAGAGCCAGCTTGTCACTTACGGGCCGCTGGTGACCACGATGGCGGTCTATGTGGATTTCTTTAGTTACGCGAGCGGCATCTATACGTATCCCGGTGGTGGCTATCTGGCCGGCTTTCATGCTGTCATCATCGTGGGCTATGACGATCCCGGCCAATACTTCATCGCCAAGAATAGCTGGGGCACTGGCTGGGGAGAGCAGGGCTACTTCCGGATCGGCTACTCGGAGCTGACTTCTATTGTCGGGTTCGGCGGCCGCGCCTGCGGGACGGTCGCATACGAGACAACGCATGCCAATCCTACCCTCTCAGTGTCGAAGGCAGGAACGGGCAGCGGGACCGTGACGTCGTATCCAGATGGGATCAATTGCGGGTCCACCTGCTCGGCGAGTTACGCCAATGGAACTCTGGTCACGCTCACGGCCACACCTGATGCCCTTATGACCTTCGCAGGCTGGTCGGGCGCATGCTCGGGCACAGGCACCTGCACCGTTACCATGGATACGGCAAAGTCCGTGACGGCTACGTTCAACCTTGCCGGCTACACCTTGTGGGTACAGAAAGCGGGCGGGGCCACAGGGACGGTGACTTCCTATCCGTCGGGCATCAACTGCGGGTCCACCTGCTCGGCGAACTACGCGACCGGCTCTCAGGTCACGCTTACGGCCACACCTGGTCCCAACGCGACCTTTGCAGGTTGGGTGGAAGCCTGCTCGGGCACGGGTACCTGCACGGTGACCATGAATGCGACAAAGTCGGTGGCAGCTTACTTCAACGTGGCAGGCTACGCTCTCTCGGTGGCGAAGTCAGGCACCGGCACAGGGACGGTGACGTCCTCGCCGTCGGGCATCAACTGCGGAACTACCTGCTCGGCGAACTACGCGACCAACTCTCAGGTGACGCTCACGGCCACACCTGATCCCAATGTGACCTTTACAGGCTGGTCGGGCGCGTGCTCGGGCACAGGCACCTGCACGGTGACCATGAATGCTGGAACATCAGTGACGGCCACCTTCACGGGTGTATACCCGTCAAACAACTACACGCTCACCGTGGTAAAGGCCGGTGCGGCCCCGGGGACGGTAACATCGAGTCCAGCGGGGATCGGCTGCGGATGGACCTGCGCGGTAAACTTCGCGGCCGGCACCCAGGTGACGCTCACGGCCACGCCTTATGTCAATGTGACCTTTACAGGCTGGTCGGGCGCGTGCTCGGGCACAGGCACCTGCACGGTGACCATGGATGCGGCAAAGTCCGCGACGGCTACCTTCAGCGTGAGTCCCAATAGCGCCTATTACTGTTATTCACCCTCATACGCAAACTATAGCTATCAGACGTGGCTCTGCAATGCCATGTACCATCCCACGATCTGTTACACGATTAATTGGCAGTTGACCACGTGTCCCCAGTAGCTGGTAGCGGTGACCCCTTGTGACACGAAGCCGCAAAGGGCTCTCGCCGCTAGAAGAAGAGAAGTCGAATGCGCCCATCATCACCTCATGGTGGGCGCATTCTTTATGTCTTCGTTATCAGATTTTGCTCTCATGGCTCCTCGTTATTCTTCCGGGTCGGCTGCAATGACGGATTAACTGGGCCTTTTGCCTTAGCCTGCATTTGCGTAGGTTCTGACTTCCTTGTCTAGTCGGTCTCCGAGCGCTTCGGCCGTGATATCAAGGTCGTACTGCGCTTGCAGACCCAACCAGAATTCGGCAGATATTCCGAAGAACCTTGCCAGTCTGAGAGCCGAATCGGCACTGATACTCCGCTTTCCAAGGACGATTTCATTGATCCTTCTGGCTGGCACCCCAATGTTCAGTGCAAGCCTGTTCTGACTGATATTCATGGGTTTCAGAAACTCCTCGAAAAGGACTTCGCCGGGATGTACGGGATGTAGTGTCTTCTTCACAATGCTCCTCCCTAATGGTAATCGGTCATCTCCACTTCTTGAGCGTCTCCGTCTTTCCATTTGAAGCAGACACGCCATTGGTCGTTGATTCTGACACTATATTGTCCTTCGCGTCTCCCTTTTAATTGTTCAAGGTTGTTCGCGGGTGGAATCCTCAAGTCGTTCAAATTTTTGGCATTGTTAATCATGCGTAACTTTCTCAGGGCCATCTGCTGGATATCTATGGGAAGCTTACGGGAGCCTTCTCGGCTGTAAACCTTTTCAGTTTCCTTATCCTTGAAGGACTTGATCATCTACAGATATATTATACCATAAGGCGTTTAACGTCAAGCGTTATGAACGCCTGTTTGTCGCCCGGTTAACGCTTGGATCAGCTACGAGGCCGCCTTTTGGCCGAGTTAGCTGCATCCGGTGGTTATACGGTCAGTTTTGAACTATCTCCTCTAATTCATCTCCCGGCAATGGAAATGCCGATAAGAACTATTAGTGAACACAGGAAAAGCCAAAACCATCTCCCTGTTTTTCCCGTTTCAGTTCGCGTTAATGAAATGTAGTCGATGATGAGAATCGGATTCAGAAACCAGTACTCTTTTTCCCCTCTCTTTCTGTTGGCATAATCAATCATGTGCCAGCACGAAATGAGCATGATGATAATTAGAATGACTTGGACTGCCCCTGAATACTTTTCCAATTACGTTCTTCGATTGCTCCCTTTCATTCGTCGTATAACGCATGGGTCAGCTACGAGGCCGGTTTTGACCGAGTTAGCTGCACCCGGTGGTTATGTGGTTCTATCCAAAGAATGCCCCGTCTGGATCCTCATCAACTTCCTTAACCAGTTCTTCAAGCCTTTTTGTGGGACCTACCATGTCGTATGAGTGCCATTTGAGGTCGCTTCTCATCCAATAGAGTTTCCATTCCCCATTTTTTCTACTGTATTTGAATTTCGCAATTTCCGTCTTTGACAGCTCTTTCGGATTGCGCCATGCTGGCCTTTCTTCATGGACGACTACGTCAAGGCCCCTGACTTCGTAGACAGTTCTCAGCTGGTTGTGCAGATGAACTGGCGATCTGCGTTTACACATTTTTCCAACAGTGTTTTCGATGTACTTCAGTTCTATGTCAGTAAACGGCATTGATCTATCTCCTGTTCTTACTTACACATAACATCGTCATCACCGGCGCGACCGAGGCCGTGCCGGAGAAACCAACCCCACTTTATTCCGCGTGATCTTCCCCCGAAAAAGTGGACACTGCTTCAGTCCCCTCTTCTTTCATACTCCAAAGGAGTATGGTAGTCAATGCCAGAGTGC
>DATFYE010000160.1:0-24683 GCA_035315185.1 Syntrophorhabdales bacterium | reverse complement strand
CTTTATCCCCGCTCCTGCCTTCCCAGGACTGTTGGCCCTGCTCTTAATCAACCTATCAACCTATCAACATATCAACCGGGGCTCTTGGTGTCTGATCCGCAACCCGGAACTGTCGTTGCTCCCCTTGTCCCCTCTTCTTCGACGACACCTTTTGCCTATAGAAAAAGCTGGGGCTTTAGTATAAACTTGAGGATGGATATCTGCTGTCCGTTTGCTCTAGCCGAGCGCCAGACAGCGTAGGGAGATACCGACATGCCCGTTACCGATCGAATTGAGATCAACCCAAAGGTGATGATGGGAAAGCCTGTGGTGCGAGGAACGCGGATTACTGTGGAGTCGATCCTGCGAAAAATAAGCGAAGGGATGAGTGAGCAAGAGCTTCTTGACGCTTATCCAAGGCTCACCACTAACGATATAAAAGCGGCGATCCGTTACGCCGCGGACACCCTGGCCCACGAAGAAGGCGTGATTTTTGATTCAGTAAAAAGAGCAGCTGGAAAATAATAGTGCGTAAGGGGATTACTTGATGAGCCTTATCGAAGATGTGAAGCGGGTCCTGGGAGAACACAAGGCCGATATCTCTGCACGGTACAAGGTCAAAGAGATAGGAATATTCGGCTCACTGGTGAGGGGCGAGCTGAAAAGGGGTAGCGACGTGGACATCTTGGTTGACTTTGACGAGGCGCCTGATCTTTTCACCTTCATTGAGTTGGAAAGGTACCTCGAAAGGCAACTCAAAAAGAAGGTCGATCTGGTGGACAGGGGAGGGCTGAGGCCGCAACTGAGGGAGCGTATTCTAAACGAAGTGTTGTACGTATGAAGCGAGACTATCGGTTGTATATTGAAGATATCCTCGACTGCGTACTGAAAATTCAGCAGTTCACCAGTGGCATGAAGTATGAGGAGTTCGTTACGGATGAGAAAACGAACACGGCAGTTATACATAAGCTCGAAATCATGGGAGAGGCAACAAAGAATGTTCCCAGGGACGTAAAGGCAAAATACAAAAACGTCCCATGGAATGACATGGCACGGATGAGGGACAAACTCAGCCACGGTTATTTCGGCATCAGATATGAAATTGTCTGGAAAGTCATCCAGGAAAAGCTGCCTGAAATCAGACCAATCATAGAGAACATCCTCGAAGAAGTAACAGATTAGTGACAGTATTGCGGTTAGCCTGATGTGTCGCGCTCCAAGAAGAGTGTACGGTGTGCAGTGTTCAGTGGGAAACCCAATCAACGCATGGGCCTGTCAGTTCACTATGTACCATTCACTCGACACTCGACACGTTCCCACTGATCACCGCTCACCGTCGTCCTGTCCCTGTCTCCCGTTCCCACTGATCACCGGTCACTGATCACTGATCACCTTGCCCCTCCCCCTTTTCTTCTTTCCAAAGTGCAGAGTAACGTGCAATAATTTAAAAATAGAGGCTTTAAGGTGGGCTCTGACGATGCCCTGCCTGCGGGGCAGCGCTGGAAGTGGAAAAGGTGCTAAGGCAAGACCTGACCCCAAGAGCGCCGAGGCAAAGAATAACAGATCAGGGAGGGGCCGATGAAAATCATAAGCATTGTCGGGAGTCCAAGGGGAACCACAGGAAACACTGCCGCGTTACTCAGGATCGTCCTTGAGGGCGCTGAGAGCAGTGGGGCAAAGACCGAGACCATTGCCATCAAAGGATCTGAGGTAAAGCCCTGCAGGGCCTGTGATCTCTGTCATAAGACGGGCGTCTGTCCGCAGAGGGACCAGTTTAGCGCGTTCAAAAAGAAGGTGATGGAGGCTGATGGACTGGTTTTGGCGACCCCGAATTACATATCCCACGTGAGCGCGCAAATGAAGGCTTTCCTGGACCGCTGCTGCGGGGTGGTTCACTGCATGGGCTTCCAGGGAAAATATGGTGCCTCGGTCGTAACTTCCGGAGTAGGGGATGAAGAGCCCATCACTCGCTATCTGAACCAGTTCCTCGCGATCACCGGGTGTATCCCGGTGGGCTCAGTGTGGAGCACCATGGACGCAATTGAGGATCACAACTTCCTCGAGGACACAAGAAAAAAGGCGTTTGCTCTGGGCGAGAAACTGGTCGCGGCCTGGCGGAACAAAGAAACGGCTCACGCCTATGAACCCATCGCGTCTCAGGCTAGGGAACGCATGCAGTCGTTACTTACCTGGCGCAAAGAGGAATGGCCTTTCGAGTACCAGTTCTGGAAGGAATGTCACGGTATGAAATGATAGATTTCTGTGCAATAGTAACGCCATGATAATGATGTGCTGCCGAGCAAAAATGCAAAATCACCATCGGGAAAAACTCTTCAACGTGATGGATATCGAGTATACCTACAAATGATTTTTCGCACAGAATTGACAACGTCCTCATTGCCATCATAAAGAAGTATCGGATCAGGTAGTGACTGAAGCGCGAACTCAGACTCTCAGGCTGTCTGTTTATTTATCCAGCACTCGCCGCACCGTCTCCGCCAATTCTTTTCTCACCACCGGCTCGTCAGTTGCAGATAATTTGGGTGTAGCCTTTTTGATTGCAGGCCCAACATGCTTTCGATTGCAGGTTTGCCGTCCGGTGATTGCAGGCCGTTGCAGCTATTGTGCATACGAGAACTTAGATCATCGCGGCGGCAATGGATCAGATTTCAACGGAGCGCATGCGCCCTGCACGTATTCAAGGCCAGGCAAAGAAATCCGGTAGGTGTTGTTTTGGAAATCCCATGCCGATAGCGGAGAGCTTGACATGATCCCGCCATTATCACCGGTGCAACTGCCATTGACTCCCACAAACGGTGTATTCTCTACCCGACACTGACAGCTCAAGGGCCTATCTGGATCGGATGGATGCTGGTTTTCCGTGCATGGAGCGCCGTCGCAGACAGCCCAATAGAAATCCCCGGTATAGCGTGGCGCGGATGGAATACAAGCTTTTGGCTTCACCTGCAAAAGACCGCACCATCCACGATAAGAAAAAGTCGATATCCAATCATACTTAACCTTATGCACTGTATACTCTCCGTACTTGATGGCGTGACAAACAGGGGCTTGATCTGTATCACAAGGATGTTTGTTGGTGCATTCGGCCTGCGTCTGGCGTTTGACCGCAGTATCCTGGATTGCAGTTGTTTCAACAATATGGGTTTCATTAACCCTGAAACAGTCGCAGTCAGCCGTGTCGCCGTACATTTTGCAGTCGTGGGATGCAGTACAGAGGGCGTGCCATCCAGTACACACGACAAATTCCTGAGGTACATCAATAAAATGTTGCGTGCTACTATCCGTTCTTTCACCACCTTCTGCCAAACATATCGGCCCATAACTCATTGCTATCCAGGTTATACACGTGATCGCTAAAAATTGAAATCTCATCTTCTACCTCCTAGAGGATTCATCTAACTTTAATTGATAGGAAGGATGAGCTGCCTTTTCCCCTGTCAGCCTTCTCATCCGGCCCCGATGCCCGTCCCTGCGGGCCTCCCTTGGGTCCTGTGCCTGACGATCAAGGCTGCGCCTGCTACAAACCGGCATTTCGTCATCGCTGCTTCATACATGCCTGCCATCCGCCGTGCACAAAGGTCGACTTATCACACCAGGCGGCGACCGGGTAATAATCGCCCATCACGTGCTGGGCGCATTGCCCCGCCGTGTCGATTACATCCCTGGCCGGAATATACGGCAGGTCGAAGGGAAAGGTGCAACCCTTCTTCTCGATCGCCTTTTGGATCGAGAAGGGGAAGTTCGGCGCCGGCAACATGTTGCGGGCAAACACTATTTTGAGATACTGCGCATCGCCCCACGGCAGCCAATTGATATCGGGCCTTAACCAGTCTGGGCGCAGCTGATCATCCGAGATGACGATCGTATAGTCGCCGCCTTGAAGGTCCGTTGTCAGATCGGCTGTGCAATTAACAACCGGTACCGGCAACGCAAAGTCATTGATGCACAGCGACCAATACCGCATGTCGACGGTCCGGAAGCCCCGAGCCGGCACCCAGATCGGCGAGCCGTTATAGGTGTCGGGGGTACCGGGAAGCTTGCCGTGGATCACGATAATGCGGCCGGGCTGGTAACTATCCCCCGGCAACATGGCGATATATTTGTTGTGCGGGTTGGGCAATAATGCCGGCGGCGGGTCTGTCGGCGCCGCAAACCACAGCCGATCGGAGGACGGCGTGCCTTCGTGCCCTATCAGATCGAACGGTGTCGGATCTTGCGGAAAGAAGATTTGGAGGAACTTAATCACGTCTGCCAGCTTATTGATGCCTGGTGCCTGATCGTTGTCGGTGACCGACGGGCACGGCGGCAACTTCTCTCCGTTCACGAGTATGGTGGGCAGAGGCACCCCGCCTATCAGGCTTTGACCGCTTAAGGATGGATCGGGGCGCGGTACGTACACCCGCAGAAGGACCCAAGCAAAGTCTGAGGAAACCCCAATTGTATTCCCGGAAGTCTGGCCGTTATGTGAGATTTTGACAGTATATGTCCCATTGACGCCAGTTGCCGGGTGGACAAACGGGTTGACGCTGCCGGGATCAGGGGCGATTTGGGCATCGTAAAGAGCAAGAGGAAGAGCTCCCGCCGGGGGGGCGACCGGCATCTTATCAGCGTTGGTATCGTACGCGACGAAAGAAAAATACCGGGCATCGGGATAGGCGCCCTTGATCGTCATTGTTTGGTATTGCGTCGTGTCAAAGGGCATGACCCAATACCGGGAAAGAGTGTCTGGTCCCAACATGTTACCGGATCCCTCGGGCGAGAGTTCGATCGGCCACGCGCAAGTTCGGTAATTCTGCGCGCGACCGAGATCGGGATTGGCCAGGAACGCGAGAGCCATGAGGCCGGCGAGAATACCGACTGTGAACATCTTCATTGTTGTCCTCCTCGTATAATGTATTTGGATCTTGGAGACTATCAGTATTTTTTTGTGGACGTCCACGTCGATCCCCCTTTCTTTAATTTTAAGAAATCAGCCCAGTATTGCCACACCGGGCAACTCCTTTCCATAACCCGTCATTCGAATAGCACCACCTCCTCACCTGAAATTCATACGCTTCTCACGGAGGGCGTGGCGTTTCAAGGACTAAAAAATAAGAAAGCTTCACGAGACGAAAGATTCCCTTAAAGGCTTACATAGATACTTTCTGCAGTCGCCCCTTCATAATTCAATACCAAAAGGTTGCGTTTAAGGGTTCGGTTAACCTGTCAAAGATGAGTAGATCGCTTCTTATGATACCCATCTCAACTGTAGCACGAGAGCATTTTTTGTCAACGACTTTTTGGTATTAGATCTTGGCTTAAGCCTAATGGCCGATGCTTCGTCGAGCTTGGTACAGGCGGCAAAATACTGAACCAAGCAGCGGATGAGGTTTGAGGATTATCACGCGGAATGTAGCACATGATCGAAAAGTACGCGGGTGAATAGTTCAGGAAGCAGTCGACACTCTGCTTCACCCACTACTGCTTACCTTGTCATAGCTCCTGAGACTAGCGATTACTAACGGAAAGGTGCATGACCAGCCTATTCTTAGTTGAGCCCTGCCTTGCGCAGCAGGTCAAAATGGCGCTCTTTGTGGGCCGGGTCTTTATACATCGTCAGGAACGTCTCTCGCTCCATGGAAAAATTGGGCTTCATCTTCAATACTTCCTCGGCGTGCGCTTTAGCTTTATCGATCTGGCCGAGCCCCGCATACGCCTCGGCCAAAGAGATGCGTGCAAAGAAGGGATTGTACTCACCCTTACGACTTCGCTCGAGTATGGCCTCGCCTGCTTCGATTGCTTCCTGGTAGCGTCCAGTTAAGATGTATGACACCGCCAGGAATCGTAGGTAGATGGCAGGGTAATAGGGGCAGAGACGCATCGCCGTCTTGAGTAGTGCGATGGACTCCTCGAACCTGCCGGCACCGTGCAGGATATTCGCCAAGGTGAACATCATGGTAGAACCGTTGGGATTGAGTGCGACAGCCTTCTCCCCATGGCTAATGGCTTCATCATACCTGCCCTGCGTCCAGCGTATGCCACCCATCAAGCCTTGGGCTAAAGAGGTGGAATCGTTTATGGCGAGGGCCTTCTGTCCACATTCCTCGGCTCTCTTCAGGGATTCAAGAGGTGCGGTAGCCCACCCGTTGAATACGTCTCCGAAATGGGTCCAGCCCAGAAGCGCCCATGCTCCAGCGAACTGGGGGTCCAACTCAACGGCCTTTTCCGCCCACTGCCGCGCGGAAGCATTGTCCTCTTTCGAGTTCTGAAAAAAACGCTCCTCACTACGCCACAAGCATTCGAGGGCGCTGAGATTGGAAGTACTCCCGGCCACGCCGATCGCCATCTCTCCTTCCGTCAACTTGACCTGAAGGGCGGTCATGACGTGCCGCGTAATCTCGTCCTGCAGGACAAAGAGGTCTTTCAGGTCCCGGTCGTAGCGTTCCGACCAGAGATGAACTCCCTTCATCGCATCGATGAGCTGGACGAGGATGCGCACCTTCTCTCCTGATTTCTGGATGCTGCCCTCTAGCACATACCGTACCCCCAAGTCCTCGGCAACCTGCTGGACCTTCACGGCCTTGCCCTTGTACACGAACGTAGAGTTTCGGGCAATCACAAAGAGGCGGGGAATGATCGACAGGCTGGCAATGATCTGGTCGGTTATCCCGTCACAGAAATACTCCTGCTTCGGATCATCGCTCATGTTCGCGAAGGGCAGGACTGCGATGGAGGGTTTATCGGGGAGAGGAAAAGTCATCTTCTTCTCTGTCTCCTCAGCCGCTGCGGGGGACGCAGCCTCCGGCTCTATCCGCGCCCGGTACACCCGCACCGGCTTGGCAATGTTCTTCACCTCGTGCTCCCCCAGGTAGTCATAGCGCAAGGGAAGCTTGTTCTCGATCTGCTCATACGCGCTCCCGGAGATGCAAATCCCACCTGCTTCGGCCATGCCCTCCAGCCGAGCGGCGATATTCACGCCATCGCCGTAGATCGTATCCCCTTCCTCGATCACATCTCCGAGGTTGATCCCGATTCGGAACTCCATCCTCCGGTTCTCCGGCAGCAGGGCATTCTTCGCCCGGAGCGCCTGCTGGATCTCCACGGCGCACTCGACCGCGTCCACCACGCTGGCAAACTCGGCCAACACGCTGTCTCCTGCAGTGCCGACAACTCGGCCCCGATGTTGCTGGAGGAAGCTCTGCATCAGGTCTTTGTAAGAATTCAAGGTCCGAAGGGTCCACTCCTCGTCCTCCCCCATGAGGCGACTATAGCCTTTGACATCGGCGCTGAGGATTGCGGTGAGCTTACGCTTGACGTTCTGCGGGGTCATGGAGTGTCCTCCACGGGCTACATAAAGAAACGGAAGAGCTACCACTACTCGGAAAGTGTATCTAATCCTCTCTCGCTACAAGAATAGCCGTCCTAGAAAAAGGTGTCAACAGAAAGTATCGATTATCCTTTGTAATGGTGCAGTTTGGGAGGAGACGCACGAAGCACAGCTTCAGGAAGCAATCCGCCGGTCCCACCCGGCTGAGATAATTGCCACCTACTCGCTCACGCTGCACCCTACTCCTCGCGAAGCAGGTCACTCTAAAACACCGTCTATTTTCTCAAAAAACACGATACGAAGGATGATTTTAGTGGAAAGGGGCAGGCATCAATGAGCTGTCGTGAGACCACGTGCCAGAAGGCTGGTAGCCTCAGGTTATCTCTCCCTCCCTCGCACGCATGAAAGGCCCGCGGCGCAAAGACATATAACCAGCGACACCCTCAGTGCCGCGTCCATCCCCTCAATGAACGCCGCACTGAGGACCGGGCCGAGGCGGACGGTGTTGCCGACGAAAAGGCTCAGCATCAAGTCCCTCGGTATGCTCATGGCGGCGACGGCCATGGTGGCGGCATAACTGACGACCATGCCCATGTTGCGCAGCGTCGACAGCGCTCCGGCGGCCACCCCCAGCCTGTTCCTGTCGGCGGCTCCCATGGCCGAATTCGTGTTAGGGGAAAAAAACGCTCCGGCCCCGATGCCTGTCAGGATAAGACCGATCGTGATGTGGCCGTAGCCCGACAGGACCCCCGTAGTACTCAGCACGTATATGCCGGCGGACTGCAGTAGCAGCCCCGCAGTCGCCGGGATCCTCGCGCCGAGCCTGTCTGAGACCCTGCCGCTGAAGGGGGCCGTCAATGCATAGGCGACGGGCATGGGCATGAAACGAAAGGCGGCCGATATCGGGGTGTTTCCCCTGACCGCCTGGAGGTAGTAGATCACAAGGAATTGGACAGAATACATCGCGAGGGACTGTAACGCGGTGGATGCCACGGAAGCGTTGTAAAGCCGGTTCTTGAAAAGGCCGAGGTCGAGCGCCGGGAAGGGGACCCTCCGCTCCCAGTGGAGGAAGAACAAAAGGCCAACGACGAAAAACCCGAGGAGTGCCAGGATAGAGGCGGAGGTCCAACCTGCTTGGTTGCCACGGGTCAGCGCCAGCAGCAGGGCAAAGAGGGCCGCGCTGAAGCAAAGGGCGCCCACGCCGTCGAGCTTTTCGCCCGAGGGCGGCTTCGACAACTCCTTCAGGTAGAGGTAGCCAGCGACCGTCCCTGCGACGCCCACGGGTATGTTGATGTAGAATATCCAGCGCCAGTTGGCCCACTTGAGGATAAGGCCACCCATGACGGGTCCGACGATGCTGCCTAGGCCGAAGACCATTGAGTTGATTCCAATGGCCGCACCTCTTTCACTGGGCGGGAAAGCTTCGGTGACGATGGGCCAGGAGTTGACCAACATCAGCGCGCCCCCCGCTCCCTGGAGGACTCGGGAGGCAATGAGCTGCCCTGGCCCGCCTGAAAGGCCGCACAAAGCGGAAGCGACCGTAAAGAGCGCGAAGCCGATATTGTACAGACGCGTCCGGCCGTAAAGGTCCGCTACCCGGCCGATGGCCAAAAGCAGCACCGTTGTCATGAACGTGTAGGACATGAGAACCCAGACGATGCTGACGAGGTTCGCGTGGAGGTCGGCCATCATCTCTGGGATGGCGAGGATCACGGCGGTCACGTCGACGGCGCCCATGAAGATGCCTGCCATCGTGAGGGCGAGGACGAACCATTTGTAGCTGAAGGGGAGGGCGGGTGTTCTCATACATAGTGGGCGCCGGCGAAGCGGAGCTATCACCTTTGTAAAGGACAGGGGGCCGGCCCCGTGGAATTCTACATCCGTCCGTCCCGGTGGTCAAATTTTTTCGGGGAAGGCCTCAGCTAAATCTCGGTTTCGAGCTTCTCCCCGATCTCCTTCCCTCCGTCACGAGATTGTCGTGCGGGAAGTTGAGACCCGATACTCTGCCGCGTAGCGGATGGCAAAGAGTCGATACATACCTCTCGTATAGCCTTGGTGCACACGCCGCAGGCGTCGGGCTTGACCTGATGTGTCGTCCTCTCTCACATCGGGTCAAAGTTATGAACCCTCTGTGAGCTTACCTCTGTGAACTCTGCGGCCTCTAGCGAGCGAAACGAGCGGGCGTGAGATAACTGCTCCGCCTTTGGTGTCTGCCCTTCACCAGTCCTTTCTCCCCCGACACTCGACACTCTGTACTCGACACTCGACACTCGACACTTTTATCCTCCCTCGACACTCGACACTGTCCTTCCCCTTTTCTTCTTTCCAAAGTACAGAATAACATGCAATAATTTAAAGGTTGGCGCTCAGGAGTGGGCGCGGACGATGCTTGGGTACGGAGCTGTGTGGCAGAAAAGAACTAATTAAGCCAAAGCCCGCCGCCATTGGTTTCTAACGAGACGAAGAGTAAGTTAACTTAGTTAACAAGGTCCCTGAAGCCCACTCTCGCGGAAGACTAATTGGGCAGGGCGGCAGCCACTGACCGAAATTAGGGTAAGATTCATTACGGTTTCCCCATGAAAAAATTCGGTAGAAAGGTTGCAATGTCAGGGAAGAGGAAAAGGAGCGCCGCGCAACCGATAAGACTGAGCAGGAACGGCAAGACGCCGCGGTAGATCACACCGAAAGGCACGCCGGTAATGTTCTTTACAACAAATACGCAGATGGCCACGGGCGGTATTATCACACCGATCATGATCGTAATGCCTATCTGAATGCCAAACCATATTGGATCATACCCAAGCTTGACGACCGCAGGGTAAAAGATTGGTGTTGCAAGGATCATGAATGCGAGGTCATCGATGAAGGACCCGCCAAGCAGGTAAATGAGGATAACCAGTATCATGATAATCCATCGGGCAAAGGGGAGACCTACCACCCAGTCCGCGGCTATGAAGGGTATCTGCGTAATGGCGAGGAAGTGTCCAAGCACCGTCGAGCCCCAGATCAAAACGAGGACCATGCACGCAGTTCTCAGCGATTCGTCGAAGGACTTGATAAGCGTCTTCCAGCCCAGTTCTCTTCTCGCCGCCGCAAGTACCAGCACTGCAATTGTTCCTATCGTACCGGCTTCTGTCGGGCTGAACACCCCTGACATGAGACCGCCTATAACGGCTGTAAAGATAAGCGCTACCCAGATGAATTCCGGAAGGACACGAATCCTCTCGCGCAGCGATGCCTTTTCGCTACCCGGGGCAATGGCCGGGTCTATTTTGACCCATCCATAGATGACGAATATGAAGAACAGGGAGATCAGAAGGCCGGGCACGATCCCTGCGAGAAAGAGCCTGCCGATTGATTGCTCCACTACTATGCCGTAAATGATAAGAACGATGCTGGGCGGGATAAGCATTCCGAGGGTACCGACTGAGGCAACTATTCCGGTGGATAGCTTCTTATCGTAGCCGTAGCGATCCATCTCGGGAATTGCGATACCCGCGAAGGTTGCGGTGGTCGCGAGGGTCGAGCCGCACATCGCTTTGAACAGGGTGGCGCCGACGACGGTCGTCATGGCGAGACCACCCGGGATGTGGCCTACCCACTTGTGGGCGCCACGGTACAATCTTTTCGCGATGTCCGCGTTCGAAGCAATTTGCCCCATAAGCACAAAGAGCGGTACGACGGTAAAGCCGTATGAGGTAAAGGTATCGAAAAAGTCCTTGACAAGGAGGTTACATGCCGGGGCGAAGCCAACCAGATAGGCAAAACCGATGAAACCGATTGCCGCCATGGCGAAGGCAAGCTCTATGCCGGTGAGAAAAACGAGTATCAGAATGAAAAGGGCGGTGACTCCGGTTACCACTTCACTCATGTTGCGATCCCCCGGTAGCTTTTAAGAGTCCCGCAAACAGCGTAAGAGACTCAAGGAAACAGCTAAGCGCCAAGCCGAACGTGATAGGGTAATAGGGGATTCGCAGACCGGCGCTTACTTCTCCTGTTTTTATCAGCGTCAGCCCATAGAGAATGAAGTTGACCCCTATGAAGAGGAAGAGGATAAGACCTATGAGCTTTGTGATGAATTCCATAATCCTCTTTCCTGTTGGGGAAAGCCGTTCGATGAGAAAATCGACAATCACGTGTGCCCGCATCCACGAGCTGTACGGCACAGCAAAGCCGATAATAACCGCACCTGAAAACGAGATGAGTTCAATTGCCCCGACGATCGGCCTTCCGAGTGCCCTCAGGGTGATGTCTGCTATCGTCACTCCCATCATAAACGCGAGGCCTATACCGGCTACTACTTGAAAGGTAATGTCCAGCTTATATACAACAGCTAAGAACTTTTTCATGTAGCCCTCGATCTTCAGCTCCCTGCCAATCAGTGGCCGGGCGTCGGATTAAGATGCCCGGCCACCGAAATGTCTTCGACCTTATGGATGGGATTTTATATATTCCTGACAGAACTTCAACGCATCTTCGGCCGGCAGATTCTTGGCCTTCATTTCCTGAACGTATTTGTCCCGCACTCCCTTCATCTTCGCGGATGTTTTTGCTTCTTCGTCTTCTGTTACCTTCACCCACTTTACACCTTTTGTGAGGGAGTATGCCTTTGACTCATCGTCCAGCTTAATCCACAACTTCCCCTGTTTCTCGACCCACTCCTCGTTTATCTTCTCAATGATTGCCTGGTCAGGCTTCGAAATCGAATTCCACTTGCCCTTATTCATGACCACGAACATAGATGTCATATAGGAGATGGCATAGTTCTCAAGGGATCCTTTAACAACTTCTGCAAACCTCCAGCCCTGCAAAATTTCTATGGGGCCTACCACACCGTCCACGAGGCCCTTTTGAAGGGAGTCATACGTCTCGGTAATGGGCTGAGTAACAGGAGCGCCGCCGACTGCGGACACGATGGAGGCGCTTTCTGCGCTTGCCTTAATCCTCATACCCTTTATCTCGTCGATCGAGGAGATTACTTTCTTTGTGTAAAACAAGGCCGGAGCAGCCCCATGGAGATACATCACCTGAACGTCGTCGAATTCTTTCGGATGGAACTTCTTAAAATACGCATTGGCCAGCATCGTTGCCTGGTAGCCGTTCTTGTATCCCAGCGGGAGCGCTAGTACTTCGCTTAGCGGCAACCTGCCGGGAGCATATGCTAAGAGGGCCTGTCCAATATCGGTTATTCCTTTTACTGTACTATCATACGTTTGCATAGGCGGGGTGAGCGTAGCACCTGGAAAATAGGTGATCTTCACGCGGCCACTTGTCCTCTTATCGATTTCTTTGCACCACTCTTCAGCGAGCTTGCTGATCGCATGCACTGGAGGAAAAAAGTTTGAATATCTCAGCTTTACGGTTGTTTCTTGCGCATAGAGCCCCGTGGAGCTGACAAAAAGCAAAGCGACTATGCAGATACCGTCCCATACTCTACTGAATTTTTTCTTCATAGAACCCTCCTTAATTTTCGTTAGCTTTCTGGGCCTGAATCACAATTTGTCACGCTAGTTATGTGTCTCGGTACTGACTCTTTCGGTTCGAACCCGAAATAAGGCGCTTTGCACCCTCGATGGTTTTTCCCCCAATTGCGGCTTGAGGGCATTCTGTCACACAATGATAGCACAGGTTACAATGAATGCCGTTTATGTTGGCACGCCCCCACAAGAACCAGATAGCCTGGCGATCGCACACTCCGGCGCACTTTCCGCAGCCCGAACAGAGTTCAGCATTCACCAGTAATGTTATCCGGTCACTTTCTGGTTTTTGCATGAGCGCCAATAGCGGGAGGAAGTACGACATTTTGCTTGATAAGGTTGCGCTGGAGAGTCCTGATATCTATATCTCCCGGGTTTATACTCGCCTTTGCTGCCATCGCAGCTGCTGCGCCAGCCGCCTGTCCCATGGCCACACAGAACGGAATGATGTTAAGCACATCATTGGCAACCAGGTCTGAGGAAAAGGATCGCCCGGCCACAAGTAGATTCTCCACTTTTCGAGGCAGTAACGAACGATAAGGAATGCACATGTGCGGACGCTCCTGCGACACATTCGCATCGATGGGAGGGCAGAGCGCTATCGTGTCGTCATGTACTGTCCCGCTGCGAAGATCATTTTCAGTGACAATGTATTCTCCAAGGAGCCTTCTGCTGCCACGAGTTCCAATTTGTGGCGCGACGTTCATAATAAAACTTTTATCAAAGCCCGGCACTTTCTTTTTGAGAAAATTGTAAGTTATCAGCATGCCTTTGCGGGCATTCACCTCCACCCAGGTAAGATCCTCAAAGCTGAGTGCGCTGAGAGAAGCTGTCTTTTGCCCTTTACCCGCGGTTTCGGTAACAAAACTCTTCATGTAATTGGGGACCCACTTGGGGAAATAGTTATTGACCCACACCACATCTTCTCTCTGACTTCGTAATATAAGGGAAAAGCCTCCCAGCCTCTCAAGCTCATACATCAGGTCAGCATATCGCTGGTGCTCCTCTCTCATGAACTTGCTGAACCTCTGCGTCTGGACGTTGGCTATCTGAAACACCAAAGCAAGTCTCGAAATTCTTGCGTTCGGATCGAGCTTGCCGTCAAACGGGGCACCGGCAGAAGCAAATATATCGCCGTCACCGGTCGCATCAATGACGACCTTTGACAATATTGCCTGTCTGCCGGACTTGCTTTCAAAGACCACGCCTCGAATCCTGTTCCTCTCGACCAAGGCCCGGGTGCTCCATGAATGCAGAAACAGCGTCACCCCCGCCTCTTCCATCATATTATTGAGGACACACTTCAAAATCTCCGGGTCGACCAATACACTCAGCCTTAGCCTGCCCCCCATGACAAAGAAAAGGTAATCTTGCCATTTCTTGACCAGCCTAGGGTCGCTTGACCCGAGATCCTCGTACCTGGGATGAAGAGCTCCACCTGATTCGTCCAGCCTGCTGATGATCTCCTGACAAATGCCCGCTATCTGCCGCTCTTTTGTACCATCGCTCAAGTGTGGAATCAGAATAACTAACCCACCGCTGGCCATCCCTCCCAAATGGCCGTACCTTTCGACGAGAATGGTTCTTGCGCCGCTTCGGGCTGATGCGATAGCCGCACCGACTCCTGCCGGACCACCGCCTACCACCACCACATCAGTCTCTCTGCAAACGTTAATCTCTCTGGCTGGTTCTTTAACCTTCCTGTTTGTCGAAGTCGAGCCTGCTCTTATCATCGTCACCGCCTCCCTCGAAATCATTTCACAAATGAGTGAGATTCATTGCTACCATGTCCAACGATGTCCATTCTCAATCTGGCCCATACCAAACATTGAGCGGAAGTTAATAAATAGAGTTGAGAGGTGAGTCAGGAGTGTTGTCTCGAACCGGAGCGGTTCGTTTGCCATTTCATATGACTGGTTTACCGATGTCATTGTAATGTCTGGTAATTTTCCAACAAAGAAAATGTTTTGTCAATTGTTGCGCCCTCGGTGATACCGTCAAACCGAATCAACTCGCAGGTTCGAATGTCGAGTTTAGCTCATCGGCTACGAAGACTCTGCAAATGACGGAACGAGCTTATGTAATTTGTCAAAAGAATTACTACGGTGCGCCTTGCACTTTTCCGGTCGTGATGTAGCATGCAAGCCATGAAGTGAAAAATTCAACAGTAGGAGGAAAGAATTTAGTAGGGTCCACCTCCCCTGCTTCCCTTCGTAGCGGGAGTTTGTCAACTTAGTCATTTACGTCCCTGCGGCGGTGGACTCAACACATAACAGCCTGTTGAAAAAGTCCTTTCTGTGCCCTTCGCGGTCAATTTGGCAACTTACGCATGTCAGAAGCACTCTAAATCACAAGCCTTTTTTTACACACCTGTGAACCTAACGTGCCGAAAAAGCCTGTAACCGAGTTTTTCAACAGGCTGTTCACGCTTCACGTAACTCCTTTCGAATCCGTCCTATGATGTGATGACAGGGTCCCGGGACGCCCAATACATGAACGCGGCGCGTCACATGCAGGGATGGACAATTTCCGGGACGCCCTTTAGTTTTCCAGTTTTGCAGAAGCCTCCAGCAGCACGCAGCCAAGCTCTTCCGTCGCAGACTGCCGTGGAAAGAACTAACTAGAGCAAGATAATTCTCGAGGGCAGGGTCAGAAACCACCCTGCCCGTCCGCAATTTCAGCGATTCGGCGGTGATCTTCCGTCTTTGCGGGCTGGCTGGGTGTTAGGTGCATTGAGCAACTTTTCTCGCATAGCATAATTTTGAAATTTGATTGAGAAGCGCCTCTGCGCGGCACGTTCTGCAATCGTGTTTCGTAGATTCGCCTCGGCCATGCTGAATTACGTGTGAAAAGCGGCATCGTGGGCATCCTCGCGACACTGAAACTTAGTCAGGCTCTTTGCCCCTAAAGGCGAGTCCACTGCCCAACGATGTGGTGGGTCAGAGATTTGAATTCCTCGGGAGCGTTGTTGCAGGAAGCACCGGCGTCTGTGACCCAGGTAACACAAAGACGATTCAGTGGCCAGAGGACAGGTTGTCAGGGGACTCCGTGAAATGGAGTGAGTACTTGAAATCGCCCCATCTGCCGCCGTCGATGCGGAGATGTTTGTCGTTTTCCCCGACGTAGGCGCCACGGGCGTTGAAGTAGTCCTTATCCTTATCGTAGGTCACAGTCCCACCGCCGAAGAGACCGGGGCTTAGTTCGTTGTACTGGTTAGAGTTCGCACTTTGATGGCCACTGTTTACCGCTCGTCCGCCGAGGAAGATGTCACCAGAGAACGCCTTGTCGTCCTGTGCATGAGCGTACGAGAGGAGAAGCAGACAGAATATGCATGCGAATACGAATTTTCTTTTCACGTCATCCTCCTCCTATCGCAACGTGATTCTACATTAAATTTCTCTATGTGTCTTGTCAAGGGCTTTTTGTATTTTGCATAAGTAAATTGTTATTGGAACCGAGCGGATCCGCGAGAACCAATACTCGTCTCTGTGATGGAGAAGGAGGGGAAAACGTAGTATACCTATGTATAACTGGCTCTATACAGTGAGGTTCACAATGAACACGGCGACGTACGCCACGGAGCAGTCAAATTCAAATTCGGAATCTTAGGCTCTATCCGCCCCTGCTTCAGGCTCCAATGGCAGGACTCACGCACAGCGCCCTCCGCCAGATTTTCTCCGGATTTGGTGGAGTCGGACTCTTATCAACTGAAATGCTCTGGGCACGAAGGCTGCCCACAGAGAACTGCAGAATTTCTCCCTACCTGATCAGGACTGTTTCGGAAAAACCACTTTCCTATCAGCTGCTCGTTTCTGCGGACAGAGAGATTGCCCCCGCCATAGATGCACTTCATAAACTTAAAGCCGATGCTGTTGATCTCAACATGGGCTGTCCCGACCGGCGTGTCGGCAAGTCAGGCGGAGGCTTCGCGCTGATGGAACAACCGGAGAATGCCCGCCGCATAGTGATCGAGGCGAGAAAAAGCACGCGTCTGCCCCTTACCGCAAAAATCCGGCTCAGTGCCGAACTCAATGAACGGGCATTGAAGGAGTTTTGCACCATGCTCGAAGATGAAGGTATTGATATGCTGTCGGTCCATGCCCGCCTTAAGAAAGAGTCATTTGCAAGAAAGCCGCGATGGGAGTGGATTGCCAGGGTAAAGGAATGGGTCAGGATTCCCGTTATCGCCAACGGTGGAATATTGACCGTCCAGGACGCCAGAGATTGTCTGCGGGTCTGTGGCGCCGACGGGCTGATGCTTGGCCGCGGGGCAGTTGTTAAGCCGTGGCTTTTTGCCGAAATTGCTCGAGAGCTGTATGGCTGCAACATTGTCGAACCGGTGGTATCCCTGTCCGTGGTCTACGGGAACTTTATGGATCTCATCAACACATTTTTCCAGCCCGAACGACGGCTCGGCAGGCTCAAAGAATTTACCCATTATTTCGCCAGAAACTATAAATTCGGGCACCAGCTCAGTTCCAGGGTTCAAGGCAGCACGAGCATGGAAGAAGCAAAAGAGAGAGCCGGTCTTTTCTTTGAAAATAACAGATTGTGACAATCATGGGCGTGAGCCGTGACCGGCACAGACAGGGATGGGGTGGTTTTAGGGACGCCGTTTAGATTTTTAGTTTCTACCCTTGGCCGGCGGTAGAAGCTGACACCCGAGTCGTTGTGCGAGCTCCTCGCCGCGCTCGACAGAAACATCTGGGATCAAATCTTCACTCTTCGGTTACATCCATCTGGTTGTTCTCTAAAAGGATACTGGGTTTCAAATTATCTAATTGACACTATCTGCCCGATATCCATGATGATGAATTTCGATGGATCGAGCCCACGTTTCTTGATCGTCCTTTTCAGATCGAGCGCCGCGTAACCGACAGGTTCATTGCCAAGGTGGAATGTCCCCCATTGCGTGGGGATCATATATCTCGCGCCGAGGTCCTGAAACGCATCGATTGACTCTTCGACATCCATGTGCGCGTAGTGCATGAACCAACGAGGATGATACGCAGTGGTGGGCAGGAGAGCGTAGTCGATGTTAGGGTAGATGCGGCCGATTTCTCTGTAGCCGATGAAGTACCCGCTATCGCCGCCAACGTAGATCGTCACTGACTCCGTCATGATCATGAAGCTGGCCCAGAGTGTTTTGTCCGTGCCTTGAAAAATCCTCCTTGACCAGTGCTGAGCGGGAAGGCAGGCCAACCTGATGCCGCTTCCGCAATCGATCGTTTGCCACCAATCCATTTCGAGCACGTTCTCTTTATTCAGGTTCCGGACCGAGTCTTTCATGCCCATCGGGACAAAGACGCGTGTGCTCTCCGGCAGCGCCTTGACGCTTGCCTCGTCAAAATGGTCATAGTGGTTGTGAGTTATTACTACATTCAGCTTTCCGGGAAGTTCTCTTATTTCATCGGCTGTTAGAGCAGGCGGCATGACACGCTTGGGGAGAAGCGCCCTCTGAGAAAAAATAGGATCGACGAGCCAGTACTCGCCATTTACGCGGATGAGAAACGTGTTATGCCCGATCCACGATATGAAATCCCCAGCCTGCATTGAGAGAATGCGCTCTTTCAAATGTGGGATGAAGGCCGGCCGATATGTGCTCTCTTCCTCGGTGTACGTGCCGCTCCCAGAGAGCCGCCATCGGAGAAGCGCGCCGAACCCTCTCTTCTCCATGGGCATCCACGGATTAAAGTAGCGACCCTCTTTATAATGATCGGCATAGAGGTCTGAAACTTTTTCGTTTTCCACGCTGCGGCGCCAAGCAGCTTCGTCAAACGGTGGAGTGCTGTGTACGCAGCATGACAGTGAAAATGCAATGAGAAGGAAAAATGGACATGCCGTACCGTACCGCATAAGCCTCCTCATGAACAATGCTGCCGATGTCACTTTCGAATCCTGATACGATACTCGACGCTTAAGGCTCAGCGCAGACAAAATTGCTCGCTTCATCGATGCTCCCGTTCCCCTTATAGCGCGGGACCTGAGGATAGGGGCAGAGCGGCCGGGTTCGATCAATCTTACCGTCTTTGATGTGAGAGGCAACAACACCGTCCGGAGCAACGCCGCCTTCCACCCACTTAGCGAGAGGTGAGAGCAGATCGAATGTATTCGGACCGGGTCCTCCGCCACAGTGATACATGCCCGGAACCATATAGAGTCTGAACGATTCCTTTGCCTGTGGGCCAAGTGCGTCAAAGACCCGCTCGTAATAGCGGATTGAGCCAAGCGGCGGCACGCCGGCGTCGCCCCATCCGTGAGACATCATGAGCTTGCCACCGTTTTTGAAGAAAAGAGAGAGGTCAGCGTCGGTCGCGTCGAGAAAGCGTCGCATAAAATCAAGCTTTGATGCATCGCGGTCAATGTTGAAGTCGGTAACAAATTCATAGTCAGGGTCATCCCTCTCAAAACAAAGATATTTGAATGCGTCCCACATGAGCAGGTAAATGTAAGGGCGATCAGTGCCGCGGCCGATGAGCCATGTATCCCAACCGCCAAAGGCAGGCGTCGGGGCACCCGGTTCAGGAGGTTCCGCGCCTGGCGAAAGCGTCGGCCAGATCAGTTGGCCATTCACATACATGCCGCCGTACACTTTTTTCAATATGTTTATCTGGGCGGGGGTGAAGCAGGTCGCATTATCCGAACCGCCGGCGCAGACTGAAACGTCTTTTTCAGGATCGAAAGGGCACTTACGCGGGTCCGTGATAATGCCGTCTTTCAGGCCGTCCAGAGCATCGCACTTCTCATAGACTGCCTTACCCAGCGCGTCAAGCTTCTCTATCGGTATGATCTTGTTCTTTATCGGTACGGGGCCGATGCCGACCGAATCAGGCGTCAGCATTGCCTGCATGTACCATGGCGCAAGCATCTGCTCGGAGAGGTAATTATAGACAGGGGAGCCCGAAATGATGCCGTTAAAATCCCTCGGGTAGCGCTGGGCTTCCATCAATCCCTGGCGTCCTCCCGTTGAGCAACCGACAAAGTAAGAGAAAGCGGGTGCGCGGCCGTAGTAAGCGCCGATGATCTCTTTGGCGGTCGCGGCGGTCTCATGGACAGCAAGAAACCCGAAGTCTATCTCTTTCTCCCTGTTATTCCTGGCGAAGCTGGCTCCCGGTTCTTTTTTGTTGTCATGACCGGTATCGGTGCCGGTTGCCGCATACCCCTGCTTGAGGCCGACTTCCATTGCGTTGTGCTCGATGTTGCCAGCTTTTCCGCCATTCCCAACCATATAGAGTCTGCCGTTCCATCGCGTGGGTAGCTTTACGGCGAAACCAATTTCCGGAAGTATGGTTCCCCTTACGTCGCAATATTCGGGCAAGTCTTTGGTGGCGGGGACCAGGGTGGTCGACGTGAACGTGGTTTCCGCGCGTTTGAAATTTTTTGTCAACTGGTCGGAACAGGTAAGCTTCGGAGCGATACTATCGGAAGCCGAAACCTGTTGCTGCCCGCTCGATTCCACAACGTACAAAGGCAGAACCATAAGCGCTACCATCACGATCAGTATTTTTTTCATAGCTGCCCTCCTTTTTTTTAGAGCTTGCATCAGTTCGGCATTCATCTTACACGATGCCTGATCCAATTCCCATGCTATCGGCCACGCGCCAATGTGTCAAGCACTTTCTTATCAGGCGGGACGATCGATCGGGGCGGACAATCGAGCATTCTTTAGTCAACCTCAAGAGTAAGGGTCGGCAAGAGGAGAGCGTCTGGGATCAAATCTTCAAAAGTCAATTAAAATGACTCTACCAATTGAAGCGTGCTTCGTTCATAGGGGACTTGCTGACACGGGCACTAAAGGCTCGTCTGGCTCGAGCATCGCGTTGAAGGGGATGAGAAGTCGAGTCAGAAAGGGGCCTGTTGCGAAACAGAAGGAGCACAGTAGGTCGGCCATGATTACTCGCGCCGTCGAACCCGACGCCGGTGCAGAACCCTCGATTCAGGAAGCATCGGGTGACGAATTCACCCACAAGTGCGCAATCTTAGCGTTCGCTCAGCATTGAACATTACCAGGGTAAACGGAGCACGTGAGTGAAATAGGGCGGACCAATATATGAAAGCGCTAAGCCAGAGGATTTCCCATAGCCCCAATTCTGAGAAATCCTCCGCTAGAAAGAGAGGACTAAGTGTCCCCTCTCGCAAAATTTTCGAAGCTTCGTTTCGCAACATCTACTATCCCCTTAAAATTATTGCTCATACACCAGCCGATGGATTCGCTTGTTCGCTGGTAATAGAGATAGTAGAGTTGCGTACCCATCCGCACGTAGTCATCCCTCCTCATGCTCCTCCTTTGTGCAAACTGGTCGAAAAGAACGCAGATAACATAACAGAGGTCAGCGCCTTTCCGAAAAAATAGTGGCCGGCCTTCTTCCCATCCCTTGAAATAGTAGTCACATACAAAGTAGCTTTCCGGAACTGAGAAGACAAGTTTTTCAAATACGTCTCCTGCATACAGAGCGCATCTGAAAAGCTCATCGTCAATCTGCTTTTCGCGAAGCAGTAGAGCGGTAATCATCGAAACAAACAAGGTTTTAACGTCCGCTTCGGGCTCGAAAATACCCATCTTTACGCGTCCTAGAGATGTCTCCCCTATTTCAACCGCGTCTTTCAGTAATTCGTTAAAAGTTTTCTCCCTTGATAACAGAGCCTTTCTCATTTCGAGAAAGTCAACCACATCGCCCATGTATACTATCCTCCAACGCCAACGCCGCTCTCGAGAAGTTCTGTGGCCGTTGTGAGAGCAATACAGAGGTCAGGTGAGCATCTTCATGTTTGCATACTATTGCGATTATGCTACTGAGTTGGTAGATGGCTTCTGCTATCAGCTGGTTGCTGAGGTGGATGAGTGTGCTCATCCCTCCCTCCTCTACACGGCACGCCGCAGTCTAAAGAGTTATCGGCAAGAGTGCATCAAGGGTAAAGGCGCAACCCGGAACGGAGGACCTGCATCGGGTGACGAATTCACCCACAAGTCTTCTCTCTGGCTTACTATCCAAGATGACTATTACGGAAAGAAAGGAGCATAAGAGCGGGCTCAGACAAAAGGCAGGGCCACTTTTGACCCTGCCTTCACTTTCTGAATTCGATACGGTTATTCCTGAGTCCTGTAAACGCCCGATTACTTGAGTTCAGTGAGAAGTTCCCGCTATCCTGGGCAAAATTCGTTCCCTTAAACCCTGCTCACTTTACTGGCGATTATTGGGCCATGAAAAGGCATGGCGTGTCTCTTGAGGGGGTATCACAGGTATCTGAAGATACGAGTCATACTTCCCTCCGGTATAGATCGAACACATCCCCTTGTTGAATTTCTCGAAATGATGCCGTGTGCTATATACTTGAGTATCCCCTGATATGATCAGTCGCAATGTTTCACCTTTACGGAATAAGGTACTTGAGAGCACTATCCCTATTTCCGCGGGAACGATTTCGCCCGGTGACACTTTCGCTACCTTTACCGCTTGTACGGGCTGATACGGCGTTGACAGCTTCGGATCCAGCTCTCTCATGGATAGCTTCATCCATCCAACGGCCACGGGAAGTTTTCTCGAGGAGTCGGAGCAGTCAAAAAAGACTTCATTGCCGGTAGTATCGAGCTTCTTTACCGTAACAAAAAGAGCCATGTCATCAGCATCCTCGGCAGCGACCCATACCTTCAGCATCATATGCCCGGTCAGTTCGGTATCTTGGTCGAATTTATAATCAAATATCGCTCTGCCGGGGGCGTCCACGGTCGATACTGTTTCATGCTCGACGACAGGCACGAACCGGGTGTTGTTAAAGGAACTAGTATCGGGAATTGCGACTTCAGTTATCGTCGAGTCGTAACTGGTTTTCCCTGGACTGGTTACACTACGAACATCCAACCGGCGAGTGCCTGCATCAAGATACAATTTCTGGTACTTGGTTCGAGGAATCGGCCAGTCCTCTTCATAGCGAACGGAGAACTTGTCAAGGGTTTCCCGTACCTCATACCGAACTCGCGGGGTATACAATATCCTGTCGTCATTCCCCTTCAGGAAATGATTGAAGAACATCAGTTGAAAGGCTTGTCCATCAGTGCCGTAAAATCGAGCCCATTTCTGTCCGCCGTGATTGTACAACCACTTCTGTTTTGAGGAGACATGCCTCCAACCAAAGTCAGTTCCATAGGTGTGCTGAAGCTGGTCTGACGAGGAGACGCAGGCAAGCACCGGTACGGTGATATTTTCTAATACCAGCGGGAACGATCGCGTCTCTTTTGGAATACACTGGCCCAAGTTCGGCCTGAGTGCAGGAAACCTTCCGGCCGTTGTGGCAGGAAATGTACAATCATTAAGGCCTCCAAACCTGCCGATGGGGGGAGCGGCGCCTCCCGCTTCCCAGGGAGCAATGGCTTTCAGGTGCGGCGGCCGTAATGCGGCTGCCTCCCACTGAACATTGCCAAGAGCAGAAACGCCAATCATACCCACATTTCCATTACTCCACGCTTGCGTCCCCGCCCATTCAATACCATCATAATAGTCTTCCGGGTTTCCCGTTCGGCACCCGCCTGAATTGCCATACCCTCTGGAATCTACCATAATCACTACAAAACCTTCGGGAACAAAGAAACCTGGGTCAATGCCCTCAAATGTCGTATGATCCGAGTAACGGTGAGAGGGAACGGCCCATCCTTTCCCCGTTCCGTAGACAGCTTTGCCCTTGACGCCACCAAACGTCATGATAACCGGGTATTTCCCGGGCTTACCAGGGCGAAAAATGTCGGCAGCCAGTTTAACCCCGTCTCGCATCGTGACCGGGACGTTCTCTTCGATAGTTATTGGGTCATCCCGCCACTCTCCGTCGAGACAAACCCCTTGATTAAGAGGAAATCCCATGTCCTTTGGGTCGCTGACATACCCATGCCAAAAATTTGGACACTGACCGTTAGGAGGCCACGGGTCAATGGGAGTTGTGGGATAGGGAAAAGGACCCCGAAACTCGGGTGATATGGTGCATTGGGCGTTGGCCATTATCGGGGACAGCAATGGTAGGAGAGATAGTGCCATTAAGCAGCTTATCATCAAGAAAAAAGTTTTGTTTCCCTTTTTCATTTTGTTCTCCTTACGTCGAATTTTTTGGAATCCACCTACGCCCAACCCAAAAGACCACGAGGTCTACCCGTGAGTAAATCAGTCCTCTGATATGGCCCCTTTGTGGGCGTTTCCCGGGAACCACGGGAACCATCCTGCCCCATTGTTCAACGCCCGTCACCTCATAGTGCATCACCTTCTCTCTGAGTTATTTGTTTTCAGAAGCCCTATTCGAATTCACTTCCTTTCCTCCGATTGCCCATCCGACTGATCGATGACAAACATATTGGTCAGTCTCCATAGGCACAGTGGGACACGCGACTTGGGACCGCGCACGTTCACCTATTGACGATGCTACCGTTGATTAACAGGTCTGTCAAGCACAATACCGCACCGCACTGCGCGTCACGCTTACGTAAGCTTCATCTGTTCAAGCACCGCTCGGCCCAGAACCCCATAAGGGCTGGCGAGGGTTTCGATGATCTCGAAGTGGTTGTAGCCCTCCGCAACGAAGAGCTGCACCGGTTTATTCGCCGCTTTCAGCGCCGCAGCGAAGTCACGTGACTGGCGCTGGAACTCCGGTGTCTCAAACGTGCCGTAGGCGACGATTACCGGACAGTTCAGTTTGTCGAGATGGCGCTGCGAGCTCAAGGCTTGCTCTATCTCATCGGTGAACTTGACGTAGCTACTGCGTGCGGAGAGGCGAACCGGTTGACCGAACGGGGACATGGGTAACAGATTATTCTGGGGACATGGGTAACACTTTTGTACTAATTCATAAGCAGTGGAGGTGCTGCTTATGGGTTGGAAAGGAGTTACCGTCATGGACCAGAGAGTGCGTTTCATTGCAGA
>DATFYE010000159.1:0-25029 GCA_035315185.1 Syntrophorhabdales bacterium | reverse complement strand
TTCAAGGATATCGCACTTGACGGCGCTTACGCTGCCCAGGGCGCGCCTTGCAAGACAGCCTTTGACCTTATAAAAGATGAGTATGCGAAGTACACTCCCGAATGGGTGGAGGAGATCACGACGGTGCCTGCATCAACCGTGCGGCGGCTTGCCAGGGAATTCGTGGAGCACGCCCGCATAGGGAGTACCATCGAGATCGATGGTTTTACGTTCCCCTTCAGGCCCGTGTCTCTGAATGTGGAGCGCAACGTTACCAACCGCAGGGGAGGCACCTATGCCGACTTCGCTGGAAAGATCATCAACCTGCTGGTAGGGAACATCGAAGTGCCGGGCGGTTGCCTGAGCTGCAGCGTCCGGGGCCCCATCATGGGCCCAACCGAGGACGGCACATCGGCACCGCGATACGAGGCGATACCAAGACCATTCAAGTTTCCCCCGGATCATGCAACGCTGCAGGAGTTCTATCCACATCAGCACACAGCCCCTCACCTGGTGCTCAACTCCATTCTCCATCCTGAGAAATGTTATCTACCTTACAAGGTGGACGCGTGGCTCTCTGTCGGGGGAAATCCCATCCGGCAGAACGCCCAGCCTGAGAAATATGTGGAGGGCTTCAAGAAACTTTCTTTCGTGGTGACCGTGGCATTTCATATGGACGAGCCTGCCATCCTCTCTGACGTGCTGCTCCCTGAGCACAGTGCCCTGGAAAGGTTGCGGGTGGTGCCCTTCTACCTCCAGCATCAGTCCATCGATGACGAGGTGAGCGGGTTGAAGATGGTGCAATTGAGGGAGCCGGTACCGACCTTATTTAACACGAAAAATGCAGACGACATTTTCATGGATCTTGCCGAACGTCTCGGTATTCTTTACGGTGAGGGCGGGCTCTACGACCACCTGAATCGAGGGCTCGACTGGGTGGATAAGGAGGACGGTCTCAACATGAATGGCGAGTGGAAGCTCGACCTCAATCGAAGATACACACTGGAAGAGATCTTCGATCGTCAGATACGCGGCTGGCCTTATGGAGGAGGAAAAGGTCTCAAGGAACTGAGAGAGAAAGGATACATCGAATACTGGAAACCAAAGAAGGAGTTTTACCTCTATTACTACTTCCCGGATAATCAGACGCGCCACCCTTTTTATCTCATGGGCCTTAAGGAAGTGGGTGACCGCTTGCGGGCGAACCTGGTCGAGCAAAAGATCTCCTTCCCCATGATCGATGACATGGACTACATCTTCGACCTATATCGCCCAATCCCTCACTGGGTGGAGACCTCCGAGTTCAAGGCACCTGCTGAAGGATTCGACCTCTGGGCCATCAACTGGAAAACCCCTTACTACGCGAACGATGCGAGCAACCTCACGGGGAACCCGTGGCTGGCAGAGATCTATGCCAAGGATCCCTGGGAGTCGGTGATCCTGCTCAATTCGGCCACGGCAGCAAAGAAGAGACTCAAGGATGGCGAGACCGTTGTCGTGGAGTCGAGATACGGCAGGATAGAAGGTCGGCTCAGGGTGTCGGAGTTGTTTCATCCCGATGCGGTCGGTATCGGAGGCAGCTACGGTCTGGGCACGTGCCAGTCGAATCCATTGAACCGGGTGGGACCCAATTTCAATGCCCTTCTGTCCATTGACCCTAAAACCTTTGACGGAGTGAGCGCCGGTCAGGATACTGCGCCTGCGGTGAAGGTGTACAGTAAAGGGGGACAACGGTGAGATATGGCATGGTGATAGATCTGAAGCGATGCGCCGGCTGCAATAGTTGCACTGTTGCGTGCAGGGCTGAAAAAGGTACACCACCAGGGATTCTCTATCACCGGGTTGAAAAGTATGAGGCCGGCAAATACCCTGCCGCGCGCATGCAGTTTCGTCCTATCCCTTGCATGCACTGCGAGGAGCCGGCGTGCCTTGAGGTTTGCCCGACCGGCGCCACGTACAAACGTGCCGACGGTATAGTCCTCGTAGACCACAACAAGTGTATGGGTTGCCGGTACTGCGTGCTCGCGTGTCCTTACGAGGCGCGTCATTACTTGAGGCGTATCAACAATTATTACGGAATAGCCGGCAAGACTCCTTATGAAATGGTGAAACAGAAGGACCTCGATAAGGGAACGGCGGTCAAGTGTGATTTCTGTGTTGAGAGGCTGGAGAAGGGACGTTTACCCGCGTGTGTTGAAACGTGTCCTTCCCAAGCGAGGCATTTTGGTGATCTTGACGACCCGCGGAGTGAGGTATCGGAACTGATTGCGGTGAACCGCGGCACAGTGCTTAGAGAAGAGCTCGGTACGAAGCCCTCGGTATATTATATAAACGGATAGGAAGGCATCATGGATCAGGCAGAAGGCCAGAAGGAATGGGGTTGGTTTATCGTGCTCTATGTTTTCCTTGCCGGATTGGGCGGAGGATCTTTTCTGTTCAGTTTTATCCTGATCTATTTTGACAAATATTCTGCCGTGGCCCGGATAGGTGCTCTCGTGGGTCCCCTGGTTGTTTTGATTGGTAGCGTTATGCTGCTCTTTGATCTCGGCTCAGCGACGAGGGCTTACCGGCTCTTCACCACACCGGCTACACTCCTGTCCTCCTGGATGATACGGGGAGCGTGGATTCTCACGGCCTTTATTCTTCTCGGGTTAGCCTATGCCCTGCCTTCATTTGCCGTTTTCAACTGGCTTCCTTGGAATCAGGCATCGGGCTTTGGTCAAGGTCTGGGCATGGCAGCGGCTCTGCTTGCACTTGTGGTCGCGGTCTATCCAGGCCTGCTCCTCGGTGTAATAAAGAGCATTCCTCTTTGGAATACGTCCGCATTGCCGCCGCTCTTCTTTTTGTCGGGCATGGATACCGGGTTGGCTACGCTCGTCCTGATGTCGCTCGCATTCCCGTCGGTCGTTCAGGCGGACGGCCTCCACCTGCTCGGGGCGATCGATGCAGGCCTCATCGTATTGTTGCTCATCGCGCTGGGAGCCTATATCGAAATCGTCCGCCTGACAGGGGTGACGGCAGCCGCATCAATTCACTTGCTTAAAACTCCGCTTTTCATTGGTGGAGTCGTAATAGCGGGATTGTTGCTCCCGCTTGCCATCTTTATCTGCGGTGCCTATGTATCCGATGCGGCGTCTGTCCGCTTGATGCATGGTACAGCCAGCGTTCTGATCCTTTGCGGCGGCTTGTTGCTAAGATTGAGCGTCATTAAGTCCGGCGTGCGGATTGCAGTGCGTTAGTCCATCTTCTGAAACGTAGCACATTCACCGGGGTGGGTACCCGAAAGCCATACACACACATGAAGGCAAATCCATATGATATCGCGTCGGGAAGGGCGTCCTTTTACAACTTCCTCATAGCTGGTTTCGAGGTTCTGCCGGATCTGGAATTACTCCTGAGAATCAGAAACGGCCAGTTCCAGCGCTTTCTGGTGGGCTGGCGCGATTTGGGGGACGGAAGTTTTCGTTCCGGTCTGGATCTTATTTCTTCCTACCAGTCAACCATCCTGCAGAGACCCGATGACGAGACTGTCACGGAACTTTCTGTGGATCGGACAAGGATCTTGAGAGGAACCGGCCACGCCGATATGAAACCGCCTTATGAAGGTCTGTACAAGAGAGGAGCCGGATTCGGGGACTCTGTTTTGGGCCTCAAGCGGTTCTATCGCAAGGCAGGGCTGCTGCCTGACGAAACGGTCAGTGACTCGGCCGATTATCTTTTTGTAGAGCTGGATTTCATGAAACAACTCTGTCTTCGGGAGCAGACTCTGCTGCGTGAGGAAAAGGATGAGGAGACCATCACCCAAACCATTGCCCTCGAGGAGGAGTTTCTCAGGCTACACCTTGGAGACTGGGTGGGAGAATTCTGTAGTGCGGTAGAGAAACATGCGTCGACGGATTTCTATCGGGGCCTGGCCCTCATTCTCGACGCCCACCTTCGCACAGACAAGAAGTGGCTCCGGAGCCTCGTCAGACGGCGAATGCAGGTTGGAACTTAGACCAATTTGCCTTCAAGTGTATACCTTCCGGGTACCCGCTTGCGGGTGTGCTGCGTCGCTCTCCTCGACGTACTCTCACGTACGCCCGGGTACCCGCTTGCGGGTGGGGCTCCTCGCTGCCGCCCGGGGTACCCGGCCGAAGGCTGGGTCGTCCATCTTGAATGCAAATTGGTATAAGGTATCCCGCCGTGATTCCGGCTCTCGAACCGTTTTGGCGCAGACGCCGGCGGCCCGGAGAACCCCACGTAGCCCTATGGCCAGGAAGCTGGGTGCCCTCCTGAACGGGCCCCCGGGAGGTTGCCGTTCTAATGTTTGTGATAATATGCACAATATTTTGTTGACAAAGCGTCTGATTTAAAATAAAACATTAGGTAATTGTGACTTTCGTAACAATTTCATAGTACTAAATACAACCACTGAGGAGGCGGGTATGGCAGAGCAAAAAACGATTACCAGCATGAGTACGGAAACGCGAACGTTTCCGCCGAGCGCAGAGTTCGTGGCGCAGGCCTATGTTAAGAGCAGGGCCGAATACGAGAAGCTTTACAAGCAATCGATGGACGACCCTACGGGGTTCTGGGGCGGAATCGCGTCAGAGTTGCACTGGTTCAAGAAGTGGGACAAGGTGAACGAAGAAGATTTTGCAAATGCAAAGATCAAATGGTTCATCAATGGCAAGACGAACATCTCTTACAACTGCCTTGACTACCAGATCGAGAAGGGAAGAGGCGACAAGGTAGCCATCATCTTCCAGGGCGAGCCGGATGAAGATGCGAAGAAATACACCTACAAGGATATGCTGAGAGAGGTCTCCAAGTTTGCCAACGTGCTGAAGAAAAAGGGCGTGAAGAAGGGTGACAGGGTCGCCATATACCTGCCCATGATCGCTGAGTTGTCAATTGCGATGCTCGCGTGCGCAAGGATCGGCGCCGTCCACACAATAGTGTTCGGCGGTTTCTCGGCAGAAGCCTTGAGGGACAGAATCCTCGATGCAGGAGCACGCGTTCTGGTCACGGCCAACGGCTACTGGAGATCGGGCAAACAGGTCAGCTCGAAGGCGTCGGCAGATCAGGCCATGGACCTGTGCGAAAAGGCAGGACATAAGGTTGAACAGGCAATCGTTGTCAAGAGGCTCGATAAGTTCGACGTGCCTATGAAGGCCGGCAGGGACACCTGGTGGAACGATGAAATGGCGGCCCCTGGCATTACAGACAACTGTCCGGCGGAGCAGATGGACGCCGAGGATCCCCTCTTCATCCTCTATACGTCGGGGTCAACCGGCAAGCCGAAGGGTGTTATGCACACCATCGGCGGCTATATGGTCTATACGTACATCACCTTCAAATGGATCTTTGATTACAAGGAAAAAGAAGTCTTCTGGTGTACCGCAGACATCGGCTGGGTAACCGGCCATTCTTACATTGTTTATGGCCCTCTCGCCAATGGCGCTACATCGATCGTGTTTGAGAGCGTTCCTACCTATCCTGAGCCTGACAGGTTCTGGCAGGTCGTTGAGAAATTCAAGGTCAATATCTTCTACACAGCACCAACAGCCATCAGAGCCGTCATGAGGGAAGGCGATAAGTGGCCGGCCAAAAGAGACCTCTCGTCACTGAGAGTCCTCGGGTCCGTGGGCGAGCCGATTAACCCCGAAGCTTGGATATGGTACTACAAGGTGGTCGGCAAGGAACGCTGCCCGATCGTGGATACATGGTGGCAGACGGAAACCGGCGGGATCCTGATTACCCCGCTTCCTGGGGCATGGTTCACGAAGCCTGGCTCAGCAACACTGCCATTTCCGGGTGTCGCAGCAGAGTGCATAAGACAGGATGGAACGCCGTGCGCTGTCAACGAGGGTGGCTATCTGGTGATAAAGAGATCGTGGCCCGGTATCATGAGGAGTGTGTACGGCGAGCCTGAGAGATTCAAACAGACGTACTTCGTGCAGTATCCGGGCGTCTACTTCACCGGTGATGGCGCTAGAAAAGACGAGGACGGTTACTTCTGGCTCATGGGACGCGTGGACGATGTTGTTAACGTATCCGGCCACCGGATCGGTACGGCCGAGGTGGAAAGTGCGCTTGTCTCGCACAAGTCAGTTGCAGAGGCAGCTGTTGTGGGATTCCCGCACGATCTGAAAGGCGAGGATCTCTATGCGTTCGTCATCTTGAAGGCTGGGTTCAACCCGAGCGATGATCTCAAGAAAGAGCTCGTCGCCCACGTGAGAAAAGAGATCGGACCAATTGCATCGCCTGGGAAGTTGCAGTTTAGCCCAGGCCTACCAAAGACCAGATCCGGCAAGATCATGAGAAGAATTCTGAGAAAGATCGCGTCCGGCGAGATCGATCAGTTGGGCGATACCTCGACACTGGCCGATCCGTCAGTTGTCGATGATCTCGTGAAGAACAGGCTGTAAGCCGCAAGAGATTGGTTATGAAAAGGGGCACCCATCAGGGTGCCCCTTTTGTTACGGGTTACAGGTTACAGACAAGACATGTTACGAGCAATGAACAGAAAACCACGCCGAAGGCGCGCTAACCTGTAACAGGTCTTATTGTAACTTCTAACTCGTATCTCCTAACTCGCAACCCGCAACCCGCAACCCGAAACTCGTAACAACGGCCCGGTGTAACCGGGTTTAACGCGCGGCTATCGCCGCGCTAGCCCCCGTCCACCATAGACTTCTGCTTGGTATAGAACCATCCCACTGGGTCGGAGAGGTACTCTATGGAGTCCATGATCCTGAGATAGTGCTCTCTCTCCTCATGGGAAAGCGTCAGATAAAAACGTTTTTCGTACGAATCAGAGGCATGATTTGCGAGGCTTTCGTAAAACTTGACACTCTTGTCTTCTATCTCAAGGCCAAAACGCAGGGCGTTGAGGTCGTTCTCGGAGGCCTGTGCCTTTTCCTGGAGAGACTCCTGAAAGACCTTATCAAGTTGCCCGATGCCAGCTATTGCGGTGATCCACTCCTTGAGGGGTTGCTCTTTTTTCATCTGCTCATAAAGCACGAGAATTCTCTCAATATGAAAATCTTCCTGTCTGGCCAACTCTTCGAAAATCCTCTTCGCGAGCAGATTCTCTGCACCGGACGCTGCCTTGAGGAAAAATGCCTTTCCATCTCTCTCCATCTGAATAGCCACTTGCAGGTTCTGCTCTTTTATTTTATCCATCATTATCCCTCCTATCTCTTGCCCATTTTCTTCAAGGCAACGTTGGCGGCAATCAGTATTGGGTCCCACACGGTTGCAAAAGGCGGGGCATATCCCAGATCCAGCCGGGCAACGTCCTCAACGGTCATTTTAGCATAAAGGGCCGTTGCAAGCGTATCAATGCGGTGCGCAACTCCTTCCTGCCCAACCATCTGGGCTCCCAGGAGCCTGCCGGTATCTTTCTCTACGACATACGTTATAGTAATAGGCTTTCCAGCCGGATAGCTTTTTGCCCTCGATGCGCCTTTGATCGTTGATGCAAAAAAGGGGATGTTTTCTCTTGCCGCTTCGAGAGAAGTAAGACCTGTGCGGGCCACTTCGAGGTCGAAGACCTTTGTCTGCGCAGTGCCGGCAACTCCCTCAAACACGGTCTCCCTGCCTGCTGCGTTTTCTCCTGCCACCCGTCCCTGTTTGTTGGCTGTGGTCCCGAGAGGGATATATACCTTCTTGCCGGTTACGATCGAGAGCGCATCGGCACAATCACCGGCGGCAAAGATGTCGCTGAAGTTTGTTCGCATCTGTCCGTCGACCGTAATGGCTTTATTTACGCCAAGAGCGATTCCGGCTTTTTCCGCCAGAGCCGATTCAGGTCGCACACCGATTGCAAGAATTACGAAGTCAGTATGAAACGTGCCTTTATCAGTGAGCACCTTGCTAACCGCTCCTTCGGGACCCTCAAAACCGAGGACTGTCGTTTCTTTGAGGAGCCTGACCCCCTGCCTCTTCAGGGTTTCTTCAACGATTTCGACGATTGACTGGTCCATTGTGCCCAGCACGCGATCCATCTTTTCGATCAGTGTGACCTCGACGCCTCTCTTCCGGACGGACTCACACATCTCAAGGCCTATGTATCCGCCCCCCACGATCACCGCTCTGAGTCGATCCTTTCCTTCTTCAGGGGAGGGCTTGACGGAGATAGACTGTGATCCGGCAAGAGTCTCCCGAGTATGCCATGCATCGATATATTTTTTGACCGCCACACCGTCTTCAAGAGTTCTCAAGACGAATATGTTCTTCAGGTCGATGCCTGGAAGCGGAGGCCTTATCGGTACTGCGCCCGTAGCAATCACGAGCCTATCAAAGGCAATCCTCGTTCCCATGGTCTTGTCCGGAGAGCGAACCAGAACTTCCCTGCCCCCCGGATCTATTGCCATTGCTTCATGAAGCGTGCGGACGAGGAGCCCTCGTTCTGCCTCAGCTTTCTCGGGTGTGATCGCGATGAGGTCACGATAATCCTTAATCTCCTCCGAAATGTAATAGGGTATGCTGCACGCGCCGTACGAGATGAATGGACTCCTCTCCAACACGATCACGTCCATCTGGGGGCGGATTCTTTTCGCAGCACTCGCCGCTGACATACCTGCGGCCAGCCCTCCGATTACGAGAAGTCGCTCTCTGCGAGATGCCACCGTCCCAACCCTTATTCTCATATACTAATGATTCCGCAAGCGCATATCAACCTTCTCAACCCACCTTGCGCGTACCGATCTTCCCAGCATTTGACCGCTGCACTGATCCCACTCTATAATAAGGGAATCATTTCCGAGTAGGAGGTACGTGGCATGAAAACGATAATTCTCTTCGGGAGTCCGCGCAAGAAAGGCAATACGCGCCGGCTTGTCGATACTTTCTCTGAGGCCATGAAGAAGAATGGCCATGACGTAAGATTCCTCAACCTGAACGACATGAATGTTCGCCCTTGTCAGGGATGCCTCACGTGCGCAAAAGAAGGTAAGTGCAGGATAAACGACGACATGAAGGATATACGCAAGTACATGCTTGAATCAGACCTTCTCGTCTACGCCACTCCGACCTACTGGTGGGGTCCTTCGTCCCAGCTGAAACTCGTGATAGATCGGTCGATCGCCTTTTTCGATGAGAACATGGAATCGAGAATTAAGGGCAAGAAGGCTGTCACGTTGATCACCTGTGCCGACAAGTCTCTCGATACCTTCACGCCGGTTCTCGATGCATTCAGAAGAACCTTCGATGCTCTGTCCATCACGTACCTGGGGGGTGTTGAGGCCGCAGGATGTGAAGGGACAGGAGAGGTGAGCAAGAAAGCCATGGACAAAACGAGGATGCTGGCCGGGTCTTTAAGATGAAGGATGATACTGACGGACTCTCCTATTATGTGACGAAAAAAGTAGGGAAGGCCATCTGGGATTACCGGATGATCCAGGATGGTGATCGGATTTTACTTGCTGTCTCCGGCGGAAAAGACAGCCTTTCACTTCTCCGGATCATGAGGGAGCGGATGAAGTTTGTCCCGATCAAGTACGAAATAATCGCCTGTCATGTGGACATGGGTTTCGAATGGGTCAGAAAAGATTCGCTCATTGAGCACTTTGAGAGAGAGGGCGTTCAGTACGTGGTCACTCAACCGACCGATGCCTTGTACAAAGAGGGTGAAACCTTCGGCTGTTTCTGGTGCAGCTGGACCAGGCGTAAGAGATTCTACGCCATGGCGAAGGAGTTGGGCTGCTCCAAAATTGCTCTGGGCCACCACATGGACGATATCACCGAAACCCTTCTCTTGAATCTATTCTTCGGCGGGGAGATATGTACCATGAGGCCTTACCAGGAAATGTTCGGAGGGGAAGTAGCGCTCATCAGGCCGCTCGCTTACGTGGAGGAGCAGGAGCTGGTAAGGTTCGCTGAAAGTCTTGGGCTTCCCGTCATCAAGTCGCAATGTCCGCATGGTAAGAAATCCAAACGGAGACTCGCGAAGGGCATGATCAAAGAGGCGGAACAGCATTACGGAAACGTCAAGAAGAACATCTTCAGAAGTTTGCAGCGAGTGCGGCCGGAGTATCTGCTCGGATACGAAAACATACCGGTAGTGCCGCGCGCAGCGAAGCCTTCGGCTAGCCCTGAACGTCCGTAAATGCCAGCCGAATTGCCAACCAATACCTAATTTTATTGTCAACCATATTGTCAACCGAATATATGAATAATATTGTCAACCAACGTTGTGAGCCGAGAAAACGGTGGGCTCCGGTCAACCAAGTTCTCCTGACACGTTCTTTAGGTGTCGGCGTTCTTAAAGAGGTAGGTGAACCAGAAGTTTTCAGCGCAGGTATCGATCAGCGCCAGTCTGTTCTTGAGCTTCTCCTGGATTCTATGGCCTTCACTGGCGAGGAGACCTGAAACAAGGTAATAGCGCTTCGTGTAGAAGTCATCAAGCCTGGTTATTTCGTCAATCACCGCGTAGTGTATGTTGGCTACAAGGAGTTCGGCTGGAACGCGCACGAGATCTGGTGCGCTGCCCATTATGATATGCATCTGTTCCGTTACGTTGTTGAGGCTCCTGTTTACACGCGCCATCTCTATCGAGAGATTATTGTTGTCAACAGCGTAGGCTTTACGCGAACCCATCCTGAGGCAAGCAATGGAGAGTATGCCGGTGCCCGTACCCAGGTCGAGGACGGTTTCAGGAGTGCAACCGGCGAATAGCTTTTGCAGCAGCACCAGACAGTTCTTTGTGCTCGGATGGTATCCTGAGCCGAATGCCATGCCCGGATCTATGCAGATATGTATACCCTCATCCTTAGGCGGAGGGTCCCACGGGGGATACAGTGTAATATTTCCGATCGTAAATGCGCCGAGCGGCCTACCCGATTCCCAGTCCTCGTGCCGGATGGTTAATTCAGACCGAATAGGCAAGGAGAGCCGTTCCAAATAAGGTTTCTTTGGCTGTTTGAAGAAAAGGAATGAGTATCCTGATTCTTTCCAGAATCCGGCATAGTCAGCGTCGACTATCTTCGGGATCTCCCTGCTCAGGTCGCCTTCGAATTCGTAGATATAGATGAGATCGTACATGGTAAAGCAGTAATCAGTAACCGGTAATCAGTGATCAGTCATCAGTGACCAGTGACCAGTCAATTGCTTGAGTATACTACAAAGCGAAGAGCGAGACTAGAACGGAATCAAAGCGTGGCAGCCGGTGTCATTCTTCTGTTCCCGCGTGTACTTTCTGGTCTGCCCATGCTGCTTACTGCTTACGCTTTTTCATGCCGTTTACTGCCTACTGATAACCGATCACCGATCACTGGCTGCCCGCCCCTGACGGTTCTCGTCGTTCTTTGACATCGGGGTGTCGTTATGCTATCTAATTGCCATGAAAGTGGCGTGGGAAGGCAAAGTGTACGAACTCGATAAACTACTGACGGCAGGCCAGCTTCTGGAAAAGTTTGCATTGAATCCCGAGGCTCATATCGTTGTGGCAAATGAGAAGCTGGTGACTGAAGACTGCAAACTCTCTCGTGAGGATACCGTAAGAATCATCAGGGTGATATCAGGCGGATGAAATGCAGGGCATGCGGCAAGGAAGCAAACATACGCTTGAGTGCCTACAACACAGCCCTCTGTGCTGACGATTTCCTGATATTTTTTGAAAGAAGGGTCACGCGTACCATCCAGAAGTATAATTTGATCGGTACAACTGACTCGCCTCTCGTAGCGGTCTCAGGCGGCAAGGATAGCCTCTCGCTCTGGTACATCCTTAACCATGCGGGCTTTAGTGCTGATGGGATATACGTCGACTTGGGGATCGATGAGTATTCGCACGTCTCCTTTGAAAAGGCCAAACTGATGGCGGCTCGTCTGGGACGAAAGATATACAGGTTCTCGCTGCCCGCACTATTGCAGAAGGGTATCGGAGATCTGTCAAAGCTCATGAAAAGAGCCCCCTGTTCTCTTTGCGGCGTGTTGAAGAGATACCTTATGAACAGGGCGTGCGTTGACTGCGGATATACGGTACTTGCCACAGGACATAACCTTGATGATGAGGCATCTGCTCTCTTCGGCAACCTCCTCTACTGGAAAGAGGAATACCTGTATAAGAAGAGCATCTCGCTGGAAGCAAGAGGCGATTATCTCGCGAAAAAGGTGAAACCATTTTTTTTATGCTCCGAGAGGGAGGCGGCAGCATACGCCATACTCCGCCAGATAGACTATGTGTACGAGGAGTGCCCCTACTCGGTTGGGGCCAAAACACTGCTCTACAAGGACCTTCTTAATAAAATAGAGATAACATCTCCAGCCACCAAGATCAGGTTCATTAAGGGTTACCTCGATAGAGTGAAAGAAGAAGGGGCGCGAGTCGATCCGGGAAGATGCACGCGCTGCGGCTATCCCTCTTATACAGAAACCTGCAACGTCTGCAAGCTCTTTGAGCGATTCGGGACAGGGGAAGCGCTTCGCGTCGAATGTCATGAACCGGCCAATGCTGCCTTTGCGCAGGCCACCTTGACCGAGGCGGACTCAGTACAATGAGTCTGATAAATAGTTTTTCTGAGCTCATTTTCAACGTGTACGAGGCATTTACAGTGGCGTTGTTTCTCAAAGATGAAGAGCGTTTTCGCTGCCTCTCCTCGGTCACTTTTGCCAAGAGCTTTGACCGCGAACGAACTATCCCCATCGATGGGACGCTTCCTGGATGGGTACTCAAGCACAATGAGCCTCTTATTCTCCCCAACTTCGACAAGGACGAATCAGCACTCGGGTACTATGGGTCGGAAGAGGGTATTAAGTCTTTCATGGCCTATCCCCTTGAGGTTCCCGGGGTCATTGTAGTGGATAGTAAAAAGCGGTACGTGTTCACGGACAGGGAGAAGAAACTGCTCGGGCATTTTGTGTCGATGCTGGGACAGGAACTGGAAAGGGAAAAGAGGTTGCAGGACCTTGAAGAGAAAAACGAGGAACTCTCCATTGAACGCAGGATTATCCAGTTCCTTTTGACGTCAGGCCCGTCAGAGGTACCACTCGAGGAAATACTGGATGAGTGCCTTGCCCTCTGTCGGGGAGACTTTTGCTTCATCGGCCTCGAACGGAACGGGAAACTCGTCGTCGTTGACTGTGCCGGGACCGAAGCTGGTAGCCTCCGGCTGAAGGAGTGCCCGATGACCGGGACGGTTGCGGCGATGGTTCTGGAAGGAAGGAAAGAGTTTTTACTCCCGCACGGCAGCGGCTATCTGAGGGAAAAGCCGCTTCTTTTTTCCGATGAAGAGATGAAAGCGAAACAGTTCTTCGGATTTCCTCTTCTGTTCGATGAAGAAGCATTTGGCCTTACCGGTTTTGTTTCTCTTTCTGATGTACGGCTGAGAGACGGCATCATAGGCCTCTTGAGGGACATCTCGTCGCTGTTGTCTCTCTATTTTATGCGCACCTGGACTAAGGGAACTCTCGAAAGAGGCAAACACGTTGATCCGGTGACAGGTGCATTGCTTTTTGCCTCCTTCTTTAAGAAGGTTGAGACGTGGGTCCGGGAGCGGAAGGGTTTTTCGGTCGCCTCGGTAAAGGTACCGGATTTTCATGAGTACAACCGGCTGCTTGGCGTTGAGACCGCGGATCGACTGCTGCGGAGAATCGTCCAGAGCGTCGAACAGTGTCTGGGTAAAACGGCCCTCGTGACGAAAGCAGAAGGAAACCACTTGTATGCGGTCACGCGGGACCCTCAAGCCCTGGAGGCGGAAAACATGACACGTGTGTTGAACTATACGATCCAGAGCGCCATGGCCGACAGCCGGGTTGAACCAAAGAGAGCTTTACATATCGGGGTGGCTGAGTTCCCTAGAGACGGAGAGAGCCTCTGGGCACTCCTGGACCGAGCTGACGAACGGGGAGAACGACACTCCTACATGAATAAGGGGGCACGAGCATGAGTTTTATTTCAAAGTTGATGAGTCTGGTTTCATCATTTTCCACGCATTGCGCCATGGACCTTGGCACGGCCAACACGCTGATTTACTTGAAGGGCGAAGGCATAGTGCTGAACGAGCCATCTGTCGTGGCTCTTGAAAGGGACTCAGGCAGAGTCATTGCTGTAGGCCGAGAGGCAAAAGAGTACATTGGCAAGACACCTCAGCACATCAGCGCAGTCCGGCCCCTCAAGGACGGCGTCATTGCGGATTTCGACGTGGCCAAGGCGATGATCAAGTATTTCTTGAACGTGGTCAAGGAAACGCGGAAGATTTCTAAGCCCAAAATGGTGGTCTGTGTGCCGTCCGGAATAACGCAGGTGGAGAAGAAGGCGGTTGTCGATGCCTGTTTCCAGGTAGGCATCCGGGACATCCATCTCATCGAAGAACCGATGGCTGCTGCAATCGGGGCTCAACTGCCCATAGAGCTTCCCAGGGGAAACATGGTTTGCGACATCGGCGGTGGTACAACAGAGGTGGCCATTATCAGCCTTTCGGCAAACGCCTATAGTGAGTCCTTGCGCGTGGCCGGTGATGAGATGGATGAAGCCATTGTGAGGCACCTGCAAAAGAAGTACCAGGTTGCTATAGGAGTGAATGCGGCAGAGAGAATCAAGATGGAGGTCGGTTCAGCATACTCTGGTGCTAGCTCCGGATCAACGAATGTTGTGGGCAAGGATCTCGTCAATGGCATTCCCAAGACCATTGCGGTAACAGCGGAAGACGTGAGAGAGGCCATAGAGGAGCCGGTAGAGGCGATCATAGACTCAGTAAAGAGGGCCTTAGAGAAACTTCCCCCGGAGCTCGTTTCAGACCTGAAGGACTCCGGCATGGTTCTGACCGGTGGCGGTGCACTCCTCAAAGGATTGGACAAGCGGATATCGGAACGGACGAGCCTCGAAGTCCACGTACCCGAGGATCCATTGATCTGCGTTGTCATGGGGAGCGGCATGGCCCTGGAAGAAATACAGCGGTATAAGAAGGTCTTCATTAATTAGCACAGAGCCTGGTCCGAGTTGCGCGTTACAAGTTACAATAAAACCTGTTACAGGTTAGCGCGCCTTCAGCGCGGTTCTGTTCCTTGCTCGTAGCACGCCCTGCCTGTAACGTGTAACCCGTAACTTGTAACATATTTTGCTCCTATAGCCCATTGTACTAATCGCTCGTTCCTACGAAAAATAGCCTTCCGGTGAGTTGACTTTTTTTCAGGGTTTGCTAAGCTTAATAAGAGATGGCTACCAGTCAACCGAAAGAGCAAATAGGGACTGCACGCAACACGTCGGACATGTTAGGCCAGCCCGATGGGAGTTGTAAGATCCTGCCCTTCAGACAGGCGCGTTCCCGGAAGAGTCCGAGGGATGATGAGCCTGACCGGAACTGCTTAGCGTCCGTGTCTCCCGACGAGAGTCCGCTCGAGCAGAGGAGAGGCTTTCTCACGGCCTGTCTTCCGGAACATTGCGGCATAGTCTCTTGCCACGGGTGGGGGTGGGGAATGGGGGACCAGGCCGGGAGCACATGTACTCTGCCTACCCGATGGTTGAAGAGAGTGCTGTTAATGAGCATCTTTACTGCTTGGACTGCGGCTGCCATCGCACTGTCGATCGCTCTGGGCTAGTACGCACTCGCCTTCAAGTGTACTTCGTTGCCTGCGCCCTGCCTCACTCCGACGTACTTGAAGTACGCCTCCGTTCGTCACGGCTTGAGCGCCTCGGTCTCCATCTTGAATCCGAGTGTGTACAAGACCATTCGAGTGCGGCATTCTAAAGCAGAGACTATTGCCGATTTGTCCTTACAGCCTATACCCTCCCAAAGCAATCAGATTGCGCATGATCGCTTATGTCTGCGGAAAAACTGCCGATAACATATGTGGGAGATTCTATAAGGTAAGAGGATGAAAATAAGTAACCTGTCTGGAGGGCTTGGACTTCTTGATATTATGGCTCGTCACGGCGCCGCGCTGGTGCACGAGAAGCCAAGGGTCAATAGAGACCCTAAAATGGTGAAGGTAAACAACTCCCAAGCCAAAGAGAAGAGCGGGACCTCGACAGACAAAAACCAGGACTCGACCAAAAGGGTTAACAAGGCGCACACGGTCCGGTAATCAGTAGTGCGCGCATCGCAAACCCGAATCCGCGTTTTTTGAACGTATCTTCACGCAAGCGTCCATCCGTGCCATGAACATCTTATAGAGGCGATAGCCTTATTATCTTCCTTCCGTTACATCGCTGCACCCTGTAATGGTCAAAACCGCGCGAGAAAAGGTGTCCAAAAGGTGTCCTTGACACTCAACGCCCTTTTTGTTATTGATAACACATCCAAAGAGAGTTTTTGGCAACCACTACAAGGCGGGGTGTGAGAAGTGACTGCAACGTTGGTTTACGATCCCTCTTCCGGACCAATGAGGTATGCCTGCGGCGTTTCCGGTTCTGGTACCAATTACGACAGAATATACGAACGGGACCCTGGCAAGTATCACGTTGTTTTCAGTAATGCACCTGGCTGCGCAGCCATAACAAAAGCAGGAAAACGTGGTGTCCAGGTAGCTGTGCTTGACTCCGGGAAGTATTTCCGGGAGATGTGGGGACTGAAAAAAATTCCCAGGTACGGCATTGAAAGAAATAGCTATGACATGGCAATAATGACGCTCGTAGAGCAAGTAATAAACGGCAGACCGGATCTAATCTGCTTGGCTGGCTATGACCTGTGGATAGGAGAGTGGATGGCCAACAGGTACTTCCCCAGGATTCTGAACGTTCATCCGGGCGATGCACGCAAGTACACAGGGCTTGGGTGGAGACCAACTGCCAAGGCGATATTGGCTGAAGAAAGCAGTGTACGCTCCACTGTGTTTTTTGTTGACCAGAGTGACGATGGTGGGCCCATATTGATCCAATCAAAATCCTTGCCGCTCTCAAGATGGGATGAGCAACTGCGTGACATAAGAAGATTTGCGGAAAGACGAAATGCAAGGACACTCGAACAATTTAGAGCAGCCGTGCAAGGAGAGGAGAACAATCTTTACAAATCACTGGAAGAAGTTTCTAGCGCCATACAAGAGGTGCTCAGGACTGAAGGGGATTGGCAGATCTATCCATTTGCGGTGCATGATCTTATCGCAAAAGGTAGAGTCGCACTAGATGACAGGACGGTTTACGTTGATGGTGTGCGGATGCCGCAAGAAGGCTGGCAGGTCGACACCTATGGATTCGCCGAGAGCATACGCTAGATACTGATCCCAAGACTCCGTTCCCGGGTCGCCGCAACGAAGGTATACGCTTGAAGGCAAATTGGTATCAGTAGAGGAACATCGGCTTGCCTAGCATGTTCCTTATCTTAGCCCGGTAGTTCTGCGAGTCGTAGAGAGCGGTGATATCCACATGTTTTTTTGCGGCGGTCACGAGTTCCAGAGGTACGGTCGTGTAAATCCCCTGGTGAAGCGCTACCATCCGACCCACGTGGCCGAGAGCCACCTGGTCCAGGGCGAGATTGCCGTACGAGACAGCCACCATGCGGTCCAGAGAGTCGGGAGGCCCTGAGCGCATAATGTAGGCGAGTTGCTGATAGATGATGTTGACGCCCGTTCTTTTTTTTATCTCGTCGGCCACTATCGCGCCAATGCCGCCAAGCTTCTTGTGACCGTACGCGTCTTCCTTACCGGTTTCGATAATCGCACCACCCACGGGATAAGCGCCTTCCGATATGGTAAGGACTGCGTAGTTCGACGGGTTCCTGGCCCGGTCTTCTACGAGGAATCTGCATAGACGGTCCAGATCAAAGGGTACTTCCGAGATGACCGCGCGGTCCACATCTGCCAGGTAAGCGGCAAAAAGGGATGTCTCGCCCGAATTACGTCCGAAAAGCTCGACGACGCCTATACGTTCATGCGAGCCCATGGTAGTGCGCAAAGCGTGAATCGTGTCCACGGAACGCGTGACCGCTGTTGAGAAGCCTATGCAAAAATCTGTACCGAAGACATCGTTGTCCATGGTTTTGGGGATTGCGACGATCTGAACACCCTCCTTGTGCAGACGGCAGGCGAAACTGAGGGTGTCATCGCCACCTATAGGTATGATGGCATCAAGCTTGAGGAACTCGATCACCCTGAGTATGTGACGGGTACAATCCACCGAGCCTTTGTCTGTTGGCGTGCGATCCTCCGCACGAACATATTCGGGCACCTCGTCCGGCTTCACGCTGCTCGGGTTTGTACGTGACGTGTGCAGGAATGTTCCGCCTGTCCGGTCGATAGTCCGGACAGTCTCAGCAGTGAGGGGTCTGGTAAACTCATTCGCTGATGGTGGATCGTCCGGGTTGACAAAAAAAAGGCCCTGCCAGCCGGTCCTGATCCCGATGATATCGATGTCGTGCGGAGGTGCCTGGGATACGACGGCCTTGATAGCAACGTTCAGACCCGGAACGTCTCCTCCACCGGTGAGGATGCCAACGCGTCGTCTTCCTGCCATGATGCCCTCCTGCACAGTGCAAGACCATCAGCATTCATGGCCCGCACGCCCCACCTTGAATGGAGGTGGATGGTTGAAAGTATGACGTGAGGTACCCTGTTTGTCAAGCAACGCCACACTCCGCTAGCCCGCCCCCGTCCTCTGGATGCATTGGTTATACCTATTCGTACTCTATAGGCTTTCCTTCTTCGAGGTAGCGCCTTGCAGCTTCCCAACGTTCTTTAGATTTATCTCCTAAGAGAGCCATAAAAGTGCTGAGGTGGATATTCTCTTCTTTGAGGAACAACTGGATATCTTCCAACAAGCCACTCGTGAGAAGCATGTTAGCCTCAGTCCCTTCATTGCAATAAAGATCTTCAATGGCAGCCAGTATCCTTCTTAGAATGTCCAGTTGTTTATCAAGGTACAAATTTACTATGTATCCTGCAAACGAGGTCATTAGAATGAAGTAGGGTAGCCCTTTCTTATCGTTGGCCCACTCATCATAGAAATCCAGCCATATCTCCCGCATCGGTTCGGATATTTCAATTAGTTTATCAACAACTATCTGCATCATATATCCCAAGGCATAACAGAATCATCGCCGGCGCGACCCGGGCACGGCCCTGAAAGGCGACCCGCCTTCCTTCCGCGTCCGGTGGTTGTAATGGTTATGCCATGATTTCTTCCACTGGCAGCATTTGCTTGCCGTGACGAACGGTAAGAATAGAGAGCCTCTTTTCTTCTATTCGGTAAATTATTCGATAATTACCGTATATCAATTCTCTTATGGTCCTGCTGTCGGTTTCCGGCACGATGCGACCGCTTTTGGGGAACTCTTTTAATCCTTCTATTTTTTTGAAAACCGTATTTATCCAGTTTTCTGCGGCAAACGGACTGTCCTGGGATATGTATTCTGCTATCTCGGCAACTCTGTCTACTGCAAGGGGAGACCAGAGAATCCTCATTTTCTGATCCGCTTCAACACGCTCCCCTTGGCATGGTCATGGTCAATTCCTTGGCCGCTTTCTATCTGGCTGATGGACGTCTGTATGTCTTGGAGTACCTCGATTCGCTCCTGCATGGCTTCGTATTCGCCTGCGTCCAGAAGTACAGCCACACCCTTCCCATGCTGCGTTATAATAAGGGGACGTTTTGTGTCATGAATCTGTTTGAGGAAGGAAGCAATGCCAGTCCGAAACTCGGACATCGGCCGGATGTCTTCATTGACTCTAGGTCTTTTCATCAATCACCTCACATAAATAACGTACATTATAACGTACTTTATATGTGCCGTCAATGTGGTTCTTTCCAACACCCGTAAGGATGCCAACGCGTCGTCTCTCTGCGATAATGCTTCCCCTTCCGCACGAGAAGTCTAGGAATTATGCCCGCCCTTGTGGGAGAACGGGTTATTGACAGTATCGCCCGAGGTCGGCTGTTTGTCATGCCGGAAGACCCGTGTCTGTTTTTGGAAATCGATTGACGGCGCGGCCTGATAAGCGTATACTATGCGTCAAGTAATGGAGTGCTGACTAAAAGCCGCGTTGGACAGTCGTTTAGAGGTCGACCTAAAAACGCTCCCGCAACACGATACTCTTCGCTCCTAGTCTGCTTCAGCTACTAATTCTTCTTATAAGAGGTGCTATGAGTTTCAGCTCGTTTAAGCTTCATCCGAAAATAGCGGCCGGCGTCAAGGCGCTTGGCTACGAAACCCCAACTCCTATCCAGGTACAGGCGATCCCGCCGGTCCTCGCAGGCAAGGACGTTATGGGCCTTGCCATGACCGGGACCGGCAAAACAGCAGCCTTCGTGCTGCCGATTCTGGAGCGTCTGCTTCCGGGTCCACGCGGCAAGGTACGCTGCCTGATTATTGCGCCCACACGCGAACTGGCGGAACAGACCCACGTATCGATAGGAGAACTGGGACGCAATACACACCTGAAGAGCTGCACGGTATACGGGGGCGTGGGTCTGAACCCGCAGATCCAGAAACTGCGCGCCGGCGTCGATATCGTCGTCGCCTGTCCCGGCCGGTTGCTCGATCACCTTAACCAGAAAACGATCAACCTTGCGAGCCTGGAAGTCCTTGTCCTCGACGAGGCGGACCGGATGTTCGACATGGGCTTCCTGCCCGATGTCCGACGGATCATCAAACAAGTGCCGCTTAAACGCCAGACGCTGATGTTCTCCGCCACCATGCCCGATGATATCCGAAGACTGACGCACGAGGTGCTGCATGATCCAGTCATAGTGAAAGTCGGCCATACGGCTCCGGCAAGCACCGTATCCCATGCCATCTATCCGGTCGAGCAGCATCTGAAGACCGCACTTCTCATGGAACTGTTGAAACAAATCGATACGGAATCCGTCCTGATCTTCACGCGCACCAAGCATCGGGCCAAACGCCTCGGGCAACAGCTTGAGAGAGCGGGATACAAGGCTGTCTCGCTCCAGGGGAACCTCTCGCAGAACAAGCGCCAGGATGCCCTTGATGGCTTCCGCAAAGGCTCCTACCGGATTCTGGTGGCCACTGATATTGCCGCCCGAGGTATCGACGTCTTGAGCATATCCCATGTCATCAACTATGACATGCCGGATACGACGGATGCTTACACGCACCGCATCGGCCGGACCGGCCGCGCGGCAAAGACCGGTGACGCCTTCACCTTTGTCAGCCGTGAGGATGAATCCCTTGTCTGGAACATTGAGGCTGTGCTCGGCGAGGAGATCGAGCGCCGCATGCTGAAAGATTTCGATTATAAGACATCAGCGCCGGCACGAGATGCCGAGTTTGTGCGATCGCCGCCCGAGCCGCAGCGCCGTCGCACACAGCCGACGCACGCGCCGACAAGCGCACACACGGAGGGCGGCGCCAGGTCCCGGACGCGACCGGCTCAGCCGTCACGCGGTGCCGCTCCGGGAACCGGAGTTACCGTGTGGTCCTCCTCGGGAAGGCGGCGGTACCGATAACTGCTACACCGCGCGTCTTACTGGCCTAGCTGTTTCACCGTGTCAAAGAGAGCCTGTTCTGCTTCCCTGGATACCCTGCCTTTTCCGTGTTTGGGATTCTCGGAGGGTTGCCATAATCGGAAGGTTCTCACTTTCCCCGTGGGCGAAAACAGAATGGCAACAGGAACAAATTCACCCGGCCCGGCCCATTGGTTGAATAGTTTCGTTTCAAGCTGCATTTGGGATCCCCATTCACGGCGTTTGGACCAGTTCAGGATTATTGAATGAGCTTCGATGCGAGGCAGTATGTTTGTTTCTATGTAATCCTTCCAGTTTGAACTATCCGAGTAAACAAACAGAATCATTTTCCCTTTTCTCCCGTGCCGAAGCCAAAAGCGGACCTTGAGCCCGACCCGGTGAGCAAAAGGGAAAGCGCCCTTCAATACCGTCACACCTATGAAGACGCCTATCACCATCCAGGCGATCTGAACCCAGTTCATGACGTTAATAGGGACATTCTGTGGTCCTCCTGTCAAGCCTAAATTCGGGGGAGCAAGAACCGGCACCGATGTAAATATTGAAGTTTACAACGTCCCATAGATGCACCCCAACTGCTACCTTGATCCCGTTAAGGGCGGCACCAATGGCAAGCGAACCTGTCATCTATTCCTCCGCAGAACGAAGAGCTCACCTGCGCGGCGGACAGGAAGTGGGATATTAGAAAGCCTCAACGGAATGAGTCCGATATTGTCCCGCGTCAGGTGCAGCGATTGGTTACCCCATCTTAGCGGTTCTTCAGATACTGCTTCAAATCTCGATAGTAGTTTTCGTGAGGACCAATCATAACCAGCTCCAAGTCCTGCCCGACCTTTCGATAGGCAAGAAGATATTGGGTGGCCTTGAGGTTGAACTTATGAACGAATACGCCTCTCAGGTCACCTTTCTTTTCTTCCCCGATAGCTGGATTCTCCGGTATTCTTTTTACTTCACGATCCAAGGAACTCTTCTCGGGCTTCGACATCTTCTTTACTTTGTTCTCAAAGGACCTGGACTGGTAGATTTTCATAACCACTACCCAAACTTGTATTCGGTTTTTTCGCCCCGCTCCAATTCTTCCAGTCCTATCAGAATTTCTTTGATGAGTGAATAGGTGAGGTCCGGGTTTTCTTCCGCACATTTGCCCATACGAGCCCAATGTTCAATCTGGCCGGCAAGGGACCTATGGTCTACGCGGCTAATTTTTTTTGCCTCATCTACAAGTTCTTCAGATATTCTTACTGCTGTAGCCATAGTTGTTCCTCCAAGCGTTTTTGATACAACATGCCTTCATTATATATCATATGATTGCATAATGCAACTATAGATTGCACATCATTCTAAGGGGTAACGCGATGGTCACCTGCGCGGCGGACGAGCCTTGGGGCCTATGAAGGCCTCAACGGATTGAGTCCAATATTCTTCCGCGTCAGGTGCAGCGCCTTGTTCGCCGATCTATTCATAATGCGTCCACATCCGAATAACCTTTACAGTCTCAAGATCATCGAGAACCTGATAGACGAGACGGTGCTGTATGTTGATTCGCCGCGAATAAGCGCCGGAGAGGTCGCCCACAAGTTTCTCAAAAGGGGGCGGATTTTGGTAAGGGTTTTTTCGAAGGATGTCCAGTAGGCGTGAGACTGTGGGCTTGAGACCGGATTGTACTATCTTCTTTGCGTCTTTTTGGGCCTGCTTGGTAAAGACCAGGCGCCAACTCACCAGCCCGGTTCCTCAGCGCATTTTTCAACAGGCGTCTTGAGGCCTTTTTTGATTGACTCGCGCATGCCTGGTATAGAGGCAAGATACAGAGTCTCTTCTATGGCCCGCCAGTCTTCCTCGGAGACCAGTACCGCTGAGCTCCTCTTTCCAATGATCTGGATTGGCGTATGTGTCTCCTTTACTTCGTCAACCAGATTATACAGCCGTTTTCTTGCCTCGGATGCCGACAGCGTTGTCATTTGTTGTAGCCTCCTGCGTACTACATATGGTACGACAACATCATTCCGATGTCAAGTCATATTGATGGCGAACAAATGGATCAGCCGGCGAGTTAGCGAATAGCTAGCGACACCATCGTACGAGAACCCAATGTATCCATCGTGATAAGCAGTGAGTAGAACTATACGAATGCTCACCTTCCGCACTTCATGTCTTTCGCCCTCTGCTGGTTCTTCCATAGTGAAGGTTTCAAGCCATGCGTCATGCGGGCACTTATGTTCCGAAGGATCGAAATACCATTTGGAACTGACAAGCTTAAAGACAGACTCAGGAAATTTGCCTTTGTTCCGTTGAATGTATTTGTCATAACGTTTAAATGCTTCAGCTACACCAGCCATCCGTTGTTTACGAAGTATGAACATTACTTAATCTCTTTACAGATAACACCTGAGCTAAGGCGCGCGGGTTACCGCGTCGCCTTCAGCTCATTGTTAGGCAGTCTATACTCGACACTTGTCGCATTGCTTGCCAAACCCACGAAACTGCAACGTACAGACTGTCCCGTCACCTTCACAAAGTTTGAGTAGCAGAATCGATAGTAATGGCCAAGGTGGCTCGCAGCCAACTGAACTTTGCCTTCATGAAGTCAAAATCAGGTCCGGACATAATAAAGGCCGCCTTTCCCTTGATGAGGAAGCCGGTACCAGCCCCACGCAAGCCCTGAACCTTGCTGCTTCCCAGCGTAATCAGCACATTGGGGTTGTAGGCAATGTTAGCCTCTGTTTTGTGCATGTACCCAGCAGGAATGAACAAACGTCCGTCTGGTGATATTCTGATATAGCTATTCCAGGTGTTGACCATATGCGGCCCATCCTTTCCCAAGGTTGCTATGGCAACAACCCCATCCTGTTTCAGGATTTCCAGCAGTTTTTCCGGGATCATTGTGACTACCTCCTGTTTTTTGGTTTGTTGTTCTGCCTAACGAAAAGCTCACCTGCGCGGCGGAAGGCGAGATGGATATCGGAAAGCCTCAACGGAATTAATGTGACATTCTTCCGCGTCAGGTGCAGCGCCGGGTTATGCAAGTTTCTTTTGTCGTCTGATGATTTCAGCCAGCGATCTCAGGGCTTGGTTCACGGAGTCGTGGTCAGGGAAAACTTTGGCAACGTCCGGATCAATGACCACAATGTTGGTTCCTTCGGCATACCTTTTTGCGTACTTGCCCTGAACGCCTTTGCTGAAATCATATTCTTCAAGCAGGTCTGGATCTTTTTGCATTCTCTTCATATTGCTTCCTTTCTTTCTTCGTTGCCTTCCTAGCGCTGATCAGCCTTACGCGGTCCGTTCTCTCGGTGTGGACAACTACCAGGAGCCGGGTTTTGTAAGAGTTACCGATCAAGACGAATCTGTCTTCTTCGTCGGAGTGCAACGGATCGTAGATAGCCAGCGAGAGAGTGTCTCCGAAGGCTGTGCTTGCTTCGTCAAATGAGATTCCATGGATTTCAAGATTCTCTTTGGCCTTCTTAGGGTCCCATTCAAACAGAAGCACTCGTCTATTCCTTAGAACTTTATTATATCGCCATCACGAACGTTTAACAATGGGAACCACTTCTTGGCAGTGCATAACAAAATCATCACCGGCGCGACCGAGGCCGTGCCGGAGAAACCAACCCCACTTTATTCCGCGTGATCTTCCCCCGAAAAAGTGGACACTGCTTCAGTCCCCTCTTCTTTCATACTCCAAAGGAGTATGGTAGTCAATGCCAGAGTGC
>DATFYE010000158.1:0-12038 GCA_035315185.1 Syntrophorhabdales bacterium | reverse complement strand
GCTAACTACCTCCCACTGCCCATCTTTTTTCATTTGTGCATCAACATATGTACGCATACATTTTCTCCTGTTTTTGTTTTTCCCCTCTCCAGGGTCCCATCAACAGCTAGTTTGGTCAGAACGGTCCTGCTTTCTTTGTTTACGTTCACGATTCTTATGTACAGATCAGAAATAATAGGAAGGGCCTAAACCCTTGAGGGTAAAGGCCCTGAGAGGTGTTAGATGCGGCTTCTATTTGTCTGTGTTTTATCTTATTTCATCTTCACAAATTATTATATTTCGTGAGTCTCGTGAAGAATCCTCACATTTGCAGGATCACCCAGCGCTTTGAGCTCTTCCACAAAAGTCCAGAAACTTTCGCCAACTGCTGCGCTAACTGCTTGTCTGTAGGTACCCCACCGTATTGCATACAGTTCGTGGCACCCCTGATAAGGAAACGACGTTGTTATCGAGGTGACGCGGGTCTCCCCTTTTGAGATATCATGCTCCGCTTCTTCTTTCGCTTTAAGTGCGTCTTCATAAGATCCCTGCACCAGGAAAATAAAATTGTAGCCAAATGGGTCATCCCAATTGAAGTCACTGAGACCCTTTAAGAAAGCTTCAAGGGTGCTCCAGGTTTTACCAAAATAGTTTTCATCATAATAGTCCTGCATGTCTGGGTCCGTCTCGTAATCCGCATCAATAGGAAAGCCCTCTTGCATACCTATTGACGAAAAAACGTCAGTAAGAGGGTGACGAAATTGGTACCACCACAAGTAATAGCTGAGCTTTAGCTGTTTTTTCCAATCAGTTAGCCCTTCAGGGTCGTGCTCAGGATTTGTAAAAACCTGGCCAACCCTTTCCCATTTCCCATTTCTTTTCACTTCTGGCCACACAAAACTTTCAAAACTGACACTCATATTGAATTTTCTCCTTTGTATTTTTTTCCCATCTTCGGGGTCCCATCAGTAGCTAGTTTGGTCAGAACCTTCTCGGATAGGTCCTGCTTTCTTCTCGTGACTCACCCCCTTGCCGAGATGTTCTTCTGCTTGCCAGATATGGCACAGAATTGAAGATCTTTTATAATTTATTAGGAGCCTGCAGAAAAAGGACATTTCGGGAATTACAGTGGCATACCACTTCTTCCAGGGGCCTATCTGTGGCCTCTGTACGCACTATCATACGTGGGATTTGTTCTGGGCTGAGAAGGATAAAAAGAGAAGTTAAGACGCCATCAAGACAGATCGTAACGAGATATTAGCAAATAAGCGTCACGATGGATTGATAAATATTTTTGCCAAAATTTTGCCAAAAATGCCGGTAACAATGGCTAAAATTAGGGAAAATCAGCCGGTCAGGCAATGGCCAAAATTTGTGTAATGTGTTAACATTATTTACTTATCCTTACTCATGACTAAATCGCATTGGGGCCAAGGGTCGATTCCTAATCCGCAGGCCGCATGTTCGAGTCATGCCGGGGGCACTTGATTATGCCGGGTCACCAAAGTCAAACATAATCCCAGTGGAGCAATAATCTGCGAAGACTGCATGCCGGTGCGAGTTAAGCTCCTCGGGAACATGAGATGCAATTGACTTCATGCCCGTCTAATTTTGTCCAGAACGGTTCTCCATCGTTGCCGTCGTTTATTATTGACACGTCGCGCCCTTTTTTCATACACTCAGGGCAGAGAGCAGTCTCTTATAAAGCAGCATTGAGGTTTAGGACTGCAGACGACATACGAAAGAAGGGGGAACGATTATGGATAAGAAAATTCTTACATTGCATGATGAATACGTCCATGGGTTGCTGGACCGCCGCGAATTTCTAAAGAGATTATCCGTTCTTGCCGGAGGCGCTGTTGCGGCCGACGCCTTGTTCTCGTTGCTCGAGAACGGCCATGCCCGTGCAGAGGTCGTTCCCAAAGACGATCCCCGGCTCGTTACCGAACTCATCAAATACCCCGGTGCAACGGGCGAAGTTAATGCCTATTTCGCGCGGCCAAAAGGTGATGCAAAACTCCCCGGCGTCGTCGTGATCCACGAAAACAGGGGTCTCACCCCGCACATCCAAGACGTCACCCGTCGCGTAGCTGCGGAAGGGTTCTTGGCGCTGGCTCCAGATGCGTTATCACCTGTTGGTGGAACCCCGCCTGATGAAAGCAAGGCCATAGCGGCCATAGGACAGCTGGATGAGCCGTCCACGCTAAACAACTTTGTCGCCGCGGTCAAATATTTACAAACTCGTCCACTCTCCACGGGAAAAGTTGGCGTGATAGGATTCTGCTGGGGAGGGGGAATGGCCAACCTCGTTGCCGTTAACTCGCCCGACCTCGTAGCCGCAGTGCCTTTCTACGGCAGGCAGCCCGCACCCGAAGGTGTTCCGAAAATAAAGGCATCTCTGCTCCTGCATTATGCGGGGATCGACGAGGCGATCGACAAGGGCATTCCAGCATACGAAGCAGCCCTGAAGAAGGCAAATAAAGAGTATACGTTGTACATGTACGAAGGGGCTCAGCACGCCTTTTTCAATGACACGAACGCCGCCCGATATAACAAGGAGGCGGCCCAGCTCGCGTGGAGCCGGACAGTTTCTTTTTTGAACGCGAAGCTCAAAACGTAGCAGAACCTATCTGACGCGCCAAGGCCGATAGCTGCTCCAGGAAGGGGCGGCAGTGATTAAAGAAGCGTTTGTAGCCGGCACAGAGATAGTTCAGCCCGGCTTCACCATCCGGGGTATAAAGGAAACGATCCTTCGGGCACCCACCGTTGCACGTCGGGAGGACCTCACACGTTCGGCAACTGCCGGGTAATCCATCCGACTTAATCTGCCCAAATGCTCGCTGCGCCTGGCTCTCGAGGAGCTCGACCAAGGGAATTTCCCTGATGTTCCCGAGATGATGTTCATGATCAACGAAGTGATCACATGAAAAAAAGTCTCCGCTATGCTCGATCACGGGAACATCGCCGCACGTCTTCCGGAAGACGCACAGGCTGTGCTCCTGCCCCATGGCTGTTGCGGCAGCCTCCTCGAATATCTGCACTTTGACGCGCCCGATATCTTCACGCAGCCACTCGTCAAAAATGGTGCAGAGAAAACTGCCGAAAGCTTCAGCAGACACGGTGCGGGGGCTTACCCCTGCCTCGACGTCAGGCAGACGCTCGACGAGCGGTAGAAATCCGATATATCCGGCTCCGATCTCTTTGAAAAACCGGTAGACCTCGGTGGGGTAGTGCACGTTCTGCTCGTGCACCACGCAGAGTATATCGCAAGGGACTCGATACTGCCGCAAAAGTGAATATCCGTGCATCGCACGCTCGTGTGTGTGTTCCTGCGACTTGGTGACGCGGTATTGGTCATGCATTTCCTTCGGGCCGTCCAGGCTAAGCCCCACGCCAAAATGCTCTGCCGCCAAAAAACGGCACCAGTCCTCATCGAGAAGGGTACCGTTTGTCTGAATTCCGTTGACGATGCTCATGTGAGGGGATTTATGCTTGCGCTGAAAAGCTACAATCTTGCGGAAGTATTCCAGCCCGAGGAGCGTGGGTTCCCCTCCATGCCAGGAAAAGCTGATCACTCGATTGGGGGAAGCATCGATATGCTGGGCGATGTATGCCTCGAGAATATCATCCGGCATGCGAATTAGCTCGCCCTTCTGATAAGCTTGTTGCTTGTCCAGATAATAGCAATAGTGGCAGCTCAGGTTACAGGCTGCGCCAATCGGTTTGGCAAAAACCTGGAAGTCTCTGGACGCTTTAATCAATGACCGACCCTCAATTCCGAGTCGTCCATCTGCAAGGGCGAGCCCGTGATGGAGACCGTTCTTGTGGAAGGAGTATAGGCGAATTAGATCGACCGGTCAAGCCGCCTTTCCAGGTGGCACCATTTCTCAGTTGCCTTTCTCTGTGGTGCAAAGTAATATGTCGGATATGTACTGGAAATCCCGGAGGGCGCATGAACAGTAAGCTTCATTACGTGTCACTGCAGGCGGCAGCCGCTTAAGCGGGAGTATCTCCGGCTCAATGACCAAGCTGAATGATAAGGAGAAGCATATGGCTAAACCGAAGGATCTGGCCCGACTATTGGAGCCGCTGAGAGAAAAACTGGAGTATACGAGAAAATTAATAGCCGAATATGAGGAGACTATGGACTACGCAAGCCACTGCAACCTCCTCGGCTTCGCGGAAGGTATTGAATTCGCACTGGAAGAGATCGGGAAGTCTCTGAAAGAACAGCCCAAAGCGCAAGGCAAGCTAAAGAGCAAGAGAACGACGAGGGGTTCCGGCTAAAAATCTATGCCGATGTCTTTCTGCTGTGCCTGCTGCTGCGCTGCTTCGACCTTCTGTCTGATTCGTTGCTTTCTCCAGTCTTCTTTCTTGCGGTATTCAACGTAGTGAATGATACCGAGGGGAATTGACAGGCAGACTACGAGCAGGAGGGCCACGAACAGCCCTGTGGGAGTGATGAGGACTTTGCTTATGTCTGTCCAGAAGAAGCAGACTGTAAAGATAGCAAAGTTAAAGAGCGCCAGACCGAGTAGCCATGCGAGGAGTCTTCTTATCATGGTTTCCTCTCTTTGAGGATCCCAGCCGTAAAAGAGTTCATTTGTCTCCAGTACTGATTAAGAGTATCGGCAAACGATTAAAAAACATAATGTCTGTGTAAGTTTGCTAGCAAAAACTATGCCTCTATTATTATCGTTTTATACACTCAGGAATTAAGCTTGCCTCCGCGGAGTGCGGGTACCACAATAAAGACGGGCCGCCGTGCCTTTCAGTGTCTAAGGAGGGCGGCGGGATGCGGCATCCTTTGGGGCAACACTTATGATGCGATTATATGAGGTAACGCTGCCCGCGTCAAGGTCATAGGGCCGGTTAGGAGCCGGTTAAACCATGGCGCCGGTCATTACGACTATATACCTGGGCATCCCGTCAAAAATCGGATATCTGCCATTCCTCGTAGTGGATGGGCTTCAGTTCTGAGATGAAGCGCGAGGGCTTAAGGATTACCAGACCGACCTGCTTGTCGAAAACTGTGAGCGGATAGCAAAGATAGAGCTGATCCATCGCGCGTGTGCTCGCTACATAAAAGAGTCTGCGCTCCTCCTCCAGAGCCCCTTCTTCCAAGGCTTTCGGGTTGGGGAACCTGCCCTCTGCGCACCAGATAATAAAGACCACTTTCCACTCAAGACCCTTAGCCTGATGCACGGTGCTCAACACAACCTTCTCGTCATCGTAGCCCGCAGACACAATCTCTTCTCCGGCCACACCGCTCACCAACGAGAGCTCGCTCAGAAAGGAGACAAGAGACTGGTATTTGGTGGAAAAATTCATGAGCTGTGTGAGATCCTCGAGGCGAGATTCGTGATTGGGAAAGTTGAGTTTCAGATATTCCGCATAGCCGTGTTTCAGCACAGCGGAAATCATATCCGAGAGCGCTTCCCGGGTTTTAAGCTCATCAAGCTCCTTGAAGAGTTTTGACCAGGCTTCAAGATTCTCCTGCGGTATACTCTTAAGCTGCTCTCCTATCTTCTTCGTGATAAAGAGTTGAACCGGGTCCTCGACCGTCTTCAGGTAATCATAGGTGCGGTCCGCAGTCTTCTTACCGATGTGGGGAGCCATCTTCAGTATGCGCTTCCAGGAGATCTCATCCGTCGGGTTTGCCATGACCCTCATATGTGCAACCACATCCTTGATATGTGCCTGCTCAAAAAAACGCAGGCCGCTACGCACCTCGAAAGGGATGTCCCGCCGTGTGAGTTCCATTTGCAGTTCCATACAGTGGTAATGGGCCCGGTAAAGCACGGCTATCTGGTCAAGAGGAATCCCCTCGTCTCTGAGCTCAAGTATCCTTTGAGCCACGAATTCAGCCTGTTGCAGAACATCACGCAGAGGCGTAAGCACCGGTGCGGGGCCGGGCCTCTTTACCGCCCTCAACTTCTTGCTGAATTGCTTCAGGTTATGATCGATGGAGTTATTTGCAAGGCCCAGAATTTCCGGAGTACTCCGGTAATTGGTTTCGAGCTTGAAGATTCTGGCGTCGGGATAGCGATTGGGAAATTCCAGAATGTTCTGGAAATTTGCTCCCCTGAAGGAGTAGATGCTCTGCGCATCATCTCCCACAACCGTCACGTTTCGGTTGATGGTGCCCATGAAATCGACGATCTCCGCCTGGATCCTGTTGGTGTCCTGGTACTCATCGACAAGGATGTGACTGAAGGTCGAAGCGTAAAACTGGCGCAGCGCTTCATCGTCTTTCAGTAGTTTGTGCCAGAGAACGAGGAGGTCATCAAAATCCATCGCATTCATGGCCTGCTTTCTTTCCTGATAACGTCTTGCCAGGAGCGTGATTTCATCGAGAATGTCAATGAAGTAAGGGAACCTTTCCCTGACCGAACCCTCGATCGTCTCCATGGTGTTGGCAGCGTAACTGAATACCTCCTTCAGCACCTGCCCTTTTGGAAACCTCCGCTCCTTTCGGTCGATATTCGAATCCCTGGTCACAACTTCTACCAGGTCTTTTGCATCCTCATTATCGAGAATGGTAAAGTGGCCATGATAACCAATCTTCCTGGCATTCTGGCGCAAAATCATGTTGCCGATGTGGTGGAACGTCCCGCCCCAGATGTACCGCGTATCTATCTTGACCAGATGCTCTACCCTGTGAAGCATCTCGCGAGCTGCCTTGTTTGTGAACGTCAGGAGCAGGATGCTGTTTGGAGAGACGCCCTGCTCAAGCAGGCGTGCCACCCTGTATGTGACCACCCTTGTCTTACCGCTTCCGGCGCCTGCTATGACGAGGATCGGCCCTGGCTCCGCCGTCACCACGCCAAGCTGCTCTTCGTTCAGTTCCTTTTCGTAGTCTATGAGCTGTTTGTATGTGGAAACGTCACGGTGGAGGCTGTATCGTTTCATGAGTTTAAAGTATGCTGTATGCAGCAAGTGGTGTCAAGAGGACGAATGCTGCGCCTGAGAAGCACCGGCAAAGCCGGTTCGAGGACCATCTCGCCTGCGGCCCGATTCGAGGAGCGCTTCGCTTAAGGACCGGCCTCCGGCCTTGAGGCAGCTGCCTCAAGTCGCCAAAGGCGACACTCCTCCTTTTTGGAGACTTTCAGAGGAGACTTTCTGGATACAAAAGCCAGGCCGTCGGCGGATGCCCTGCCCTGTGGAAAATGGCTCTGGCCTTGGGCCAAAAAACAATTGACAACAAAACAGGCAAGGGTTAGCCTATGGGGTATAGTAAAATTTTTCACATAGTATATCGGGGGACTGTATGTGGGAGAGTCTCGACCTCAGTAAGGTGATAGATTACGCGAAGGACCCTTATGCTTCGATACGGGAGTGGAAGAGAGCGAGCGGGAAGAAAGTGGTCGGGAGCACGCTGGCTGATGTGCCTGAAGAAGTGATTTACGCTTATGACGCTCTGCCGGTTACACTCCTGGGAACACATCGCCCGCTTAAGAAAGCGCCGAGCCTGCTGCCTGACAACGCGTGTTCCCTCGCACGGAGTAACCTGGAGCTTGCGCTCAGCTATGAGGGTGATCTCTTTGACGGCTTCGTTCTACCGCAGGTCTGCGATACAACCCAGCACATGTGCGATATCTGGAGGATCAACTTTCCCGACAAGTACGTTGAGAGCATCCTGCTACCCCGTCAGATAAATCGGGAAAGCGCCCGGTATTGGGCGAGAGAGGAGATTGAGAGGCTCATCTCCTCGCTCGGTGACTGGTCGGGCAAGAGGATCACCGATGCTGACCTGAAAGAATCGGTCAAGCTGCACAACGAGAATAAACGGCTCTTGAAAGAGCTTTATGAGATCAAGAGGAAAGCGCCAGCAACACTCTCGAACAAGGCCCTTTTTTCTTTAATCAAACTTTCGATGCAGGTCGACAAAAAAGAGTTCAACCAGACCCTCAAGAAGATCAAGGAGAACCTTACCATAAAAGAGGGCAGCGGGTATACGGATGTGATTCTCACCGGGATTGCCTGCGATCCGCCCGAGATCTTCGACCTGTTCGACGAGATCAAGCTTAACGTGGTCATGGATACCCTCGTTACAGGCCAACGCTACCTCGATGGCATGGTGGATGAGGATGTGGCTCCGATTGACGCCATGACAGCGCGTCATTTCAAGCGCGGCTTTTACTCGCCTATCCATGACGACGTGTTCAAGAACGTTGAAGGCTTGAAAGCGCTCTACAAGCAATACAACGCCAAGGCCATAATCTACGTGCACATCGAGTTCTGTGAATCTGAAGAGTATGACCTGCCTGACCTGAAGAAGGCGATCAAGCAGGAAGGCATCCCGATCCATGTGCTCGTAACGGAGTATCAGACCTTGTCGCTGTCCCACGTGAGGACCCGGCTCCAGGCATTCTTTGAATCCTTGAAAGGGGGCACCCTATGAGCGAGAAGCCGATCAGCGAAAAGCCAAAATCAAAGGACCTCTCGAAAAAAATAACAAAAGAATACATGGATGAAGCCTTCCACGCGCATGAGCTTGGCAAACTTGTGGGCTACACCACTGCCATTTCACCCGTCGAGCTGTTCGTCGCCCATGACATCGTGCCCATATATCCGGAGAATCACGCCGTAGCCTGCCTCACGTCGCGCATGGGCACGGAGCTGTCCACAGCCACGGAGAACCTGGGTTACACAAGCCACCTCTGCGCTTACGCCCGCTCTGATCTCGGTTACAGGGAGACCGGAAAAACAGCAACCGGAGGCATCCCCGATCCCGACGTGCTCATGGCGTGCAATGCGCAATGCTTTACCCTGACCAAATGGTTCCAGGTGCTTTCCAGAAGGCGCAACGTCCCCATGTTTGTCTTCGACACGCCCGAATGGATCATGAACAAGAAGGCACGGGAAGAGATAATCAAGTATTGCGTGCTGGAGCTTAAAGAGTTGATCAAGTGGCTGGAAGAGATCACTAAGAAGAAGTTCGATTATGATCGGCTCAAAGAGGTGATGAAGTACTCGGCCCAGGCAAGTGTGCTCTACAAGAAGTTCCTCGACATGGCGCAGTACAAGCCTTCGCCCATCAGCATTTTTGATGCGCTCATCGGCATGGCGATCACCGTATATCGCAGGGGCACACCCGAATGTGTCGATTATTACCAGACGCTTTGTGATGAGATACAGGCAAAAGTAGATCAAGGTATCGGGGTGCTGCAAAACGAGAAATACCGGCTCTATTGGGAGAACCTTCCGGTCTGGTTCAAGTTCAGCGACCATGCCAAGCTTCTTGGTTCTTTCGGCGGTGTGATCCTCACGTCGCTTTATGTGCATGCCTGGAGTTTCGATTTCGATCTCAATAAAGACCCGCTTCTGACGCTCGCCGAGAACTACCTGAATCGCTTCTCGAACTCGACGCTCGAGGACAGGGCAGACATGGCCATGGATCTTTTCAAACGGTACGACATGAACGGCATGATCATGTTCATGAACCGGAGTTGCAAGGCTGTGTCGTTCGCTGTCCCCACGTTGAAAGACGTGCTCACCAAGAGGACCGGTCTGCCGGCTCTTGTGTTCGAGAGCGATATGGGCGATCCGAGGTTCTACTCGGAGACGCAAATTAGAACGCGCATCGAAGCGTACTTCGAAACCCTCGACCGGCTGCGCGCATAGGGGCGGCATCGTCAAAAGGCCATCCGCTTTGTCGCGCTTCATCTTGCCTCACTCCGGCGTACTACGAGGTACACCATCGGTACAGCGCTATTTTCCGGGTACCCGCGAGCCACGAAACTCGTACTACGCGGGTGGCACACGTGTTGAGTCCTTCTTACTTGCCGCCCGAGAGCCATCTTCGTGGTCGCCACTTCACGTTTCGATCCTTTTTCGCACTGTTCGCAAGCTCGCAGTCAAAACACGTGTGGCAACCGGCAGAGCAATAGGACTTGCCGACGCCCTGCACGGCGCAGACGAACAGTTTCTTGTGGAAACAGCGTTGGCCGGAGGTTTCAACTGACAGCTTGACATCGTCTTTTTCGCTCCACTATTATTTCATTTAATGGACAGCGAAAGTCTCGTCGGTCTGGTGTCAGGAGACCGCCATTCGGGGAATTTGCCATGACGCAGAAACAAGAAGTCCACAGGAGTCCCGCGGGCAAGCCTCGTCTAGTTAAGGGATCGATACTAAATCTGCAGTTTGGTGAAAACAGGGCCTTTGAGCTGGATATCCGGCAACGGGTCGATGCATACTTCCAACAACGGACGATGCGGCCTAAAACAGGCTCCTGGCAGATGTACCTGAAGACGGTTGTCGTTCTAGCCTGCTTCGCAATCTTTTATGTGCTGCTGACCTTCGTGGCAAGGAACGCATGGCAGGGTCTGCCCCTAGCCATTCTGCTCGGATTGTCCACTGCTGGAGTCGGATTCAATATCGCGCATGATGGAGGACACAAGGCATATGCAAAGGCCCTCTGGGTCAACAAGCTTATGGCAGCGACGATGGACATGGTGGGGGTCAGTTCCTACGTCTGGTTTTGGAAACACGCCGTCATCCATCACAGGTACGTCAATATCACCGGTTACGACACGGATATTGATATCGGCGTCATCGGTCGACTGTCTCCGCACACAAGGCGGCTCCCGATTCACCGGTGGCAGCATTTCTACCTCTGGCTGCTCTACGGCCTGTTGGCGAGCAAGATGCAGTTTGTCGATGATTTCAAAAGGGTCATTCGCGGTCGGATCGGAAAGCACGGATTCCCGCGGCCAACGGGGTGGGAGTTGGTGATTTTCGTTGCCGGAAAAATGGCCTTCTTCACCTGGGCATTTTGTATTCCACTCCTCTTCCACACGTTCGGGGTCGTGCTCTTATACTACGGTGTGGCAGTACTGGTGCTGGGTTTGACGATAGCCGTGGTGTTCGAACTGCCGCATTGCGTGGAACAGGCAGAATTTCCCATCCCACGGGAAGGACGCATGAAAAATCCCTGGGCAGTCCATCAAGCAAGCGTGACCCTCGACTTTGCCCGGGGCAACAGCCTCGTCAGTTGGCCTCTCGGTGGGCTGAACTATCACCTCGAGCACCATCTGTTCCCTACGATCTGCCACATTCATTACCCGGCACTCACGAAGATCGTGGAACAGACTTGTCGAGACCACGGGGTAAAACATGCTGAGCACACCTCATTTTGGACAGGCCTCTCCGCGCATTACCGGTGGTTGAGACAGATGGGGCTGCCGGACACGAAAGCCTAAAAGAAGTGGGCGTGCAATAAGTACCCCTTGCGTTTCCTTCTGTCAGGTGTAGTTGTCCCGTCTAGTCGGACACCTTTGATGTATGCGGAGTGTCCTATTGCCGGACCCTATTTTGGAAAGTACTGGCGGACTTTCGCCGCAATCTGACGATCCGTCATCCTGTCAACCGTTTCAATACCTGCGATGCGTCCACCGAGGCCGTGTTTTTCAAGACGTTCTTTGAGCTCGCCCTTCGCCTCACCAGGACCAAATATCAGAATAGCTTCTGCATCGCGAATAGACGCAATGACGGCATCGTAGTAAATGTTGAGATGTCCCGTAAGCGCTCTCTGGCGGCTATCCTGCGCCTGTACGTGGTGAGGTTCATAAGAACCCTTAAGGGGGGAATCACCGGAACGGCGGGGCTGTTTTTCAACCCTCGATATTATCAGTCCTATCTCCTCCCCTTTGTCCGTAACAGTCACGACAGTAGCTTTCCTATGGTCAATCCACAAACCCACTTTTGTTTTCATCGACTTCTCCTTTGTCTAAATTGTGTGCCACCATGATTACCTTACAGATATAGTATAATGCAGGCGCATGGTCATGGACTTGGGTATTCCCGTATTTTTCACCGACGACAAAAACGTGCACGTGCACTCCAGTCCGTACAGTCGCCAATTCGCACCCAGCCTATTGTCAACAACTAGCAGGCGACGCTTCTGGCCCTCGTGGTAATGACTATGCTCGTCTTCATTAGTGTGCTATCATAGGTAATGAAGGCCCGGGTCTCTGAGGTGAAACGGAAAGCGGAGACCCCAGAGGACGGCTAGGTGTGGCTAAAACCGATGTCAAAGAGAAGAAAGGGTCTACGT
>DATFYE010000157.1:0-6113 GCA_035315185.1 Syntrophorhabdales bacterium | reverse complement strand
GGTCAGGGTATAGTAGGCATACGCATGTGTCTTGTTCTTCGCAAAGGAGATCCTGAAATCAGCGTCTCTCCATACCGGATGAACATCGCGCTGGGTGGGCTTGCCTGCTGCAGCAGACGCAGCGGGCGATATATACGTGACGTAACCTTCTGACAGGTCCACGATCGTGTAGTTTTCGCCGAGATACCCGACGTAACGGGCCAGGGTCCTGACATCACGGTTGGTAAAGAACGTCGCGTAGGTGCTCTGGGCCTCCACCACCGTAATGTTTCTAAAACCCTTGTCACGGATACTATCGATCAGGTATTTCACCAGGGCCGGGTCTGTGAAAGTGGACACGTCGGTCAGGGAATACATGAAGCTGAAGTTCGGCTTAATGACGATCGAAAACGTTTCCCGTGTTTTCTGGCTATCGCTCGCCGCCTTCTGAAACGCCGCTTCCAGCTTGGCAAAAAAACCTGTAGCCTCAAGGACCTGATCCAGGGCGGCGAACCGATCTGGATTCTTGATTGCAGCAACGCGGGCCTTCCTCTCGGTACCGACGGCATCGAGGTCAAGCACGCTCATGTTTTCTTCCAGGGCCAGAGCTTCCCTCTCTTGTGTGCCGGGCAGAGTGACGACGCGCCGCTGGAATATTTTGTGCCCAGGATAAAAGTTGTTGTTGATTTCGAGGAGGTCTGCTGTGGGCAGAATCAGGGCATCGGCTTTCTCCTTCGGTTCTATCGTGTCATGCTGAAACGTGCCGTCCGGATTGCTCACGACCTGATAATCCATGTATGCGACACCGCCGATCACCTTCCCGAGCAGTTCTTCAACCCAGTGCGTGACAGATCCTCCGGCTACGGAGCGCAAGATTCCGGAGCGTATCTGAACACGGAAAGTATCGTCTTTGGATGCGCTTCGTGCGGGCTCAACAGCGCAAAAGTAGTTGTGGTAAAGGGTAGGTATGGTAAAGCTGGAAAGCCTTCCATATTCACCCTCAGCAAGGATCTCGTGACCAGTGACTTCATGCAGCACTCCATCGAGATCGAAGCTTCCCTTGATATTGGAAAGCTTGTAGATATCGGCCGTGTAACCCGGAGACTTATCTTTGATCCAGTGCTCGACCGCCTTCAGGAGCGCTGATATCCAGTCAAAGACAGGAAGGAAGCCTGCCTTCTCCTTTGGGCCGCTTAACCCTTCCAGAAATTTCTTCAGTCTTTCCAGGCTGGCTTCAAAGGGGACGTTCTTGGTTTCAACGAACTGCGGCGTGAAGGTGAATTCCAGGCGTGCGGGTAGCTTGCGAAGGTGATCAGGAACGCCATCCTTGTGCATGTCCGTGAAAGAGACCTGGTAGCCGTCAATAATTTCGAAGAGATTCCCTTCGTACCTGTACGCGCCCCCGGCCTGATCCTTGAAGTCGAGCTCCAGATTTGCCAGGGTACGGTCGGAGAGGGCAAAGCGTCGTACTGATCCTTGCGTGTCTCGCAAAATCAACCCGACGTCTGAGAAGCCCCCATCCCCTCCCCAGGGAAAGCCCTTTGGATGAATCCCTGAAAAGAGAAAGAACTCCTGCTCGAGGCCAGCCGCCAGGCATGTTCCCTTGCAGACCCAGTTGTGATATTCAGTTTCATACGTACCGGGAATGATGTTCTTCAGGTATTCTGATGAGGCTTCCCGGGAGACGAACAGGAAGAAGCGGACCACGGTGATCAGTCTGCTCTTCCAGCGTGCAGCGGAGCTGATAAGATCGGGGAGACTTTCACTCTTCGGGAGCAGCATGGAAAGGAGCATGGGCGCGAGGTCGGTAAGCGGGTGAAAGTAGATGATGCCTTGTGCCGTTTTTCTCTGGCCGCTCTCCGTCCACTGGAGTATCGCATAGAGCGTGATATGATCTTCCAGGATGTCAAAGGTTCCCGGGTCGTGAACGATCCGCTTGTATCCCGAGAAGGTGTAGAGGATATTGTTCCGGCCAATCACCTGAAAGTCATACGACATTCGGCGTTCGCCGCTCTGCGGGTCTTTCCAGTAAAGGCCGAACATCGCGCCTTTCTGCAGGGGAAGATCTTCACCAAAGAGCATCTGGCATGAGGTCCGTCCGGTCATGGGCACGTGGCGTGCGTTTAGCCCTTCATCCGGTCCGTCTATCAACGCGTCAAGATCATCAATTTGTATGGTGACCTGGTATTCCAGTCTGTTCCCGGTTCTCTTCCCTTCCAGAAAGCCTTCTTCAAAGGAGTCAGCCCCCTCACAAACGTATCCCCACATCCGTTCTGTGAACTCAAGCTGTGCGTTATTCCCCTGGCCAAGGCTCATCTACACCTCCGTTAATCATGCCTATCATGCCTCCTCCAAGCAGCCTCAGATTACGATAGTGTCTAGCCGGTCTACTTACCTCATTTGGCGTACCATGCAGGTGATGATCCGCGGTCTGATGTTTTGAACCAATCCAACCAATGGAATAAATGAAACGAATCAGACCTGTTCGCCCGCGCCCAGCATTTTCAGGAATCCTCTGGTCTTTGCCAGCCAATATTCTGCACCTATTTCCTCAAAAATTACTTCCGCTATCTTCAGACTCTGCAGGGCTTTCTGGGCTTCATTGGCATGTGCGTACACGTCTGCCAGGCAAAGGTGCGCGATGCCCACCTGTGGTTTTACCTTCAGGTCATCAAGGAGATGAATCCCCTGAAGCACGTGATCTTCAGCCTCTCTGAGTTGTGTCGTGTCCCGGCTGCCGAGAATGCGGCCCAGCATAGGCAGCGCCAGGGCAACGTAATAGACCTCGTTATATCGCTGCGCTAACTTCAAGGCTTGCTGAATGTACGTGTGGGCCAGTTCCAGATTGCCAAGGTCAAAATGTATGACCCCGAGGAAGTAGTAATGGACGGAGAGATCGTAGCTGATCCCTGCGTCTGAGTGGATCTTCAGACCCTTTTCAATAAATGGCAGACCTGCCTTTGGCTCCCCCATGAAATAATGGGACCAGCCCACTCCAGCCCAGGCAAGGCCGAGAAGGATGAAGATCTGTCCTTTTTCCAGGTAGTGGATCGCTCTGGTAAAGTGGCTCAATCCCTCTTTCCCATCACCGTAGTCACAGAACACGTAGCCGTACAGCGTCTCGGTGAGTCCTAGGCTATAAAGGTTCTCTATCTCTTGCGCAGCACTGATGCCTTTTTCGAAAATGACCTTTGCCCGGTCAAGGCTGCCCATGTACCCTGTTGCGAACGCGTAGAAGGCAGATAGGGCGGTGTAAACGTTGTAGCCTCGGTCAAAACACTCAGACTCTTTTCCGGCACGCTCCAGAAAAGAAAGCACGCGCGGAGCAACGTCGATTATTTTGAGAAACTCGCCGCGAGACGCATAATTGCTGCACAGGTCGAACGCAACCGGTGCAATAAGGTTCACGTCCTGTTCTGTTTCGGCAATCCTGAAGCAGTCCTCATTGTATTTGACGCCAAGCAACGGATTTCCTTTAACAGAGTGATAGAGACCGATCATGCTGAGAAGCGTGGTCAGACATTTTGCCTCACCCAACTCTCTGCATAGCTTCTCTCCCTGGTTCAGGATGTCGAGGGAATCCTCCGGAAAACCGAGAGAGATCATTGGAGAGACCATGAGGAGGCGGATATCGACTTGCTCTTTTCTTAGCTCTTCGCTCTCCGGCCAACCAGCAAGCACCTCAATGGCTTCTCTGTAGAAGCGAAACGACTCCCAGAGCGCTGAGTTTCTTGCTGCCTTGATACCGGAGAGCTTCAGATAGGTATAAGCGACGTCAGAACGCTCGCTCCTCGCATAGTGATAGGCGAGCATCTCGTAAAACTCCTCAAGGCGATCCGGGTAAAGGGCCTCAATTGCCTGCCCTATGTCGCTGTGGATCTCTTTTCTACGCTTGAGGAGAAGGGTGTTATATGCCACTTCCTGGACAAGTGCATGTTTGAACAGATACTTCAGTTCCGGGAAAAGACTCTCTTCGTAAACGAACTCCAGGTTTTGGAGTTCCTGAAGGTATTCTTTGAGGTGCCCCTTCAAATACCCTTTGTTTGTCACGATGAAGTCAAGGATGGAAAAAGGAAATCCCCTTCCAAGTACCGAAGCGATCTGCATCGTCCGCTTCAGCTCTTCATCGAGTCGATCAATGCGGGCGGCAATGATCCCTTGCACCGTGTCGGGTACCTGAATTTCTGAGTTCTTCTTTGCCAGTGTATAACCATCCTCGGTTTTTCTGATGTATCCCTTTTCCTGGAGCGCAGAGGTGAGCTCTTCTATAAACAGTGGGTTGCCGCCAGCCCTGCTTATTATGAAGTCTCTCAAATCTCCGGTGACAGGCGCGCCGGCAAGAAGCGATTCGAGCAACTGTTGTCGTGCTGTCATGGCCAGTTCATCGAGACCGAGCCGCATATAGTAAGAGCGGTTTGCCCAAGGGTGCGTGTACTGAGGGCGATAGAGGAGGATCAGAAGGATTCTGGTATTAGCCAGCCATCCGATTAAGTAGGTCAGGAAATCCTCAGACGTGTTGTCCACCCAGTGCAGATCCTCCACGACAAGAATCACCGGTGCTTCCTGACTCACCCTGATAAAGAGATCCCGCAAGGCTTCAAATGTTCTTTCTCTTCTCTGTCTCGGCTCAAGTCGGAGATACGTGTCATCTTCAACAGTTACCGAGAGCAGTTCGTGGATCGGGGAGCGCAGGTGCGCTAGGTGCCCACTGAACCCCTCAATGCGCTCCTGGATATGTTTCCTTATGGTCGCTTCCCTCATCTGCTCTGTGATTGAAAAATAGGATTTCAGCATTTCGAGAATAGGGAGATACGCTATCGTGCTTCCAAAATGGAGACAGTGACCTTCTAAGTAGAGACAGGACCGGTCTTCCAGCATGCGCCTGAACTCAAGGACAAGCCTCGATTTGCCTACGCCGGCTTCCCCCACCAACCCGATTACCTGGCCCACGCCCGACTCAACCTTCTCCAACGCCCGGCTAAGGCCACCTACCTCCCGTTCCCTGCCAACAAATTTTGCGAGGCCATGCGCGACAGCAGCGGCGATGCGTGTATCGACTGCCCCGGCTCCGACGAGCTCAAAAGCTTCGACCGGTTGATTGCGTCCCTTCACTGCCAGCTTACCCCGGGCCCTGAACGTGAAGAAGTCTCTTGCTGCCCGCTCAGTATATTCAGACACCAGAATCGAACCCGCGGCAGCCATGCTTTCCATGCGTGAGGCCAGATTGATGGTGTCACCGATGGCCGTATAATCCATGTGCAAGTCGTCACCTATAGATGCGACGATGACGAGGCCTGAGTTGAGTCCCACACGCATGGAAAAATCGACGTTCCATTCGGTCTTCACCTTGCCGGAGAATGGTTTCATAGCCTCCTGGATGGAAAGGGCCGCGTGGCAAGCTCGACGAGCGTGGTCTTCATGGGCTATGGGGGCGCCGAACAGGGCCATAATGCCGTCTCCGCTGAACTGTGTGATCGTGCCCTCATACTTGTGAATTTCATCCATGAGAAGTTTGAAACAGCGGTCCATGAGCCTGTGAACTTCTTCGGGATCGAGCTTCTCAGAGATCGCCGTGTAGTTAACGACATCCGCAAACAGGACTGTTATGAGTTTTCGCTCTCCTTCGACGGCACCTTTCTGTTTGATGATTTTCTCGATGAGGAACCTGGGTGTGTAAGAGCGGGGCTGCGCGTAATCAATGACCGGTGGTTCTGCCTCTGTTAGGAGCTCGAAGCCGCACTGGTCGCAATACCTGGCTTGCTGAAGCAGCGGCCGATGGCAGTGGGGACAGGTTGCCCCCAGCTTCGTGCCGCACTGCAGGCAGAATCGGGCGAGATCCCTATTCTCGAAAAGGCATGCTGGGCACTGCATGAAGGAACCTCTTGCTAAGGCCTGTTCTCGATTACCCTCAATCAGCGATTGATCCGGGCCAACACGCATCAATGCCACAAAAGCAGAAGAGAGGATCAGCAAAAAGATCTGCTGCCCCTATTTCCTTCTAACTTGAGAGTTCCCTGTAGCTTGCTACAGGGGGTCCTGGTATACTGGGAAGGTGGACGCTGAAAGCACGGTCAGAAAAGGGTACCACTGCGCGTGGCAGATTCATTACCACATCGTCTTCCCGGTAAAGTATA
>DATFYE010000156.1:0-3491 GCA_035315185.1 Syntrophorhabdales bacterium | reverse complement strand
TGGAGACAGCACGAAGGCAGATCGCTGATTTCTGAAAGTTTTTTTACTCTTTCTCAAACTCCATATTGAGGTACAATGACTCTCTTTCAATGCGTAATGGCGAATTTTTATACCGGAGACCCCATACAAGACTTGTAGGTGAAGTCCTCACCAACATCTTTTAAAAAAATGTCGACGCGACTGTCAACCGGGTATACCATCGTATTTGACGGCATATATCAACGTCAGTCGTATCATTCATTTACGGCCAACGGAGTGAACGATGTCGGTCGGTTATGTTTGCATCTTATCAAACCCAGCAATGACGGGGCTTCCTAAGGTTGGCTTTACCAATCGAAACGTTTGCCCTGAGGCTTAAGATAGTCAAACATGAACGTGCCGACCAGGTCCCATACGGCTGGACGCTGACAGACGATGGGAAGACCCTCGTGGAGAATGCGGCAGAGCAGAGAGCCATCTCTTTGGCAAGGAATCTCAACGCGAAGGGGTACTCTCTTCGTGCAATCTGCCGAGAATTGGAAAAGGAAGGGTATCAGCCCATCGGGAGGCGATGGCACGCAAAGACAGTCAGGAGCATCCTCAAGAAGGCGGCGTGAAAGTGAAGAAGCTAAAGCAGCTACTCTTCTCGAGTGGCAAAACATCGATTTTGAGAGGGCGCCCGGCCTCAGTTCACCTGCTGAATCATCTCTGGACAAACTCTCTGAGCTTTTCCAGTAGCCTCACCATCCCTAACGTGTCGAGCTTGCAGTATTCAAGCAGTGAACTGCGGATCCGGTTCACCTCTGATGGATCCTTGGCCCCACACATTGTAAAATAGGCCTGCATGGCCATTCCGCCGTCTGCTACTTCCATGCCTTCGTAACTCAGGTCAGGCACCAGTGCGGGAAGAACTTCCTTTTGAGAGTAAGAGCCCTTCATCCGCCAGTGGTAAACATCTCTCCGCCTGAAAGGAGCCATCAGGTCCCGCATATTTGAGACAATTTTCTCGATCGTGCTGGCATACTTTGGAAGCCACTCGGCAAGCTCCTTCAGTATGCGAGCTTCAAAGGAGGAGTTGTAGGCGACGACGCAGGCATCGTCCGGGATCTCCGCTACGAGCCTTCTGGTAAGCTCTTCCCTCGGGTCGACGTTGGGTGCGGCAAGGAACTCATAATGCTGCAGCTCTGCGCCCTCGTGCTCCAGGAAATGGATCGAGAACTGGTACGGGATCTGCTGGTAGGGGCGGGTCCCGTCGAAGGGGGGTATGGGGCTCATAAATGTCTCGAAGTCGAGAAAATAGAGAGGATACCAGAGGGTGTCGAGGAATTCCCGCACTGCTTCTTTATTCACGGACTCTTTCTTTTGAAGGAAGAATTCAACCTGCATTCTCTGCGCGGCATTCAGGAGGTGCAGTGGTACCTGCTCTAACCGGATAATGCCTTGCCGGTACAGGTCAAATTGATCCGCACCTTTGCCCTTCAAGGTGAACACCGAGTCTTCGGGAATGTGCTGCCAGCAGTGACCTTTGAAATCGCATTCATAGGGATCATCACACCACGCGCCTATGTCAATGACAGGTAAAGCGCGTGTCAGCATGTTGCGCATCCTGCCTAGCTCTTCCGCAACGAAAACCTGTTTGTCTTTGACGCGGCCGCTGAGATCCTCAAGGGCAAAGAGCTTGTCCACCTTGATCGCGCCGCGCCGTACATACTGGTTGTTGATGTGCACGATAAATGCCTTTGATACCGGTAGGCCTGATCCTTCCAGCACGTGGTACTGGAGGGCCACATCGTGGACGTAGACCTCCTTCACCTCCGTAGATTGTTTCACCTCGTAGAGTTCCCAGCCGCCCTTGCCTTTGTGGAGTATGTCCGCCTTCATGAACACGTTATCGTAGCTGAACGCGGCCTCATATATGGTTTGAGTGCCTTTTTGAATCTCTGCGGCGGTCATATCGAGTTGCTCCTGAAGCGACAACCCTTCGTACGGTACCTCTACCCCGCCCGGAAAAAGATCCCTGGCCAGCTTGCCGACCTCTATCCCACTGTCAAAGATAGCCTGCTTCTCCTCGGAGACCTCATCTTTCAGTTCCGGCTGATACCGATCAAGGTAGAGTGACTTGTGGCATTGCAGCCCCCTGATAAACAGGGATTTACTCAAGTATGCTGGTTCGTCCTTTCTCTTAGCCATGGTCTCTCAACTTCATTTGGTTTCCCCGGTCGGCCCCCTTTTCTTCTACTTTATCATGCCACACTGCCAACGTACTGTCACCGTCCATCTTTTGTCCCTTCATTGCCGCGGACAAACTCCTTCTGCACAGCGGGCGCCGAGCAGATTAACGAGGCATGCGCGGTTCGGGGCTCCGGTCTTTGCCAAAATGCTGTGAACATGCGCCTTGACCGTATAGGGACTGAGATGAAAGCTTTGTGCCATCTCTTTAACGGTGTCGCCCCGGCAGATACACTCGAAGACCTTTTTCTCCTGCCTTGTAAAGGGTAGAGGCACCTCGGTCCCCGTAAGGGCGTCGGACCTTGCACGGCGGCCCCGAACCTGCTCCTCATGAACCACTTTCAAAGCCTTCTTGAAACCCTGAAGGTCGGTTGAGGGCGGAATAACGGCGTGCACCTTGTGCCAGGCAACGAGAGCGGCTACCTGTTTTGGGTCTTGATCTGTTTGAAGAAAGAATATCCTGGCTTTAGGGAACCGAAGGGTCAGGCTGTCGTTGATCGTTGCGGTGTCTACGATGATCACATCAGGTTCCCCGTGGCTCTCCCCGACGAAACACCGGTATCCCTGAGACTGCAAGAGTTCTGAGAGCCCCTCCGCCATGATTGCGTTGCCAAGCATGACGAGGATCGTGGTCGCGTCGGACAGATCTGCCTCAGCAGCGTGTCTCGCCCCCGAAAAGGATGCTGAAGCCGTAATGTAATCCATCCGTTCACCTCGTATGTTACCGTTACCGCCCAAAGACCTCACAGTGCTTATCATTCTGAATCCTCCATCTAATTTGATGCTCCAAGGATACGCCCCCTTCCTGCCATGTGTGTGGCAGCGCTGTTGAGGTCGGATTAATTTTTGTTTGTGTCGGGCAAGAATGAATGCGTGGCGATTAGATTGTGTTACAGACTATGATCAGTTTCTTTGAGGCAAGTTAGAAACATACAGAGAAGAGCTTCTCACTTATAGTCCTTGATACTAAAATCCTCTGCTATGGCGACCACCTCCACGTCATGTCCTTCATTTGTCAGGTCCGTTTTCACCTGGGTCAATCTGTTCCGACACTCCCGCCTGTTCGGATTTGGATCAGCAACGGCAAGGACAGCCCGTACGCGATCGCAATCGCCTTCCGGTAGTCGGTTGAGCGCATGCTTCGGGAGAAGACGGAGTTTCACCTTCTGTTCGACCATCTTCTTGATTCCATCCGACACCGTTTTTGTCGTGGCCTCTTTGAAAGCGTCGCGGTATAATAAAGCCTGCAGAGGCCCCCAATAGATTTCGGAAGCATTCGCCCC
>DATFYE010000155.1:0-26951 GCA_035315185.1 Syntrophorhabdales bacterium | reverse complement strand
AGAATATCCCGTAGTGTTCCGAGCGTGCGGTAAAAGCCCTCAGCAACTCGGACATGCAGAGCGTTGTAAAAGCGACCGTCTGAGCGCGTGCCACGTGACCGGGATACTGGTTGAGCGCCCAATAATAATTGAGCAGTACTGCACCGGTCATGACGATTGCCTGCACCACCGTGCCCACCTGCATTTCCCAGTTAATGACCGGTTCTTTTGTGGGACGAGGGGGCCGTTTCATGATGTTCGCTTCACCCTTTTCCAGCCCCAGTGCCAGAGCCGGTGCGCCGTCCGTAACCAGGTTGAGGAGCAACAGCTGAACTGGCTTGAGTGGTATCGGGATCCCAAACAGCATGGCCAAAAAGATGATGAGAATTTCTCCGATATTACAGGAGATGAGGTAGTAAACAAACTTGCGGATATTCGAGTAGATGACCCGCCCCTCTTCTATGGCTGAGACGATGCTGGCAAAGTTGTCATCCGTCAGCACCATGTCCGCCGTTTCTTTGGAAACGTCGGTGCCGGCGATACCCATAGCCACGCCTATGTTCGCTCTCTTTAGGGCCGGCGCGTCATTCACGCCATCTCCGGTCATTGCAACCACGTGACCTCTCGCCTTAAAGGCATCCACGATCTTTGTCTTATGCTGTGGGGAAACACGGCAGCAGACGTCCAAGTTATCGATCTGGGCAGTCAGTTCCTCTTCACTCATCTTGTCAAGCTCGGCTCCGGTAAAGACCTTCCCGCCCGGAGTCAAGAGTCCTATCTCTCTGGCAATAGCGACCGCGGTGTCCTTATAGTCACCCGTGACCATCACGCTCTTCAGGCCAGCCATCCTTGCTACTTTCACCGCCTCTTTTACTTCTGGTCTCGCCGGATCGATTATACCCAGAAGGCCTATGAACGTGAGCTGTCTTTCGACCGTATCGCTGTTACAGGTATCTGGATCGGGTATGCCATCGAGCGGCCGATAGGCTACGCCCAGCACCCTGAGGGCCTGGCTGGCCATGTCGGTGACCGCATCCAATACTTCTTTGCGTTTTTCATCGGAAAGGGGTACTTGTATGTTCTTTTCAAAGACGGAATCGCACAGATCAAGCACGATGTCTGGTGCGCCCTTAACGAAGGCCGCGATAGGAGGACAGCTGAAACATAATTTCGCCGCCTGAGCAGCTATCCCGTTCGATTTGTGAATCGTGGTCATACGCTTACGCTCAGAATCAAAGGGGATCTCCTGCACACGCGGCAACTCTTTCTCGACTTCCTTGCGCCAAAGACCCGCCTTGGCCGCCGCTACCACCAAAGCCCCTTCCGTTGGGTCACCCACAACACGCCAAGCCGGTTCACCCTTTTCCCCGGCCGTTTGCTCCAAGTGAGCATCGTTACAAAGGAGCCCGCCGTGAAGCAGGAGTGAAGCATCCGGGTCCCTCAGGGGGTTAAACGCGCTCTCCTTTTCAACGAATTGTCCCGTTGGGTTATAGCCTTCCCCCGTGACTCTGAACCTCTTCCCACTTACCCAACCCTGGAGAACCGTCATCTCGTTCTGGGTCAAGGTACCCGTCTTGTCGGAACAGATCACGGTAGCACAGCCGAGTGTCTCCACTGCCGGAAGCTTTCGAATCAGGGCGTGGCGCCGGATCATCCTTTGCATACCGATAGCCAGACAGATCGTGACCACCGCGGGCAAGCCCTCAGGGATGGCTGCGATTGCCAAGCTTACTGCAGTCATAAAGAGCTCTACGATGTCCTTCTGCTCCGCCTTAAAATAGGCGAGAAGCCCGTCGTTGACAACGGTCGCAATGTGAGTATCCCGTAGGATCCCGTACACAAAAATAATTCCGCAAATGACCAGGCATGCCGTCCCTAACCACTTGGCGAGCTGATCGAGCTTTAGTTGCAGCGGTGTCGATTCGTCCTCATACGACTGGAGCAGATATGCGATGAGGCCTACCTCAGTATGCATGCCTGTGGAAGTCACGATCCCTTTCCCTCGTCCATAGGTGACCATAGTACTCATAAATGCGGAATTCTTCCGGTCGCCGAGAGGAATCTCCTTGTCAAGTACCACGGCGGCTACCTTATTGACCGGCACTGACTCGCCGGTCAGGGATGCTTCCTCAACCTTAAGATTCACGCTTTCTATAAGACGCAGATCAGCTGGGATATAGTTACCGGCTTCGACCAGAACAACGTCACCCGGCACCAATTCTCGCGAGGGGATCGTTGTCTGATGTCCGTCACGAATTACCTGCGCAGTCGGCGCAGCCATTTTCTTGAGGGCGGCCAAGGACTGCTCTGCCTTCGATTCCTGAACAACTCCGACCACAGCATTCAACACCACGATGACCATAATGGCAATCGCATCGATGTACTCCCCGAGGAGCAACGACACCGCGGCCGCAACGAGAAGAATGATCACCAGGAAATTATTGAACTGGTCGAGGAGCATCCTGAAAAAACCCGGTCGTGGACGTTCATCAAGCTCATTAGGGCCAAGGTGAACCAATCTGGCCTCTGCTTCCGCCTGGGTCAAGCCTTGCTCGATGTGTGTTGCAAGTTCACCTACCAATTCGTCGATCGGCCTGCAATGACACCCCTGAACGTTCACAGTCCCTCCTGTTCATCAAAAGGTACTTTTATGCTCATCAAATCTGGTAGCGCCCTTGAATAAGAGTCCTTGTAATTTCACACGATTTCCTTCTGTGACCAGCCGGTATCCTGTTCATGTTCCAGAACACGAAAGGGCACAGTTTAGCACAAACGTGATGTGCGTGCAAGTAGGTAAATTAGTCAGTAAATTAGTCAGGTACTACTGTAAATGCCCCTGGCCAGCGAGACAAAAATGAGTGTTTTTTATCCGGGATTTACGTACGCGTTTCCTGTTGTTGAAGACGAAGCGCTCAGCTCATTGTCAACGTGTGACCCCAACTGCAGGCCGGTCGTATAAAGCACGACCGGCAAAACCAGCGCAAGGCTCGCACCAGTAACCACCATCTCCCACGCTTTCTCGTGAGGCCGGAAGTGATCTTTGATTTATCTAATTTGAGCCGGGAAAAGTCCTCACCAGCCACGGTCCGCAACCCCAGTCTGAACTGCGCAGACCGTTACGGGTTCCGGGTTAAATTACTTAAGCAAACTCGTAACCCGCAACACGCAACTCGTCACTGTTTTACGGATACCAGCTCTACCTCAAAGATCAAGGTAGCGTTCGGACCGATGGGACCGGCGCCCTGTTCACCATAAGCAAGCTCTGGCGGGACAACGAGTTGCCACTTGGAGCCTTCCTTCATCAGCTGTAAGGCCTCAGTCCAGCCACGTATGACCCCATTGACCGGGAACGTCGCTGGCTCGTTCCTTCGGTATGAGCTATCGAACTCTGTACCATTGATCAATGTGCCCTTGTACTGGGTCACAACGGTATCAGTCGCCTTCGGTGTCTTGCCGGTACCCTCCTTGATTACTTTGTACTGCAGGCCGCTGGGCAGAGTTTTTACCCCTGCCTTCTTCTTGTTCTCGGCCAGGAAGACGGTTCCCTCCTGTTTATTTTTTTCACCAAGCTTCTTTTTCTCTTCAGCAATCTTCGCGGTCCTCTCCTTCTGATACGCCGCAATGAAGTCCTTTGCCTCTTGATCGCCGATCAGGAGCTTATTTCCGAGAATTGAATCCTGCAGGCCCTTACCGACAATCGCAGGATCAACGTCGATGGACTGGTTTTTCAGATCATTGCCGACCTGAACTCCAATGATGTAACTCAGCTTCTCTTTCTCAGTTTTTAGCGTTACCTCATCTGCAGCGTATAAGTTGACTGCAGAGAAAAACAGACCGACCGCCAGAACTGCAATGAATCGCACCTTCATGTTTGCTCCTTTGCTTATATTCAGATTTTGATCATCATATTTTACGTCGGGACAGCTGACAATGCAAGACGCCTCAGAAAGGCAGGTTGCGGTAAGGACTAAGGCAAAGGTTGAGGTTAAAAAAAAGAGTCCTGCCTTCGACTTTAGGATCCTTATTTATCTTTTCTTAACCTTAACCTGCCTTATCCGTTTCTGTTTTTCTTAACCTTAACCTGTTTTACCTTTTTCCTATTTTGTGCCTCAACCTGTTTTTACTCCCGGGTTCGGAATATGCCCACGACGGATGCGAACACTGCCACAACAAGAGGGCCAAGAACAAGACCGAGCAGACCAAAAACCTGAATTCCGCCAAAAACACTGAAGAATACAAGCAGGAGAGGCATACTCACCCTACCTCTGATGATAATGGGCCTTAAAATATTGTCCACTGCGCTTATAACAAAGATCCCGATTGCAGCAAGGATGACTGCTTGAGTAGTCAGCCCTTTGGCGAAGAGATAAAGCGTAGCCGGTACCCATATGAGTGCGCACCCGACTATGGGTATGAAGGACGTGATCGACATGGCCATTCCCCAGAGTACAGGGGCATGGATACCAACGACAGCAAATGCAATGACGCCTATAAGGCCTTGCGCAAGCGCAACCACCACGCCACCATAGATGGTTGACACGACCACATCCTTTATCTGTTTTGCAAGCTGCTTCTTTTCATATTCCGGGAATGGCATGTAGTCACGCAACTTTTCGAGAAACTTTGGACCGTCCTTGAGGAGGAAAAAGAGGGTAAACGCCATCAGGACAAAATCGAATGCGCCCGTTATAATATCGCTTATCCTGCCTCCCGCGGGCCCGAGCAGATTCTTGCCGAGTTTTGTAAGATTCTCCACGACAGACGCCCTGAACTGTTCCTCCGTTATGCTGAAAAGAGAAAGTACACGTTCCACGAGGGGCTTAATCCATGGGTGGTTGAAGATACCGACAATCTCTTCTGTTGCGTGTTCAAAGGAAATGTTTTGTAACTCCACTGCGAGTTGATAGGAAACGTAAGAAAGCGGGCCGAGTGTTATAATGAGGATCAGAATGAGGATGACAACGGCGGAAATAGCGCCCATCTTCACGTATTTCAGAAAGAAGTTGTGTACCGGGTAGAGGACGATGGCAAACACGATGGCCCACCCGATGGGCACAAAGAAGGGCCTGAATATCAGGTAGGCCGCGTACCCGAGGAGTAAGACGAGCGCGGAATGACTCAGCAGCTGAAACTTCGTTTCTTGCATGGCGACTAAACCACACCTATATCGTGAATTCCTACGGGCTGCCAACACTCCCAAAATTCATGATCAACTCCACGATTTTGATCGCTCACAATGAAGAAAGGCTGATCTTCTGCTATTTCTTCTCCGGATCGGGCGGTAAGGACGCCATGAACTTTTCCTTCTGGGCAGCAGTTTGCGATTTCATAACTTTCAGATCGTCGTAACCCTGGCGAACTTTTCCGGTCTCGAGCCTGACCTTCACATTGATCAGATCAATCTCGTTCTTCCCTATCAGGGCTTGAGCTTCTTCACGGTTGATTGGAAGCTTTCTCTTGACGGCATCGGCAACAAGTGTTTTCAGTTCATTTGTCTGCCCCTTGACTTCCTGGAGCATCTGCTCTGCATCAGCCTTCATCTTCGCCTTGGCTGCATCCACCTGTGAAGAAAGGAGCTGAGCTCCGGACGACGCCTCTTCCGCAGCCGATTTCGCGTCCCTATATTCTTTCTGAGCCATCAGATCTTTTGCTTTCTTGAGGGCTGCTTCGGCCTTCTTGAATCCATCTTCAAGGTAGATATCTGCTTCCTTTGCTTTTGCATCGGACAGGGCTTTTTCAGCCTTAGCAATCTCCTCTGTTGGCGGCTTTGCACAGCCTGATAGAAGAAAAATGCAGACGAGCACCACTACAGCAAGGGCACCACATAAACGACCTTCACGCCTCATCTTCCCCCTCCCTCAAGGTTTGAGTCTCTAAGCATGTTATCAGATTACATCACTCGCCCTGTGCAATCAACAAAATCCAGTCTCCCGCCAAGATCCCTACGTTTGCGACTTTTGATATTGGGCAATTGTTTGAGATTTGGAAATTGGGATTTGGGATTTGAAACAAAGATTGAGTGTTGAGAAAAGAAGGGCCAAGACATATACTGGAGGGGGAGACTTAGAACAGCTCCCGTCATTGTCGGCCGGAAAGCCTATGACAAATCTCGCAGCTCCTGCCCGGGAAATCTTTTACGCGGCCCTCGCCGCAGCTGATCCCTTTAAGGCCGTTCGGCCGGAACTGGAACAGGTCCGCACCTTTTTCCGGATTGGAGATTTCGCGAGACTCTTCGTGATTGGCTTCGGCAAGGCCTCAGGGCGCATGGCAGAAGCTTCAGAGCAATTCCTTGGCGATCTGATCGACACCGGGATCATCATTACAAAGTACGGGCATACAAGCGCCTCAGGGCGGCTCGCAAAGATTACCGGGTACGAAGCAGCTCACCCGGTACCTGACGAGAACGGCGTGGCAACTACCAGAAGGATCGTTGATCTTCTCAAAGGAGCTGATGAAAGAACGCTCATACTCTGCCTCATATCCGGCGGTGGATCTGCTTTACTCGTGGAGCCGTATGAAGGCATCAGTCTTCGAGAAAAACAGGAAGTAACAAACCTACTGCTTAAATCAGGGGTAACAATAAACGAATTGAACACTGTCCGCAAGCATCTCTCCATGGTAAAAGGCGGCCGGCTGGCAGGGATCGCCTACCCAGCTTCCATTATTTCCCTGATCGTCTCTGATGTGGTCGGTGATAGTCTCGACGTCATCGCATCCGGTCCCACAGCTCCGGATTCGTCCACGTACAGTGACGCGCTTGCGGTCCTGGGAAAGTGCCAGCTCACTGATCAGATGCCAGCGAAAGCCCTCTCAATCCTTGAGCGAGGCGCCAGAGGAGAGATCCCGGAGACTCCGAAGGAGGGGGATGATATCTTCACCGCGGTGCAGAACATCGTAGTTGCAAGTAACCGCGGAGCACTCCTTGCCGCAAAAAGGAAGGCCGAGGAACTCGGATTTCAAACCTCCATCATCTCCTCGACTTTACAAGGAGAGGCCTGTAATGCTGCCCGGTCACTGGCCCATCGGGCACGCACAGCAAAACTTAACCGTCCCTTTTGCCTGCTCTCCGGCGGAGAAACCACGGTCACGGTGAGGGGTAGTGGACTCGGTGGCAGAAATACCGAGCTTGCCCTTGCCTTTGCGCTCGAGATTGAAGGAGAACCAAGGGTAACGCTTCTTTCGGCAGGAACGGATGGGACTGACGGACCAACCGATGCCGCGGGGGCAATAGTGGACGGTCACACCATCGGTCGCGCAAGAACCATTAATCTCGACGCAAAGGCGTACTTAGATGGTAACGACTCCTATAGCTTCTTCCATAAGACCGGCGAACTTCTGATTACGGGGCCAACTGGGACCAATGTGATGGATATCCAGATCATCCTCGCGGAATAATAGACTAGAGCCAGGACTATTCAGTCTTGCTTTTCCCGCGGGAGCAAAGGCTGTATGAGATGGAAGGGAAGATGAAAAATTCTCTTTACCGTGTCCAGCAGACCGGCACCGACTGCTGAGGGAGAAAAAGGAATTACGTCCGGTTTGTCCAGATCACCGCTTACCCTGACAGGAATAGCAACAAGTCTTCCAGCCAGGATATAGCGGACCAGAGGAATGAAGTTGATAATCCGGTCTATGGTTCTGAACGGGAGAACCAGAACAACCGCATCGATCTTCCTGTCAATAAGATCTATCTCTCCGTTGAAAACGAGGTCAGCCGAAGAAGCGTCCACAAGAGCCTCTTTAATCGCGATCTTGCCGTCCTGCAAATTTCCTTCTGCTTTTATCGTGTAGTACGATAATCCTTCCTTTGTCAGGTCAGGAATCCTGAGAAGGCCCGTAGGGCTGAGGACCTCGAAGATTTTTGCCAAGAACCCCCATCGATGGATGCGGCCGTTCTTAGCCTCTAATTCCATGGTGCCCTTGAGCGAGCGGGCCAATGATTCGGCCTCTCCTTTCCCGGACACGTCCGCATTGAAGGAGAAATGGCCACTGATATCTCTGGTGTCCGATAAGCAGATGAGCGTCTCATGCAGGTCCTTATCCTTTGCCTTCGGCTTGGTGCGAAGCTCCACTCCCTTCGGAGAGATCTCCAGAAGCCCGGGGGTGTCGATACCGCAGAGATTGGCCTGGGTAATCTCAATGCGTGTCGTTTCAGGATCAAAGGTGATATTGGCGCGCACGGGACGCCACGTGAACCGGCCGTACTTCACGTACTCCGACTCGACCCTCAGAATCCCTTTCAGGGGCAGGGGTCGGGAAGCCCCATCTCTTTTTTTGCCGAGCGCACTCGTCATGACATGGTCCAGATCGAACCCATTCATGGAAATGTCCATATCGACCATGAATCCATCAAGTAGAAAATCGACCTCTCCTTTTGTCTTCAGACTATGCCCCGAGACATGGAGATTCGAATCTACCGTGAAGAGGTTGCCCTTTGCAGTAACAGAGAACGCGTCAATCTGCACCGGGACGTCACCACTATATGGATAAGTTAGACCATCGCCCTGAAGCGCCCCCTGAGCCACAGAGTTAAACGGTTGATCAAGATCGATGTGAGCCGATAGATTCCCCTTCAGCCAGCCCGTGAGAAATTCGTTTCTTTCTAACAGGTCGTCCAGCGTAGTTCCGGTCAGGGTACCGTTAAAGGTAAGGCCCAACTCCCTTGCCTTCAGATGAAAAAAAAGCGAGGCGTCTGACTTCGCATCCCGGATAACCATACGCTTGATCGTCAGCTCGTCGGGCTCAGATACAGCATCGACAGATACATCAGGGCCATGTTCCATCCGTGCATTCCCTGACCACGAAATCCTGCCGCTCTTCTCCCAGACCAGGTGCGCCTGGGACAGATAGAAGGGTGAACGATATCTAAGCTCCTGGGGCAGATTCATGAGATCCGATATTCGCAGAGTGGACTCTGCTCCAACCTGCCCCTGTAACGACAGATCGGCCCTGTCAAGCTCTTCGAGATAATGGTAGAGCACACCCGAAATCGACAGCGACGAGTCCTGGAAGCTGGTCTGGACATTGGAAAGAGAAAGCTGTTCCGGTCCGGCTTCAAAGTTCCCACTCGTTATTTCGACCGGCACCGGTAGTCGCGGCGAGGCCACCGCGACATTTTGCACGTGCCCTACTGCCTGAAACTGCCAGCTCTTCGGTTGGGAGAGAGGGCCTTGTAGTTGCAAGGTATCGAGTGTGAGAATACCCTTCACAGAGCCGCCTTTTCCAAGCGCGTTCTGCACTGGTTCAAATCCCAGCAGCCAGGGATAGAACTCATCAAGCAGAATCGTACCTGAACCGGAGGTAACTTTAATGAAAGGGTTTCCTTCCAGGGTCAGCTGGCCGGTAAGCTGAGAAAAAGAGGACTTTCCCGCCCTCCCCGACAGACCATCCACCATAATTCTTGCCGCGGGCCCATCATACGAGAACTTTCCATGTAGTTCCAGGGGAAACGGAAACCTCTGATAAGCTGCATAGAGGGTGAATGCCTGGACGTCGACGCTTACCTGGGTTCCGCTTGCGCGCCGGTCCAGAACCAGCCTTCCCGAGGCACCACCTCGGAGCTCTTTAATAAGGTCGAGCTCTCTGGTGAATCCTTCCTCTCCTATCAGGTTCTTAAGATAGAACGGAAGTTCAGCGATATCAGCCTTGACGCCGATATCGAGGCGAAATTGTGTAGGCTCGCTCTTGAAATCGACCCTCAATAGCCCGGCCGTCCCCCATGCATTGCCGAGCCGGGCCTCGAGATCCTTCCCCTCGAGGACACCGCGGGAAATCACCGCATTGCCCTTAACTTCTTCCAGGTCGAGATGATTCTCCCGAAGAACGACGGTTCCTCCGGTCATGCTGCCTTGAATGACAATGTTTTCTTCTTTTGCCAGATCACGGAGCGTACTTCCGCGAGACGTGATGTCCAACGCCGGCACACTGCCTTTTCTCAGGATGTCAAAGATTGACTGCACAACCGGCTGTCGGCCCAACAGAAACAGAGCCGCGCTGCGTACCGATTCCACGTCCACGGCGCTCGCACGGATATCCAGGCTTGCTTGAGCAGGAGCCGCGTCTGCGTTTAGATTTCCTGACACCGTCATCTGGGGATAAACGCTATCCAGTTCGGTGAGGAAAGCTATGGTCTTATCTCCATCCTGACGTAACGTTCCTTTTAGGCTCACCTTTCTTAGTGTTACTGATTGCTGCCCCCTTCGCAAGGTTGTGCTGGGCACGTCACTCTGGAACTCCGCGTGAGAAGACTTTATTCCGTCGGCCCCAAAGCTGATCTCGAGGTTTGCCTGTGACTCTTCAATGCGAGGTTCCACGCGCGGAAAAAGGTTTTGGGCAATCAGATCAGGCCTGAGTTGAGTGAGTTGGATACGCCCTTCACCCCGAAATTCACCCGGCTTGAGCCATCCGGCGAGGGAGGCACGCCTCCAGATATTCGAGCTGCAGGCAAGTTCAACCCCGAGTTGTTTTCCAGGGAGAGCAATACTGGCGTAGATGTCATGGAACCAGAAAGCCGAATTTCTCTGCCTGAGGAGATTGAGGCTTCCTTTTTCAATTGAGAGAACGAGGCCAGGTGCTTCGGATGCGACCTTCGCCATAATAGATGCCAGTTCATCGTCAATCGCCTTCAATGAGAATTGCTTCAGTCCCTCCATCTTCTCAAGATCGTCCGGCAGACTCACCTGCATGTCGGGACCCGCGAGGATAAGTCGTGCAATCCGGACTTTTCCCCGGAGAAGCATGGTAATCTCGGGGTAGATCGACAAAGAGTCAAACGTCCCCGAAACCTTTTCCGGAACCGATATAATTCCTCCCTGGAGGATTATAGAGGGGCGCGGAAAAAAATGGAGATTGATCCTCCGGGCTTCTAATCTACCTCCTATTGCCTGAGAGATGTCGGCGACAACCCTCTGCTTAGCGGGCTCCAAATTAATCAGGAAAGGTGCCAGAAGGAGCAAGATGAACAGGAAGGCCAGAATCGCCGCTGAAGCTGCGGCGATCCAGAGAATCGGTTTTATATATTTCTTCATCCACCCCTCTGACTCACTCCTTCGCAACGTCGAAGGTGAGCCTTCATTGTTCGCCTTTAAAGTTTCGTGCGGTGTGTCCCAACTTAAGGGTGCAGCTTGGTCGCGTTCTCTGGTAAAGCTATCTCCATTGTGAGGTTCTGTCAAGAGAGACAAGGACCATAAAACAAAAATCGGAGTTCGACTGAGAAAAGAGAATTGACTGCGTATCTTTGCGCGTCTATACTAAAGACGGGCATGAGAGAAACCGCCAAGGTACTCATCACCGACGACGATCCAGAACTTCTTCGCCTAACAGCCACGATCTTGGAAAGAGCGGGGTACGAGGTACTGGAAGCCTCTACGGGGAAGGAATGTCTCGAAGCCACGCAAGCACATCACCCGGACATAATCTTGCTGGATGTCATCCTTCCCGACATATCAGGGATTGAGGTATGCAAACAAATCAAGGCCGATGAGGCCTTAAGGGATATTTTCGTCATCCTCGTATCCGGAGTCCAGGTTTCGTCTGAATACCAGGCAGAAGGACTCGACGTTGGGGCAGACGGTTATATCATCAAGCCAATTTCCAATAAGGAACTTGTTGCACGGGTCCACTCTCTGGTCCGCATCAAACGAGCAGAAGACGCATTACGGTTAAAGGAAAAAGAGCAGCAAAAACTGATCTCAGAGCTCCAGGAAGCACTTGCAGAGATCAAGACCCTGAAAGGGTTCATACCCATTTGCGCATCCTGTAAAAAAATCCGAGACGATCAAGGCTACTGGAATCAACTGGAAGCCTATATCAGTAAGCATACTGACGCAGTTTTGAGTCACGGCCTGTGTCCGGAATGCGCGGAAAAATACGAGGAAGAACTAAAGGATCTTACAAAGAAGCCTCACTAGCTATGACTGATTATTGGCTGAACGGCTGATTAGCTGATTGGTTGATAGGTTAACTCGTTGACTAACCAGTCAGCTAATAATCAATCAACCAGTAATCTGCTCCGTGACTTTCCGGCTGAAGATAAGATACCCGGTGTGGGCCACCATGCGATCGTCCGGCCGCAACCGGTCAGCTACAGTCTTGTATTTTCTGAGAAGGATCTCCAGCACTTCGACATCTCCGAATAAGGGCTGCAGCGCGCGGAGCGTTTCCGACACCTGGTTTGTCGTAGGCACAATAATAGCAAGGCTTGCGCTGGCTTTAAGAAACGTCCAGACCTTCTCGATGACCGACCACGGTTCACGCACGTCTATGAAGGCCGCGTCGAATTCGCTCCCCTCCTGCTGGGATACGTCCGCGAGTCTCAGATCAACATTGGAAGAGGTCGCAAACCGCTCAACATTCTTCCGTGCATTCTTGTAGTGCCTTTCCTCCTTCTCAAAGGACACGACCATGCCCGCAGGCCCAACCGCGCGTGATAAGAGCACTGTCAGAGCACCACTCCCTGTACCAACTTCCATCACCCTGTCGCCGTGGTTCAAATTGAGCTTGAAACAGATATAGCAGGCGTCCTTAGGGTAAACAATCTGAGTCTCCCTGCGCAGACCATACATGATCATGTCTTCGAGCGTTGGCTCAAAGACTTCATACTGTCCTTGTCTGATCCCGTAGGGAAGACCGACCAACGAGGAGAAATCCAGGGTACCCCCCTTACCGTGAAAATTTTTCTTAAGCTCCACCTTCTTCAGGTACCTGTTCCCCTGATACACAATGAGGATGAGATCGTTCTCCTGAATCAAAGCCACGGCAGTACCTCTGAGGCGGGCATTTATTTCAGTTTATATTCGATAGGGAGCACCACCTGAACTCTTCTTGCAAACTGAGTCCGTATGGTAGATTTCCTGAGCGCTTCTTTAGCGGCATCGTCCAGGATGAGAGCTCCGGAACTCTGCATGACGCGGGCATCGCGAATGGATCCATCCTCGTAGACTGTGAATGCAAGAATCACCTTCCCCTCCCAGCCCATCCGCCTGGCTTTTTCAGGATAGACCACGTTCTTCATGATGCTATCCCGAATCTCCCGGAGGATGGCACCCTGCCCACCGCCAGAGGCGTCACCCGATGCTCCTGCCCCTGCCTTATTAAGACTCGCGAAATTCGTGCCTCCCGGTCCCGACGGTCCAGAACCGCGGCCTGGCGAACCGTCGCTCGATAAACCGGCAACCGGAACCCCATCGGGCGACGAGAACGTTCCTTGTGTTCCTTGAGAATCACTCGATGACGTTGCGAGGAATTCCTCACTTTGTGCGGGGTCGGCACCAAGAGATGTCTGACCGCGCCGGTTGTCCGCGGTGTGCATATCCATCTCTGCCCGAGCCTGCTGCTTCACTTTCCACATGGCGCTCCGGGTTACCCCATTCGCTTTTGTCCCTGCAGCGGCCGTACGCGCCAGGCCGGATCCGGGCTGCTGATCAGTTGCCCGACCCCCTTCGTAATCGATAAGGGTAAAATCGACGGAAATTGTCTCCGGCTTGGAAAACTTGTCCACGGGAATGGCATAGACAACCGCACCCACCAGCGCATGTACAAAAACAGAAACAAGAAGCCCCTCTGAAAATCCTCTCATTGACGTTCCCGCTCGGTCTGCACGCTCACGCGCTTAAAGCCCATGCCCTTCACCGTGCCGAGGACCTCCACGAAATACTGGAGCGGTACTCGTTTGTCAGCACGAATGAGAAACGGCACATCCCTCGAAACATTGCTCAGGCGTCCTTTGAACTCTTCAAGACTCACCGCAAGGCCGTCGTAGTAAAGCCTGCCAGTCTGATCCATTTCCACAGACCGTGTCCTGGCAACGGCTTCCTGTTCTCCGCTTACCCTGGGGAGTTCTACGCGGATCATGCCTCCCATGATGAAGGTGCTCGTCATCAGGACGATGGTCAGTAGGACGAGCATCACATCGATCAAGGGGATCATACTGATGTAATCAAACTCTTTCTCTTCCATTCCTTATGTCCCACTCGGCGAGGATCACCTTCACCCGTCGAAGAAGATAGTTATAAAAAGCGATCGAAGGTATGGCAACCAGGAGACCTACCGCGGTGGCCTTCAGGGCCAGAGCCAGACCAACCATGATTCTTGTAGGATCGACATATCCTTCGACGCCGATCGTATAAAAGGTGAGCATAATCCCAAGCACGGTACCAAGCAGCCCGATATAAGGTGCGTTTCCACCTATTGTTGCAAGGATCGTGAGACTCTTCGTCAACTCGATCTCCAGCCTTTTTCTGCCGTCGCACTCATCTACCTTCAGCCTTTTCATGAACAGATAGCGTTCCACAAAGATGGCAAGCGAGATGAGAGAAAGCAACACGAGCAGGCCCGTAATTCCATAATCGATCATGTATTTGAGCCAATCCATTGAGTTACTCTAGTATACGCCAATCGGATTGTCAAAGTCGCCGCCAGCCCGCCGCCACACCTTCAGCGGCTTAAGGACTGGGCTTCGCCCTTGAGGACCGCTTCGCTTAAGGATCGGCCTTCGGCCTAGAGGCAACTGCCTCAAGTCGCCACGGGCGACGCTCCTCAAGGGAGAGTAGCTCCCGGTCCTTGAGCCCCGCCCCAGGTGGGGCGGTCCTCAAGCAAAGAGGTCGGCTCTGTGCCCCATTGATAGACAGCGGTTAGAGGGTTAAACTTATAGTCAGATGGAAAACGAGGACTCTATTTACAAGCTGCTAGGGGATCTTTCACATTTTGTGAAGGACCGACGGATATCACTCAGGAAGGAATTCACGGAAACCTCCAAAGAAGAGCTCGCAGAGGAGCCTCTCGATTTCGATGAGGCAATGAGAGATATACAGAAGATAAGGCAGGATAAGCAGAGGGTCGGCCAGATCAGGTCAGACCGGAAGGCCATCGCTGATGAGCACGATGGGGAGAGAAGACTCACGGAGGCCCTGAACGAAGAATACCGGCTCAACGTTACAAATTTACCCGAGTATATGGAGGGGTGCGTGGAGGGTACCAACCCGGTTACCATGGAGAAACTCAGGCGGGGCGAGTACTCCGTCCAGAAAGTGCTCGACCTCCATGGGCTTGGGGCGGAGGAAGCCTACGAGATGTTTCAAGGCTTCATCAAAGATGCTGTTCGCTCGAATGTTCGGTGTGTCAAAATCATTCACGGCCGCGGACTCAAATCGAGGCACGAGCCGGTCTTGAAAGGAAGGCTCAAGGAGTGGATACTCCGGGCTATGCACCGCAGGTGGGTTATCGCGTTCGCAAGCTCAAACATGCGCGACGGGGGCCCGGGAGCCACAAACATTCTCCTGCGTCAACAACCTAAGAAAGAGAAGCTCCATATCGTCGGATGAAGTGAGCGGCGTTGCGAGTTACGCGTTGCGAGTTAACGCACCTTCGGCGCAGTTACGGGCGAAGGGCATATTGAGTCAATGCTTCGAACCCGGAACTCGGAACCCGTAACGGCGCATCAATCGGATAGGCTTTCGGTGAAGCCGCCGTCGAACGCAGATTTCACTTTAAATTAGCTGGCCCATCTGATATAAGAAAGAAAGGAGGAGTCTATGGCGCGACTGGGCATACTCGGTTTGGGAAACATGGGCGAAGCAATCGTGGGTGCACTCCTGGGCTCGGGATTCGATCGCAAGGACCTCTTGGCCTTCGAAGTTAAAAAGGACCGTGCCCAGACCGTGGCGAGGCGCTATCGCATTGGCCTTGCCGCAAATGCAAGGGATTTGGCGCAGAAGGCAAGGTACATACTCATCGCCGTGAAGCCTCAGGACGCAAAGCGACTCTTGGGCGCCATCGCGCCTGCATTCGATAAGGAGAAACTGGTGATCTCCATAATGGCCGGCGTGACCACGTCGACTATCCTATCGATGCTGCAAAGGCCTGTCAAGGTCATCAGAATAATGCCAAACATCTGCGTCAAAGTTGGCGAAGGAGCCCTGGGTATGACCTCCAACGACCTGGTGCCGGAGGGAGAACTGGAGGAGACAAAAAAGATGCTTGCGCCTCTCGGCAGGGTTGTTGAGGTGAGGGAAGACCTGATGGATGCCGTAACAGCACTGAGCGGTAGCGGACCCGCCTTCCTCCTCTGTTTCCTCGAAGCCATGATCGATGCCGGCGTCAACGTCGGACTACCCAGGGACAAGGCGAGCATACTCGCGATACAGACCATCAAGGGCACGATCGCAACATTGGAGGCAGAAAAACTTCATCCTACCGTAATGAAAGAGATGGTCACGTCTCCCGGAGGCACAACTATTGCCGGCCTCACGCTATTGGAAGAAAAGGGATTCAGGGGCAGTCTCATCAAGGCAATAGAACAAGCGCGAAACAGGGCCAAGGAGTTGTCGGCCTGATGCGAAACGAGTACGAAAGCAAACGACTGCAGATGGTCGAGACCCAGATCAGGGACCGAGGCGTGAAAGATCGCAAGTTGCTTGAAGCCTTCCGGAAGGTTCCGCGTCATCTATTCCTGGATGAAGCCCTCTGGCCCCAAGCGTACGAAGACCATCCGTTACCCATCGGAGAGAAACAGACTATCTCTCAACCCTATATCGTTGCGCTCATGACCGAAGCGCTGCGTTTGACGGGACATGAAAACGTGCTGGAAATAGGAACCGGCTCCGGTTACCAGACAGCCATACTCGCGGAGTTGGCAGAGCAAGTATACTCTATAGAGCGTATTCCGTCACTCGCGAAAAGGGCGCGCAAGCTGCTCGACGATTTGAAATACACCAACGTGATTGTGAACATCGGCGATGGAACACAAGGATGGAGGGAATACGGCCCCTACGGCGGAATTATCGTCACGGCGGCTGCACCCGAAGCGCCTGATCCTTTGCTCGAACAGCTTGAGACCGGCGGCCGTCTGGTGATCCCTATTGGCGACGAATCTCAACAGGATTTGATGGTTTACATCAAGGAGGGAGAGGACCGATACCAAGAGGAAAACTACGGAGGGGTCAGGTTTGTTAAGCTCATAGGGGCACACGGATGGAAAGATTAGAAGAGCCAAAAGAATGTTTTGAGCTTGACGACTTTGAGGCTGAAAAATTCTATCTCCGGGACTTGCGCAAACTGTCCACGATGAGCGAGAAGGAGGAAAAGGAATTAGCTGAGAGAATCTCACGGGGAGACCGTGAAGCCCGCCAGAAGATGATCGAGGCCAACCTGAGACTGGTGGTTAAGATTGCCAGGAAACACGTAACCCCCGGTATCTCGATGCTCGATCTTATAGAAGAAGGCAACCTGGGCCTGATCCGCGCGGTTGAGAAATTCGACCTTTCAAAGAATTGCCGGTTCTCGACCTACGCCACATGGTGGATTAAACAGTCCATCGAACGCGCAATTCTCAACTATTCACGTATAGTCAGGCTTCCGGTACATGTTTCCGCTCGCATACGTAAGGTATCGAAGGTCATGCACGGTTATATTGAAAGGGAGGGGAGAGAGCCCACCGAGGAAGAGCTTCACCTCAGCACAGACATACCTTTAAGCTTCATCCGAAACCTGATGTTTGTCGTCACAAGAACAGATTCCCTTGATAGTCTCCTTGACGAAGAAGATAATGTGACGATGGAAGATTTTCTACCTGATCACAGCGTCGACGAACCGCTCTCTGTGTTGGAGCAAACCAAGAGAATTGAATACATAGCCTCATGGCTTGATACGCTGCGCGACGATGAGAAAAGAGTGATTATCCTGAGATACGGTCTTGACGGAGCGGAACCACAAACTCTCGAATCGATCGGGAAACTTTTTGGAGTGACTCGGGAGCGCATACGCCAGATAGAGCTCAAATCTATCAGCAAGCTCCAGAAGGTTGTGAAACGAAAAAATATTGGAAGAGAAAACATCTAACTGCCCGCCGGGCGGTTAGATGTTACGAGCTACATGTTACAAGTTAACGAAGAACTGTTAAAGGCTGCAGGTTGCACGTCAGAGTCTTGGCCTCCAACATGCAACCGGTAACGTGTTTTAACCTGTAACGTATTTAGTCTGTAACGTGTAACGTGTTTCAACCTGTAACTTGTAACGTTTCTGTTTTGGGGTACGCTTCTGAAACAATCCTCCGCTGACTATCTCATCCGCAAAGGTTCGGTTATCACAGGCATCACCCTGGTGAGCAGGCCGCTTGGCTTCGTGAGGGAGGCGGTTCAGGCGTACCTCTTCGGGGCAACGCGTCTTGTCGGTGCATTCGTCATCGCCTTCAATTTCCCGGAATTGATACAGACGCTCTTTTTCTCCGGAGCGACAAGCGCCTTTCTTATACCCGTCTGTTCGAGATACCTGGAAGATCGCGAGGAGTTCTCGAGAGTATATTCTCTTTTCATGAACGTGGCGATTATCATCACGGCCCTGGCCTCGATTTTTCTTCTCGTGGCCAGCGGACCGGTCATGCGACTCATCGCCCCGGGCTTCAGTATGGAAGAGAGGTATGTCACACGTTGCCTCTTTATCATCATGATTCCGGTTATTCCCCTTCATGCCATGCTTTCCGTGATGAAGGCGTTTCTCAATGCGAAAGAGCAATTCGCCGCGCCCGAGCTGTCGGGTATCATCTGGAACATAATCTTTATTCTCGCGGCCCTCACAATAAGTGGCACCATCGGGATCTACAGTCTTGCGGTAGGCGTCGCGCTGGGTGCCGTCGCGCAGATTATCCTCCAGATACCCTACCTGCGAGGGCTGGGCATTCATTACCGGATGACTCTTCCCCTTGATCATCCTTCTCTCAAGGAGGCGAAGAGGCTATTCACCGGCGCGCTCATCGCAACCTCCGTCGTTCCCATCAATAGCTTCATCGGTAGGAGCATGGCCTCTTATCTACCTGAGGGGGGCGTTGCCTCGCTCGCTTATGCATTTCGCATCTTTCTCTTCCCGTATAGTCTCTTTGCAGTTTCGATTTACACGGTGCTCTTCTCGAAGCTCTCAAGGCTCTTTCATGAAGAAGATTGGAAGGGAATAGACGCACATGTAGACAGCTCCCTGGTCCTCGTCTGCATCACGCTCGTACCTTCGACAATCTTTCTCTGCGTTGCCGGTGATGTGCTCGTAAAGCTGCTCTATCAACGGGGCGCTTTCACGCTAAAAGATACGCTGATGACGTATCGGGCTCTTTCCGGTTACAGCGTCGGACTCATTTTTTACGCTTTGTCCATTTCCTTCGGTCGTATCTTCAACGCGCGCCACGACATGAAAACTCCTGCCCGGGTCGGCATCACCTCTATAGGGTTGAACGTGATACTGGTTTACCTTCTCATGATGCCTCTGGGAAATCTGGGCGTGGCCCTTGCGACGTCGATCGTCTCTTTCTACAATTTTTCCGTGCTCTATGTGCTGTACAGAAGAAAAACGGGCTACCGGCCGTCCCGAAAAACGAAGGAAGAGATAGTGCGATCTCTCATTGCGGGGGCTATTGTTACCCTCCTGCTCCTGGGCTTACGGAAGGTCATGCCTGGAAGGCCTTACTCATTCTTTACCTTAGGGATTTTCATTACCGTGGCTGCGTATGGCCTGTTCTTCAAGAGCTATTACCTGGCCTTCCTAGGGAAAAGGCAGGAAAAAGACGACAACAAAGGTTAAGGTTAAGAAAAGCAGGAGCTGAAGGCCGAGACAAGGTTGAAGCAGGTAATAGGTTTTTCTTAACCTCAACCTTAACCTGCTTTATCTTTTGCCTGTTTTAGACGTTTCTGAGACGCCTGCGGATCCAGCAGGTCACAAAGAACAACAACGTAGCTCCCCTGCCCTCCTTCATGATGCGTATCGCCATCTGGCGCATCCTCTCCTGACGGTCAACCTTCCTGTCAGAGAGGTAGATGGCGAGGAGACCGTGGCACACCATGCGGTGAAAGGCCGCATGAGGCAGTCCTGCGACCGCCCTATCCGATTCCTTGAAAACATGCACGAGCCGCTTCACCATGATATCGCTGTTCTCATAAAAGGAACAAAAATTGAGGTCACCCGCCAGGCGATCTTCTTCCTGATCAACGAAATAATCCAAAAGGATGTGCAGTCCCTGCACCCAGGGAAAATAGGCATATCGTATGGCGCACGCGTACTCGGCGGAGAGGGATGGATCAAATGCGGACGAAACGAGGCAGAAAATGCCCAGCGTCGAGCCTGCACACGCTGAAAATTCGTACCATCTCATTTCAGGAAGGCCGCCCTTGTGCTTTTCAAACCATGCCTGGAGTCGAGGCACACGCTCTTCCAATCTCACGTGCTTGTGCACCTGCAGATCAGCATAATAGCCTTCCAGTTCGTGCAGCCAGCTGGCAATGACGTCATAACGGGTAACTCTGGAAAGCACTTCCTGGCAAGTCGTGACAAGGCCTCTCAGATAGCCGTTGTCGTCCTGCTCCCGTCGGAACCTGTAATAGTCGCGGGGAGACGCACCGGGAGTCAATGCGTGAAGCATCGACTCATGGAGCGCCGCGAAATCCTCAGGGTCAAGGCTTGTGCTGCGGTCGCAGAGGTTATCGAGATAGTCCGAAATGGTTTGGTATGCAACTATGAATCGAATGGCATCTTCCCGGTGAACTCCCGCAAGGAGTGCGTACAGGGCGCCTCCTTCGCAATGAAAAGTCTTCGTCTCAATGCTCGCAAGGGCCTGTCTGCGCAATTCCGGATCAGGAATGGCAGCTGCTTTGTCCTTCCAGTATTCGAGATGGTGCCGTACCCTGGGTATCACCCGGAGGAGGATCTTCGCCGTCATGGTCCAGGGAACCCGCGGTACACCCATCAGATTTGTCCTCTCACGCCCCTCCATCTATACCAATTTGTCTTCAAGTGTATACCTTCGTTGTCGCTCCGTCGCTCTCCTCGACGTACTAGCAGTACGCCTGCGTCGGCTCCTCGCTGCCGCCTCGGTCTCCACCCGAATACAAATTGGTATCAGAAGGTCAGCAATCGGGGATAGAAACCGGAACCCTTGCCGCACGATCTACTCATCTGCTACGCCTATTATGCATGACCAAAAGCAAGTCCGTCAAGGAAGCAGTATTCAGTGCGAGAAGAGTTTTTGGCAAAACCTTCTGGAGCCGGGGGTAGGGAAATGGATACCCGGGCCTATTTTCATATAGGTTGCAATTAAGATTGAAAAAGGGGACCTTGGATCCCCTTAAGGGGTGCCCTGATGATGATCAGGGCATATTGACTTTAGACCTTTTGAACGTTTGCCGCAGCAGGTCCCTTCTTGCCATCCACGATGTCGAACTTGACTTGCTGGCCCTCAGCCAAGGACTTGAAGCCCGCTTCCTGAATAGCTGAGTAATGGACGAAGACGTCTCCACCGTCCTCACTCTGAATGAATCCAAAACCTTTGGATTCGTTAAACCACTTTACTGTTCCTTTTGGCATACTTAAACTACCTCCAACTTTTTTGTTTTAATAAATTTAAGGAATACGGAATTGTGTTTACAGAACCTGCAAAGTCCAAGGCTTTTGCGGCAATCAACAACAGGTACTTCCGAAACCTCTGTATAATTATCGTACGATTGGGCCAAAAAGTCAAGGATTAGTTGAAAAAAAACTGAAAAAAAGGCGCTTGAGAATCACCCGGGGATGTGTTACACATCTCTTGCCCGTGGCAGATAGTGTTGGCTATCCGGTTATTTTTTGAAAAGGAGATCAGTGTCAGCAAATGAAGGTTCCTCGTTTAGATTTGCGCAGAGTAAGTTTCGCCGTAAACGGGAAGAGTATCCTCAAATCCGTTTCCTGGGTTGTCGCGCCGGAGGAGCACTGGGCCGTTCTTGGACCAAACGGGGCAGGGAAAACCACGCTGCTCAAGATTGTGTGCGGATACCTCTGGCCCAATGACGGAGGTGAAGTCTACAGAAACGGTCATGCTCATCTCGATCTCGGTGATTTGCGCAGGAGTATCGGCTGGGTCACTTCCACACTTGTTGATGAGGTCCCGAAACGGGAAACAGTTTTGGATACAGTCATCTCCGGAAAATACGCTCAGGTGGGCTTGTGGAGATTCTCATGGGAACCCCCGACTGCGGGCGATGCAGAAAGGGCGCTGCGGTACCTGAGGGAGATGGGATGCGAAAACCTCGCTCAGAGACACTTTGGAACCCTGTCGCAGGGCGAACAGCAAAAGATCCTGATCTGCCGGGCCAGAATGACGGAGCCGTACCTCACCATCCTGGATGAACCATGTGCCGGAATGGACCCGGGAGCCCGGGAAGTCTTCCTCTCTTCTCTCCTGTCAATTGGACGGAACCCAAGTCATCCGAGCTTCATTTACGTGACCCACCACGTGGAGGAGATTCTGCCTATCTTCACGAAGACCCTTATACTCAAGGATGGCAAGGTCATGAAGAGTGGGAATACGCACGACGTGCTTTCCGACCAAAGCATCAGCGAGCTCTATGGTATCGCCGTGCGGCTCGTCAAGAAACATGGCCGCTATTGGCCCATCCCCGCGTAATCGACTTCCCATTATGGCCTATCCGCATGGTCTTGACTTTTGGACGGCATTAAAGAATAATGGTCTCACGCACACAGGCGATAGTCGCCGATTCTAGGAAGGGGGATCAAGCAATGATGGATTTTTGTCGCAAAGCCTCGCCGTGGTTCCTTGCAGTTGCTCTTCTCGTCTCTACGTCTCAATACGTTCTGGGAGGTACTATGGAAGCTGTAGCAGTTAAAGGAATCACCCGGGTTGGTCATCTGGATATCGAAGGCGGCGGTATGGTGGACGTTCAGGGAAAGCTTGCTGTCATCGGCCACATGGAGAAGCCTTTTGCCACAAGTATCCTCGACGTTTCCGATCCTGCCAATCCGCGGGTCATTTCCAGGATCAAGACACGGCCGGGCACTCACTCGCACAAGGCGCGCCTCTGCGGTAATACCCTGGTCATCAACGTGGAATCGTATAAAGGTTGGAAACAGGGAGACAAAGCCGGACTCGCCTTTTTTGACATATCGAACCCGGCCCAGCCCAGGGAGATCGCGTTCATGGAGATGGGCGGGTTGGATACGGGCGGGACAGGTGTGCATCGTTTCAGCCTAGACCGGGACAAAAAGCTCGTCTACGCGAGCGCAAGCGCTACGGGGTATCAGGGGAATATCACGATGATCATCGATTTCTCTGACCCTACGAAGCCCAAGGAGGTGGGAAGGTGGTGGGCTCCCGGCCAATGGATTGCGGGTGGGGAGAAGCCGACCTGGCAGGGCGCGGAGGTGCGGACCCATCATCCCAACCGCTGGGGAAGTCGCCTTTACGTCCCGTTGTGGGGCGGCGGCTTTTCGATCGTCGATGTAACAGACCTTACGAAACCAAAGACGATCAGCCACTTCGATTACCACCCCACCTACTCTTATCCAACACATACTGCTTTACCCGTGGGTCATAAGATCGTCGGACGTGACTGGCTCGTTGTCTTTGATGAGGCCGTGGGACCGGAGACGAACCCTCCTGCTTTCATGTGGGTGTTCGACATCACGGTGGAAACAAATCCCGTGCCGGTCGCTACGTTCCAGATTCCCGAGCAGGAGAGGAAGGCATACGCCGCCGGGCGGTTCGGTGCGCACCAGCCGCACGAATACGTCGGCCCGGATAATTTGGTCTACAGTGCGTGGTTTTCGGGCGGTCTTCGGGTGATCGATATCTCCAACCCCTATCAACCCAAAGAAATTGCGCACTACGTTCCGAAGCCGGCTCCGGGTTTTCGTTCAGCACAGACAAACGATCTCTATGTTGACGCGAACGGCCTGATTTACCTTATTGACCGCGACAACGGCCTGGACATTGTAAAGCTGACGGACAAAGGCAATAGATAAAGGACAGCGCTGGCATATTGATCCAAGAGACGGCGCGCTATGCCTGATCTATCTTGATGCGTGCATCACAGATCTCGGTCCCCCGGGATGACGCGAAGACGGGGTTCAGGTCCATCTCCTGAATCTCGCCGTGCTCCACGATCAGGCGCGAAACCTGCAGGAGAAACTGTTCGATGGCAGTCAGATCGATCCTCGCTCCGCGGGGATTTGTGAGAACCTGTGAGCTCCGCAAATCCTCGATCATCTCCCTTGCGTCCCTGGGCTCGATGGGGATGAGCCTGAAAGAGACATCCTTCATGGCCTCTGCGAAGATACCGCCCAGGCCGAACAGCAATACCGGGCCGAACTGCGGATCCATAAGACTCCCCACGATCAGCTCAAGTCCTGTGCCCATGTGCTGCACCATCACTCCGTCCAGTCTTTTACCCGGACTGTGGAGACGAAAGCCTTTGACGAGGTCTTGAAAGGTTTGTCTTACCTCCTCTTCCCGGGTGAGGAAGACTCTGACGCCTCCTTCTTCGGTCTTGTGGATCACATCAGGAGACGATATCTTGAGTGCCACGGGAAAGCCTAACGCGGATGCTACGCTCGCTGCTTTGTCCGGATCATTCGCGAGTCCTGCCTTAAGCACGGGAAATCCCTCTTTTTCGAGAAACGTGAGCGCTTCGACCCCAAGGAGTACTTTTTCCATGCTTACCTCTCTCCGCCCCAAAGCAGGCGGGCCTTCCATAGATTACTCATGGCTTTCGCACACCGTTCCGGCGTAGCCAGAATCACCATACCCTTCTTCCTGTCCAACCGCCTGACGGACTCGTCCCATATGTTGGGTGGCGCGGTGAAGCAGGCAACCACGGGTTTCGGAAATGGCTCGAGGTCCTTCATGTATTTCTCCAGCTCTTCTGCAAGTTTTAGATTGGCCGATGCATACATGGCGAGAAAGATCACGCCGTCCGTGCTTTCGTCCTTTACGGCCGCCTGCAAGATTTCGAGCATGGCCTTGGGGTTGTACCAGGCTGGTCCCATATCCACAGGGTTCGTGCGGATAGCGATCGGCGGCAGGAGGCTGTTGATCTTTTCCTGTGTTGCCGGGGTAAAACGTGCGAGCTGGAGCCCCGCGGGCTCAAGAGCGTCGGAGGCGACCATTCCGGGACCTGCCTGTCCGGAGAGGACTGCGACGCGCGGACCCAGGGGGAGCACGCATGCATCAAGGGCCTTGGCCGTGTCCAGCAGCTCCTCTGCCGATTCGACCTGGAGCATGCCTGCCTGCTTGAGGGCTCCTGTCCAAATCTCGTGGTCTCCTGCGAGGGAACCCGTGTGAAACCGGCTCGCAGAGTCACCCTTCTCGCTCCTTCCCGCCTTGTACGCGACTATCGGCTTTTTTCCCCGGAGCGATGCCGCCGTTTCCATGAGGTCCCTGGGCTTGTCCAGCCCCTCTATGTAGAGAGCTATGACCTTCGTTGCCTCATCTGCTTCCACCAGGTACTTGAGCATCTCGGGAAAATCCACGTTGCACCGGTTTCCGAGGCTCATCAGCTTGGACATGGCCACGCGCTGGTCAATGGCGAGAAATCCGCATAGATGGCACATACCGCCGCTCTGGCTGATCAGGGCAACGCCACCCTTTTGTATGTGTAGGAATTCGGAAGTAAAGGACGCGTTTATGCCAAGTGTAAGGTTAACATAGCCGAAGGTATTGGGACCGATGACCGGGATGCCGTAGCTGTCCGCAACCGCACGCAGTTCGTGTTCACGAACTTCTCCTTGCGCGTCCTCGATTTCCTTGAAACCTGCCGTGATCAGCACTATCCCCTTTACGCCCTTCTGTCCACAAGTATGAACCGTTTCCGCGACCAGAGCGGCCGGTACAACTATCACAGCGAGGTCAACCCGTTCGGGAACCTCTTTGAGAGACGGGTACGAGTCGATACCCCATACCTTTTCTCCTTTCGGGTTTACCGGAATGATCTTCCCCCGGTAGTTGCCTGCGAGACTCTTCATGACGTGGTATCCGAGCTTGTCAAAGCTGTTGGACGCACCGATGACCGCGACAGACTCAGGAGAAAAGAGATGCTGCAATTGTTGATTCGTCATGGTTCGTCTCCTCCTGAAACCAATTTGTAGCACAAGAAGCCCAGGAGAGAAAAGGATAATATGGGTTCAACATTACAAATTTCGGCCGATAATTCTTTTGAAATAAGATCGGATTGGTTGGCAGCAGACTAATAAATTTTGCTTACTTTACCGATAATTATCATGCGGGGTGCGTCGAGGCGTAACCCGACCAGATCAGAGGCTCAAGCAAACGGCAGTATGAGCCGATAAAGAGGATTATGGAAAAGCTCTGTATCGTGAGGAGGAGAAGGCTCGAAGGCCAGATCGGACTCGGTGTGGCTGAGAGCCCGGACTACTGCGTGGCAGACGGGCTGAAACACGAAGCGATTGGAGCGTCTGACGGGATCTCTCTGGCCTGGGAATATCCTTTGCGCGGAGACGTCGCTGGACCCGACGATCAGAAACTCTCAATAGAGTTGACGCCCACACAGGCAGACGTAGTCAAGTCTCATGCCTATTTCAAGCTTCTCCTGGGCGCTGAAGCTGACGGATCGAGCGTAGGTGTGGAGCGGTCCGAGGATGGTGAAATCATATTCAATTTCTATTTCAAGCAGGTCTACCTCTCCAAAATGCTCACCACTTCGGACGTGTGCAACATGTTACAGGTAAGCAGGACTTTCCTTGGCAGACTGATCAAAACAGGCAAGCTCAAGAGTTACAAAATCGGCAGACTGAGACGTTTTGCGCTGGAAGACATTCTTGCCCATCTCGGCGAAAGCGCAGAGACTTGGGCAAAAGGGGGAGACAATGTATTTTGAATATTGGGGTCTGAAAAAGCCGCCGTTCGACAATGTTCCTGACCCTTCGATGTACGTCGAGTCGCACGCTTCTGTGGAAAACACAATAGCAGAGACGTTATTCGCCATAGAGGAAGGCAACGAATGCATAGCCGTCATCATAGGAGATGTCGGGCTGGGCAAAACCCTCTCCCTCAGGCTGATCCTGGATAACCTTTCTCAGGACAAATACAAAGTTGCCTTTATAACCAACCCCGACATGTCTTTCGTGCAGCTGATGAGGGAGATAGTCGGACAGCTCACCGGCCAGCCGTGCGAGATCCAGAAACGCATCGATCTGCTGGAGACCTTCAACAA
>DATFYE010000154.1:0-27442 GCA_035315185.1 Syntrophorhabdales bacterium | reverse complement strand
AAGAGAAAAGGGGGAATGGCGTGAACTTCAAGCAGGTAAAAAGGGGAAGGGTCTCAGACTCTGTTTTGAAGCAGATCAAGCAGAGTATCATAACCGGAGTCTACAGACCGGGTGATAAACTTCCCTCGGAAAAGGAGCTGATGGAAGCATTCAACGTGAGCCGGGGCTCCTTACGGGAAGCCCTGAGGACCCTGGAAGAGTTCGGCTTTATTGTGGTGAAGCCCGGAGCGACCGGTGGAGCCTACGTAACGAGTGAAGGCATGAAGTCCCTTGCGAACAGGCTTCATGACATAATGCTCATGGAGCAGGTCTCTTTTGATGAAATTCTGCAGTTCAGGCTATTGACCGAGCCCGGGGTTGCGAGATTGGCAGCGGAGCATCGAACAGATGAGGATATCGGGGTCCTGGAAGAGATAAACCGTGCGAGAGAGAGGGCAATAAAGGCCGGGAAAATTCCGATCATCGTCAATATAGATTTTCACCAGGCCCTCGCCAAAGCCTCCAAGAACAAAATGGTCTCCCTGTTGATTGACGCTGTCGCGCTTCTCTTCAACAGCGAATTCAAAAAGATCGGCTTGAGCATGGAGGACCATCGGGCGATTCTGGAGGCGCACAAGAGGCTTACACGGTACATCAAGAACGGGGAGGCGGATAAGGCTGCAAAAGCCATGTACGAGCATGCACTGGATGTGAGTAAAAGGCTCAAAGCATAAAAATATCGGGAGGTCAGTATGTCAAACGCGTATCTCAGCAATCTCAGATCGACCATTGATCACCTCAAGGGGAAAGGAAAGCTCCTGGAGACAGATGTCGAAATCAATCCTGAACTGGAAATGACGGGCATTCAGAAGCTGCTCGATGGGGGCCTGCCGATTCTCTTTAACAAGGTGAAGGGCTACCCCAACGGCAGACTGTTCACCAACCTGTTTGCCGACGGCAATCTCGTGGCAGACCTTTTTGATGCGGGGAATGAAAGAACCTTCAAACTGAGGATTCTCGAGGCCATCCGCCACCCGCTGCCGCCAAAGGTGGTCAATGAAGCCCCCTGCCAGGAGGTGGTCATCGACAAGGACATAGACGTCTGGCCCATCATACCCATGATCAAACACACTCCGAGCGATCCGGGCAGGACGCTCGGCGGCGGCAACACCCTGGCCACCGGCAAATACTTCTGGGGCGGTACTCACATAAGCTACAACAGGATGCACTTCAGATGGCCAAATTACTCAACCTTTCAGATCTCCCCCGGCTCCCACACGGACATGATCGCATCGAAGTTCTATAGAAAAGAACCCATCCCTTTGACCATTAATATGGGCGTACCCGCCGCGTGCACGTTAATGGCCGGCGCGGGTTTTGTCTACACAATACTTCCTCCGGGATGCGACGAGCTGGGCATTGCCGGTGCAGTGCAGGGATTTCCTGTCGACATTGTCAAGGCAAAGACGATTGATGCCTATTCCATTGCCAATGCCGAATATGTGCTTGAGGGTTACCTGGATACGACGAGCAAGGTCTGGGAAAGCGAGCTCGCTGAGAAGGATGGGAAACAGGGAGTCCATCCATTCCATCCGGAATGGTCAGGATACATGGGTAAGGCCTACAGGACTTACAAATTTGTGGTCACGGCGATCACGTACCGGAAAGACCGGCCCATTTACTACCCGCTCGCGGTGCACAGCTACGATGATCACAACATCGATACCATGGTCAGGACCGCATCTTTTTTTGAACTGGCGGAACGCGTCTGCCCGGGCCTGGTGGTGGACACGAATATCCCCATGTGCATTCCTGATTGGGGTGGTGTTATTTTCCAGGTGAAAAAGCGCAGGCAGCGTGATGAAGGGTACGTGAAGAATATTCTGTCAACAGCTCTTTCTTGTTCGATAGGCGCGAGGGTGGCAATCGCTGTAGACCCGGACATTGACATTTACAGCATGGATGACATGATGTGGGCGATCGCAACACGGGTGGATGCTGCGCAGGGCATCATGATCGTGGCGCCCGGCGGCGCGGGTCAGACCTTCCAGCCCGCGGAGAGAAGTTCGGCAGGGGAGAAAGACTGGACTCAGACAAATATCAGGTTCTCCGGCGCCATTGCCCTCGACGCAACCGTTCCGTTCAAGTATGTTGACGCGTTTCAAAAGGCGCACTACCCGATTGATGTGGTTGACCTCAAGAAGTGGTTTACCGATGAGCAGATCAAGAAGGCAAAGGCGGCTCAGCCCGAGTATGGAAAGCTCTTTGCGAAGACGGGTTTTTAGGAGCCCGCTAGCCCGGGAGAGACGGTATCCTGAAAGCAGTGAGCGTTAAGAGGGAGCAAGACGGGGTTGAAGACCAAACCGAGAAAGGATGACTATAAGGACTGGTCGGTCGTCATCGAAGAGCACGGCCGTGACCTTGCACACAAGGTATATATCGAGAGCCTGGATCAGGGAAAGCGTATAACATACGGCCAGATGAACGAGTACTGCAATCGGGTTGCCGGTTTCCTGCGCGAAAAGCGGGTAAAGGTAAATGACAGGGTGACCCTCATCGGGAAAAACTCCATAGAAACGATGGTCCTCTACTATGGGATCCTGAAACACGGCGCTGTGGTGAACCCCGTCTTTTTCGAAGAGAGCGAGGAGAATCTCTATCGCATCGTCAACATGGTGAAGCCGAAGCTTATCTTCTGTGACAGGGATTTGCAGCTCGACGCAGGCCGGTATACGTGCGAATGGATACGATTCTCGGACAATCCGCAAAAGACATCTGGTGATGATATTTTTTCACTCCTGGAGAAATACGATCCGGCGTCTTTCGAATGCATTGCCGGAAGGAAGGATATTGCGCTCATAGTCTATACGTCGGGTACCATGACGCTTCCCAAAGGCATTCACATATCGAGGGAGGGCCTGTTCTACATGGTAGATGAGATAGCCGATAGGACGGGAATGACCGAAGAGGACAGGGTCCTGGAGTACCGCGCCTACAACTGGGCTTCAGCGCAGCTATTGACGATACTCTCCACCATGCTCAAAGGCGCCACGCTTTACCTTGCGAGGAGATTCTCCCGGAGCCGGTTTCCCGATTGGCTTAAGAAGTATAAGATTACCATTTCGTCGGGTGTTCCGGCGGTGATCAACATGCTCATCAACGAACCCGTGCCTCTCCGGAAGGAAGACGTGCCTCACCTGAAATTCATCACCTCCAGCTCAGCCCCGCTTGGCGTGGAGAGTCATTTGAAATTCGAAGAGATATACAATATCCCGATACAACAGATGATGGGTATGAGTGAAGCGGGCTGGATGGCGGGAAATCCGCCGGCAAAACGCAAGATTGGTTCTGTGGGTTTACCACTGAGACATAAAGAAATCTGTTTTTTAAATGAGCAGGGAAAGCAGTGCAGGCCCGGAGAAGTGGGAGAAATGATTGTGAAGGGAAGGGCCATGGGCTTGTGCTACTCGAAAGAGGATGGTACGATTGAAAACTTCCCCAGGGAGGGCTTCCCCACGGGAGATCTCGGGTATATGGACGAGGATGGCTACATATACATCACGGGGAGGAAAAAAGATCTCATAATCAGAGGCGGCATCAATATCTCTCCCATGGAAATCACCTCGCGCATCATGGAACACCCCGCGGTCCGGGACGCGGCAACCATAGGTGTACCCGACAAAATTTACGGAGAAGAAGTGGCCAGTTTCGTCGTGACAAAGGAAGGCTTCCAAGCCTGCGCGGAGGATATTATTGTTCACTGCAGCAGGACGCTTCCCGATTTCAAGACACCGAAGAAGATTGTATTCGTTCCGGCGCTGCCCAGGAATCAGCGCGGCAAACTGGCGAAGAGCGACCTCCTAAAATTGTTTGAGCAGCAGAGCTAATGAGCAAGGTTAAGGTTGAGGTTAAGGTTAAGATGAAAAGAGCAAACCAAAGATGTGAGAACAACATATTCAAAATTACGGGTGTAGGAATCTAGCGTCATTACTGTGAAAGGAGGAGAGCGATGGAGCGGATCAGAGGTTTTCGGCCAGCATTGATCGCGTCACTCTGCATCTTGTCAGTCGTTTGCAGCGTGTCTCTTGCATCTGCCCAAAAGAAGCCGGCCATCAGACTGGGTGTTAACCTCGATACAACGGGCTATGGGGCTTGGCTGGGCGAACCGGAACTGCGGGCTGTCCAGCTCTTTGCGGAACAGATCAACGGAGCCGGCGGCATTGATGGTCGCCCGCTGGAGCTCATTGTCTACGATAATGAGAGTAACCCGGAAAAATCGTCGAGCAATGCGAAAAAGCTGGTTCAGAGGGACAAAGTGACCGCCGTGATCGGCACGGTGCTCACGGCCACCTCAAACGCGGCCAAGTCAGTGGCCCAGGAAGAGAAAGTCGTCATGTATTCTCTCTCGGCCTCTTACGACCCGAGTTATCCTGACTCTTACACGTTCGCCACGTGGGTGGCCAGCTCCGGCCAGGTAGAGACGATTTATGACTACTTCGTGAAGAAGGGCATCAAACGCGTTGCTACGCTCTGCGCGACTGATTCGACTGGTCAGACCTGGTTCGATGAGACGAACAAGAGCGCGAAAAAATATGGGCTCGAGATCATCGGCGAACGATTCAATGTGAAGGATGTGGATGTCACGCCGCAGCTTGCGAAGCTGAAAATGGGCAATCCCCAGGCACTCATCGTTGGAGTGACCGGGGCGCCGAATGCGGTGGTTGCCAAGAACTTCAACCAGATGGGATTCAAGATCCCTTACTCCACGACAGCCGGAAATATCTCCGACTCGTTCCTGAAACTGATCGAAGGAAACGAGCCGGAAAATCTGCTGCTGCCCGGCGCGTACTGCATCGTCTGGAGAGAGCTCCCTGATTCCTATCCGCAAAAAAAGCTGATGAAAGAATTTTCCGAGGCATTCCAGAAGAAGTTCAAGAAGGAGCCTGATGTCTATGCGGCTGTTGCTTACGACGCTGTGCGGGTCACCGCCGAAGGCATGCGGCGGGTGAAGCCCGAAGCTCCTAAGGATAGCCCCAAACTCCGGGATGCCATGGAGAAGATCAAAAATTATCCTGCCGCCTACGGGGGAACCTACACGTTCAGCAAGGAGGACCACCGCGGAACGAAGAAGGATGCCTGTGTGATCCTGCAGGTGAAAGGCGGCAAGTTCGTAATTGCAAAGTAAGCTGATCTGTTTTTGTTTCAACGTTGTTTCATGGGGGAGGAACTATGGGAAGAATAAATGCATGGCGATTCGCAATCGTACCAGTGGTGATATGCTGCTTGTCTCTTTTCTGGGGTGCTTCTATAGCCTCTGCCCAGAAGAAGCCTGCGATCAAGCTGGGCGTGAACCTCGATGTAACCGGATACGGGGCCTGGCTGGGCGAACCTGAACTCCGGGCCGTACAGCTTTTTGCTGAGCAGGTCAACGCTAGAGGCGGCATAGATGGCTGCCCGCTGGAGCTTGTTGTCTATGACAATGAGAGCAATCCGGAAAAATCCTCGAGTAATGCCAGGAAGCTGATTCAGAGAGACAAAGTCACCGCCATAATCGGTACAGCCATCACGGCGACTTCGAACGCAGCCAAGTCCGTGGCACAAGAGGAGAAGGTAGTCACTTATTCCCTCTCCGGCTCTTATGAGCCGAATTATGCAGACTCCTTCACGTTTGCTACCTGGGTTCACACGTCGGGCATGGTCGAGACGATTTACGATTACTTTGCGAAGAAGGGCATTAAACGCGTTGCGACACTCTGCGCCACTGATTCAACCGGTCAGACCTGGCACGATGAGACGGAGAAGAGCGCAAAGAAATATGGGTTTGAGATCGTCAGCGAACGTTTCAATGTCAAGGATGTGGATGTTACAGCACAGCTCGCTAAATTGAAGGCGACCAATCCCCAGGCGCTTATCGTCGGGGTGAGCGGGGCGCCGAATGCGGTCGTGGCCAAGAACTTCAACCAGATGGGATTCAAGATTCCTTACGTCACGGGCCATGGCAATATCTCTGACACCTTTCTTAAACTGATGGAAGGGAACGAACCCGAAACCCTGCTCCTTCCCGGCGCCTATTACATCGTGTGGAAAGAGCTGCCTGACGCCTATCCGCAGAAAAGATTGATGAAGGAGTTTGCTGAGGCATTTCAGAAGAAGTTTAAGAAAGAGGCCGATATTTACGCAGTTGTCGCGTATGACGCTGCGCGGGTGACCGCCGAAGGCATGCGTCAGGCCAAGCCTGAAGGTTCCAAGGATAGTCTGAAGCTGCGGGATGCCATGGAACTTATCAGGAATTTTCCTGCAGTCTACGGCGGAACTTACACGTTCAGCAAGGAGGAGCACCGCGGCATAAAGAAGGATGCTGCCGTGATGATCCAGGTCAAAGGCGGCAAGTTCGTCATGGCAAAATAACTAGTCGATGTATGGAAAACACCCACCTGTCTCAGGCTATACAATTCATTTTTGCCGGCCTGACCAGCGGCTCCATCTATGCGCTGGTCGCGCTCGGCTTTGACATAATCTACAACGTGACCTTCGTCGTCAATCTGGCTCAGGGAGAGTTTCTTATGCTCGGGGCCATGACGATGATCTCCCTGCATAGCGGGCTCAAGCTCCCTCTTCCTCTGGCGCTTGTTCTTTCCACACTCATTGTCGGGTGTGTGGGTATTCTCTTTGATCGGTTCGCCATCAGGCCCCTGAAGAAGCCTTCAATCATGCTTCTGATCCTTCTCACACTTGGAGGATCAACATTCTTAAAAGGTGTGGCGCTTCTGATCTGGGGGAAGGACCCTTACACGGCACCTACATTTACAAGAATTAAGAGCATCTCCTTTCTCGGGGCTAGTTTTTCCCCTCAGATGCTCTGGGTGATCGGAACCCTTGTTATTGTCTCCTTTGTCCTCTGGTTCTTTTTCGAACGTACACTCATTGGAAAGGCAATGCGCGCCTGTGCAGAGAATCAGCGCGCCGCGAGCCTGATGGGTGTCAACGTGAAGACGTTTGTGATGATTTCTTACTTTCTCGGTGGTGCTCTGGGCGCCTTGGGAGGCATGTTGGTCGCTCCTATCTCGTTCATGGTCTATGACGAGGGGACCATGATGGGACTCAAGGGTTTCGCGAGCGCGGTGCTGGGTGGTGTTGGGAGCTATCCCGGAGCAGTGGTAGGCGGCCTTGTTCTCGGACTCCTGGAAAGTCTTTCCACCGGCTATGTCTCCTCCATCTTCAAGGATATTGTGGCTTTCCTGGTTCTTCTCTGCATTCTTGTCCTGAAGCCCACGGGCCTTATGAAACGGTCGGATGAATGATACCGATTTGGATTCAAGGCGGAGACCGAGGCGGCAGCGAGGAGCTGACGCAGGCGTACTCAAAAGTACGTCGAGGAAGACGACGGAGCGACAACGAAGGTATACACTTGAAGACGAATTGGTATAAGTCATGATCAGGATTGTCCCTTACCTTCTATTCGCCCTCTTCATCTATCTGCTGCCTGCTTTGTTGGCAGGCTCCTACTGGATCCATGTTCTGGTGATCATCGGAACGTATGTAATCGCAGCGACAGGAGTCGATCTGGTGGTCGGCTTTGCCGGACAGCTCTCCTTGTGCCAGGCCGCTTTCTTTGCCCTTGGTGCTTACGCTTCTGCTATTCTCACCACTACCTATCGCGTTGACCCGGTATTTGCCCTGCTGATCGGCATGCTTTTCACCGGCCTTGTTGCGTACGGTGTGGGAGCACCTGTGTTGCGTTTAAAGGGCTACTACCTTGCCATCGCAACGCTCGGTTTCGGCCTGATCATTCAGTCGTGCCTCGTCACGCTGGCCCAGTACACGGGAGGTCCGGACGGTTTCAGGGACATTGTTCCCTTAAAGATAGCAGGCTACACATTTAAGACTGACGAACAGTACTACTACCCTATCTGGACCGTAGGCATGGTCATTCTGCTTCTCACGCGCAACATTGCCCGCTCCAAGATCGGAAGAGCCATGCTCGCATTGCGCGGTGATGACGTGGCTGCATCCGCCATGGGAGTCGATATCGCGCGATACAAGGTCCAGGCCTTTGTGCTTTCGGCCATGTATGCCTCTCTCGCGGGAAGCCTCTACGCTCACTCCAATCGATTCATCTCCCCTCAGATGGCCGATCTTTCGAGGTCGGTGGAGATGATCATCATGGCGGTTCTGGGAGGCATCCGCACGGTGTTCGGCGTCCTTATCGGAACGACTATTATAAAAAGCATTCCGGAGGTTCTCGAGTCTTTCCTCGACTACCAGATGGTTGTGACAGGAGCAATTCTGATCGTTCTTTTGCTCTACATGCCGCAAGGATTGATCGGGGTAGTACGCGGTGTTATCGCCCGTCTTCGCCTAAGGGGAGAACGTTGATTCTCGAGATCAGAGGTTTGACCAGGTTTTTCCAACGTCTGACAGCTGTGAACGAGCTGAGTTTCGCAGTAAAGCAAGGTGGTATCAAAGCTCTGATCGGTCCAAACGGAGCAGGGAAGACGACCACCTTCAACATGGTTACCGGCCTTCTCGCACCGAGCAGAGGGTCGGTCTTTTTTAAGGGTGAGGAACTCGCAACACTTCCACCACACGTGCGCGCGAGGAAGGGCCTCTCCCGCACGTTCCAGATCGTGCGGCCTTTTGCTGAGATGACCGTGCTGGAGAACGTCATGGTAGGTTGTGACATGCGCACCGGGAGCGGGTTGTTTTCGGCGGCGCTGCGCCTTCCCCGGTGTCTCAGGGATGAGCGAAGAGTTCGGCACAAGGCAATGGAGGGGCTGGAATTTGTAGGGCTTGCCGCTCGGGCGAACGACCCTGCAACGAGTCTTCCCATGGGCGAACAGCGCGTCATGGAGATTGCGAGAGCCCTGGCCTCGGACCCGGAGATCGTGCTTTTCGATGAACCGGCTGCGGGGCTGAACGAAAAGGAGACCGACCAGTTGGCGAAAAATCTTCTTCGCATTAAGGAGCGGGGGATTACCGTTCTCCTCGTGGAGCATGACATGCGCCTCGTTATGCGTGTATCCGACGAGGTTGTGGTCATCAACTATGGCAGCCTGATTGCGGAAGGCACCCCTTCGGAGATACGAAACAACCCGGAAGTGATAACAGCGTATCTGGGGAAGTCATGATGCTTTCTGTTGAAAAACTGAGTGTCTACTACGGCGCAATTCAGGCCCTCAAGGAAGTCTCCATGGAAGTGGAGGAAAAGGAGATCGTCAGTGTGCTCGGAGCAAACGGGGCCGGGAAATCGACGCTTCTCATGAGTATATCCGGAATCCTTCCTTCCCGGCAGGGAAGGGTGATGTTTGACAATGATGACATCACCCGGCAGAGCCCGAGCGCCATCGTTCGTCTTGGAATCTCTCAGGTGCCGGAAGGACGGGACGTCTTCAAATCGCTGACGACACTCGATAACCTCCGCATGGGTACGTATCACCATTACAGGAAAAGTCCACGGAGCCTGATCGAGGAAGATCTGGAACGGGTCTTCACGCTCTTCCCGATTCTAAAACAGCGGCAGACTCAGATGGCCGGAACTTTGAGCGGCGGTGAGCAGCAGATGCTTGCCATCGGTCGCGGTCTCATGGCACGGCCAAAGTTGATGATGCTGGATGAGCCTTCACTAGGACTCGCGCCGCTCGTGGTAGAAGAGATTTTCAAAATCCTCACAGCGCTTAACTCGATGGGCATTACTCTTTTGCTCATTGAGCAGAATGCGAGGGCGGCCTTGAAGATCGCCACCCGGGGCTATGTGATGGAGACCGGAAAGATCACCATGGAGGGGAAAGCAGAGGATCTCCTTGAAAACGAGCACGTGGTGTCAGCATACCTTGGCGGCTGAGGGCAGGCGGGTAGGTCGGAAAGGTGATGTGACCTAGCCCCCAAGTCTTAATACTTGTGGCGTACGCGAAAAATTTTCGACATACAGCAAACAGGGCGCAAACCCTTGCAAGGATTGGATCCGAAGGCTTCTACATCACAGAGACGCCCATTATTTTCTTAGATACTTTAGTTGACAAACCAAAAAAGTGGGTGTATATTTCGTTATAGATATGAACGTAAATGTCCTCGTTCTTAACGTGTCTCAGGATTTCCGGCCTACGGAGGTCGGGAATCGCGGAAGAGAGCCCGGTGAACAGTCCGCCCGCAGTTCTTCAAACCCTGGCAGTCCAGCCGCTGACCAGGTGATCGATCTTAAGCCGCAGGACGGGGTCTGGGTTGGAAAGGAAGGCGCGAAAGCTTCCCAGACAGCCACTCATAGCTTTGCACGTGAGGCCAAGGCACTGCACACTTCACCCACTCCTACCACCTATAATCATGACGGGAAGGTCCATTCCACGCAGGATAAGGGCCTTCGCATAAACATCACCGCCTAAGACTTTCCATCCAAGACAAACCACGCGCACCAAAGAACTACGGCATTCCCATGAACAGACCTGCCATTCAGACAGCAGACTCCTGTGTAACTTCAGTCTGATGTCCGAAGTCTATGGTCTGAGCCTGCCTTCTCCGCACCGGTGTTGTCGCCTCAATGCAAACGTGCTATAGTGGACACAAAACATGGAACATAAAGGCGAGTTGTTGCGAGCCGAGTCGGAGATCTTCTTTTCCATCCTCCAGAAGATCCCTTACGGCGTCATGCTGGTCAGTGAAGGCGGGCAGAACGTATACGTCAACCCGGAGTTCACTCACATAACGGGGTATACGCTGGAGGAAGTGCCAACCGGTAGAGACCTCGTGCGCAAGGCCTTTCCAGAGTCTCATAACGACGGGAAGGTCCTCGAGACCTGGTGGGATGATCCCCTTCAACAAGCCGCTGAGTGGACATTAAGTTTTTTCTGCAAGGATGGGACAGTCAAAGAGGTCGAATTCAGGCCCGCGCTGCTTGACGGCGGACGAAGGTTGCTCACGATTCGTGATGTGACTGCTAAAGTCCGGACCCAGGAGTTGCTTCGAAGGACCCGGGAAGACCTGGAACAAAGGGTCAGGGAGCGGACCGCCGAGCTTCTGAAATCAAAAGAATTACTGGAACTGGAGATAGAGGAGCGGGCCAGGGTAGAGCAAGCGTTGAGGCAGTCATGGATACGGTATCGCTCGCTCGTGAAGCAGTCATCCGACGGGATCTATGTGCTGGATCCGCGTTCGAGCCGCATCCTTGAAGCCAACGATCAATTCCTGAAGATGCTGGGATACACCGAGGAGGAGATCACCCGGCTGAGTTTGGAGGACATTGTTGTCTTTGAAAATGAATCGGTCAAGGAAAGCATTGCCAAGATACTGAAGGACCGTCACGACGTATTCGGCTTGAGGCAGTATCGCTGCAAGGACGGTTCGTTAATTGATGCGGAGATAAGCGCCACCCTGATGTCTGTCGGTGATGCGCGTGTGATCATGGTGAACGTCCGCAACGTGACCGACCGGAGACGTGCTGAGGCAGCGTTGCAAGCGAGCGAGCGGAGATATCGAACTCTCTTTGAAGAGTCGAGAGACGCTGTCTATCTTAACAGACTTGATGGAACCTTTGTTGACGGGAACCAGTCGATGCTTGATCTGTTCGGCTACACCAAAGAGGAGATGAAAGCCCTTAACTCCAGGGCGCTCTATGTTAACCCATCACAGCGGGATGAGTTCAAAGCAATGCTGTGGGAAAAAGGCTTCGTGCGGGATTATGAGGTCAAGTTCCGGGGCAACGATGGCTCGGTGATGAACTGCCTCGTTACGTCCACATTCTGGCGGGCGGATGACGGAACCGTGCTGGGGTATCAGGGAATCATACATGATATTACTGAGCGCAAGCGGGCTGAAGAAGCGCTTCGCGCAGCAAGAGACGAGCTGGAAGTGAGGGTGCAGGAACGCACCGGGGAGTTGCGAAGCGCGAACGAGAAGCTCGTGCAGGAGCTGGGCAGGCGGAAGCAGATTGAAGAGATGCTGAGAAAGGCTGCCGAACGATACAAGAACCTTTTCGACAACTCTCCCCTCGGCATATACCGTACCAATCCCGAAGGACGCATCTTGATGGCCAATCCGACGCTTGCCCGAATGCTGGGGTATGGCTCATTCGGAGAGCTCGCGACAGCCACGCGGAACAAAGGGGACTATCTTCCGACCTACCTGCGTAAACAGTTCAGGGATCGACTTAAAAGAGAAGGCAGGGTCAGGGGCCTTGTCTCTACATGGAAAAGATCCGACGGATCAGCTATTTTCGTGAGGGAAAACGCGAAGGCAATCCTGGGTGAGGATGGCAACGTGCTCTTCTACGAAGGGACTGTAGAAGATATCACAGAACAGAAAAAAGCTGAAGAGATGATTCAAAACTACCAGGAGCAACTTCGATATCTTGCCTCGCAGCTGTCTCTGACCGAGGAACGGGAGCGCAGGAGACTGGCAACCGCTTTGCACGATACCGTCGGCCAGATCCTCGCTGTCTCAAGGATTAAGCTGGGTGGCCTTGTTGAGTCGGCGCCAACGCCTTCTCTTGGCACGGCTCTCAAGGAGGTGCGGGGTCTCGTCGAGCAAGCGATTGAATACACGCGTTCTCTCACTTTCGAGTTAAGCCTGCCGATCCTGTACGAACTTGGTCTTGAGCCGGCACTTGAGTGGCTTGGAGAACAGATTCAGGAGCAGCACGCCATTCAGAGTTTCTTCGAGACGGACGGCGAGCCCAAACCGGTGGATGACGAGACCCGCGTCTTTCTTTTTACAGCGGTTCGCGAACTGCTGGTCAACGTGGCCAAGCATGCGAAAGCTGACAGAGTGAGAATATCGGCGCGCAGGGATGGCGGCGAGATAGTCGTTCAAGTTTGGGACAACGGCGCTGGCCTTGACGGATCGAAAATGAGTCTTGGGCCAGGGGAGAGTGGTGGCTTTGGTCTCTTCAGCATACGCGAGAGAATACGGCATCTGGGCGGCCGGGTGGATATAAAATCGCGGCGCGAGGAAGGAACAACAATAACATTGACAGCACCCCTGAACCTCCAGAAGGGGAGACGACAAGGAAGGCACAATGGGAGTGAGAGTTCTCATAGCCGATGATCACAAGATCGTGCGCGAGGGCTTGCGAGCCTTGATCGAGAAAAACGAGAAGATGGAAGTGGTGGCCGAAGCAGAGACGGGGCTTGACGCGGTTCGACTCGCACGTAAACTCCAGCCCGACGTCGTTATCATGGATCTCGGTATGCCCCAGATGAATGGCATCGAGGCCACCCGTGAAATCGCGGCAGGCAACCAGAAGATCAAAGTCATTGCTCTGTCGATGCATTCTGACAAACGCTTTGTATTGCAAATGCTGAAGGCAGGAGCGAGCGGATACCTGTTGAAAGATAGCGCCTTCGAGGAACTGATCACGGCGATAAAAACGGTCACGTCCAATCAATCGTATCTTAGTCCTAAAGTCACGGATGTGGTGTTGAAAGAGTATCTACAGACAGTCTCCCGTGGAGATGCTACCGCATTCTCGGTGCTCACGCACAGGGAGAGGGAAGTATTACAAATGTTGGCGGAAGGAAAAAGTACCAAGGAGATTGCTGCGTCACTCAATGTCAGCGTGAAGACTGTCGAGACCCATCGACAGCAGATTATGGACAAACTCAAGATCCGCAGTGTGGCAGAGCTGACCAAGTATGCCATTCGGGAAGGGCTAACGAGCCTCGAACCGTGAGCAGTGAGCAGTAGGAAGCTGCAAGAACAGCGAACCAGGCCGCTGCCACAGAGGTTGACAGATAGTTGCTCAGCGCTATAATAGTAAAAGGTGCATGCCTAAAGAGGTATTGTCAAGATTTTGTGAGAAATGCGGAGCGCGGCTCAACCTTTCCTGAGCGAAGCATTGCGGAAGTCTCTCGGGACCCGTCTTATGTTCGGAGGGAGCGATGCGCAGTGTGGGGCGCATGCCGAGGACTGTCTGAGCGGTAAGCCTGCTGTCGACAGCAGGCGTGCGCGAGTTCCACAGGCAAGCGGAAGGAGAACTTAGAGCGGGTGAGAGACGGAGCACCAGCGAGCGAAGGAAATGGTTGAAGCCAGCGCGGATTTTGACAATACCCTAAAGAGAGAAGGGGGTTGCTATGAAACATTTGGTTGTTTATTGCCATCCGGATCCCAAGAGTTTCTGTCACGCCATTCTGGAAAATGTTGTTGACACGTTGCGAGGGAAGGGGAGCGAGGTTACGGTGAGGGACCTGTATGCCGATGGATTTGATCCTGTCCTGAAAGGCAGCGACTTCGCCGCTTTTCAGTCAGGGAAAACACCGTCCGACATAAACGCTGAACAGGATAAGGTTTTGTGGGCCGACACGATCACCGTTATTCACCCCGTGTGGTGGACCAGCATGCCCGCCATGCTGAAAGGATACATAGACCGCGTTTTCGCTCTGGGGTTTGCGTATGCGTTCGGTCCTGAAGGGCCGAAAGGGTTGCTGGGCGGCCGCAAGGTCGTCATCTTCAGCACACAGGGAGCGGATAAAGAAGAGTACGAGGCGGGAGGCATGACCGACGCAATGAAGAAGGCCTCGGACGTGGCCATTTATTCGTTCTGTGGCATGGAAGTCCTAGAGCATAAGTTTTTCGGCGGCGTGACCTCGGTGGATGAGGCAACGAGAAAGGGATATTTATCAGAAGTCAAAGAGGTAATGAGCCGCTTGTGAGACCAATTAGCCCTCAGGAGGAGAAATTCTAAATCCTAACTAAGTGTATGAAATTCAGCGCTTTAAATTCCCAAATCTCAATATCCAAATTCCAAACAAATCCCAATGTTCAAATAATCAAACGCAGGACACGGCAAATTGTTATTTGACAATTTGAAATTGTTTGGAGCTTGGTGCTTGGAATTTGGAATTTCCAGTGCGGGACCCCTTCAGCCGAAGAATGATGGATCGGTGTTAGAGCTGTTCTACTGAATAGCCCCTCTCCTTCAGTATCTTGATGATCCCTTTATCGCCCACGAGGTGTCCTGCCCCGACCACGACGAAATAGGTCTCCCTCGTCTTCAGGTAACCCTCAATGGTCGAAACCATGACCTTGTTGCGGTCGTCGAGCAGTCTCTTGAAAACAGGCTCTAACCTTCGGTCTTCCCTGACCGTTTTTGTGATGATGGACTCAATGCCGTTCACATTACCTGCTGACCAGGCCCTTATAAGACCGGTAGCTTCATCACCAAGGAGATTCAAATCTTTTAATGTGTAAACCAGAAAGAGCTCCTGTTCTTTATCGGAGAAACTGGATAAAATATTTATCTGTTCCTCTATGCCCTCAAGCTCCAGTATCTTTTTTGACCCCTGGGCTTTGGAAAGAAAATATGCGTCCACCCCATACGCCGGGTTAAACCCAAGTTTCATGAGCTGAAGGGCTTCCAAAGTCATAGCCAGAAACCAGGGCTTTTGCCTGGCGATCAGTTCAGCAGGCAGGCCCAGTTTACCTGTCTCTTTCTTAACGAATTCATAGGTCTCGCCTGACACATGATTCTCGAGACTGTCGCCTTCCGGATAGACTGCGCTCCGCAATATTTTGTCGCTGTTGAGCTTGCCCGGGTCACTGACGTCAGCCTCGACAACGAGAGAACCGGATTGTGCGAATGCCTTTTCGATAACTGGATTCAATGGATAGTTTTCCTGTTTCAAGAAATGGATTGAACCCAGCACATAGAGGGTCGATGTCTTGGACTGTACCTTCCATAAGAAGCTTTTCCCGTCCTGGGCGGAGCCTTTCCCGCCATGAACGAGCCATCCAGCAAGGCAAAGGATCAGGAGAAAAGGCAATAGACAGCGGGTCTTTCTGCGCATAGCTATGTCACCTCCGGGCCTCATATCTCAAATCACAGGTGCAGCAGTCTTCGTGCGTTGCCCTCGTATATTTTCTGTTTGGCTGACGGTGACACCCCCATCTTTTCTATAGCATCAATCGTCTGTTTGACTGAAAGTCGGCCATTCTCCACGTCGTAGGGTAAATCGGTGCCGAAGAGTATGCGATCTTCACCGTAAAACTCAAGAGCGAGATTGAGAGCGGAAGGATTTCCATTCAGGGCAGTATCATTGTAAAACATCCGTAAATACTCGATAGGGTGTTTCGTAAGTCCGGGATAATGGTCTGCCCCCAGGCGCTCCAGCCCGTTATTGTAATGGACGATGATTCTATCGCGGAAGTATGGGACCAATGCTCCGCAATGATGGGTGATAAACTTGATATTGGGGAATTTCTCGAAGATCCCCGCGAATACGAGTCGTATCATGGCTACTGTGGTGTCAAAGGGCCAGCCGAATATTGAGAAGATCTGATTATAGGAGACCGTTTCGGAAGCGTAATCCGGCTGGCTCGAACTGCGCATGGGGTGGATCCAGATGGGCAGATCGAAGCCACACATCATCTCGTAGAGAGGCATCATCTCCGGGGTAGTCAAGGGCTTGCCGAGCACGCGCGTATGCACCTGGACGCCTTTGAAACCGAGCACCTTAATCGCCCTTTCGGTCTCTTTCAAGGTGGCATCAATGTCATTTAGGGGGAGGTTCGCTATAGCCGCGATATATTTTTTCGGATTACGCGCCACCAGCTCTGCCATTTCATCGTTACACATTTTAGCCATATCAGTGGCTTCCCGGGGACCCACGACCTCCTCCACGGGAGGCATAGTTGCGGACAGTACTTCAACGACGTCGGGAAATCCATCGAGTATGCGTAATCTCATTTCGTGGTCAGTCAATGCCGGCCTTCTATCCTGAACAGCCTTTTCGGTAGCAAACTTGTCTGAATACTTGTAAAGGGCCTTCTTGTAACGCTCAGGCATAACGTGCGTGTAGATATCGATCTTCATGGATTATCCTCCTCTATTTTAGTGGGCTATCGATGTCTGGCGTCCAAACTCGCTGCAGTCCACACGGCAACGAATCAGTGCGATAAGCTTTAGCATCACCGTTCCTCAGTGTCAAGGAGAATCTGCGGAGAATCTGCGGAGGGACCGCTATGGGAACGGTTCATTTGGTTGACCTGTCCTGACAAAAAAATGTATGATATCCCGTTAGTCGCGGTTAATCTCGATCAGGTGAGGAGGCGAAAAATTCATGGCAAACGTGGTGGCATTCGGCCTTCAGTGGGGCGATGAGGGCAAAGGCAAGATCATAGACTTACTCAGTGAAGATGCCGACATTATCGTCCGCTACCAGGGTGGGGCCAACGCCGGCCACACGATTGTTGTGGGGGATCAGAAGATTGTTCTCCATCTCATCCCTTCAGGTATACTTCATCCTGGGAAGGTCTGCGTCATTGGCAATGGCGTGGTGCTCGATCCGGCGGTGTTTGCCAGCGAAGTAGAAGAGTTGAAAAAGCTTGGTTACATGGAAGATGAGGGACGACTAAAGGTGAGTGCCTTTTCTCACGTTATCATGCCCTATCACAAGAAGATCGATATGTATAGAGAGTCGGCTGCTGAAAGTCGAAAGATAGGAACTACAGGAAGGGGTATCGGTCCGGCCTATGAGGACAAGGCGAGCAGGCTGGGCATCAGGGTCGTGGACTTGCTCGACAGGAAACTTTTTTCCGAAAAGGTGCGCGAGAATCTGAAGATCAAGAATTTTCTGATCAGGCGGTATTACAAGGGAGAGCCCTTGCGTCTGCGGGAAGTGCTCAAAGAATATGCCGGTTACAGAAACGTTTTAAAGAAGTACGTTGCAGACACGCCGCATCTAATCCACGAGGGCATAAGGAAAAAGAAAAATATCCTGTTTGAGGGGGCTCAAGGCACGTATCTGGACATCGATCACGGCACGTACCCGTACGTGACGTCTTCAAACACGATCGCAGGCAATGCGGCGTGCGGTGCCGGCGTACCGCCCACTGCCATTGACTACGTGTTGGGCGTGTGCAAGGCCTATACGACGAGGGTGGGTGAAGGTCCTTTCCCGACCGAGCTTACTGGGCCCGAAGGTGAGCTTATTCGCCAAAAAGGAGGCGAATTCGGCGCAACCACGGGTAGGCCGCGAAGATGCGGCTGGTTCGATGTAGTCATTGTGAAAAGGGCCGTAGCCCTGAGTGGGGTGCGTGGCCTCGCAGTCATGAAACTGGACGTGCTTGACGAATTTGACACCTTGGACATCTGCGTCCAGTATAAGATTGGTAAGAGATTATCGACTCAGCCGCCGATGACGTTGAAGGGCTGGGCTGTGTGTGAGCCGGTCTATGAGCGTATACCGGGCTGGAAAACTTCTACAAGAGGTGTTAGGCGCTTTGAAGACCTGCCCATCAATGCCCGTAAATATTTGCAGAGGCTCGAAGAGCTTGTCGGCGTACCCTTAGATATTATCTCTACCGGTGCTGAACGAACCCATACCATAATGCGAGGGAATCCTCTCACCTCCAAAGGTTGATAGGCTGCGTATTTCACAAGAGCACAAGAAGTTTTAACATATATAGTATTTTCAATAGGTTGCAATAGCAGAGCCCCTTCCGTGAGCTGAGAGCCTCACAACTAAATCTGTTGACTTTGCCAGAGGAGTTAAGTTTAAATTTATCCCGCGAAGGTTAGTCGGTGAGGGAGGGAGGCGAAAATGAATGCCGGTAGTTATCGTAAGAGATGGCGAACCTTTCGAGAGTGCCCTGAGAAGGTTTAAGAAGCAATGCGAAAGAACTGGTATTCTATCTGAGATTAAGAGGAGAGAACATTACGAGAAGCCGAGCGTCAAAAGAAAGAAGAAGATTCTAGCCGCAAAGAAAAGGGCCCTCAAGAAGATGAGAAAGATGATGGAAAAGGGCCTGTACTAACAATGGGTTTTAAAGAGAATATCGAAGCGGGCCTCAAAAAGGCGCTGAAGGAGCATGACGCTGTGAGGGTTTCTACCTTACGCATGCTTCTCGGTGCAATGAAATATAGAGAAGTCGAAAAAGTAAGACCACTCACTGACGAAGAATTCTACGGGGTGGTCAAGACGCTCATCAAGCAGCATTCTGAATCTATCGAGAGCTTCAAGAAGGGTAACAGACAAGATCTGGTTGAAAAGGAAGAGAAGGAACTTTTGGTCTTACAGGAATTTGTACCTGCGCAGATGACCGCTGCGGAGCTGTCCGGCGAGGTAGACGAAGCTATTCGTCAATTAGAGGCTAAGACCCCAAAGGATATGGGAAAGGTGATGAAATTCCTGATGGAGAAACACTCTTCTAGGATTGATGGAAAGGTGTTGAGCGAAATGGTGCGCCAAAGGCTAGCTGTACAGAATTAGCCCTTAAACGCGGCATGATCGACAAGACCCTATTCTACATCGATTATCTGAAGCTGCTCGATGTGATCAAAGCATACGCATCGACCTCGCTGATCGACGATCTCGTTTCCTCGTTAAGACCAGTCTCATCCGAGAACAAGATTGACAAGATTGGGGAGATAAAAGAGCGACAGGACCGGCTGGAAGCGGTCCTGGAGCTGATAAAGTGGAATGGTCTTGTACCCCTCACGGAGGTTCCGGACGCACAGCATATCCTCGCCCAACTTACTATCGAGAATCTGGTTCTTGAAGTTTCAGATTTTATAGCACTCCACGATTTCTTGGTCCGCTGCAAGGAGATAGTCGGCTTTCTGAAGGGTGCGTTCGGCAAAAGGCCTTACGTCGACCACGTACTTGAGCGTGTCGATCCCCTTAATGCTGTAAATGGGCGCATCCGTAAAACCATAAACATGGAAGGCTTCCTCGAAGATAGCGCCTCCTATGAACTGTCCAAGATCAGATCAGATCTTTTTCAGCTGAGAGAGCGGGTGAAGAAGTATCTGGAAAAACTGATGGACTCGGACGACGTGCGTCCGGTGCTCCAGGACACGTATGTGGCCATAAGGAACGGCAGGTACGTGATACCGTTGAAGCCGAACTTCAATCAATTCTTTCAGGGTATAGTCCATGACTATTCTCACTCCCTGAAGACATCTTTCGTTGAACCAATGGCAATTGTCGAACTCGATAATCAGATAAGCATATTGGAGGAAGAGGAAAAGGAAGAGGAAAAGAGGATACTGCGTGACTTGACGGGCTGGGTACGAGGCTATGTGGACCGGCTGGAGACTAACCTCGAAACGATTAGGGAGCTTGATCTCTATCATTGTCTGGCTCGCTTTTCTCTTGCGTACGAGTGCGTTCGGCCGCAGGTGGCGAGAGACGGGTCGATCGATATAAGGGAGGCCAGGAACCCCTTTATCATCATGTCCAGGAAGGAAAGGGCTGTTCCCATCGACATAGTGATGGAAAGAGAGAAGAAGGCCATGGTCATTTCAGGGCCGAACGCAGGTGGCAAGACAGTGGCTTTGAAAACGATTGGTCTCCTTGTGGCAATGGCAGCATCGGGCCTCTTCATTCCTGCCAGGGAAACTCCGCGGATAAGCCTTTTCCCCGGTATATTCGCAGTCATTGGAGATGAACAAGATATTTCCATGGAACTTTCCAGTTTCACCGCGCATGTCACCGCAATAAAGGGCCTCTTTGAGAAGTGTGGGGGAGGCGAACTGATACTAATAGATGAAATTGGGGGAGGCACAGAGCCGCAGGAAGCCTCGGCACTGGCAATGGGGATTATTGATGCATTCGTTGAAAAAGGCTGTAAGACTATTGTGACCACTCACCTCAATCTGCTCAAGGCCTACGGATACTCTCAAGCCTTTGCGCTCAATGCGGCAACCGACTTTGACAGCGGTACAATGAGACCTTTGTACAGGCTTCTTTATGGGGTGGCCGGAGTCAGCAACGCGATTCACGTCGCAGAAAACTGCGACATGCCTCTTGAGATCGTCAGCAAGAGCTATGAATACCTAGGCAAGCAGGAGTATATGCTCAACGACCTGGTCAGGGGCCTCGAAGAAGAGCGAGGGAAACTCAGAGAAGAACGGATGCACCTTGCAAAACTGAGGGAAGAGACCAGGACGCGGCTCGCGCTTCTCAAGGAAAAACGTGACGAATTTCTGAAAGCGGCTGAGGAGCGCTGCCGGATGCGCCTTGCGGAAGTGGAGCGGGAGCTGGAAGAGATCCACAAGGAGGCGCTAAAGAAAGAGAGGTCCTCAGTCAAGCGGGCGCGGGATCGGCTGCACCTGCTCCGGCAAAAGCATACGGGCCCCGAAAAAACTCACGAGGTGATCCGGATCGGAGATCACGTCAAGGTCAAATCAGTGGGCCGTGATGGCTATGTGACGGCTGTCGATGAAGAGAAACGTACCGCAGAAGTAGACCTCGGCGGTATGAGGATGAAAGTACACACCGAATATCTTTTCAAGGTGCCGGAGCATGAGAAATCGATTGTCAAACAGGTCGAGGTCCATGTTCCTCATATCGAGGTCCCGGAGTTGAACGTAAGAGGCATGCGCGTTGAAGAGGCGTTGCGCGAGGTCGACCGGTTCGTGGACAGGGCAATCGTCCACGGTACGCCAAAGCTCTGTATCGTGCACGGGATCGGTACAGGAAGGCTTATGGACGCGATAAGACATCATCTCCTGGAAACTCCCCATATTGAGGTTAAGGGGGATGAGCGTAATTCAGGCGTCACCATAGTGGAGCTTCAGTGACATCCCTACTCGATGCAGTGCTGGAACGGGTAAATATTCTTGATGTCGTGTCTCAATACGTAAAACTGAGACGCGCCGGGAAAAACTTTCTGGGACTCTGTCCCTTCCATAAAGAGAAAACGCCTTCATTCACCGTGAGTGTTGAGAAGCAGATCTACTACTGCTTCGGCTGTCATGAAGGTGGGAATGCGGTGCATTTTCTCGCGAAGTATGACCACCTCAGTTTTCATGAAGCGCTGGAAAGTCTTGCTAATCAGCTTGGGATAAAAATGACCACCAGGTCAGGCAGCAAGAGGATGCCTGTCCTGGAGGCGCTTTCAAAGCTTGCCGACTATTATCACGGCAATCTTATGAAGTCGGAGGTAGCCCGGGGATACCTCACGAGGCGCGGGATCAACGGCAAGACGATAGACGATTTCAAGTTGGGTTACAGCGAGAAGGTGAGTTACACCCAGGAATTCGCCAAGAAACTTGGTGTTCCGCTGGATCTCCTTTTTAGCGCGGGCCTTTTCAAAATGCGAGGCAGCGAGATCCATGATATCTTTCGCGGACGGCTTGTCATACCTATCTTCGACGTGAACAACAAGGTCATCGGCTTCGGAGGCAGAGGTCTTGAAAAAGATGCGCTTCCCAAGTACCTCAATTCGCCGGAATCAGGCGTCTTTTCGAAAAGATCCGTACTCTATGGATTAGACAAAGCAAGGAAAGAGATTGCCGAGAAAGATGAAGCGCTTATCGTCGAAGGATACTTTGATCTTATCGCCCTGTACCAGGCCGGCGTGCGCAACGTGGTCGCGACACTTGGCACATCCATAACAGAGGAACAGATAACCAGGCTGAGGAACTATACAGAGAATATCACCTTGATGCTTGATGGAGACGAGGCCGGCATGAAGAGTACCTTGCGGCTTATCGGCCTCTTTGGCGAGATGGGTATCAACGGAAAGATGGTCATCCTGCCCGAAGCACATGACCCCGACAGTTTCATCAGAGAAAATGGGCTTCCCGGCTTTGAAGGGCTCATGCAATCCAAGAGAACGATCCTTGATTACTCATTCGATTTTCATATGAAACGGTGCGGTCTTTCCACGGTCGAAGGAAAACAGGCCTTCATAAAGACCGTTCTTCCTCAACTGGAGGGAATGAGGGACAACGTGGTCAAGAGACTTTATGTCCAGAGGCTTGCCGAACTGACCGGCATCGAAGAGTATCGTTTCTGGGACACGATCAAGGAGAGGAGACTGGAAGGGAGAAGTCCTGAAGAAGGGCAGGGTGCCACTGTCGAGCGGCAGATTATAGGCATCTGCCTGAACAGGCCCGCCCTTATGGAATTACTCAAGGGAAAGGGGGTGAAAAGCTATATCGCAGACAGAGAATCGCAGGAAGTTCTGGATCGCATGATTGAGCATTATGCGGAGCACGGGTGTCTGGAGGTGAGGCGGTTTGTCGTGATGCTGGAAGGGGATGATCTAAAAAACTCTGTGCTAAGCTCGGCCCTGGAAGTGGCTGACTATGCAGCGGAAGAGATGGAAAAAGTTATCCTCGATTATTGCCAGCATATTGAAAGGAAAAGGCTCAAGGAAGAGGCTAAGGAGATTACCGGTCAGCTGGCAGAAGCTGAACAGAAAGGGGACGAACGGGCCTTGGCTGAACTTCTGGAGCGGAAGCGACAGGTGGTTCAGGTTATGAGATCTAAATCCGCCAAGGGGGGTGGGCATGTCTGATGACGGAAGCGGTGGAATGAATATGGTTGGTCTGTCTGCTGGAAAAAAGTTCTTTCGGTACGAAGAACCGCAGGAGCGGACGGATCTTTATCTTGTTCTGCCCGATCACGAAGAGAAAAGTAGTTTTCTTGACGGCATTGATCTTTTTGACATTGAGCGGGAAGAGGTGGCTTCTTTCACGGATACGGAAAGGTATGGCGAGATCGTTGATGAATCGCTGGATGAGGTCTACGGCGACGAGTTGACCAACCCCATAAAACATTACATCAAGGAGATGGGTGGGGTAGGATTACTTACGAGGGATGGCGAGAAAGAGATTGCGATACGCATTGAGCAGTCCCGGACAGATATCAAGCGCATTCTTCTATCCGTGCCACTGACGATCAAGGAGCTTGTACGAGTACTGCCCGCCTTGAAGGCAGGGAAGATGGACCTCAGGGAGGTAACGTCCGAAGTCGACGAAGAGGAGGAGTCAGGTTTCGATGCGAACGGGCAGGCAGAGCGGGTTGTTCTGCTTCTCGAGCGTCTCAAGGAGAAATCGCAGCGCATGCGAAGGATCCGCGGGAAGAAGGAGGTAGAGGCTCTCCAGGTTGAAATCCGGCAGATCATATCGGATATAAACTTGAGCGGGAAAATGATCGAGCGCATCACGTACAGGGTGAAGCGCCACATAGGAAAGATCGAGAAGCTCGACCGAGAGATCAGACGGTTAACCCGGCTGCGGGGCGAAGATGCGGGAAGAGAGATCGCAACCTTGCGCAAGAAGTTTGAGCGGGCGGAGAGTGGTGAGGCAGGCGTCTCGGCTAGGGAGCTGAATTCATCGCTGGTCGGCATCCAGGATGCTGAGAGAGTCTGTCTCCGCGCAAGAAATGAGCTGATCAAAGCAAACCTGCGGCTTGTGGTAAGTATCGCAAAAAAGTACATGAATCGAGGGCTCTCTCTCTTGGACCTGGTGCAGGAAGGCAACATCGGGCTCATGAGGGCTGTTGAGAAATTTGAGCATAAGAAGGGATATAAGTTCAGCACGTATGCCACGTGGTGGGTCAGACAGGCCATAACACGGGCTATTGCGGATCAAGCCAGGACGATACGGATACCGGTTCACATGATCGAGACCATCAACAAGATCATCCGGGTATCCCGAGAGCTGGTTCAAGACCTTGGAAGAGAACCGATCCCGGATGAGATCGCGGCCAAGATGGGTTTTTCTGTTGATAAGGTCAGAAAGGTACTCAGGATAACCAAGGAGCCGATTTCTCTCGAGACCCCGGTGAGCGAGGATGAAGACACACATCTTGCTGATCTGATCGAAGACAAAGCCACGCCAATTCCTCAAAATTCCGTGATCTTTCGTGATTTGATCGAACAACTCAACAGAACTCTGTCAACCCTGACCCCCAAAGAAGAAAGAGTGATCCGCATGAGGTTCGGGATCGGGGAGAAGTACGACCACACGCTGGAAGAGGTGGGGAACAGCTTTGAACTGACCCGGGAGCGCATACGACAGATAGAGGCCAAGGCATTAAGGAAGCTGCGCCATCCGATACGCGCCGGCCGGCTTAAGTGCTTTTGTGAAGGGTCATAAAGATAGGAAAGAAATAAAGCAGGTTGAGGTAAACGAACCCAGGTAAGGACAAAATTGAAGGTAGAGGAAAGGGCTGAAGCAAAGGTAGAGATAGAAACCAAGCCAATGTTTAAGCTCTTCCCTCTACCTTCGTTTCTGTAGTTTCCTCTACCTCCTTTAGTTCTTACCTGTCTTCAACTTCAACCTTAGATTTTGTTCCTGCCTACTAGCTACTTCTGGTTGGCCTTGATATAGTCCAGGCAGAACTTCAGGGCTTCGTCGCCCGGTAAGCCCTTGGCCTTTGTCCCGGCCACATACTCGTCGAGTATCGGACGTACAGCTTTCACCCAGCGGGCATCTTCTTCCTTAGAGAGCGGTATGATTTTCTTGCCCTGCTGGCTCATGAGCTGTTTGCCTTCCTGGTCGATCTCATCCCATGCCTTGCCCTGTTTGTCAATCCACTCTTCGTTGATCTTCTGGATGATCTGCTTCACATCAGCAGGCAGAGAATTCCACTTTGCCTTGTTCATGACCACGAAGAAGTCGGTTGAGTATGAAGCGCCGTAGTCCAGGGTGGTAAAGTCACAGACCTCTCCCAGCTTCCACCCCTTCATGGCTTCAAACGGAGCCAGGACGCCTTCTACAACTCCCTTTGATATGGAGTCATAGGTGTCTGTCATAGGCATACCTACAGGAGCGCCGCCAAGATGCGTGATGATCTTGGCACTCAAACCGGTGCCCCTGATCTTCATTCCCTTCACCTCTTCCAATTTGCTCACAGGCTTCTTGGCGGTGTGCAATAAACCAGGGCCGTGGCCACTCAGGTACATCACCTGCGTGCCATCAAGCTCCTTCGGCCTGAACTTCTGATAGTATGCGTTGTCCATTCTCGTGGCCAGCAAACCGGTCTGGGCGCCGAGTGGCAGGTCGGTCACCTCGGTGAGGGGGAACTTTCCCATGGTATAGCCGAGAACGCTCAAGCCCACATCTGCTATGCCCTTCTCAACGCTGTCATACGTCTGTGCAGCCGGCGTCAGTGTGGCACCGGGGAAATAGTTGAATTTGACCTTGCCGTTGGTCCTCTTCTCGATCTCCTTGCACCACGCCTCAGCGAGTATGCTGTTCTTGTGCGGTGCGGGGAAAAAGTTTGAATAGCGGAGCGTGATTGTTTGTGCGTTTGCCTTCAATGCTATAGCGCCCGTGGAAAGAATGAAACTAAGTATAATGACGCCTGTTACCACACGCTTTTTCATAGAGACTCCTCCTTGAAATATTTTTCACGTTCTACCAAATGCGCTGCCATTTGTCAAAACATTTTATTCGAATGAGAGTTATAAGAGCTCGTGGAGCGAAGTATAAGGAAAGCTGAAGGCGTCCGCAACGCCCTTGTGCGTGATCCGCCCTTCGACAAGGTTTACGCCTTTTGCGAGAGACGGATCATCTGCCGCGGCCTTTTTCCACCCCTTGTCGGCAACCGCTATAACGTACGGGAGCGTGTTCGCTGTTAGGGCTCGGGTCGCTGTGCGGGGTACCGCTCCGGGCATATTCGTGACGGCGTAATGGACTATGCCCGCCTCGAGATATATCGGGGCGTGATGGGTGGTGGGATGAGAAGTCTCCACGCATCCTCCCTGGTCGATGGCCACATCAACAATGACAGCCCCCGGCCGCATGAGCTTGAGCATGTCTCTGGTGACAACCTTGGGCGCTTTCCTGCCCGGTACGAGCACTGCGCCTACGACGAGGTCAGCGTACGCTATGACCACGCGGATATTGTAATTGTCTGCGATCATGGTGACCAACCGCCCTTGAAAGGCTTCGTCGATCGCTCTGAGCTTTCGCGGATTTATGTCGAGTACAGAAACCGAGGCTCCCATCCCGAGCGCTATACGAGCCGCGTTCTGACCCACGTTGCCTGCACCGAGTACAACTACATTGGCGGGCGGGACGCCCGGTATGCCTCCCAGGAGCACGCCCCGTCCGCCGTACGTTTCTTCGAGGTATTTAGCGCCCTCCTGGGGAGCCATTCTGCCGGCAATTTCACTCATCGGCGCCAGAAGCGGCAGATAGCCGTCATCAGCCTGAACGGTTTCATACGCGATACCGATAATCTTGGCTTCGGTAAGGCTTGTTGTCAGCGTTTCGGAAGCTGCAAGGTGAAGGTAGGTGAAGAGCACATGCCCATCTTTCAACAGGGGATACTCGGCAGGAAGCGGTTCTTTCACTTTTAATATCAGATTCGATTCAGAAAATACTTGCTCGTGACTGGAAGCTATCCTGGCACCGGCTCGCTCATAATCGAGATCACCAAAACCGCTTCCCGCACCCGCACCCTGCTCTACTATGACCGTGTGACCTCGGGAAGTCAGGGTCTCGACACCTCCCGGCACCACTGCCACTCGATTTTCTTCAGCCTTGATCTCTTTAGGGACTCCGATGATCATACATATCCCACGTTGTTATGATGATTGCGATTTTATCACAGCGATGGAGCGGAGGCAATATAACAATTTGTTACGGGTTACGTGAGAAATGCCAATACATCGTGCACCCTGATGTGCCAATACATCGGTTACCCTTAATGCCGGTTTTTGTGCCAATACATCGTGCACCCGAGGCCCCTTTCCGTGCGATAATCGTACCCATTACCAGAGAGGAGGTTATCGC
>DATFYE010000153.1:0-30423 GCA_035315185.1 Syntrophorhabdales bacterium | reverse complement strand
AAAAGCGCCACAGAGCGACTTTCCAATTCTCGTAAGGGTTGGGTAGGATGTCGTACCACGACGGGGACAACCGCCTGCACGCCTAAAACCTTAAACGCCTAAAGACAGATAAAAAAGACTTGACTTGGATAAATAAGGAAGAAAGTTTCGGCCGAGCCAAGCGATTTGTCTTCCGTATCTGGAACTCATGAGACTGCCAAGAAGTAAAAACATCATAGGGTATTATTGAGCATTTCCAGTATACTTCAAGATCCTGAAGGGCCGGGGGCCGGGTCATTATATCAAAGTGTTTTTGCAGAGATAAAGGGCGTGTAACAGGAGATGAGAATCAATGCTAAGGAAGACAGGCTGCATCACGTGCGCCTTTAAAGGATGGGACTTGTCAACAACCGCAAACTGCTGATGATGAAATGAACGAAAAGGCTGTGCAGCCGGCTCGCCGGATCATCCGAACGTGATCGTAAAGCTGGTCCCGTTTCCTCTGTCAAGTTTGATAGCGCCGTTGAGCTGCTCGACCAGTGAGTTTACCAGGGTCAGCCCGAGAGAGGAGGAATTCCTGAAGTCCACGTGCTCCGGGAAACCGATCCCGTTGTCGCTTACCGTAAGCGTAAAGGAGCCGGCATCCCCTCGTGTGAGTTCGACCGTGACCTCTCCGTGCCTGCCTTCTGGAAACGCGTGTTTCAATGAGTTCGAGACAAGCTCATTGATAATGAGACCACAGGGTATTGCCTCGGTGATGCCAAGGGGGATATCTTCAATAGTGAGCGTGACCCGAACGGAACCGTCCTCAGTTCTCTGCGAATGTTGGAGATCGGACACAAGGTTTCTCGTATACTCCCCCATGTCAACGCTGGCAAGGTTGGGCGACTGGTAGAGCCGTTCATGGATGAGAGCCATGGACCTGACGCGGTTCCGGCTTTCCCTGAGCGCTGAGACAGCCCCGGGATGCTCGGTTCTCGTTGCCTGCAGGTAAAGGAGGCTCGAGACAACCTGGAGATTGTTCTTCACGCGATGGTGGATCTCTTTCAGGAGCACCTCTTTCTCCGCGAGGGATGCCCTGATTCTTTCCTCTGCCTCTTTACGCTTGGTGACGTCCCGCACCACCAAAAGCAGACACTCCCTGTTGCCAATGGGTATTCTTGTTCCGTTCAGCTCAACCCAGAAGATGCTCCCGTCTTTTCTCGTGGCCCCCCACTGCAAAAGACCAGGTGCCCCCCTTTCCACCTGCCCATAGTAGGCGATGAGACGCGCTCGGCGCTCATTGATGGTTTGATCCGCGCCCAAACTACCGAGCGGCAATCCTTTCAGTTCTTCGAGAGTGTAGCCCCACATCTCGCAGAACCTGCGATTCGCATCCAGGAGTTCAAACGTGTGGGCATCGCGCACGGCCATGCCATCGTTGACGCTGTCAAAGAGCTGCTTGAATCTCGCCTCGCTTTCCGCCAATGCCCGGCTCGCTTGTTTCACCTCCGTAATGTCCTTGGCATAGACTGCCAGCCTGACAACGTTGCCCTCGGCGTCAAACACCGGATAGATGCACGAATCAAAATGCCTGTTGTCAAAGGAGACGTCCTCGAACCTGACCGGTTTGCGGCTTTCTACGACCTTTTGGGCCCACAACTGTCTCGTGCGGGTTATCTCTTTCGGAAACAAGTCCAAAACCTTCTGGCCGGGTAATGCATCGGCGTCCTGGCCGAGACGCTGGGCCAAAACGGCATTCACGGCGATGATAGTGCCCTCTGTACTCATGAGACAGGCTGCATCGTTTGTGGCATTGAGGAGCGACTTCAGAGCCTCTTCGCTGTCCCGGAGGTGCAGTTCCGCCTGCTTGCGCTCGGTGATATCTCTCAAGTAGCTGAGGGAGGCGGGTTCGCAGCAGACTCATGCTATGAAAAGAGTGCGTGCTCGCATAAGCGCGCCAAATCTAACTGGCAAGAGCCTTCGCACTCGCAGTATCGAGGAAATGGCTGATGGCGAAGGTGAATCCCTGTTCAACCGCGTATAACGGTGAGCCCCTGAAACTCAAAGAGAATAACGAACGAGAGCGGTATTTAATTAACGACGAAGAAGAGAGGCTCTTGAGGGCCACAGAGGGCTATCTCTGCGGACAACTGTGGGAGATTGTGGTCGTTGCTCTCTATATGGGTATGAGACAGGGAGAGATCTTGGGGCTGCGCGGCGCTCACGTTGACCTTGAAAGCAGAAAACTGACCGTCGTGAAGGAGAACTCGAAGAACAAAGTTCCCAGGACCATACCCATATTGTCAGAAACGGTGCTGGAGATCCTCAAGAGCAGGCCCGATGGCAAGGTGGTCAGCATCTCCCAGCGGAGACAGAACTACGTATTTGCTACGCGAAGCGGCAAGCGAATATCGGCCCGGAATCTGCAAAGAGATTTCAGGAAAGCCTGTCAGAAGGCCGAAATCACCGACTTTGTATTTCATGACCTTCGTCACACCTTCGGGACATGGCTGGCACAGAATGGCGTGGACATCTACACCATTGCGCGGTACATGGGCCACGAAGACCTCGAGTCGACAAAGAGGTACACACACCATAATGCAGAGAGTTTACGCGTGAGCATTGGGTCGATAGAAAAGATGACCGGGAAGCTGAACAGGATGGTTGGAGAGGGCAGATAAGACAATGTTCGATAATTTTACTACAGTTTTACTACAGTTTTGGGGTATACTGTTGTAAACTGTTGCGCCCGTAGCTCAGATGGATAGAGCGTTGGCCTCCGGAGCCAAAGGCCCCGCGTTCGAATCGCGGCGGGCGCGCTTAGAATAGCAAGGGCCTACGCCACGAAGCGTGAACCTTTTTTTGTTAGTATGGGATCGCTCCCAACACTATTCCCAAGACTTTGGCTGCATTTCACTTCTTAGATAGGCATGTCGTTCTGTCTTGAGCTATCAGCGCTCTTCCTGGCTGAAGATGCGAGGCTATTGCGCCTCCATAATGGTCCTTTTCGGGATTCTTAAAGGAAAGCGGCGGCATGATGGCAAGGACACACCGTGCAACTGGAGAAGCCCTCGCCGCCCTGGTTGAGAAATCACCGGAGCAAGGTAGGTCCTATAACCGCACAAACGGGACATGGACCGAAGGCGGTAGTCGCGCCTAAAAATCGTTGGAAGACGGGTGCTACTTGCTAACGATAGAGACTAGAATGCCTGCACAGATCCCAAGGATTAATGCTTCTTACCGACAAGAAATAGCCCCTTGACCTATGGTTTTTCTTCGGAAGTCCCTTTAATCTTACTTATAGAGAGGGTCGTAGGTAAAATGCCAGGGTTGCCGGCGTTGCTTCGAATAACAAAAGGCGAATGGGAGAAGAGAGACGAGGCGTCCCTACCCTTGGAGAGACACCGTAATGCTACGGGGCTTCCTGAAGATGTCAAGTTGACGCTGCCGGATAAGGTACTGTACCTCTTCGGCGCCTTTTCCAACTTACAGGGCGCCATCAAAGGAGAGAAACGGAGAACAAGATCGCTTCCCCTTACATGTTGGTTACAAGCGCTCACCGTTGGCAAGGGTTACCCATAATGACAAAAGAGGACACGTGGGCAGTGCTCGTCGGACTGGGGGCCGTTGAAGGGAAAAGTATTAATGCGAGATGGGATCTCAGTGGAGCCTATCTCCACGGAGCCCGTCTCACCGGAGCCGACCTCACGGAAGCCGACCTCACGGAAGCCGACCTCAGCCTAGCCCATCTCACCGGAGCGGATCTCAGTGGAGCGGATCTCACCGGAGCCGACCTCACCGAAGCGGATCTCCACGGAGCCTATCTCCACGGAGCCCATCTCACCGGAGCGGATCTCGGCGAAGCGGATCTCGGCGAAGCGGATCTCAGTGGAGCGGATCTCAGCAAGGCGGATCTCAGTGGAGCGGATCTCACCGAAGCATATCTCCACGAAGCCAATCTCCACGAAGCCAATCTCCACGAAGCCAATCTCAGCTTCGCCTATCTTGCTGGGGTCAGCCTGACACGAGCCAATCTCAGCCGGGCTAATCTCCAGGAAGCCGACCTCACGGACGCTACCTTAACTGCCGCTGTTCTGATAAAGGCAGATCTGACGAGGGCAAACCTGAGCGGAGCATGCATTGATAACGCGAACATGTCCGGATGGGTCATCAAAGATGTTATATGCAGCCATATAATAGAAGCGAAATCTGGTAAGCAGATAAAGATAGGATTCGAGCGTCTGGAATTCGAAAAAAAGTATACGCGGATTCGAAAGACAGCTGAAGTGAGTACATATCCACCGGGAGGTAATAGCATGACTGATCTTCAACGGCTCATCGAGAAGTATGAAAAGAGGATGGAAGAGCTTGAGGCACAAATTGGAGCGCTGAGACACAGGCACGATGTCCTACTGGAAGCCTCACGTTTGTTGGAGGAAGAGGCCCAGACATCTGGTGTCAGTAACGAATAGTCGGCGTGCTGCAATGTGGGGATGGCGTAAGAGGGCCTTCCACATGAGCGACAGGGCATAAGGATCGAGGAGGCCGGACTGGTTTCGGCCAAGTCCTAGTGTGCCTGGACTTACTGTGTGGTTCTGGAGTTGATGGACACCTACAAACGCATGCAATTGATCCAAGTGCTCTACCGCAATGATAGAGGAGGGCCAGTTGACGATGTCACCCTCGACGAGCTGATACGGTCGCGGAAGATAAAGAGCTTTTATCGGCGTTCAGAAGAGAGATGGGTCGATATTTTCGTCGATCCTGTCAGGGGAAGAGGTCATGCTCACGGTGCGAAAGGCTTGAAAAGAAGATACGCCGACAGGGAAGAGGACAACAGACAGAGAGCGAGAGAAAAAAAGTCCGGCGGGCTCTTCAGGGAAGTGTTCATGCGCCTTAAAAAGCACCCTCCTCGCAAGACACTGAGTGCCGAGGAGTGGTTGGAACGAGGTTTTTTTGGGCTTCGCGCCACTGACAATTACGCGGGAGCGGCTCGGGCATTTGCCCTGTCTATCCGATTGAACTCCCAGTGCCAAGAGGCCTACCTACATCGGGGACTTGTCTACGAGGCCCTGGGTAACTTTCAGCAGGCCACAGAGGATTACGGCATGGCCATTGCGCTGGATCCCAAAGACGGGAAGGCGCACAATCCCCGCGGTCTTGTCCTCGGACGCCCTGACGTAACTGTGAAAGCAATAGCCGGTCTGAGGAGAGCAGCCGATCTGGGGAGAGCAGCCGATCTGAGGAGAGCAGCCGATCTGCAACGCGCGCCTGCAAGCACGTTGCTTGCGTCACGTACAGAACTGCGAGAGGCTTTACCCACGGAGCGGCGTCGTGAGGGGAAGGCTAGCGATGCGGGAACTGAGGTCTTTCCCGAAGTAGCAGGGGATCTTCAACGGCTGATCGAAAAGTATAAAAAAGAGATAACACAGCTTGAAGCACAAGTTGAGGAGGTGAAGCACAAGCACAATATCCTACTGGAAGCCTCACGTTTGTTGGAGGAAGAAGGACTGACCCCTCACAGAACTTTATACGAAAAGCTCGCGAACGCGAGTCGCGAGAAAAATTAGAATCCAGGTCAACCTAAATTCTCAAAACGGAGGGTAGGGTCAGAAACTGCGAGCCGAGGGAACGCGCTCTTTTGAAGGATCGAGTGATTTTCAAAAAAGCTCGTAGACGGCAAATCCGGCGCTTGCTGAAATGTTGTCAGCCGTTCAGTGGCAAAGCCTTTCATCCATGCGGCAATCGTCAACGCTCAACAATTCGCCCCGATCCAGCATTGATGCCGTCCTAGCTCGTCTGAACAAATACATCAGCCATTGGACTTAAGCCGAAAGTTGTATACAATGTAATACAGAATTTCCTTGACGTATCGTGTGCTTCTGCTAAGCTTAAGAGGGGGGCAGTAGGAGGCATAATACAGTGACTGATCTTCAACGGCTGATCGAAAAGTATAGAAAAGAGTTAACACAGCTTGAAGCACAAATTGTTGAGGTGAAGCGCGAGCACGATGTTCTAGTGGAAGCCTCACGTTTGCTGAAGGACAACCGTGGCACAAATGCAGCCCATGCGGCGTTGTCTTTCGCGAAGTACGCGGCGCTGCTGGTGTGTGTGTCACTCCTGTGGCTACAGTTTCACGGCTTTACCCAGTTGATCGTGCCCATCGAAGTAAGACCCACGGATCCGCAGCGGGTAGTAAGAGCCACGGATCCGCAGCAGGTCGACAGAGTAAAGCAATCGCTGCTAAAAGTCGGTGCCCCAACGGAGAAGATCGACGAACTGGCCACCGCCGTCAAGGGCGCCTCGGCTACAGCGGGTGTAAATCCGATACTGCTGGTCGCTCTGATGTACACGGAGAATGAGACCTTCGACTACAAGGCCGTATCCGAGAAGGGCTACAAGGGTCTGATGCAGACGCCCTGGGCGTCCATGCGCTGGGCCGATGTGGACATCTTGCTGGGGGCAAAGATACTGCAGGAGAAACTTAAGCTCAGCGAAAATAACCTTCTGGAGGCGTTGCGCCTGTACAAAGGCGGAAAGAACACGACAGCCACAAGGCAAGCCAAGAGGACGATCGAGGTATACGAGGATCTGCTGAAAGAAAAGAATACGCAGTAAGAAGTGGAGGAAAGCATGGAACGGCGACTTGAACTGGCGACCACGAAGAGGGCAGGCCATGATGACCAGGAACTGTCACTAACGCGAGAGAAAACACCGAGGCTGGGCTTTTGGGACAAAATGGTGATCGCGCTAATACTCGGGGCCATCATCGGGGTTGCTGGGTCAAAGGCCTATTACGAGCGACGCCTCGAAGAGGCGATCAAGCTGCAGCGCTTTGTCCACAAGAGCGTAATGTATGAGATAAGGGAAGTAAAGCCTATACCGAACCTGTAGGTGCAGACACCAGCTTAGGATGGATAAGACATGTACTCACATGCGCTGACTTACAAAAATTGGCTGACGTAACGAGACTACGGGATTTAGCAGGTAAAATGGGCTTCTGCAAAGGCTGTCTATGTTTGGTAGATTTACACTCCGGAGCCAAAGGCCCCGCGTTCGAATCGCGGCGGGCGCGCTTTATTTTAAAGGATCTACGGACGGTAGCAGATGTCCGTAAAGAATCCTAGCTATCCTATTGCTACCCTAAACGCTTGGGCATCTCCATCAAACACTTGTGGGAGAATTTGTGGTTCATCCGGTTCCTGCGTACTTCCAATGGCAACGGGGTGACTTTCTTTCTTTCACTTACAAATGCAGTATTCAGGGATAACCGAGAGTACTGCGCATTACCATTAGTAACGCTTGATAAACGTCTGGGGCAGCCAGACCCCGCAGCTTGGGCGATCGGCTGCACTGAAGCGCCAGCTCAACAATGGCTTTGGTACGCGTGTTAAATCGGGTATAATAGATGCGTCGCAATTGAAATTCAATGAGGAAGACGGTGGTGCCTTGGCTGTTCGAAACCCTGAAAAGGCACGAACAGATGACCATTGCCGAGTGATAGAGGTTGTGTAGAGGAGGCAGAAACGTGAAAGGAAGAACAAGGCGGCTAGTCTTTTTTGGTCTCATAATCGTAGTCCTGCTCATGGCTTCGAGGGTGATCGAGTTTTGCGTTGACTGGCTCTTCTTCAAGGAACTGGCTTACGAAAGCGTATTCTTGAAGGTTTTTGATGCTGAAGCACTGACAGGGCTGGCCTTCGGTGTGGCGTCCTTTCTCTTTGTTCTGGTGAACGCCCTCCTGGTCAGCCGCGTACGGTTCCCCTCCATCAGCCTTGCTTTCAACAGTCAGATGGGCATAGCCCTGAACACGGATTTGCTCGACAGGCTCACGAAACCGGTCGGCATCGTGGTCGCCGCTCTCGTAGGCATTTTTTCCGGAATATGGGGAAGCAGTCTCTGGGGAGAGGTCCTCGTTTTTCAGAATGCCATCGGGACCGGCCTTAAGGATCCGATCCTCAATAAGGACATGGGCTTCTACCTTTTCAAACTCCCGTTCTATGAATCACTGAGTGCCTATGCCGGCACCATCATTTTCATTACTCTGCTTCTCGTAGCCGTAGGCTACGCGGTGAGGGGCGGCCTTCTCGTGGGGGGAGGCAGATTGTCCATGGTGAAAGAGGCGAAAAGGCATATCTGCATCCTTGCAGGCCTTTTCCTTTTTAGGTTCGCCTTCGGTTTCTATCTTGACCGCTTCGACCTCCTCTATTCGGTGCACGGTGTCATCGTGGGCGCTGGATACACTGATGTGCATGCGAGGCTTCTTGCGCTCGACGTGGTCGTATTCCTGACCGCGATTGCAGGAGTGGTTTTCGCCGCATCTTTCGTAAGGGAATCATGGAAAACCGCGCTCTATCCGGCTGGTCTGGTAGTAATTGTTTATATCCTCGGCGTTGTGATCTATCCGGCGCTTCTTCAGAATTTCAGGGTTGCCCCCAATGAACTCGGGGTGGAAAAACCATTTATAGAACATCATATTGCTTTCACCAAATTCGGCTACAACCTCAAGAATGTCGACGTGAGGCCGTTCAACGTTTCATACGGACTGACGGCGGCAGACCTCCAGAAAAACGGCGCCACGATAAAGAACATACGGCTGTGGGACGAATCGCCCCTTCTCAAGACGTACAGCCAGTTGCAGCAGATACGAACATATTACCGGTTCAAGAACATCGATAATGACCGCTACACGATCGACGGCGAGTACAGGCAGGTGATGCTTTCAGCCAGAGAACTCTCTTACGACGACTTACCCAGCAAATCGTGGATCAACGAAAAACTGGTCTTCACCCACGGCAACGGCATCACCATGGGGCCGGTAAGCCGGATCTCAAAAGAGGGCCTTCCCGAATTCATCATCAAGGATATCCCGCCTGTTTCAAGCTCCAACGTAAAAGTAACAACCCCGGAGATATACTTCGGCGAACTCACGGGGGACTATGTGATCGCCAATACGAAGATCCCTGAGTTCAATTACCCTACCTCCGAAGGCAACGTGTATAACTCTTACAAGGGCACCGGCGGTGTTCTTCTCGACTCGCTGGTTAGACGGGCGGCATTTGCTTCGGCGTTCCACACTGTCAAGATTCTCCTTTCATCGGATATCAAGGATGACAGCAGGATCCTCTATTACCGTAACATTGCAGAAAGGGTGCGTAAGATAGCCCCCTTTCTCATGCTCGACTCTGACCCCTATATTGTCGTTTCTGATGAGGGAAGGCTTTTCTGGATGATAGACGCTTACACTGTGTCTGATCGCCTGCCTTATTCGAAGCGGCTCACGAACCAGGTCAATTACATGCGAAACTCCGTAAAGGCAACGGTAGACGCGTTTACCGGGAAAGTAGACCTTTACGTGAGTGATCCCGATGATGCGATCATAAAGGTCTACAGTGCGATTTTTCCAGGACTTTTTAAACCCATGACAGAGATGCCGGCGGATCTGAAGAGACATATACGCTACCCCGAGGGGTTCTTCCGCATCCAGACAGCCCTTTACGCGACATACCACATGGAGGACCCAAAAGTTTTTTACAACAAGGAAGACCTGTGGGAGATACCGTCCCGCGGCGACAAAATGATGGAGCCTTACTATTTGATCATGAAACTTCCTGAGGAAAAGAAGGAAGAATATGCGCTCCTTATACCGTACACACCCGCCAAAAGAGACAACCTGGCAGCGTGGTTCGCGGCGCGGTGCGACGTGCCGAATTACGGGAAATTAGTCATTTACACCTTCCCGAGAGACAGGCTTGTCTTCGGGCCGAGACAAGTCGATGCACGCATAGACCAGGATTCCTATATCTCGCAGCAGCTGACGCTCTGGGGGCAGCATGGCTCACAGGTCATTCGCGGGAGCCTGCTTATCATCCCGGTGGAAACGTCACTTATCTATATACAGCCCCTCTACCTGGCCGCAGAGGACCAGGGCGGCCTGCCGGAACTGCGGCGTGTGTTGGCGGCGTACGGGAACACTGTGGTGATGGATGAAAATCTGGAGCTGTGTCTCGAGCGTCTTTTTGGAGGCAAGCGAGCAGCGACGACCACCGAAACGACAACGCCTGCGGTCCAGAAGAACGCTTCCATTAACGAGCTCGCTAAAGAGGCCATGACTCTTTTCGAAAAAACCAAGGAACTTCAGAGACAGGGTGACTGGGCGGGTTACGGGGAAACGCTCAAGAAGCTGGAACAGGTGCTGAAGCGGATGGCAGCCCAGTAGGGCCATCTCGTCTGCCAACCGGTGTGCCCGGATCGGGAAGGAGTCAACACTTTGCTTCACGTATCAAAGCATGGATGCCGCCTGTACGATGAGAGTCGAAGATTACAAAGGTCTATGTTTTCTTGTAGTAGAAGGGCGTAAGAGGTGATAATCTATACATGGACCCGTTGGGGGGGTTCAAACATCTCATAAAAAGGGAGAGCGTACAATGAAAAAAGGCTATCTTTGTTTCCTGGTCTTGGTCTTTGCCATAGGTATCCTGGCCTGGCCGGCCCATGCACAGGTCGAGAAAAGCGTCAAAATAGGCATCATCACCCCGCAGACCGGCCCCCTTGCTTTCTACGGCATAAGCGCGCTTCGCGGTGTCGAGCTGGCCTTGAAGACAGTCAACGAGAAGGGAACCGTGGGCAACGGGCCGGGAATCCTGGTGGGCAAGGAGCGCTACCGGCTGGAGCCGATCGTCTATGACGACTCCGGGGACCCGGCCAAGAGCGTTCCCGGCATGCGGAAGCTGGCGGAAATGTATAAGATACCGGTGATGATGGGTCCCTTCGGCACGCCCCAGGTGATGGCTGGCCAGACAGTGAATGTCGGGCTTAAGGTTGTGTTTAATGGCATGTCGACCTCTGACGTCGTCCGGAAGCGGGGGAACCCCCTCTACATCCAGGAGCGGGCGCCAGGCCTCTATTTCGGAGAACCCATGGCCCAGGCGTGCATAAACAAAGGTTTCAAGAAGGTCGCTGTGCTTACGGACATAAACGAGGCCTATGTCGCGTGGGGCAAAAGGTTCGGCCAGGAGTTTGAGAAATTTGGCGGGAAGGTCGTGGCCTTTGAAAGCGCCGATATCAAGAATACAACCGATTACCACTCGATTATGACGAGCTTCAAAGCGAAGAACCCGGACATCATCTTCATCACCATGTATGAAGAACCGATGGCCCTTGCCGCTTCGCACGCCGTCGACGTAGGGTACAAAGGGAAGTTCCTCCTCAACTCGGAGTGGGGTCCCAAGTCTGAGAAGATTCTGCCCCTCAGCCAGATCGAGGGCTCACTCGTGGAAGCCATGCTGTGGACGTATTACGCCAAATACCCGGATCAGGACAAAAAGGGCTATGTCACCAACTTCCTCAAGCAGTATGCTGCGATTTACAAAGAAGATTTTGGACTCCCTGCCATCACGAGTTATGACCCCATGTTGATGTTCGCCAGGGCTATGGAACTCGGCAACAGCGTCACGGATGCCTATGCCATCCGCGCTGCCTGCCCGAAGGCCCTCCAAGAGGGAAAACTGCCGCTCCTCCATCCGAATAACGATGTCCTGAAGAACGGCCTGATGGTGGGAGCCCCTGAACTGCTCCTCGAGGTGAAGGGGGGGCAGTACAGACTCATCCAGGAGCTGCGCATTCCGAAAGCCGCACTAGAGTGACAGAAGCGAAGGAGGGCGATACATCACACTCCAGATATTCTCAACGGTGAAGTGTACCGTCAAACAGGATAGGAGTACTGGGGGAGCGATATATTCCCAACGCCGAGCGACTTCGGGACCAGTATCGAGAACACCTATCCCTCCCCTCACCTCCTCACCCGCATGCTCGGGTCCCCGAAGAGGAGATAACTCCTCCGCACATCGGGATCGCTGACGGTGCGCTTTGCCCAAGGAGTGCCTCCCCCACCGTGGCGCCGGTGAAGAGCTCCCCGAGCAGGGCACTGCCCAGTTGCCCCTGGGGTGCGAACCCGGTGAGACTCGATGAAGCGATCACCCCCACGGCCCCTCCCGTGTCAAGCAGTAAGGCCGTGGCCAGGCTGTCGACGGTGGGGATTTCAACGGATTCCGAGCAATTTCAAGGCCTCACAGGATAGGTCGATTTCGCCGTGGTTTAGACTCCGGAGCCCAAGGCCCCGCGTTCGAATCGCGGCGGGCGCGCTTAAAATTCCCAGTAAGATTGATAGGATTTGAAGCGCGGCTCAGTATTTTCGAATACGTAGAAGTGTTCTGTAATCGGCAGAGGCGACATTCGGCATTAGGGTATAGGAGCCCAGAACAGTATGAAAGGCTCCTTAATGAAACTTAACCATGTGTCCATTTTTTCGGGGAAAGGTCAATCGATAATGGTCAGATTCAAGATTACTTTGATGTTGTGGAGTAGCACCTCATAAAGGGCACCCATAAAGGGTGAAGACAATAACTGCCTGATTCTCCCATTGCTTGCCTCTTTTCAGACAGCTATCTTCGCCATCATCACGTTTGACCAAATAGAAGCCATTTGGCTTAAGCCACTTTCTAATACCAAATACTGCTTGACAATCCGTACAGTGCAGCTTTACTCTGGTGTCAGTGGAACGGTCCATGGTTCGATGTAAAGAGTGGTGATACATGGACATTATTTGATTACCCAGGCGCCCTCTGGTAATGCAAGGAGATGTAAGGCAGATACGGATCTTCGATTGACTGTCCGGAAAAGAAATAAGGAGTCCATTATGGAGAAATTATTATTGGTCATGGCCTTTATCGCATTGAGTGTAGGTTCTCTTAATGCGCAAACAGTAGTGAATTTACCATCAGGCAATGTGGCACCCTTCACGGTCCAGAGTGACACGACCTACGTTGGTGTTGCTGGCAGCACCGTAATCAATTGTGATGACAAGACCAGTGGTGTAGGTATAAACGGTGTGAATGCCAGCAATGTGACACTTCAGAATATTGAGGTTACAAGCTGTCATTGGGGCATTCTGTCTCAATCGAGAGGCATAACATGGGTGCTTGATAACATAAACGCACACAATAATTACTTTGGTCTTGAAGTAGGTTCTTGGTTCGATTGCAGTGCCAGCACGGACTGGTTGGTGACTAACAGTCACTTCGACAACAATGACGCGAGCGGCTTCATAGCAACAAACCTGCTTGGAAGTGTATTGAGAGGTAACACCTTTAATGACAACTGTACCTGCGGTGATACGTCAGGCTATTGCTGGTGGTGTGGTGGCTATAGAGGAGATGATTTGTGCCTTTCGGAGAATCCCGCTGCTCCGGGGAACCTCTACGAGAACAATGTTGCTAGTAGGAACTTGATAGGAGCAGGTATATGGCTTGATACGGTGGTTCCCGGAAGCGTCGTCAGGTACAACACATGGGATGATAACCATATGGGGTTTATGAATGAGATCACCTCTGGCACGGAGGCATATGGTAATACAGGCAGAGGGAATGGCGATACCGTGTGGAACGCCGATGCGGGTGCCTGCATATGGGTTGAAGGAAGACCGGGACCCACCTATTCTGAGGGAGGTGTAGGGGCCCCAGCCAATAACAATAATATTCATGATAATGTCTGTGATGGCAACTATCAATTCGCACTACTTGCGCAGAACGGTGGCGGGTATGAGAATGACAGATTCATGAACAATGTATTCAACAACAACACGTTCATCAATACTATAAATGGTCCGGACATTCGATTTGTCTACAGCGGTACCACCAATCAAGTAATGAATAACAGGATTGGTCCTGACAGGGCTTATATGATAGAGGCACCAGCATGGGGCGAGTACATAAGCCTTGAGCAGTTCAATACACTTCCAGGTGTAACAGGTAACTATATAGAAAGTACACCACCTCCTACGGCTTTCTGAAGGATGGTGATACGTATACCTTGATCAATGCTAATGCACGTGGCATAAACGATGACGGTGAGGTGGTTGGTTCTTGCGCTGGCAGTAATGGCCCGCAAGGTTGTCTGAAGAATGGAGATATCTATACTTATTTCCATTACCCCGGCGCTTTCAGTACAGAAGCTAATGGCATCAACAATGCCGGTATGGTCGTGGGCGATGTTGGTATTAGGGTGGTTACCCCCGAACCTGCCACCATGCTATTCCTTGTTTTCGGCCTTGGTTGGGGTCGTAGGGGCTAAGAGGAAGTTCAAGAACTAGATAAAGTTAAATTTCCAAAACAAGAGGCGGGGTCTAGAAATGGCCCTGCCTTTTCTTTTGACCAGTTCCAGTTGGTAATGCCGAAGGGAGAGTCCCTTGGCGTAACCGTTGTGCCAGGAACCCACACCGGACCTTTCACCAAAGCTCTTTCGATGAAGTGAATCTCCCCTCGCCAAAGTTGAGACAACATGAAAAGAAAGTCCTTACGTTAAAAGCTCCCTACACGCCTGTGTCTGGTTTTTATACTTTTGGTAATAAAACGTGCGTTTTCGACCGGTCATAGGCTATTACCGCCCACGGTGCCTGCAGCGGCCCCACCGCCAACACTGCGGCCGACGATAGCACTAAGAAGCGAAAGGCTGAGCGGTACCGGGAGCTCTGCTGACTGTCAACGGTCGGAGACAATCCTTGCTATTCCTGCAGGACCACACCGAGACCTTCAGGCGCTCAAGACCCGCCAGTCAAGGAGATCGTACTTTGCCCCTCACTCACGGAACAAAAAAATGAATGGGTTTCCCTACAAATCGAAAGAAAAGAATGCAGTTAATTCTATACAGGGCCCGACGTTTTTTTGAGATTGTTGGTTTACCTTTTCAGCATGAACGCCTTCCTGGTTTAGAGATAGGACCAATCGATCCGAGGAGGGGGGGCGCGGCATGCAACTTGTATATTGCTTGGAGAACAGAGGATTGGATTGTGACGACCACGGTACTTCTCCTCATCCCGTTACCCCTTTTTATTATCTGCACCTCTTTGATGGCATGGAAAGAGGCAAAGCAACCTGCGGGTGTACAGAAGGAGCCAACGGTACCGGGGCCGGCAGCGTTGGAACGCCAGAAAAAGAAAAGGAGGAGTCCATTATGAAGAAATTATTATTGGTCATAGCTTTTATCGCATTGAGTGCAGGTACTCTTAATGCACAAACAGTAGTTAATTTACCATCAGGCAATGTGGCACCCTTCACCGTCCAGAGTAGCACGACATACATGGGAGTCGCTGGAAGCACGGTGATTAATTGTAACGACAAACTCCAAGGCATTGGTATTAACGGTAGAGATGCCAGCAACGTCACGCTGAAGAACATCGAAGTAACTAATTGTCGCTACGGAATATTGTCTCAAGCGAACGGTGTGGCATGGACTCTGGATGGAGTAAATGCGCACGGGAATTTCTTCGGGATGGCTGTTGGTGCTTGGGAGAACTGTACTCCAAGCTATGATTTTTTGATAACTAACAGCCACTTTGACAACAACGATTCGGATGGTTTGGCTGCCACAAATTTATTAAGGAGTAACATACGCGACAATACATTTAATGGAAACTGCACATGCACATCTGATCCAACTGGCAACTCCGGAAACTGCACTTGGTGTGGCGGATATCGCGAGGACGATCTTTGTCTCTCAGAGAATCCGCCTATGCCGGGAAACGTGTATGATTCCAATACGGCGAACGGAAATGTGAACGGCGCTGGCATATGGTTGGATACTTGCGGAACTGGCGCTGTAGTAAGATACAATACATTGAATAGCAATCAAGTTGGTTTGATGAATGAGATAACCTCTGGCACAGAGGCATATGGCAATACGGGTACTGGGAACACAATGGCTTGCATCTGGGTAGAAGGTAGACCCGGAGCCACATATTCTCAGGGAGGGATTCAAGCACCTGCTAATAACAATTATATACACGATAACGTCTGTACCAACAATTCTCAGTTTGGTCTCCTGATTCAAGATGGCGGTGGTTATGTAAGCGGCAGCCTTATGAACAATACCATAGCCAATAATACTTCTACCGGCACAATCAATGGTCCGGATATCCGCTTCGTCTATGGTGGGACGACGAACAAAGTGACAAATAATCAGCTTGGTCCGGACAGAGCCTATATGATAGAGGCACCAGTGTGGGGCGGGTACATAAGTCTTACGCAGTTCAATACACTTCCAGGTGCAACAGGTAACTATACAGGAAGCACACCACCTCCATGTACACCACTATCTACACAAACACAGACATTGTCGTGTCCAGCAGGTCAAACCGGATCAATTACTCAACAAAGACTTTCCACATGCCCCGGCCCTACATGGGGACCGTGGACTACCATCTCCAATACCTGCTCTGTTACATGCACCCCATTGCCCACGCAGACTAGGACGGTTGCATGTCCAACCGGGTATACAGGAAGCATCACCGAGCAGCGGATTTCTTCATGTCCGGGACCAACGTGGGGAGCATGGACACAGATTGCCAATACATGCACGCCGATTCCTCCTCCCCCTCCCCCTGCCACGCAGTACACGATAAATGCTGCAGCTCAGGGACCGGGGAGCATATCTCCTTCAGGCTCTGTATCTGTTAGGCAAAATGGCTCGGTGACATTCAAAATGTCACCTAACGATCCTAGGAGGCATGTCCAGTCTGTTGTTGTAGATGGCAAGAGCGTGGGTGCCGCGGCATCGTATACGTTTAGCAATGTCAAGGGCAATCACACGATAAGGGCGACGTTCAGGTAATGCAAAAAACAGGAGAACCAACGAAACAAAACTTGTACTTCTGATTCTCGATGCGGTGTACGGGCTCATTGAACTGGAAGCGTTCGAAAGAGCGGTAACGTATATTTCGATGCGACTCACGCAAGAGGACATTGGTAATATGCTTTCTGGTTCCCCCATCGCCTTTGCAAAACCGCGATGGTAGGCATCAGGACCGATCACCTTACCCTGTGACACCTCATAGATGGAATAGGGTAGAGCCCATGTATCACGTGGCGCTCATCGAATATTTTCTTAGTACCACGGCCAGTCCTCTGGGTCAATTAGCCTTTGGTTTAAAAAAATATGCACTTCTGGGTCAAGCACAATGGCCACTGTATCAGTCAAACTGCCCCGCAGTAGCAATCATCTTCTGGGCTCGTTGCAGGCTTTTTTTCGTCGCTATGTTTCGTGCCTCAGCGCTTTGGCCTCGGTGGAGACGCCAAGGTGCACGAGTTGGACATCAGGCTTTTGGGAGAGATCGAGGCTCGTCGACTCATACACGACTCTTCCCCTGCTCAGTATATATACGTGTTCTGCAACGTCCAGCGCAAACGTAAGGTTCTGTTCAACCAGGAGGATTGATTGGCCTTCCCTTTCCAGTTCGGAAAAAATTTTGATAAGCTCCCTGACCATTGAGGGAGAAAGCCCCTCAGTCGGTTCATCCAGCAAAAGCAGATCGGGATTACTGACAAGGGCCCTGGCTATTGCCAGCATCTGCTGCTCTCCTCCGCTTAAATGAGAGGCCCTCACCTTTTTTCTCTCTTTAAGCTGAGGGAAAAGCGTGAACACGCCATCCTGGTCCCAGACCATCTTCTTTGCTCTCTTCCTTGCGGAAGATAATAGGTTCTCTTCAACGGTGAGTGAACCGAAGATACGCCTTCCCTGGGGAACGAGAGCCAAACCCGCATCCACTCTTCTTGCGGGATCGAGCTGAGTGACATCTTTTCCTTTGAAAAGAATCCTTCCCTCCCGGGGAATGTTGAAACCGATCAGCGATCGAATGAGGGTGGTTTTGCCCACGCCGTTGCGGCCGAGCACTGCCACGATGCTCCCTTGGTTAAGGGAGAGATCCACGCCCTGAAGAATATGACTCTGGCCATAATAGGTATGAACCTGCTCTACGCTCAGGATGGGCATGGGTGCCATTCAGCTCATCTCTTATACCAATTCGCCTTCAAGTGTATACCTTCGTTGTCGCTGCGTCGCTTTCCTCGACGTACGTCTGAGTACGTCTGCGTCATCTCCTCGCTGCCGCCTCGGTCTCCATCTTGAATGCAAATCGGTATTAGAAGCCAAAATAGATTCTCTGGACTTCTTTATTGTTCTGCACTTCTTCAGAATTGCCCTGGGCTATCCTTTTCCCCTGGTGCAGCACGGTCACGCGGTCTGCCAGCTGCAACGCGACATTCATGTCATGCTCTATGAAAAAGATGGTCGTTTCTCTGCTTGATTCTTTGATCAAGCTTGTCATAGACGCACGACTGCCTGCTTCCAACCCTGCCATCGGCTCATCGAGCAATAGCAATCTTGGCTTCTGTATGAGGGCCATCACGATCTCCAACTGTCTTTGGACACCGTATGGGAGTGCCGCTACCGGCACGTTTCTCGTTTCCCACAGGCCCCACGGTTCGAGCAATTCAGCGATCGGCTTAAGATTTCTTTCGGAAAAGCTCCCCGACTTCAGGAATGGGAGACGCGTTGCCGGAAGGGCCTCTAACGACAGGCGCAGGTTATCCAGCACGGTAATCGTCCTGAAGAGCGTTGTAATCTGAAACGTCCGACCTATCCCCAGGTGCGCGTATTTGAAGGCAGGAAGCGAAGTAATCTCCCGGCCCAAAAAATGGATGCTGCCCCGGGAGGGTTTTGTAAATCCGCAAACAATGTCGAAAAGCGTTGTTTTCCCGGCTCCGTTGGAACCAATCAAGGCATGCAATTCCCCTTTCCGGATTTCCAGATCAATATCGGTAAGCACCTGCAGCCCCCCGTAGTTCTTGGACAGGCCGGTTATCTTCAGGACAGGGATCTGAGTGTCCATTACTTTCCCGTTAGTTTCCGCCATTCTCTTCTCCAGAGTCCTGCCACTCCTGACGGAGCAGCAATGACCATCAAAACGAAGAGAGCCCCCAGGATCAGGGTCCAACGCTCCGTAACCGTGCTCAATATGTTCTTCACGTAAACCACAAAGAATGCCCCGATGATCGGGCCGATCAGCGTTCCTGCTCCGCCGAAAATAATCATGGTGATGGCCTGTGCCGAGGTGTCAACGGAAAAATATTCAGGGCTTACATAACCGTTGAAGTAGACGTAGAGCAAGCCTGCCACCCCGCCGAGCCCGCCTGCCACAATAAACGAGATCAGCTTCACCCGATCGATATTATAGCCAAGGCTTGTCATGCGCTTCTCGCTCTCACGGATACCGACAAGCGCCATTCCCATTCTCGATCTTCTAAAGAATCTGAGGAAGAGAAGAACTGCTACACAGACCAGGAACGCGCAATAATAGAAGGTCTCAACAGAGGTCATCCACGCAGGGCGGGGAATGTTTGCCAGTCCATCCCCTCCCCCGGTCACAGAACGCCATGAATGGGCGATCGCCCTGAAGACTTCTGAAAAGGCGATGGTGAGCATCATGAAGTAGACTCCCCGGCTCCTGAGCAACAGCCAACCCAGAACCAGGGCAGCGAACGCGCAGGAAAAGAGTGCCGCCCCGATTTGCAGAAAAATACTCGAAGTGAGGCGCAACGCGGTCAAGCCGATAGTGTAGGCGCATATTCCAAAAAAGACAGCGTGCCCCAAGGATACAATCCCTCCGAGACCGAGGATGAGATCGAGGCTCATCGCAAAGATCGACCAGATCAAGGCGAGGGTAAAAAGTCTCACATAGTACGTGGGAAGAATAATCGGACAGATCAACCCGGCAATGAGCAGAAATGTTACGCAGGTCCAGACAAAAGCGGGGCGCTTCCACCATTGCGTTTTTGCTACCGGTTCATTATCGGCGGTTGAGGAAACGTCACGATCGAGGAACATTGCCTCAGGGACTGATACCTGGCTGCTCGGCGCAATGGGCAGGCCGAAAAGGCCCGTTGGCTTCATAATGAGTGCAATGGCCATCAAGGCAAACATCGAAAACATTCCTGTTTCAGGCCAGACCGCCTTGGCCATGGAGTCGAGCAAACCCACCAGAAGCGCACCCAGGAACGCTCCCTTCAAGCTGCCCAGACCGCCAACGATAACCACGGCCATGGCGTATAAGAGCACTTCGATATCAAGACCGGGGTAGACCCCCAGGAAGGGAGCGCCGAGACTGCCGGCCAGACCTGTCAGCAACGTGCCGAAGCCAAAGGTCACCGTCATCAAAAGATTCATTCGGATACCAACACCGGTTGCCATCTCGCCGTCATCGACAGCAGCCCTGATGAAGATACCCAGCCGTGTGCGTGCAAGGATCCACCAGAGGATGAGAACAATTAAGACCCCGGTCAGCAAGATCAGGAGTCGATAGGTGGGATAGAAGAACCCTGCGATATTGGTGGCGCCGCTGAGAATGGGAACCTTCTCCAGCAGCACGGGCGTTCCTCCCCATATCCACTGAGCCAGATCCTGAAACACAAATATGAGGCCGAACGTCAGCAACACCTGGGCAAGATTGTTGACGCGGAATCGGCGAAGGAGATAACGCTCGGTCAGCATGCCCAGGATGGCCATTGAAAGCATCGCCGCCACTATTGCAAGGGGAAAACTGCCGGTGAAACGGGCAACCGAAAATCCGATATATCCTCCCAGCAGATAAAAAGAACCGTGGGAGAGATTAACGATACGGCACAATCCGAAGATAAGAGACAATCCGGCTGCGATAACGAAAAGAAGCATGCCGAAAGAGAGGCCGTTAAAGATTTGAGTGAGCCAGTAGATCATATTCTACCAATTCACCTTCAAGTGTATACCTTCGTTGTCGCTGCGTCGTTCTCCTCGACGTACTTATGGTACGCCTGCGTCGGCTCCTCGCTGCCGCCTCGGTCTCCATCTTGAATGCAAATTGGTATTGGAGATGCGGCAGGGATTGTTCCGCCAGACAGCTCTATATCGGGGCGTACTGTCGCAAGTGTAGTCCGGCCGCAGACGGAAAATCAAGCTCAATCTTGACACGAACGTGAATTCAATATAATGTAGCTGAAGTCAATCCACGGCAGCTACAACAACGAAAGGAGATACTATGAAAAGCGTACGAGCGATCCTATTCGTCTGTCTTGCCTTTATTTTCTTATTGCCTTTCACAGCTTCAGGGGCACCCAAGGATACCATCACCATCGGCCTTCTCGCATCAGTGACCGGGCCCATGAGCTTCCAGGGTAATGCCATTGTGAGAGGGTTCAACCTGGCGCTTGAAGAGGCATCGTACTCTGTTGCCGGCAAGACAATCAAGGTTATCACGGAAGATGAGGTTATTTCGCCGGCCATCGCGCTCACCAAAACGCAAAAACTGGTAGAGAAGGATCATGTGGACGTGCTGGTGGGGCCCGTGAACAGTGCCGCAGCTCCCGCCATGCGAGACTATGTGGTCCAACAGAAGGTTCCCTGGATTGTACCTCTCGCGATGCCTGAGAATTTAACGCTCCCGCCCCTGGCGAACAAATACACCTTTCGTACCCAGGCGGTTGCCAGCCAATTGAACTTCCCCTTTGCCGAATGGCTCTATAAGAACAGGGGCTATCGCAAGATGGCTGCGATCGGCATGGATTTTCCCGCAGGACGTGATTCGGTAGCAGCCTTTAAACGCAGCTTTGAGGCGCAAAAAGGGCAGATCGTCCAGGAAATTTTTACACCTCTCAATACCCCCGACTACGGACCTTTCCTCTCACAGTTAAAGAAGGGGGAGCTGGATGCGGTGTATGCCTGGTATGCGGGTGCCGACGCGATAAAGTTTGACTCGCAATACGTTGATTTCGGGCTGAAGGACAAAATACCACTCACCGGATTCATGGGCCTTACCGAGGAAGTGATCATGGACTCAGTGAAGCATCTGGTCAAAGGAGACACGGTCATCGCGGCTTATGTAGCCACTGTCGATACTCCGGAGAACAAGAAATTTGTGGCAGCCTACCGGGCCAAATATAATGCGGACCCAGCTCTACCTTCGAATAACGCTTATGACGCTGCGAAAATTCTGCTGACAGCCATCGGTGCTGTGAAGGGTGATATTTCGGACAAGGATAAGTTCGTGGCTGCTATCTCCAAGGTCAAGCTGAACAGCGCCCGAGGCCCGATCTTTTTTGACGAACGAGGTCAGATCGTCACTGACATATACGTCTGTGTGGCAGATACAAAAGACGGGAAGATGCAGAACAATGTAATCGACATCATCAAAGGGGCCAGACAAAGATTACCTTAGCGGCACAACGACTTGACGCTGGAGATTGCGGGATCGGATCTTATACCGGCTCGAATTCGTGCGGAGACCGAGGCGGCAGCGAGGAGCCGACGCAGGCGTACCATAAGTACGTCGAGGAGAACGACGCAGCGACAACGAAGGTATACACATGAATCCGAGCCGGTATTAAGCCAAGGCGCCGCCGTCTATGACTATAGTGTGCCCCGTCACATACGCAGATGCATCTGAGGCCAGGAACAGAGCGGCGCCCACGACATCCGTGGTTTCCCCAAGTCGACCGAGGGGCATCTGAGCCGAATACTGTTTCACAAAATCAGGATTATTCTCCCAGCTAGCCTTGCTGAAGTCTGTCTTGACCAGTCCGGGTGCGATGGCATTAACTCTTATTCCACTTTTCCCCAGTTCTTGAGCCAGGGCCCGGGTAAGCATGACCACCCCCGCTTTTGCAATGGAGTAAAGCCCCATACCCGGGGTTATCCGAAAAGAATATTGTGACGCAGTATTTATTATCCTGCCCTTCTTCTTTTCGACCATCCGCCTGCCGACCGCCTGAGCACACAGGTAGTAACTCTTGAGATCAACAGCCATCAGCCTGTCCCAGTCCTCTTCCGGCAGGTCGAGGAGTGATGATCTGATAAGAATCCCTGCATTGTTTGCAAGGATGCTGATGGGCCCCAATCGATCTGTCACGTCTTGCACCATGGCCTCTACTTCGGCCCGCTTGGTCGTGTCCACTTTAACGGCCAGGGAATGGCGACCAAGCTTTTTGATCTCGTCGGCTACGGCGTGGAGTTGACCATCATCGGCAACAAGGTCACAGGCAGCGACATCAGCGCCGGCTCCTGCAAATGCGAGCGCGATGGCTTTTCCGATTCCGCGCCTTGCACCGGTAACGATGGCAATCTCACCGCTTAATGAAAAATTTGGCATGCTCACAGAATACCTCCTTCTCTATGGCTCGTGGTCTTATTGACCTTTGCTTGTTGTATGGTCATTTTACCACTGCAGCGGAATAGATCAACTAAATTGCGATGAGTCTATGCCGGCTTGCAGTCAAGATGGAGACCGTTGCCACCCGCGGATGAAGAGCCTGGCAAACCGCGGGTACCCGGCTAAAGCAGTTGGGTGCTTGCAGGCGTACTTATGCACGTCGTAGTGAGACAGGGCGCAACACCCACTCACGCGGGTACCCGGAAGGTATGCGCTTGAATGGGAAATCACTGTTATTCGGGTTCGACGTGGATTATAACCCTCTTAACCCCCTGGATCCGTTCCTTCAGGTTTTTCTCAAGACCCTCCGACACAGCCTGAACTGTCTCCGCGGTGTCGTCAGGTTTCATCGTGCAATGAATCGTGAGAAAAAGTTCTCCCGGCACCTCTTCTTCTACGGAGATCCGCGTGCAACTGAGAATCTCTTCTTTTTCCTTCATGATCGCCTCAATCGTCTTGGCGAGTGACTGATCATGATCGACCTTCACCTCGTAGACAGGAGAAGGCTTTCTCCAGTCAACATGCGTGTTGATCTCGCTGATCGCGGGATTGTCTTTCTTTATCTTTGCCTCCAGGTAGTCTGAGATTGCGTGAGCCTCTGCCAGCTTTACGTTCCCACCTACCTCCAGGTCGAGATCCACATGGAGCGTCCCAGCCACATCATGAACGCTGATATGGTGCAGATTGTAGCCTTCTTTCGCCCCAAGGGCACGGATCCTCTCTGCGATGCTTTCGGACTCGCTGGGCACCGGTTTCATTTGCAGGGTGATGTCCACGTCCTTGATCTGCTTCTTTATCTTCTCTTCGACCTGTTTGCCTATCGAATAACTTGATTCGACGCTCAAATTCCTGTCTATATCAACCGTAAGATCAACGAAGGTCTGTTTGCCCGCCTCTCGCGTGCGGACCTTTTCGATGTCGATCACTTCAGGCATTCCGGCGACGATATCTTTTACCATCGCAGCCTGATCGGGTACGGTCCTGTCGAGCAGCACGCCGGCTGATTTCATGAGGATGCGGAGGACCATCCTTATCACTACCACGAGAACTACGCACGTGGTGACCACATCTACGACCGTGTACACACCGGTGGTGACCTTCGCTTTTTGTGCGATGTAGGTTATGAGGATACCCGCCAGAGCAATAGACGATGTGATAAAATCGGCCCTGAAGTGGACGGCGTCAGCCTCGATCGCCGGGCTCTTGTATTTGTCGGCAATCCGTCTCAAAGCCCTCGACCTGTGTATGTCACAGAGCACTGAAATAACAAGGACCAGCACAGCCCAGATGTTGGGGTTTATGACCACGTTCTTGAAGAAGAGGCGTTCTACCACCTCTTTCAATATGAAGAATATGGCGAAGAAGAGCAGGAGCGATTCGGTGAACGCAGCAAGGTTTTCGGCTTTGCCGTGGCCGTAGGCATGATCGGCGTCGGCAGGCCTTTCCGCGTAGCGGATGGAGAAAAAAGTGATGATGGTGACGAGCGCGTCGAGTGAAGAATGGAGGGCTTCCGATATGAGGGTCAGGTAACCGGTGGTGAGGCCTACAAAGAGCTTCAGCAGAATGAGCACGCATGCAGTGACCAAAGAGATGAGCGTGACCCTTCGCTTCTCTCTCTTTTCAGCAATCTCCTCAATCATACGTCCCTCTGTCGCTGCATCCAGTGCGTTGTCCGATCCTTGTCCTGTCCTTGTCCTGTCCTTATCCTATTCTTATCCTGGGATCAGCGACCGCAAGCGCTATGTCCGCAAGCAGATTGCCAACCAGCGTCAGGAATGCTCCGATCACGAGTATGCCCATGATCACCGGAAAATCACGGGACATCACGCTCATATAAAAGAGCTGTCCCATGCCGGGAATACCGAAAATGGTTTCGAAGATCACGCTGCCTCCGATCAGGCCCGGCACGGCCATGCCGAGCAGTGTGATGACCGAAAGGAGCGCGTTCCGGACAGCATGCTTCCTCAGGATCATGCCCTCGGGCAGCCCCTTGGCGTAGGCCGTGGTGATATAGTCCTGCCGCAGGACCTCAAGCAGACTGCTCTTCATGAAGCGCGACATGCCTGCAAGGCCGCCGAATGCGGAAATAAGGACGGGAAGGACCAGGTGGCGCGCGAGGTCGGCGATCTTTCCGAAAAATGAAAACTCTGAATAATTGAAAGATTTGAGTCCGGTGATGGGCAGGAGATCGAAGTAAACGCCGAAGAGAAGCATGCAGAGCAGCGCAAGCCAGAACGTGGGTATGGCAAACCCCGCAAATACAAACGCCGTCAAACCTTTGTCAAGGAGCGACCCCTTGTATTTTGCGCAGTAAACACCGATGGGGATGCCAAGGCCAAGTTCAAGCATCAGGGCAAGCAAATTCAGGCTTACGGTGATGGGCAACCGCTCTGTTATCTTGTCGATCACAAGCCTGCGGTCCGAGCTGAAAGAGCGGCCGAAATCTAATCTTGCGAAGCGCTTCAACCACAAATAATACTGGACAGGGATCGGCTTATCGAGGTCATACATGGCCCGAACCCGCTCGCGCACCTCTTTGGTGACCTTCGGGTTCATCTCCATGCCAAGCGCGCCAGGCTCTCCGGGCGGCAGGTGGATTATCACAAAGGAAATGATCGTGATGCCGAGAAGCATCGGCACCATGAAGACAAGCCGTTTAAGAATATACGCGATCATCGTTTTATGTCCTGGTTCATGTCCTGTCTCTGGCCTGTTCCGTTTCCTGTCTCTGTCCTGTAGCGCTGCTGGTCTAATGGCACGTACCATTTGATAAAATTGTAGGTGATGCCCGCAGGAGCAGGCACTATTCCCTTGATCCGCTTCTGCACTGCCAGCGTTGCGTACGGGATGAAGAGAAACGTGTACGGCTGTTCCTCAGCCAGTATCTCCTGGATGCGCCAGTAACAGCGCTTCCGTTCTTCCTGATCGAAGGTCTGCCGCGCTTTTACGAGAAGCTCATCTACTTCCTTGTTTTCGAAGCCCATGAAGTTAAGCTCTTTGGTTCCTTGCTTCGAAGAGTGCCAGATGTCGAATATATCCGGGTCCTGAGGTATGGTCCACGCCAGGAGCACAGCGTCGAACTTGCGCGCATCTATGAACTGGTTGACGAATGCTGCCCACTCGATCACCCTGATCTTCACCGTAATACCGAGTGCGGCCAGCCACCGCTGGATAAGCTCCGCGCAGTGGATCCTCACGTCATTGCCCTGGTTGGTCATGATAGTAAATTCGAAGGGTTTGCCATCTTTGGAGAGGCGTCCGTCCGCCCCTTTGACGAAACCGGCATCGCGCAGTAACGCCTCCGCTTTCTTGGGATCATACGGGTACTTCCGTACGTTCGGATTGTAGGCCCACATGTCCGGCTTGTACGGGCCGTCAGCGACCACGCCCTGTCCCAGCAGGATCCCTTCTATGATCTCCTGTTTGTTGACCGCATACGTGAGGGCCTGACGGACACGCTTATCCCTGAAGAAGGGGTGCTTCAGGTTGTAGCCGAGATAGACGTAGTTGAAACCGAGGTACTTGATCTTGTTAAACTCCCGCCTGAACTTTGGGTATTCTGTCTGTCTCACAAACTGAAGTGGCGTGAGGCCGGCCATGTCGATGCCGCCGTTCTTCAATTCGAGGAACTGCGTTGCAGGATCGGGAATAACCCGTGCGATGACCCGGGAAATGTACGGCCGGCCTTCGAAATAATCGGGGTTCGCGGTCAGTACGATCCGGTCGCCGGCGATCCATTCCTTCAACTTATACGGCCCTGTGCCGACCGGCGCGCGTGTGAGAGGAGACGTGGTGATATCTTTTCCTTCCAGCAGGTGGCTCGGCAGGATCGAAGCCCCCCAACTAATCAGTGCCGGTGCGAAAGGTTTGTCATACGTAACCCGAAATGTGTAATCGTCGAGGGCTTCCGCTTTCTTGACCATCAGAAAGTCTGACGAGTAAGCCGTGGGGGTCCTGGGATCGATGGTCACCTTGTAGGTGTAGAGCACGTCGTGCGCGGTGAAGGGCCTGCCATCCTGCCATCTCACGTTCTTTCTCAGATGGAACGTGATGGTCAGCTTGTCAGGCGAGAAATCCCACGATCCGGCAAGGTCGCCCACGATTTTCAGGTCCTTGTCGTACTTGACGAGGCCGTTATATACGTAACCGGCGATGTCGTGCGACGCCCCGTCGGTGGCCAATAACGGGATAAGGTTGGATGCCTCACCGATCGAGCTGGTGACGAGAGTATCCCCGTACGCAGGCTGCCCCGGATCATCATATCTTCCAATTTCCTCCTTTTTGCTGCATGACGAAAGCAGAAGAAGCAACAGGAGACCGAGGAGAATCCTTCTGGCCATTTTAGTGGGAAGATTCTAGCAAAGGCGATATACAAAGTAAAGGCAGGAAGGCGCGAGGATCGAGGCTAAGGGAAAAGGGCTAAGGGCTAACGACGCAATGTTAAAGTTGACACAAACTACTTGAGCTTGTGCTGGTCCTTGTTTTTCTCGTAGAGGATTTTGAGGCCTTTCAGGGTCAGGAGCTCATCCACCTCGTCGATGGTCTCCGATTCCTTGTATATGAGGTTTGCCAGTCCGCCTGTCCCTATCACGTAGGGGTCAGTCTTCACCTTGTCTTTCATTCGTTTGACAATGCCGTCAACGAGGCTGATGTATCCGTAGATGATGCCCGCTTGCATCGCCGTCACGGTGTTTCTGCCTATGATATCCTTGGGCTTCACGAGCTCAACTCGTGGCAGCTTGGAAGCGCGTTCGAACAGGGCTTCCAGCGATATCATCATGCCCGGCGCAATAACACCTCCCTGGTATTCGCCCTTTGGTGTGACATAGTCAAAGGTCGTCGCGGTGCCGAAATCAACGATGATGAGCGCTTTCCTGTGCCGCTCGTAACCGGCCACAGCATTGACGATGCGGTCGGCCCCAACCTCCTGCGGATTCTCATACAGAATGGGCATACCCGTCTTTATGCCTGGCTCGACAACAACGGGATCTATGCCTATATATTTTGAGCAGACCTGCTGAAAAGAATTTAGAAGCGGGGGCACAACACAGGATATGATGGCACTGTGGAAATCCTGCAGCCTGATTTTCTCAAAATAAATCAAACTGCTCAAGAGGATGGCGTATTCATCCACCGTTTTCTGGATGGCGGTGCTCAGGCGCCAGTGATTGACAAGCGTCTCATCCTTGTAAACGCCGAAAACAATATTTGTGTTACCTATGTCGATGACCAGGAGCATGGCTTAAAAAGATACATCTCCAGCGATCACTTTAAGAACCTTTCCGTGATCAGCAAGAAGCAGGGCGCCGTCATCGCCGATCCCCTCTGCAACGCCTTTGAAGACCTCGCCCTGCTGCGTGATCTCGAGAGATTTTCCTTTGATCTCTGCCTTCTCTTCCCAAATCCTCACCAGCTTCACCGGTCCATGGTCTTTCAACAGGTCGTAATAGCTTTCGATATTGTTTAATAGCATGCCACAAACCCGGGCCCTTTCATAGGCAATTTTCGTTTCGATAAGCAGAGACGTAGCTTTTAACCGTATATCGTCTGTCATTTCCCCCATTCTCATGTTCACGTTGAGCCCTATGCCCACTATGACAAACCGGACAAGGTCCGCTTCCGTGGAGAGTTCAAGGAGCGTTCCGCAGATCTTTTTTCCGTTCACGAGCACGTCGTTCGGCCACTTGAGTGCTGGTTTAAGGCCAAAAAGAAGTAACGTGTCATAGACAGCAAGAGACGACAGAAAGGTCACAGGATAAACAGAAGAAGGATGGAGGCTCGGCCTCAACACGATTGACAGATAAATATTCTTGCCGTAGGGCGAGAACCACTTTCTCTGCAGGCGTCCCTTGCCGGCCTTTTGTGCTTCGGCAACGACACAAGTCCCTTCATCCGCGTCAGCAAGCGCAAGCTGATAGGCCAACCCGTTTGTGGAATCGATAGACTCTTTGTAGTGTATTTTTCTGCCCATGAATTCCGTGCGGAGATAACGCTCCACCTCCCACGGATAGAGTCGGTCAGGCGTGGTCTTAAGGCTATAGCCTTCACCCTTGAGCGAGTCAATCGTATAACCCATCCCCCGGAGCTGTTTCACGTATTTCCAGACAGCCGTTCTCGTAAGGCCAAGCCGCGAGGAGACGTAGTCTCCGGAGACATACTCTTCCTTCTCTCTCAGGAAGCTCAAAATCTCGCCGATCCTATTCACTCTCGACCTTGTCGTAATGGGAAAAAAACATAGTAAAAGAAGCCCTTCCCTGGGAAAGAGACCGTATATCCGTGGAATAGCCGAACATCCTCGTCAGGGGAGCATTGGCCTCAACGATCGTGATCTTATCCTGCGACTGTACGTTGTTGATCTGGCACTTCCGCGCGTGCAGGTCAGCTATTATCTCTCCGAGGAATTCGTTTGGCGTGGTTACCGTCAGGGACATCAGCGGCACAAGAAGTACGGGCCCAGCCTCGCCGCAGGCCTTCTTGAATCCCTCGTATGCTGCCATCTTCAGCGTAAGGCGGGCGAAATCAGGATTGTTGAAGGAGGCATCGTGGATAGTCACCCGCACGTCGGTCAGTGGAAAGCCTTTGACCACGCCCATCTGAGACCCTTCGGTCACACCTTCCTCTATAGCAGTGATGTACGGGAACTCCGGCTGCTGCTTGAGGATATCAGGAGTGATTATGATGCCCTTGCCCCGGCCATTGGGTGCAAGCGAAAGCGTCACCGAACCGCGGTATAATGTGCCGTTGATTAATTTTTCAAACGGTTGCTCGACCGTAGCCGTGCGCTCAATCGATTCCTTGTAGACGACTTGCGGCTTGCCCATCAAAACGTCGACGCCGAACTCCTCTTTTATTCTCCGCATGACAACGTCGAGATGAAGCTCTCCCATGCCCGAGACAACCGTCTGAAAAGAGCTCTCGTCGGTCCTGACGATGAAGGTGGGGTCTTCGTCAGCCACCCTCTGCAAAGCAAGGAGGAGCTTCTCCTGATCAACATTCCTTTTGGGCTCGACAGCCATGGAGATGACAGGTTGATAAAGCTCTATCGGCTCCAGGAGGATCGGTTTTGTTTTTGTCAGCGTGTGACCGGTGGAACTCTCCTTCAAACCGACAATACCGACGATGTCACCTGTCCGGGCTTCGTCCATCCGGTCCCTGTGATTGGCGTGTATTTTGTAGACTCTCGACACCTTCTCTTTCTTCTGCAGGTTCACGTTGTAGATGTCGTCTCCAACCTTGAGAGAGCCCGAGTAGATCCTGATGTAGACGAGCTTCCTACCTTCCGTTACCACTACCTTGAAAGCGAGAGCACACAGGTCTTCATCAGGATCTGCCTCGCGGTACACCTTTTCGCCGGTGACCGGATCGTGCCCTTCGGTGGGAGGGAGATCAAGCGGAGA
>DATFYE010000152.1:0-16069 GCA_035315185.1 Syntrophorhabdales bacterium | reverse complement strand
CCGCAGAAGAACCCTCTCTCCATGGGTTATGGGAGTCGAATGTCAATGTGCTCACCCTTGATGATCCGGACGCGTGTGATCCGCTTACCGGCGGCTGGCAAACGAGAGGACTGTTGTGCAAGATCTATAGGGCATGATGCTGTTGCCCCGGCCAAATGATTTATGTCCAAGTGCTGCCGGAGGGGGCGACGTGAGCCCCCGCAAAGGATGAAACGAGGAGATGCGCGAGAGGAGGGATGAGGGAACGATACGGATGATCATCGAGCGGCGGAGAGAGGTTACCCGTCTCATAAAGAATGCAACGGAAAGTCACCTGGAAAGATTCTACCGCAAGGTCTGTCAGGCAGAGGCAGGTCCTATCTTTGTCGGTATGCTGGTGAACCTGAAATGATATCGGACCACTGCCATACGATCGCCGAAAACATCGCCGCGCTAAGGGAGGCCTGACCGGATGACGACGGCACGGCCTTGGCGGCCGCTGTCACTTTGTTGAGCGAACACCTCACGAGGAATGAAATAAAGTTTTCTCTGTTACGTAAAAATTATTTGTGGACATCCGGGAATCGATTTGTGGACATACTCTATGTTTCAGTTGAAGCTGGGACCCCCATAACTTCTTGTCATCCTTGTAGATCATGAACTTCTGATCGGGAATAAGGCAGAGGGTGCGCGGTGTTCCTTCCGGCGTCCGTATTGGTTCTTCGAATAGCCCGGAATTTTTCTTTCTGCAGAGCCTATTGTTCTCGGCCTTTCTCAGTCTCTGACATGCCTATAGAACAGGCCGCCCGAGGATCACCCACCCTTACACCTTACTTCAGAGACAAAGAGCCTCCCGCAATAACGACACCCATTCTCTGCCAGCTTAGTTCCCCCTTCTTCGGCATCTAAGGTAACTCATCCCCGCACCGCTTTCCACCCCTTTCCTCCATAGTCCATGAATGATCTTTACACAAAGTAGATAAGTGATTCTTCCGTAACAGAAATAAAGTTTTCTCATACAGCTAATCGTTGACAATAAGATAGGGTAAGTGGTGTATCATCAGTGCCGGCCGAAAGCGTGGGGGTGTTGTGTGCTAAGTCGTGCGCTGCTTTTTTTAATGTGACGTGCGCGAGAAAATGCGGTAAGCTGAGACAGGAAGCGGGACATGGAAGTGGGAGGCAATGAATGAGCAGTCGCATCGATGCATTCAGGAAGGCAATGGCTATGGAGGAGGTGGAGCAGGTTCCTGCCATTCCGACCATGAGCGGTTGGGTCGCACGCTTTTCGGGGATCCCGCTGAAGGCGCTCATCTATGATGCTGACGCCATGGTCAAAGCACATCTTGAAGCGCAGAAAGCGGTTGGATACGATGCGCTCTTTGCGTACATCGATCCTCTCTATATTCCGGAGTCGTTTGGATGTCAGTTGGCCTTCCTCTCTTCAGGCGCTGCCGATGCTGTTCCCCTGGACCTGAAAACGGAAGCGGATGTTGATGCCCTGCGCTTTCCCGACATCAGAAAGGACAGCCGGTTGCCGGTTATCCTGAGTGTCGTGGAAAAGCTCGTGAACTCCCCTGGGAGAGCGGTGCCCGTATTGCCCCTGGTCGAGGCACCCTTCACAAACTGTGCTCGTATGCTCAGCACGGAAAAGATGATGAGAGCGGTCCTGAAGAACAGGCCGCTCGTTGAAAAGCTGCTCGATAAGGTGGCCCAGCTCCTCTCTCAGTTCGGCCAGGCTGTTGGGGAGATCGGGGCTGACGGCCTCATCATAGCAGACCCCGTGGGCTCTTCGACCATGGTTTCAGCAATAATCTACGAGGAGCTTGTTCTCCCTCATCTCAAGCGTTTCATCAAGAGCCTGCGGATCCCTGTTATACTTCATGTCTGCGGTGATACCGAGCCCATCCTCGACATGATGGCAGATACAGGGGCAAGAATACTGAGTCTTGACCAGTGCATGGATCTGGCGAGAGCCAAAGAGAGAGTGGCAGGCAAATGCGGCGTCGGCGGGAATGTTGACCCGGTCAACGTGCTCCTTCTGGGCACTGTTGATGACGTTAAACGGGAAACCCTACGCTGTCTCAAGCAGGGCGGCAGGAAGGGCTACGTGCTTATGGCCGGATGCGCTGTCTCGCCGCGCACGCCGATCGAGAACATCAAGACAATGATCGACACCGCAAGGCTCTAATCCCCGTCTCCTCATATCATGGAGGGTGGGTCTCCGGTCTAAATTCAGTTCTCAGCTTTGAACTTTGGTTTGTGTTACAATCACAAAAAAGGAGGTATGACATGGCTAAGATCGAGATCGCACCCGAGAGAGTATATTATCCTATGGCCTGTTCGCTTGTCGGCGCAAACGTGGGAGGCAAGCCGAACTACCTCGCAGTGGCCTGGTTCAGCATGGCCAATCCGAAACCGCCATACGTCATGGCCGCGATGAACAAGATACATTACACGAACAAGGGCATTAAAGAAAACGGAACATTCAGCGTCAACATACCTTCTGCCCAGATGGCAGAGGTTACCGATTACTGCGGCCTTGTGTCAGGTAGTAAGTACGACAAGTCAAAGGTATTCGAAACATTCTATGGTAAGTTGAAGACAGCGCCTATGATCAAGGAATGTCCCTTTAACGCAGAGTGCAAGCTGATACAAACCGTCGACCTGCCTGCGGAAGAACTCTTTATCGGAGAAATCATCGGCGTATATACTGAAGAACGCTACCTCACCGACGGGCTCCCCGACATCAGGAAAATGAATCCTATACTGCTCCAGCTGCCGCAGAAAACATACCTAAACGTCGGCGCAGAGATAGGTCCTGCGTGGGAGATGGGCAAGAAGCTGATCAAATAGCGGGTGGCAAATCGCTATCAAGAGGCATAAAAAAGTTTCTCACGCCATCCACTTTTTCTTGAAAACCACAGATGCGAAAAGCAGGGCTGCACCCACCAGCACTGCCGAAGCGGTGACGAATGAGAAAGGGTACCCGAGGCTTCCCGCGACCGCACCTGCAACGAGGGGCCCGGTGGTGTGGCCGATGTCCATGATCGACCCGAGTATGCCCATGGCAGAGCCGCGAGCGGTCCGGCTCAAATCTGCGATGAAGGCAGAAGTGGCCGAAGTCAGCGTGGACATGCAGATGCCAAACGTAAGACTCAGCACGAGGAAGGGTATGAAAGAGCGGAGCAGGGCAAAGCCCCCTATAGAGGCGGAAGCCAACAGGGCGCCGGCAAAAATTTGGGGCGGCCTGCCGTGTCGGTCTGAGAAGCGCCCCATTATCGGTTTTGTGAGAGCGAGGCTGATTACCTGCGCCGACAGGCATATGCCTATTTCATAGGCGTTGAGGCCCAGTTTGAGCGCATAGAGCGGCAGGAAGGTCTCGAAGGTACCGTAAGCGAAAAGGATCGCCGCTTCCGAAATGCTCGTGATAAGGATGGCCGGATTCGAAAGAATAACCCGAAGGGCCTGGAATACTTCTCTCCAGCTCTGGCGCCGCCGCGCACTCTTCTCAGGTTCATGAATATTGAGGATAATAACAAGAGCAATCACACCAGCCACGCCGCAGAGCAGGTAGACGGCTTTGTAGCTCAGTAACGGGTTAAAAGCTAAAAGACCGATGACTGCTCCACCCACGAGAGGTGCCACGAACCGGCCGAGGAGAGTTGCCGTTGAGAACCAACCCAATCTTTCACCACGTTCCTCGTGGGAGATATCAGCCACGTGGGCCATCGCCACGGGCACGAATGCGGCGGTCGCCAGCCCGTGGTAAAACCGAACAAGCCCGAGTTGCCAGAGCTTCGTGATGAAGGGATAGAGGAAAGGCGCTGTCGAAAAGACCAGGGCGGAACAGAGAAGCAGCTTCCGTCTGCCCAGCCTGTCGGATAGCATCCCTATGGGTATGCTGAAGAGGACCCCGGTGAAAGCTGAAACAGCAGCAACGCTGCCTACGGCTACAGGATCTGCGCCGAGATGCGACGCAAAGAGCGGAAGAACAGGGCTCTTGGCAATGGTCGAGCTGAATATCGCAGACAAGCCTGCGGCGCAAAGGAGAAAAAACGGGCTCATGGACTTGATGTGTTCATGGTAGCGCGTAATCGCCCGAGGTTGAAGACCTGGGGCGCCACGTTCTGCTCACCCGAACTTTCGTGCCTTGGATTGGTGATGATTACCCGGATGCGCCCTTCGAGCTTCTTATCAAGCTCTTTGGTCAGCGCTGATATCCTCAGCCCGCAAGAGAGATGGAATGGGGCCTTCCGTCGAATCCCGAAAGACCCCATTTCCGAGATTTACTTCTTTTTTGCTTTGTTGACGCCCTGCTTCAAGACACTGGAAGCGGAGAACTTCACGGCCTTACGGGCCGGTATCTTAATAACGGCGCCGGTGCCAGGATTCCTGCCGGTCCGTGCCTTCTTCTGCACGACAGAGAAGACTCCGAGTCCGGGGAGGGCAATGCGCTCACCCTTCTTGATTGAGGCCGCTACCATTCCCACGAACGCATCAAACATCTCATCTGCCTGCTTCTTCGTGACTTTGCCTACCTGAGCCAGTTTCGTGACGAACTCTTCTTTGGTCATGTTACCCCCCTCGTTATGGATTTTAAGAAGCGCTCTTCCTTTTTTTATACGCCAGACTGCTGAAAGAGGCAAGCGAAAAATGAAGACTCTGGCAAAAAAAAAGAACCCTGCGTTGGCCGCCTCAAGACTACTTCTTTATCCACTGTCCATCATCGTTCTGTATCCACCATCCCGCCTGTGACTTTTCTCGCCAACTATTCGCAAAGATCTTCTGGATCTGCGGCAGAATCTCAGAAGGATAGTTGTTCGCAGTCTGGATCTCCCGATAGAGCGAGGTCCTGTCCTTGTTTATCTGATCTACTAACCGCTTGACTTCCGCTTGCTCTCTCAGGTCAAGGCCTGAACTGTCCTTGATCTCGACGAATCCGTTCTTATTCTCGCCGACCACGGTCTTCTCGTAGTATGGCCTGAGCTGGTGAAAATCATTCCGCATGGATTCTTTAAGCGCCCGGATAGCCGGTGTGGACACATTGACGTTCACCTGTGCATGAGCGCATTCGGGGCCAAAGCTCAAGTTTCGTACTACCCGGAACTGCTTAAGGAGCCAGCCGGAACTGTCAGGTTTTGGCGGAGCCTTGGGTTCCGGGCTCGTCACGTCATCAACAATCTTGTCCGCTGCTTTTTGAACATCGGCCGCGGGGAAATAGATATTCACCGTAACGCACGCAGCGAGCATCACCAAGCAGAAAAAACTGATCCTTCCCAATCTCTTCATAGCTTCCTCCCGTAAAAATCTATTTTACCATCAACTCCTTGCGCTAAGAAACTTTTTTTGAGTCCTTTTTTGCGCGAAAGATCCTGCCGATACGTTCCTCCATGTCACCGAAGCTGATGCTGTTATCCGGGTTCTGGATGATAACGTCGATACCCCGCAGCCATCCCCGACGGACGAGATATTCTTTTCCTTCTTCGTGAATTTTTCCCCTGATCGAGAAGGTATCGTTTTCGAGGGTGCAGAGTATGCCTATCCTGCTGTAAGGGTATTCTTTAAAGAATTTGTGGAAGCCGCTGTTGAGCACGGAAGAAACTGCACTTGAACCTGTCCCCAATATGGACAGGTTCTCCACAGCGGTAACGCTTATCGTCTGACTTACCTTTTTCGTCGGGTCAGATTCCACATCGAGGAAAAATCGGGCAGGCTGTCCATACTCAATCACCAGGTTGGCGACGGACCCCTTGAGAATGCCTGTCATTTTGCCGAGAGTTATTTTCCTGGTCACCCTCTCTAGGTCGATGTCGCGAAAAAAAATATCACAGCCTATCTTTCTGCTCTCTGAGAATAGATCGTGCCCGAAGAGTCGGTGCACCTCGACGACGCCTCCGAAGATTCCCGCCTGCAACTGCCCCTTCGTGCTCCTCCATCCGCCGCTTTGAAACACGACCCCCGGCAAATCCGCGTTTATCGTGCCCGTCACACGATCACCCAGCACGTCCTCGGTCAAGAGTGCCAGATCAATGTGGTTGAGCGAGAGCGCCAGGTTGAAGATCCGATCGGCTGACAAGAGATCTTGTCCTTCGAGCCTGGACAGGTGAAACTCCCCGCCATACAGCTTCAGGTCGATGGCTTTCAGTAATCGAAGGCTGTTACGTGACACGATGAAAGGGATGGTTAAATCTTCAACCAGAATACTCCCTCTTTGCAGCTTCCTGATGATGAGCTGCGCTTCTCCGCCCTCCCGCGACTCTGCTCCGGCAGGCGCCGATGGGTAGACGAGATCGAAAGGCAAAGACAGGGTCATCCCGTTCACCGAAAAAAGCCCGGGGAGGTTAAGCACGGTCTCATAAACCTGCAGTCTGCCCTCCAAGAATGTTCGCCCTTCCTTCACTCTGGCCTGGATATCAAAATCCGTTTTCCCGGTAATCTCAAGGCTGGATGCAAGCGGGTAGGTGACGTGGAGGTAATCCCGGAGTAGTATCGAAAAGAGTCTGTTATGGGCGAGATTTTTTCCGCTCGCCTTAAGAACAGATTCGTCCGTACCGATCGTCCCGGAGAAGCTATACTGGCCGGTTCCAAACAGGTCAAGAGTGCCGCTCCCATCGAGGTAAGAGGCCTCATCCGGGCTATAGTTACCTTGAGACGCGACCCTGACCTGCTGATCTTTGAAGTTCTTGTAATAGTTTCCCCACAGCAGTTCACCGTCGCTCGCATCGAGAGCGAGATCAAAGCGCGTTTTCTTGCCCTCAGGACCTGAACGGAGTTTCAGAATGACACTGCCCGTAATTTTCTGGCCGGCCTTTGACTCGTCACCGGACTTGAACCCTCCTTCCCGGAAGGTGAGCTTCACGTCAGCCTTCCAGCCGCCGTCAAAAGGCCCTTCGCCGGTCATCTCAAGGGCCCCCGCCCCCTGGATGGACCATGCCCGGTACTCCTCGGGCAGGAAGGGCTTTACACTGGAAAAGAACTGCGTGAAGTTTACGGATGGCGCCTCAAGCGAAGCTTTCCATGGTGCATCGCTTTTCAAAGCGCCTTGAAAAGCAGCGGTGAATGGGCCCACGCCGGGTACGTTGCCTCGCACCGAGTCCAGAGCGATTCCGGTAGACTCCAATTCGTACGAAACGCGTGCAGCAAGAGTATATCCCTCAACATTTACGGTTCGCCCCTGACCTTTCATAACAAGAGAGCCAACATTGAAGGTTGCCGGCTCAAGCACGATCCTCGTTGCATCGAGATCAAACACCGATGAAAGGGACAGGTTCTGAACCGAGGTTGTGCCAATCGAAGCAGACTCAACGGAGAGCGAAACAGACCCCTTGGCTTTCGGTTTGTTAAGTGGGCCCGTAGCATCGACCTTTCCTTCACACCTGCCGTGGCCAACAGGACCTTGGTCTCCTTGCGAACTCACCTCCACCACCGCCGCGAAGCGTGCGCTTCCTCCGGTCTGCGGAGAAAAGTTCTTTACGTCTGCACGAAGGTTCGTGAGCTTCACGTGTGTTGTGGCGTACGAGATGTCTGCTTCGCCCTGTTCAATGAGAAGCAGGCGCACTGGGGGTAAGTTCTGAAGTGCGGAAAGATCACTTTTGTTTCCTGTCGCACCAAGCCGGAAGAAGAACTTCGGTCCTGTCAGTACGAGCTTTTCGACTTCCGCGCTGATGACGTTTCTGAGGGTGCCTTTGACCTCGGCGTGAACGCAGGAGATAGAAGGGCCTTTATCATTGAGTGGGGTTATCGCGAGGCCGGTAATCCTGGCGTGCAGATCAGGCGAGAAGGAGATAGCCTCTACCCTTACCCGATACCCGAGGATCGGCGCAGCAAGGGTGGCTGCCCTATTGACGATGAAGGCCGATTGAAGCGACAGCCAGATTACCGCTCCAAAGAGCAGCAGAAATGCCGGCACCGCGAGGACGCGGAGTAGCAATCTTCTCTTCACTGTCTTGAGTATAGTATTACAGAGGCGTTGAAGCAATAAATTAGTAGACGGGAGACGATACCAAGGTGCATTCAAAAATAGAGCGAGGCGCTTAAGCCGCGGCGAACGGAACGTACACATGTGCTGTGCCAAGCTGAATTTCGATGCTTATCGAGACGCGCCGAGGCCTGGACTACGCAGGCGTACCTTGGGGTACGTCGAAGTAGGATAGGCTGAAGGGTAACGAAGATAGGCGCGAAAGGCAGCTTGGCATCAGATATCGAGAATCACAAATGCTTCCCAACCCGTCTGAGTCTGTCTCAAGCTGAACCGATGGAGGGTGACTGCTTTAACGTCCACACCCAGGGGATGCTTTTCCGGATCAAGGCCCTCGCCATAAACAACCCCTTTAAGGATAAAGTTTGAGTTCGCCCTCCTGATAGACAAGCTCCCCACGCGTAGAAGGAGCTTGCGTGCGTCCTTCAAAAAAACAAGCTCATTGAGGAAGTTGAAGAGAAGAAGGTCGAGCTGATCATGTTCCAATTCGATGGTCAAATCAAGTGACCGTCCGATTGTGGCGAGATCCTCCACCATCACGTTCATAGTGGCATCGGCTGCAGCGACAAAGACTTGTTCAAGGCTCGCGCCCCACGCCTCGAAAGCAACGTCGGCGATCGCTATATCGTCTCGGTATCGGTAAGGCACGTTCGGCTATCCTTTTATGTTTCCGAGAGGCAGAAGGCGAACCACCCTTTTGCTCAAGCCCGCAAGCTCCGTGGCCTCCACGACCTCATCTATGTTCTTATAGGCTATTCCCGCTTCCTCTGCGAGCCCGCTCCACGAAGCGGTACGTACGTAAATGCCGCGGCCTTCCATCTCCTTCTGCAGCGTTTGACCTCTGACCATCTTCTTGGCCTGGTGGCGGCTCATCGTACGGCCGCTCCCGTGTGCTGTCGTATAGAAAGCCTCCGCGCCGCTCTTCAACCCTGCGAGCAGATAGGAGCCCGTCTCCATGCTGCCCCCGATGATCACCGGCTGGCCCGTCTCCCTGTATTGGTCGGGCAGACCAGCCATGCCCGGGCCAAAAGCCCTGGTAGCACCTTTGCGGTGGATCAGTACCTCTCGCAGCTTTCCGTCGATCTCATGTTTTTCAAGTTTCGCCGTATTGTGTGCGACGTCGTAGACCATGTGCATACCCAGGTCCCGGGGGTCCTTACGGAATACGTCCGAGAAGACTTCACGGATCCTATGCAGTATCACCTGGCGGTTCGCAAAGGCCATATTGATGGCGCACGTCATCGCAGCAAAATAGTCCTGACCCTCAGGGGAACGAAATGGCGCACAGGAGAGTTCACGGTCGTTCACCTTGATGTTGTACTTTCTTTCCATTACGCTCAGGAAGAGCTGCAGATAATCGGTTGCTACCTGGTGGCCAAAACCCCTACTCCCGCAATGAAACATGATGGCAATCTGGTTCGGCAGCGTGAAGCCGAACGCACGGGCCGTAGCATCGTCGAAAATATTTTCGGGCTTCGCTACCTGCAACTCGCAGTAATGGTTTCCTGAGCCGAGTGTGCCTATTTGATCGAACCCGCGCTCAATTGCTTTGCGGCTGATTTTCGACGCATCCGCGCCTCTGAAGCATCCGCCCTCTTCCGTATTTTGCAGGTCTTCAGGCCAGGCATAGCCCTCGGATAGGCACCAGCGGGAGCCCTGCTCCGCAACTTCTTTAAATTCGTCCTCCGACAGCTTGATAACGCCGGTCGAGCCCACCCCTGCAGGGACCCGGCGAAATAGAGCATCCACAAGTTCGCGTAATCGCGGCTGGACGTCATCGATGGTGAGATCGGTGCGGACCAGCCTCATGCCACAGTTGATGTCAAAGCCAATGCCGCCCGGTGAGATCACCCCCTTTTCAGGGTCCATCGCTGCCATGCCGCCGATGGGAAACCCGTATCCCCAGTGGCCGTCCGGCATGCAGTAGGCGTACTTGACGATACCCGGCAAGCAGGCCACATTCGATAGCTGCTCGAAGACACCGGCGTCCATCTCTTTCATCAGTTTCTCAGTACCGTAGATGCGGCCGGGCACACGCATCCCATCTTTGTACGAGACAGGAATTTCCCAGACCGTATCCGATATGCGCTTAACGCTTTCGGGAACAGGCATGCTTCTTCACCTCCTCTCTACACTAGTCTAATACCGATTCGCCTTCAATTGTACTCGATAGTGCCAAAGCAGGAATTCCAGGTAGTTCCTGAGGTCGGGAGTCTCCATATTCTCGAAAATCCTTAAGTCCATAACTACCTCCCTTTTCGCACACGTTACGTTACAACGTGCGGCGTGAGCCCGTTTGCGTTTAGCTTTTCTAATGATTATGTTTCTGGTACAATCGTTAGGAGATTGTTTGGCGCACTAAACTCTAAAGGAGGTGTCTATGAAGAGTAAGTTTATGTGTCTCGCCTTTCTTTGTGTTCTGGTTTTTTTTCTTTTGTCCGCTAGGGAGGGGCAGGCCGCCGCAAAAACGGAACTGATCGGTAAACCAACAATAGGCTGGTATCTCGCCTCGACTGAGGATCGGCTCATCAACTATGGTCCCGAGTATTACGAGAAGAATTACCTGATCATGACTTTCTTTCCTGCCGCATTTACCCCGGTCTGAACGGGGGAAATGCAGGGCCACATGCGGAACCTTGCCGCGTATGAGGCCCTCAACGCCCGGGTCGTGGGCGTCAGTCGCGATGATGTCATCACCTTAAAGTATTGGACCAAACACCTGCGCGTCACGTTCCCGCTTCTCTCCAACATCAGCGGTTACGTCGGAGATTATTTTGGTGCGGTGAAGCCCGGCCAATTTGTGTTCGAGAGAGTCACGGTGATTATCGACAAGAAAGGCATCGTTCGGTACATGAAAGACGGGTCACCGAATTACGAGGAGATCCTCGGCTTTCTGAAGAAGCTTAACGAGCAGGCGCCGAAAAAATAGGCGTTACGGGGCTTGCAGCGCCCGTTACGAGTTTCGAGTTGCGAGTTTAGGGGTTTCAGAAAAAGCTTGAAGCATATTTGATTGGACCTTTCTTTGTTACTAACCCGTAACCCGTAACCCGTAACCCGGAACTCGTAACTGTTTTTTCGTCACTGTTCACTGCTTACTGATCACTGCTCACTTTCCCGTGCCGGCCAGCCTACGCAGCCCATATAAATGACGGTTTCGGCAAGGCCATTTACGCCGATGAGACTGTTCACGTCGTCATCGAAAAAGGCGCCGATCGTGCAGACTCCCAGATCCAACGCCTCCGCCGCCAGGTAAAGATTCTGGCCGATGTGTCCTGCATCGATATAAATGTAGCGGTAGGCCCTTTCGCGATACTTCCATTTGCTTCGTGCCAGGACAGCAGACCATATGAAGGTTACCTGCGCATCTGCCACCACTTCCTGTCCGAGCGCTGCCCTGGCCAGAACGCTCGCGTAATCTCCTCTCTTCAAAAACTCAAGATCAGCGTTAAGCGGCCTGAAGTGATAAATGCCAGGCTCGAGTCCGTCCACCGCCCTGACTAACAGATAGGTTTCTACGGGATAGAGCCCCCCTGCGGAAGGGGCTGTTCTGAAATACATGTCGCCCTGCCGTGCGGTCAAACCCTGGGTTGCCCAGAGCAACGCCGAGAGGAGTCCCTGCGTCAGCTGCTGCTCTACCTTATAGGCCCTCCTCGATCTCCGCTTCCGGAGGAGTTGCCAGAGACTTGGTTCGTGGTCTATCTCCGGCTGGGGAAGATTGATCCGCGCCAAGGGCGCCTCGTAACTCTTGTAGATGGCGGGGAAGCTGTTCCAGTCAAGCGAGTGACCGCGTAACCTCTCCGGCGTGTACTTCGTTTCCTGTTGGAAGGTATCTCCTATACCTTTCTCTACAGACTTTTCTTTCTGCTGGCTCATCCTATCCCCCGTTAGAATTTTCAAACTGCGTTCCGTTACCTCCGAAACAGCGACCGGCCGCACAGCCATTTTTCCTAAAGATAATATAAGACAGATGTGTCCATGCGATCTTTTCATCAGCGCCCCTTCGCCTCAGCACAGGCCGAATTCCGCGAACCTTACCAGCAGGGAATTATTTTATTCAGAATTTTTTAAATCGACCGATAATACTATTTGACGCTGGCAGGCAGTCTCCCCAACGGGCCTCTTGGATTAGACGGGCCGGAACCGCGTCACATGGTCACTTAGCATATGCGTTTAGGTTTGAGCGTCGGCAGTATGAGGTCTAATGAAGGGCATGCGAGGCTCTTGTACGGAGGTCAGCCATGAAATGTCCGTTCGCCCCAGGTGAGTGTCTAGGCCGGGAATGTCCCGGATGGTCCCTGGGAAGATGCTTCATCGAGATATTCTTACAAAAGATGGACAACATATCTCTGAAACTCGATACACTCTGCAATCTTACCTCTTTGACAGTGGCATCGCACGCAGCGACCAGCAAACCAAAGCGGTCGGACTCATCCAAACCCGCTGACCTCGATCCGGAGAAGAAACTTACAGACAAAGATCAAGGAGAAGCGAGTGATCAACCGGCGTTCCAGAACTTGCCCGGGGGCGACTTCGGGCCGGAAAAGCATGGCAAACAGGCGCCCGGGGAGACGGTGCCGCTTAAGCCTTCCGAATTTGTCCGGAGCACCGAGAAACGCGTAGAAACTTATCCCGAGGATGATACGAAAGACCGTACGGAGGAACCGGACGGACAGCCGCTGCCAGGAGACATGGCACCTGGGAAGCTGCCCGAGGATATTTTCCCCGCACAAGCGCATGACGGTGGAAACGGCCATCAAGTTATCGCTCGTGATGAGAAGCCACTCCCGGAGTTCCCAGCAAGGGTATCCGAAATCGAATTCACAGACGAGACAGAAGCGCGATTCCGCGATGCGTTGGGAGTAGCGCGGGGTGTCGAGCCACAGGAGTTGACCCTCGAAGTTACGGCGGTGGAAGAGCTCACGCCTGAGATGACCGAAGGCTTGGCCACAAGCGAGCGGGTCCTCCTGATGGCCCAGCCAACGAACGGGTCAGGCACACTTGATGTTGTGTATGATGTTCCGGAGCCCGAGTTGCACGCTGAATTGTCGTATGAGGAACCGAAGGAAACGGCGATGCAGCTGGCAGAAGACGCTGCTCTTAATGATGCGGTTGCCTCCGATCAGGAATCAGCTATACCCGCAGAGGAGCCACTTCCGGAGACGTTAGCCGTGCAACTGAGTGAGGAAGCGCTTTCGGTTGAGAAAGTCATCGACGATATCACAAGCGCTGAAGAACCACCTGAAACTGAATCTGAGCCTCCCAGCATAGTGGCAGAGCCCGAAGTTGCTCCATCGACACCTCCTCCCATGGCGGAAACAGTGGTACAGGCCGAGGCTGCCGCAGCGGAGGCACCTGCTCTCCTGACGGCAGAGACGACGGCTGAGTCGCTACCCCTTGAGGAAACGAAGCCCGTTTCGGAAGAGCCCGGTGCGCCTGTGCCGGAACCAGCACCCAGCGTGAAGGAAGAAACGGATGCATTTGCGGCAAAGCAGGCCGAAGAAGAGTTGCCGGTCGAGCCATCATCAACGGCAGATGTAGCCGAGGTGGATAGCCTGCCACCTGAAGGGGCCGCAGAGGTTTCTGCCGCGGAAAACCCTGAGCTAAACGAGGAAGCTGCATCGTCGACAGACCCTTCGTTGTGGACACCAATAGATCTGATCGAGGCCAAGGGGAACGCGGTGCTGGGTATAGATTTTGGCACGGCACTGAGTAAGGTTGCGCTGAAAATAGATGCCGCTACTCCGGCCACGGCGGTCCCAGTGGCACTGATAGCTTACGAAATCTTGCATAAAGCCGACCTCATGAGCCACTTTGGAAGTCAAAGCGAGTTCGCCGAAGACTCCCTCATTTATTTTGATCAAAATGAGTTCGTGTTTTGCGGGGCACTCGCAAAAAAGCTGTCTCTCGAGGACGCTGAAACAGGACAAGGCAGGCCCGCCATCCAGAATCTCAAGACGTTCCTCGTGCGTGGGGGGGCAAATCTGCAGATACATAACGATTTCTTTCCCGCTTCAGGTAGCCTTGACTCGCAGAGTGTCCTGGCGATCTACCTCGCTTATCTCCTGCGGCTGACTCGCCACTATCTTGATAAACGAACGGCAAAAATAGCGGTGGATCTTGATGCAACGATCCGCAATTTCGTTATACCCACATGGATTGAGGAGAGATACAGGGAAGACGTTAAACGCCTGTTCCGGGGTGCCGCGGCGTACGCTTTCTGTCTGGAACGATGGCTGAAAGACGACCTCATAAAAGGTGCCCGACTGCCGGATGTCCGCAAGGCGCTGCAGGAAGCCCGCGCGCATAAAGACAAAATAGAAGAGGCCCTCGTAGGCTCAATCATGACAGAGTCAGTGGCAGCAGGGCATGCACGCTTGCTCAGTGTCACGAATGGGAAGGGGCAGCCATTGACAGTTCTCGTTGTCAACGTCGGAGCAGGCTTCACCGATTTTGCGCTCTTCACCGTTGCACACGCTGAAGGGCGCGACACGCATCCTGCAGCCCAGATAGCATATAAGGGAGGCGTGGGCACAGGGCTGGGCGTGTGGGATAACGCCCTGAAAACCCTTCTATTCAATCGCGTCAGGGAAGTCCCGGCGGCCCGCAAAAAGGTGAACGAATTCAGACTCTTCAAAGGAAGGCTCGAACTAAAGGCGAGGGAGATCAAAGAGACCCTCATGACAACAGAGGAAAGACTTTTGGTGGATGTTTCTCCTGTGCTGCCAGAGCCTATCTCCATAGAGAGACCCGAACTGGAGGTCTCGCTTCCGGTCAAGGCCGCGTTGTTCGGCATGAGAGATGGTCTTAGAATTTTCCTAAAGGAGGCAATCAAAGCCATCGGAATGCACCGCTTTGACCCTGGTCTTACTGAAATCATCGTGACAGGAGGAGGAGCTTTTCTGCCCTCTGTTGTCGACTGTATCTGCGAAGCCGTGGCAACTCTTGGCCCGGCCTATCCGGCTAAAGTGAGAGCCGACTACGTTTCGCCGCTCTACACATCGGTCCCGAATATCGAGCAGCTCTATCCCCTGCTTGCCGTCTCTCTGGGTTCTACCGAAAAAGAATGTCCGGACGTGCAGGCTACCAGTCAGGCTCCTGCACCACAGGCTGCATCGGTTGCTTCGGCGTCATCGGCCCCACGTCCGAGGCCCGCGCCCGAACCAAAGATGCAAACTACAAAGGGACCAAACACGCTAGCGAGCAGGTTAGCCAACAGATTCAGGCTGAGCTGAACTGTCCTTGCTCTTGTTTCTTAGCTCAACCTCCGCTCCAGTTTTTACCTTAACCTGTCGTATTTTTTTTGTGCTCTTAGAAGTGTCAAAGTTGTCACAGTACTGGCGATTTCATGACACTGCTGATAACTCAGATTACTGACGACCGTAGTTCCTCTCGTTCCTCTAGTTTTTTGTTTCTTTGATTAAACTAGAGAAACCAGAGAAACGAAACAAACCGCATAAACCAGTTTTTGTGAAACTTAGCTCTCTAGGCCGACCGGCCTGAACTCCTCCAATATGCTGACCAGACTTACGTATTTCCTTTCCTCTTGCGACATCTGATTGACATAACGCTCCAGTCTGCTTTTCTTACCCTGGGTGTCCAGGTGAAACAATATCTTGTTCGCTAATCGATCATTCTGCTGGTTTTCCCGCAAAGCAACACCCAGCAATTCGCGTCCCACTTGCTCTAAAGACTTCATGTCGGGATTTTTCTGTTTGGCCCTTTTCCATTCTTGCACTTTCTGTTTGAGAAATGGTTTCAAATCGATTCTATCCATTGCGAGTCCCTCCGGCGCAAATTTGTGCGAGCTTGGCAGTCATGTCAAAAGACTCACCGTCGTACCACGTATTGATGAAGCGGGTTTACAGCTGAGTATGCCTGACGAAGTAAAATGCAATTGTCGTACCTAGTGCCTATGTGATCTTGTCTGTCAAAAAACGACTGTATTATCGCCGCGTAATCTTCCTATTTGTGTATGCCGGATATTTGTCACCACGCAGCTTCCTCCATATATTGACAACCAAAAGGTGGCAGACTAGAATGTGCACTAGTGAAATGATATAAACTTCGCACCTGCAATACGATGATTGAGGAAGGACATCACATACTATGGCT
>DATFYE010000151.1:0-64919 GCA_035315185.1 Syntrophorhabdales bacterium | reverse complement strand
TGTAACCTATAATTCTTCTTCATAACGGCTGCCCTCCTTTTTGATTGGTAGCGGGTACCGCCACTACCGATTCTTCCCAGAAAGAGGGTAGCCTTTTTCTTACCTGCCGTACAGGCGACTTTTGTAGCATAGAGACTGTAATCGCGTTTGTTGAGGATGAGTAATCCGTCACGCCTTTCGCCTGGCAATGGTGGGAATATAAATCCCTTGACTGCCTCACTACCCGTGCTATCATTGGCGTAAGGCGGATGCAAAACCGTCCGCCTATACCCGACAGGTGAAAGGAGGAAACAAGTATGCGTACAAGAACGGCGGTAAAGGTTCTCTTGGGTATAGTGGTGATCTCGGCATGGGTTCTTGGGTCTGGTGCGCAGGCAGGAGCAGAGACAATGAATTACAAGTTTTACATGTGGATGATTAAGGCGGACAGGGTTCCGATCGACGACGTGGAAGGACACATTCTGGCTCTTGCTCAGCGAGGAGGTTTCTACGTGTTTGAAAACGGAGAGATTGCCACTACTAAAAGGGTGAGCATGAATGATTTGGTCAATGAGTCAGGCTCGAGCATGTCGTATGAAACGATAAAGTTTGTCGATGGTTCTACCATTGTGCTCAAGGGCCAGGGTAGTGCGAAAGGAACAGCCACAGGCGCACTAGGGTCAACCGAAACGACAAGCGAGATCATCAAGGGTACGGGCAGATTTGAAGGAATTAAGGGCACCCAAAGCGCCAAAGCAAAGGCCCTTCCAGCCGACAAGGGTGAGGCTGGGTCAAAGTTATACGGTGAAGGGACCCTTGCTTACACCCTGCCCCCCAAGTGACTTCCGGGGATAGGGATAGGACCAAAAAACCCAGTTGAACTGCCTGGGCTTCTTGATCTTTCCTATTCTAGCGTTCTGCAAGAGTTGCGATCCCCTTTGCGCCCAGATATGATTTTGATATTCTTACCTGAGAGTGGTGGTTTCATCCCGTAATCCGCAGCCTTGCTATTTAGCGCCCATATTCGGATTGTGGAACGCAGTCACTGCCCGAGCATAACTTCCTACAATGGTGAATTATCTTTTCCGCGAAATGATTCATCGTTATACATGGAAATGCAGAAGCCATGCTACAATGTGCTTGTGATTTCCCTCATCTCTTGTATAATTGACATAAAGAGAAGCTTCACCTTTATGCAAAGTCTCTGTGGGAGACACCGTAAAGATGCCCGACATCAAACGTAAGCTCACCGCAATCCTCAGTGCCGATGTCAAAGGTTACAGCCGCCTCATGGGTGAGGATGAGGAGTGGACCCTCCGGACCTTGACTACCTACAAAGAGATGATGAGGAGCCTCCTCCAGCAACATCGGGGTCAAGTGGTTGGTACAGCGGGTGATAGCGTCTTGGCCGAGTTTCCCAGCGTGGTGGATGCGGTGCAGTGTGCCGTGGAGATTCAGCAGGTGCTCCGGGCAAAGAACGCCATGCTGCCGGAGAACCGGAGGATGGAGTTTCGCATCGGCATCAACCTCGGTGATGTGATCGAGGAAGGAGATACGATCTACGGCGATGGGGTGAACATCGCGGCCCGTCTGGAGAGTCTGGCCGAGGCTGGGGGGATCTGTATCTCGGGGAGCGCCTATGAGCAGATCGAGAACAAGCTGCCCTTGAGGTATGACTACCTGGGGGAACACGAGGTGAAAAACATCGCCAAGCCGGTGCGGGTCTACCGGGCGCGGATAGAGCCGGAGGCTGCGCCCCCCACCGTGGGTGTTGAGAAAAAGCCTGCCGTGAAACGAGTATCCATGGCTGCTCTGGGTATCGTAGCCGTCCTTGTCATCGCCGGTGCCGCAATCCTGTATCAGTTCGTCCTTCGTCCCGCTCCTTCTAAGACGGAGGTTGCCTCCAAGGAGAAGATGGCCTTTCCTCTGCCCGATAAGCCTTCCATCGCGGTCTTACCCTTCACCAACATGAGCAATGACAAAGAGCAGGACTATCTGGCCGACGGGCTGGCAGAGGAGATCATCAATGCCCTTTCCAAGCTGAGCAGCGTTTTTGTGATCGCGCGCAACTCGACCTTTACCTATAAAGGGAAACCGGTGAAGGTCCAGCAGGTCGCCGAGGAACTGGGGGTGCGGTATGTGCTGGAGGGGAGCGTGCGAAAGATGGGGAACAAGGTCAGAATTACCGCCCAATTGGTCGATGCCCTTACCGGTAACCACCTTATGTCCGAGCAATACGAACGTGACCTGAAGGACCTATTTGCCCTGCAGGACGATGTCACCATGAAGGTACTGACGAGCTTGCGAGTAAGTTTGACCGACGGAGAAAGCGCGCGTGCCTTTGCACGAGGTACGAAAAACCTGAATGCCTATCTGAAGCTCTTGGAGGCATATGAGCAAAGGGCAGTCTATAACAAGGAGAGCCAAGCACGAGCCCGGCAACTGGCGGAAGAGGCCCTTACCCTGGATCCAGGGTATGCACTGGCATACAGTCACCTTGCCCTGACACTCGGGAATGAGGTGAATTTAGGAGTCTATGACAACCCTCAGAAAGTTCTGGAACGAGCTTATGGACTCGCGGAAAAGGCTGTTGCACTCGACGATTCCTCGGCCTGGTCTCATATCGCCCTGGGCATGGTGGGCATACGGTACAAGAAGGATTGGGACAAAGCCATCGCAGAGGCCCAGCGCGCCATAGCCGTTGAACCCGGCTCAACTTATGGCTACGCGTACCTGGCCTTGTTCTTAACCTTTGCCGGACGCCATGAGGATGCCATCCCTTACTATAAGAAAGCCTTTCGTCTCAGCCCCCGCCCTCTGCCGATCTGGTCAATTAATTTGGCGTGGAGCTACACCGCAATGGGCCACTACGAGGAGGCAATCAGGATACTGAAAGGGATAACTGAAAGAGAGCCGGATCAGACGGTTGCACACATCCAACTCGCGGTGGCGTACGTGTCGAGCGGCAGGGAGGACGACGCAAGGAAGGAGGCGAAAGAGGTCCTCAGGATCGATCCCACGTTCTCTGTGGAGCGTTATTCCAGCAATTTGCCCTTCAAAGATCAGGCGGAGGTAGGCCGCATGAAAGAGGCCCTGCGCAAGGCAGGGCTGAAGTGAAGAACTGTAATGAAATCTTATTTTATTTAATCTTGCGGCTTTCTATCCGTAATCGTTTGTCCCTCGCGCTTATCAGAGTTGTGCATTAGTAGGTGTAAGCGAGTTTTTTGTGATGAAAAAGATTTTAAAAAATTCCTGCCGATAAATTTCGTTTGTTGCTTGCAATGCACGATTACACAGTAATTAACAGGATAGACGCAAAAATACTCTTTGCCTTCTCCACTATCATCTCGCTACAATGTGAAACAGCATCAAGGCCGACGTGCTTCGGTTGCTTGAACAAATCGTCTCGAACAGCAGGAGGCGCTTATGGGCGGAGAACAAACTGGAGCGAATGACAGTAAGTCTCAAAACAACGTATCGGGCACGGACCTCGAGGGCGCGGTTAGTACTTCCTAGAGTCATGATTTTCGTTCAAGTCGGCCCGGGAGGTCACCAAACCTCATTCACCCAGACTAACCACTCTCTTTCACATGGTTTTGCACTCGGCTCCCAGGACAAAGTAGGTATCTTTGTACCAGGCCACCGGTATCTGCGCGTCGTCGACCTTGTAATTCACTACCTCTGCCAGATAGATCGTGTGCCGGTAGGCGGGGAATGAGGTGATCACCTTGCACTCCAGGCTTGCCAGAGAGCCCTTGATGAGTGAAGCTGCGTCGGCCGAGCCTGGTTCCGTTGGAATCTTAAACTTCTTGAACTTGTCAACCTTGGCTCCATGACTGGCGCCCAACTCACGGGCTAGGTTGACCTGCTCGCGGGATACTATGTTGAGGACAAAGTCCCCCGTCTCCTCAATCAACTGGTGCGACATGCTATCTTTCGCCACACTCACCACCAGGTGCGGCAGCTCCTCTGAGATGAACATACAGGTGACCGTCATCGCATCCTTCTTGTCGGCCGTGCCTACTGTTAAAAGGGCCACCGAGCACGGCATCAGGTGGGTTATAGTTGCGATCATTCTCTTCATATCTTTCCTCCTTCTAGGGCTATCGCTTAGATCCGGTGCACTAAGTACCCCTGTATTGCGAGCTATGAAAAACCTGATATCACAAAACCTGCATTGCACACATTATCCATCAGGGTATCGGGTTTACCCGATCGGGGCACAGAGACCCATCGGTGTTTCATTCTCTGGGTCCCTGAACTCAGCCCCAGTTTCGTCCTGAATTGGAGCAAGAATCGCTTTAACATTTCGTTCTCTTCTATAGTCAGAATATAAGTCTTCATCCGTCCGGTATCAATGCCGTATCTGGACCAAGGCGCCGTCGACATAACGAAACGAAAAGCAGTCCAGGAGACTTTACCAAAATTGTCTGGTAATCCTACCGTGATCCCAATGATGGCAGGTACGGAGATTAAATGTGAACTTCCGCGAGTAACAAGTGCTTCCTGAAATCTTGGTGCCTCATTTTTGGCTCATTTTTGGCCAATGTTTCTCTTGAAATGCAGAGGTAGCGGTGGTACTCAATAGAAATGGGGAAAGGGGATAAATTATGGGTTTCACTGATTGGATCGCCAAACTAGGATTACGTGGCGTGGTAACAAAACTGGACGCGCTTGAAGGATGCGAGCGAGATGAGGGTATATTAAATATTACCGATCATTCTTCTGGAATATCCAATATGACCTGCGTTTTATCTGTATAGTTACTTGTTCGGCGGAGATGAATCATGAAAAAGGTATGTGGTACTTGTCTCTTTGGTTTTGATAGCAGAGCGGGCCGATCAGGCATAGAAGTGCTGTGTGCCCACGACAATGTATGGCGATCGGACAGTACAGAAAGCTGCGGCAAATGGATAGAAACATCAGGCGGCCTAACAAAGAAAGATGTACTTGATTTGGCAAACAGATCCAAGGATGAGGAAAACGTGGCAAGGCGACACCGAGAATTGTTGCAAGATTCTAAGACAAATCGCAGGACCCAGGTACTTCTGGTAGTGCTGGGTGCGTTGCTCGGGGTATTTGGCACATTGGTTTCTCAATATATACTGGCCGTGTGGCGAAAATGAAGAGTCGCCGAACCAGACGTGCAGCGAATAGGCCATAAAGCGGCCTTTCGCTGAACTTCCCGTTATGGATTTTGGAACAGTAGTCTATGCAAATTGAAGTTTTTCTGAAAATGAGAACAGCTTTCATACGGTACTTCTACGAGAATACCGCGAAGCCGTTCGAACAAATCAAGGCCGCAATTGAGAATGAAGAAGAGCCTTATGTTCCTCCATATAGTGAGGATGGTGAACCGCCATTCTTGGAGGAATGGATGGACGCCGAACAAGGAGCAGATACTGTAGGTCACGTTTGCATTTCGATGCTCTCATCTTCACTTCAGCTTTTCCTGAAAGCCTGGGTCGATCGACTAAAGAAGGAACACGGGATGAAGTTTAAAGTCGATTTCAAGAAGAAAGGGTGGTTCAACGGATATAAACAGATATTCCTGGAACTGCAATTGCCCTTATCGGAATGTAGTGTCGATTTCGATGTTGTCGAACAGATCACTCTTGCAAGGAACCGAGTTCAGCATCCCGAAGACCTCACCGAGTTGCGTGTCAAGCACGGCAAGAGCGATCTCGAAAGATTCCCAAAGCCCTTTTTCGCCAGCGAAGCTGGAATAAAGATGGCAATTCGCGATGACGATGACAGTATTATGTGGTGGCTGAGGCCATCGATCAAGTCGACAAGACAAAAAGTGCTTACCGCGGTCAATCAAGTGGAGGCATTCTGTTCTTGGTTGGAGGAAGAATACTGGAATGCTGTCCGTAACCATCGGTTGCATCGGATCGTGGCAAAAGGCGGCCACTCCCGGTGAGCCGTATGTTACTAACGGTAATCCGCAATACTCTCGGTTATCTCCGAATACTCCACTTGTAGAAGTCTTCGAGAACATTCGAGGCAAAGGTATTGAATACCGTCAGCGTCTCATACTTCCTTATGGCTTCTCTCGTGCACGCGGGCTGAAGTTCTTCTGAAGAAGGGCGTTGCCACAAATACCCCGGAGGGACACGACCATCTACACGGGCCAACGGTGAACTTCCGGTGTCTGCCCTTTCAATGTATCCAGTAACCATGCTAATATAGACAGCAAGAACGAAAGGGGGATATAAGCCACAAAGCGGCTCTAAAATACTACTGCTACAAAGAGGGAGACGTGAAATCAATAGTTAATCTCTTGGCAAAATCAGAGGCGTTTTCGAAGCTGATCTTTTCACTGGTGCTTCTCGCCATGAAGATGCGGATCGAGTCTACGGCGAGAAAATACCCGTTTTTCAAGACGCGCCTCAAAGAGAAGACGCTCACCGCCCAGTTAAAGCTCAAGGACAATTCAGCCGGCAGATACTTTACCATTAAGGACGGCGACGTGACGTCCGGAAGCGGTATTCACGCCTCTCCCGATGTCACCGTGATATTCGGAGACACGCGTGTAGCGCTCGATATGCTCGTGCCTCCCCGGGACCAGCTCGCCATGATCAATGCCATGAAGAGTTTCCACCTGGGGCTTGAAGGCCCGGAAGAGTTGACCAGCTGGTGGATGGAGACGCTGAGCCTGATGCTCTTTGCAGGCACCAAGTATGGCACGGACGTGGGCAAAGGGGTTACGAGATACACCAGCAATACCAACGGCGGCCCTGTCTTTGTCTATGTGAAAGACGGCAAGATCATACGGATCACGCCCATTGACTTTGACGACAAGGACGCTCAACCGTGGACGATCAGAGCCAGAGGCAAAACATTCACGCCTCCGCGCAGGACCACTATTTCCCCGTATACGCTCGTATTCAAATCGATGATCTATTCACCGGACAGAATCCTATATCCTATGAAGCGTGTTGATTTCGACCCTAATGGAAAGAGGAACTGTGAGAACAGGGGCACCTCGAATTATGTCCGTATCGGCTGGGAAGAGGCGCTCGATACCGTGGCAAACGAGATAAAGCGGGTTAAGAAGACATACGGTCCGGGAGCCATTCTCAATGGCAGCGGCTCCCATCACCTGTGGGGTGTCCTGGGCTACTGGCTGAGCGCACGGTTGAGGTTTTTCAATAACATCGGGTTCACGCCCATAGCGCATAATCCGGACAGTTGGGAAGGTTGGTACTGGGGTGCAATACATCACTGGGGGCAGAGTATGCATTTGGGCGCGCCCGAGAGCTACGGGACGGTTGAAGACTGTCTCAAGGAATGCGAGATGGTCGTCTTCTGGTCGAGCGATCCGGAGGCGACCAGTGGAGTCTATGGCGCTTTCGAAGGCACGATCCGCCGCCAGTGGTTGAAAGAGCTGGGTATCAAGATGGTACACATAGATCCCTTTTATAACCATACGGCCGCACTCCTCGGCGGCAAATGGCTCGCGCCGCGACCGGCAACGGGCAATGCCCTGCCTTTGGCAATCGCCTACGTCTGGATTACTGAAGGGCTCTACGACAAAGAGTACGTGGCGCAACGCACTTATGGCTTTGACCAGTGGAAAGAGTATATTCTCGGTAAAGAAGATGGCATCCCCAAAACCCCGGAATGGCAGGAAGCGGAGGCCGGCATCCCATCCAGAGAAGTGCGGGCTCTGGCAAGGTTGTGGGGCACAAGAAAGACCTACCTCGCAGCAGGAGGGCTCTCCGGTTTCGGCAGCGCATGCCGCGACGCGACCGGTAATGAGTGGGCACGGTCCATGGTCTGCCTCATGGCGATGCAGGGTCTCGGCAAGCCCGGAATCAATATGGGCGGCATGCAGCAAGGGACACCCATCGATACCAACTTTTATTTTCCCGGGTATGCCGAGGGAGGGCTGTCAGGGGACCTTGCCGGAACTGCCAGCGCAGTGAACCTCTATCCGCGCATGCCTCAGCTCCCGACCGTAAACACGGTCTATCAGCGGGTGCCCAGGCTTCGGATACCGGAGGCGATCCTCGACGGTCATACCTATGGGTATCCTACCGATCCCAAGACGATCGAGGGTCAGTTCCTCAGGTACAATTATCCGACGCCCGGCCATTCGCCCGTCAAGATGTATTACAAATACGGAGGCTCCCACATAGGCACCATGTGCGAGACCAACCGTTACGCCAATATGTACCGATCCGATAAACTCGAATTCGTTGCGAACCAGTCTATCTGGTTCGAAGGCGAAGCCAAGTTCGCCGATATCATACTGCCCGCCTGTACCAGCTTTGAACGCTGGGATATCAGCGAATTCGCCAACTGCGGCGGATATATACAGCACAGCTTTAACCAGTGCAACCACCGGGTGGCCCTGATCCAGCATAAATGTATCGAACCTCTGGGCGAATCAAAATCGGACTTTCAGATTTTCCTTGAGCTAGCGAAAAGGCTCGGGTTCTCCGCCATGTTTTCGGAAGGGTCGACGGAGTTTGACTGGTGCAAACGGCTGTTCGATGCCACTGATCTGCCCAAGGCAATAACCTGGGAAGAATTCCTGAAGAAGGGATACTACGTTCTGCCGGCTCCCACCGAGGAACTACGCGCTCCGGTCTCGTTCAGGGCCTTTGCCGAAGACAGGCTGAAAGACACGCCGGAGATCGCGCCGTTACCCGCTGATTACTCAGAGCAGGTGTTTAAGGGGCTCCAGACTCAATCAGGCAAGATAGAATTCGTATGCTCCAGTCTGAAGCGCTTTGACCCTGATGACCCGGAGAGGCCGGTGATGACCAAGTACATCCCTGCCTGGGAAGGTCATCACACCACTGAACTCTATCAAAAGTATCCCCTCCAGATGATCACGCCCCACCCTAGGTACAGCTTTCATACCATGGGCGACGGTAAACGGAGCTGGATCAACGATATCAAGGACCATCGGATACTGATCGACGGCTACTATTACTGGATCGTGCGGATCAACGCGAGGGACGCGAACGCGCGGGGCATTAAAGAGAACGATCTGGTGAAGGTATTCAATGACCGTGGTGCGGTCATCTGTGCAGCCCAGATCACTGAACGGGTCGGCCCGGGGACAGTCCACTCTTATGAGGGTTCCGCGGTCTATGATCCTGTGGGTGAACCGGGAAAATCTGCTGACCGCGCCGGATGTATGAACATATTGACCCCAGGCCGCTCAATCATAGAGAAATCGCACAGCATCGCCGCAAATTCGTGCCTCGTGCAGATAGAGCCATGGACCGATTCGCGAGGTGTGAAATGAAGAAATGGCATCTGGTCATCGATGTGGAGAAATGTGAGAACTGCAATAACTGTTTCCTGGCATGTAAAGATGAGCACGTGGATAATGATTGGCCGGGATACGCAGCCCCCATGCCCGGTCAGGGGCAAAGCTGGGTAAACATCCACGGTAAGGAACGGGGCGAATTTCCTCTCATCGATGTGGGCTACCTGCCCGTTCCGTGCATGCACTGTGATAATGCTCCGTGTATGAAAGCTTCCAATAACGGGGCAGTATCTAAGCGACCCGACGGTATCGTGATCATTGACCCCGTCAAATCACGAGACCAAAAGAATATTGTCAAGGCCTGCCCCTACGACGCTATTCAATGGAACGAACAGCTTGGGATCCCTCAAAAATGCACTCTTTGCGCCCATCTGCTTGATGAGGGTTGGCTAAAAACGCGCTGCGTGCAGGCTTGCCCCACGGGGGCGTTAAGCCTTCGTCAGGCCGAAGAGAGTGAGATAAGCGAAATCATCCAAACAGAAAACCTGGAGGCTTACCGGCCGGACCTCAAGACGAGCCCTCGCGTATACTACAAGAATCTGTATCGGTTCACCCGATGTTTTATCGCCGGAAGCATTGCCGTGCGATCAGGCGGCAAGGAGGAATGCGCTGATGGCGCCCGAGTCACTCTCTTGAACCCGGGCAACGAGGCAATCGGCGAGTCTGTGGCCGATAACTTCGGTGATTTTAAGTTTGACAACCTTGAAGAAAAGAGTGGCGCATATACTGTCAGAGTAGTCTACCCCGGTTATGGAACGAAGACAATTGAGGTCGACCTGACACAGAGCGTGTACGTGGGCACGATCTTTCTTTAGGGCAAGGGTCATGGGGCACGGGGCAAGGGAAGACAAAAGTGACGGTGAGATACATTGCGTAAACCAGATAAACCAGAGAAACAAAAAAAACTAGAAAAACCAGATAAACCCGCTGTCAAGATTCGCTCCTATACGTTTGAAGAGTTTGCCGAGCGGGTGCGGACCTTTCATACGTTTGCGGCACCGGGAGTGCTTATCGGCGGGTTTATGGTTGATTTGGCATACCGGCACCTTCCTGAAGAAGGGCTCTTTGATGCAATCGCTGAAACTCCCAAGTGTCTGCCTGACGCCATTCAGCTTCTTACGCCGTGCACCATAGGTAACGGCTGGCTTACAGTCCTCAAATTAGGCCGCTATGCACTGACCCTTTATGACAAACGGACGGGCGAAGGAGTACGTGTTTTTCTGGATCCGGTCAAAATTGAGTCGTGGTCCGAGATCAAGAATTGGTTCTTCAAACTGAAGCCCAAGAAAGAACAGGACGACCAACTCCTGTTGAGGCAGATCAGGGAGGCGGGCGCAAGCATCTGCGGCATCCAGCAAGTTAGAGTTGCCGGCCGGATACTTGAAAAGGAGCACCGAGTTGGCTTTGCCGTTTGTCCGCGCTGTAAAGAAAGCTACCCAATTGGTGACGGCGCACTCTGCCTGGCCTGTCAAGACGTGACCCCATACCTGGTGAGGTGAAGCAAATGGGTGAACATGGTGAGATCCTCCATACATCGCGTGTCAAGATTGTAAGAGTAAAAGGGCCGACGCGGAAGGCCATGGTTGAGGGCTTTGACGAGCCGATCTACTACGGTGTCCACGGCGGCATCAAGCGTTTCTACAACGTTGAGCCTGAGAAAGAATATCCTGCCACCCTGGACCACATGGTAGCGGCGACCGCCGGCTGAATGATGGGGACACTGGCCACGCTGCTGGCCGGAAAGGGTATCCCCACAACGGAAGACCTGTACTGGGTGGATGTCGAAGGCGATATCGAGAAGGTCAACAATATTCCGAAAATCACGCAGATACGCGTTACGTACCACCTCAGGGTGCCTGAGGCAAAGGCGCCGGATGCCAGGGAAGCCTTTTCCACCTATATCACAAGATGTCCTGCAGCCCAGAGCGTGATAGGCTGCATTGCCATTCGTGATGATTTGGTGCTGCATAATCGTGAATCCGCGTGATGGAGGGCCTCAATATTCTTTGACAAAACAGGCCCCGCAGTGTATACAAATCTGTACCGTACCTGAAGGTGGCAACCAAAAAATGGAGGCTGTCATGAGATTGTTAAAACTTGTTCTTCTTGTTGTTTCGTTGTGCATCATGTGCTCGCTCGCTACCACCGCGCCAGCTGCTGGGCCTGAGCTTATCGCGTTTTATACGCCCGCGGTAGGCGGTACCGGGTATATCCTTGGGGCGGGAGTCGTCACAGTCACGAATAAATATCTGCCAGAACTGAAAATGGTGCACGAGAGCACCACGGGGTCGATGGAAATCGTACGACGGATGATGCAGCGCGAGGCTCAAAAAAAAGACTGCTTTGGTCTTTTCGGCACCGTCGATGCCTGGAATGCTATGTACGGAAAGAACGAGTATGCGGGGAAACCTTTTGCGGGCATCAGGGCCCTTACCTACGTGCTCGGTACTGACGTCTACCTCGTGGTACCCACTAATTCTCCTATCAAGTCTTGGGCCGATGTCAAGGGCAGACGCATAGGTATCGGCGGCCCGGGAAGCACATCTGCCAATACCGCTCTCTATCTTCTTGAGGAATACGGTATCTTCAAGAAAGATTTCAAACCTTACTATTTTGTCTACAGGGAAACTGTAGAGGGCATCCAGAATGATAGCCTTGACGGCGGCATCCTGGTTGGGGGCTATCCTGTCGCGGCTTATTCTGAACTAGCCACGCAACGCGCTGTCCGGATCGTTCCCGTGGACGAAAAAATTTTGAAGAAGGTAACGACCGAGCACCCATATTACTATCGGGCGGTTATAAAGGCGAAATCCTATAAAGGCCTCGAACAGGATACGCCTGTGCTAGGATTCACCACGGCGATCTACGCCCACGACGCCATGAGCACCGATCTTGTCTACAAAGTCATCAAGAACCTTTTTGAACACAAGGCTGATTATTACGCCATCCATGCGTCCGCCAAGGATATGAGCGTGGAGGATGTAGCAAAAGGTATCCCCATACCGTTTCATCCGGGTGCCATAAAGTATCTTAAAGAAATCGGGGCAATGAAATAGAGGCTGTTAACGCCAAGCTGTTCGGCTCATAATTTACGATATTTTAGGAGGAACGCTAATGGACAAACGTGATCCCGCGCACTGGTATAACCGGACACGAGAAGAAATCCGCACCCGCGGAGCGATCTTCAACATTAATGAAGGCATTGACATCGACAACGGCAATAAGTGCATAACGAGGCTCATAGGATGGCCGGGGATAGGCACACGTATGGTTTCGTTTCACCTGCTGATCCACAAGCCCGGCGGAGCTTACGCGATGCACAGTCATCCCATCTCCGAGGAGAGCGTGACCTGCATTCGGGGCAAAGGTGAAGTGAACTTCGGCTCGGGGTGGGTGAAGATTGAGGCGGGCAATCTGATATTCGCGCCGATCGGCTGCGTGCACGCCACACGCAATGACCCCGACTCCAAGGAAGACTTTGTCATTCTTTCTTACGTCTGTCCTTCTCCTCTGGAGTGGTACCAGGAGATCGGCTTAATGGTAAAGGGCGAATTCAACACAAACCAGATTGATCTCCTGATGCTCAACAGCCGGACAGATAACATTCCAACAAAATGCGTAATGAAAGAGAATGAATTGGGCGGCGCAGAGCGGGCAGAAGTAAAAGGCTACGCGGAAGTTGCCAAGAGCGGCGGCGTATTCAACATGTACCGGGGCGCGCCCTTCAGGGGCTATGGCGGTCTCATGAAATTCATCATATGGCCCGGCGTCGGTGCGAAAAACTGCGGCCTCCATCACGCACATCATGAGCCGGGCGTGGCATTCAAACCGCATGTGCATCCGATCTCAGAGGATGCCATTCTGATCTGGGACGGCGAGGGCATGGGCTATCTGGAAAGCCGCTGGATTGAGGTTTCAGAGGGAGATATCATCTACGCCCCTGCCACGGTCAGGCACGGCACGGGATGCCGCAAGGATCAACCAAAGATGATGCATGCAGCCGGCTGCGCATCCCCGCCCCAGTTTGATCTGTATGAACAGGCCGGCTATCTGAAAGAGGGTAAGTTTACCGACTTTCCGCTTGCAAAGGGCGATGTTGGCAAATGAGTCTTCTTGAGGTCAAAGCCGTCACTAAATTTTTTGGCGGCTTACGAGCGCTCTACGACATCTCTTTCAGCCTTGAGCAAGGCGAGATCCTCGGACTGATCGGGCCGAACGGCGCTGGGAAGACCACGCTCTTCAATATTATCGCCGGCACCTTTCCTCCTTCTTCCGGCTCTGTGAAACTCGACAACGAAGAGATCACATCTCTGGGGTCGCGCCAGATATGCCACAAGGGTATCTCAAGGACGTATCAGCTTGTCCGTCCTTTTTCGAGCCTGACAGTCTATGAAAATGTGCTCGTAGGAATCTATTTTGGAAATGCGGAGACACGGGAGACACGCTCCGTGGATGATGAAGGCACTGAGTTGCTGCGACTGACCGGTCTGCTCCAGAAGGCCAATACTCCGGCAAAGAACCTGACGCTGGTAGGGAGGAAGCAGTTGGAGATTGCCCGTGCCCTGGCAACACGGCCGAAGATCCTGCTCCTGGATGAAGCCATCTCTGGCCTTAACCCGGCAGAGACTGAAACAGTGATGAATTTGATCCGTGAGATCCGTGATCGCGGGGTCACTGTCTTCATGATTGAGCATATTATGAAGGCGGTGATGGGGCTTTCGGACCGGATTCTCGTACTCAATTTCGGAGAGTTGATTGCCCAGGGTACTCCTGATCAGATCTCAAAGAACAAAGCTGTGATTGAAGCATATCTCGGAACAGAAGGAAGCGCCGAACAGGCGCAGGGAGCGTAGATGCTCAAGGTGGAGCAGGTTTCTGCCCAATACGGAGATATCAAAGTGCTCTGGGAAGCATCTCTGGAGATTTCCCCGAAAGAGATGGTGACCATGGTTGGATCGAACGGGTCAGGAAAGACAACCCTGATCAATACGATCATGGGCATGATGCACCCTGCCTCCGGTCGGATTGAGTTTCTTGGAGAGCCGATACATCAATTGCCGCCGCATAAAATAGTGGAGAGAGGGATCAGTTTGATCCCGGAAGGAAGAAAGCTTTTTCCGGATATGACCGTGGTGGAGAACCTCGAACTCGGCGCATACTTCCCCAATGCCAGAAAGAGGATTCCCGAAACGCTCCGCTGGGTCTTTGAACTCTTTCCCAGACTGGAGGAGAGAAAGGGCCAACTGGTGGGGACGCTCAGCGGCGGTGAGCAGCAGATGGTTACGGTCGGGAGGGGACTGATGTCCTTACCGCAACTCCTTCTTATCGACGAACCTTCCATGGGCCTCGCGCCCATCGTGGTGGCCGAGCTATTTCGCACTATACGCAAGATTAACCAGGAGGGAATGACCGTCTTTCTGGTAGAGCAGAATGCCCGGCAGGCGATGGAGATATCGGATCGAACCTACGTGCTGGAGAATGGTCGAATTGTGCGTCAAGGCAAGAGCAAAGATTTGCTCAATGATGATGAGATTCGCAAGGCTTATCTGGGACTTTAAAGGAGGCCTCGTAAAATAACTCTGCAAGGAAGAACAGGAGGAGGTTGAGTCATGAGAAAAGGATGTTTGGTTTTAGTTCTGGCGTTGGTACTCTTTATCGGGATAGTACTCCCGGCCTCAGCGCAGGAGAAGAAAGAGATCGTCATAGGTATGACCCTCTGTCTCACGGGAAGGTACGCCGTTGATGTCGGCCCCTTTGACAAGATGGTGAAGGCATGGGAAAACTACGTGAACAAGAAAGAAGGGGGGCTCTTCGTGAAGACGTACAACAAGAAGCTCCCGGTCAGGACGATCATCTATGACGACAAGAGCGACCAGGCAACAGCCGTGAAATTCTATGAGCGTCTGGTGACGGTCGATAAGTGTGACCTTCTGATCGGCCCCAAATCGAGCCCGATCACCTTCCCGGTGACAGCGGTCGCTGAAAAATATCATATTCCCATGATACTGGCGACTGCCAATACCCCGCAGATCTTCGAGCGCGGCTTCAAGTGGATCGTCGGTGTGAACAACCTTTCGACCGCATGGTCTGATTCTTACTTCGAGCTGCTCGAACAGGAGAAGCAGGTGAAGACCATCGGTTATGTGGCGGAAGATACGCCGCACACCCGCGAGGTCTATGAGGGGGCTGTTCCCAACGCTGAAAAACGGGGCTTTAAGACCGTCTTCAAAGACGTTGCCCCTGCAGGCACGACAGACTTCACCTCCATCCTCGTGAAGCTGAAGGCCGCCGACCCTGATGTCATTTACGTATCGGCCTTTACCCCCTTTGCCGTGACCTTCAAGAAACAGGCTAAGGAGTTCGGGTTGAAGCCCAGAGAATGGCACTTCACCCATGCCGACAAATCCTTTTCCGATGCTTTGGGGAAAGATGCCAACAATATCACCACCGAGTATAACTGGCTTACCGGAATGCCCTACGGGAATCTGAAGAAATTCCATGAAATCCTGAAAGAAGCCAAGATTGATCCCGAAGAGTACATGGATATTTCTCTGCACTACACGCCTCTGGAAGTGGTAGAGGTGGCTGTGCCGAAGGCAGACTCCCTCAAACCGGATGATCTGATGAAGGCTATCAAAGCGGTCAACTTCGAGTCCGTCATCGGGCCCATGTATTTTGAACCGACGAAAGGCCACTCAGCGTTTAAGCAGCTGGCCATCCAGTATATCGATGGAAAGTATTACATCATCGGCCCTAAGAAGATCGCAACCCATAAACACATTTATCCAAACCCGACGCCGTGATGTGAGAAGAAGATGTTGGGAATTAAAGGTGTAAAATTCTGATGCCGATTTGCATTCAAGATGCATGCCCAGGCGAGCCGAGGCCTGGGCTATTATGCAGGCGTACCTTGGGGTACGTCGCGGAACCAATTGTTTGTGCGGGCGGGGTACCCGGGCGCTCCCAAGACTCTCTTCCCGGGTCGCCGCAACGAAGGAAGGCGCTTGAAGGCGAATCGGCATAAGGAGTTTAAGTGGCGCAGCTACAGATCTTCATTCAATTGATTCTGGCGGGAGTGCTCCAGGGCGGCACTTACGCGTTGGCCGCCTTCGGGCTCTCCCTCATCTTCTGCATTGCAAACGTGCTCAACATCACCCACGGGGAATTCCTCATGCTGGGCGGACTGGTCACGTACATCATCTTTGGCGCGACGGGCTGGAATCCTTTTTTGATCCTTCTCATCGTGATCCCTCTTTTCGTGTGCGTGGGCTTCGCCTATCAAAAAATATTCATGAAGCCCATCCTGAACCGGCCACCCCGACAGCTCCTCTTCTCCTCGATTGTCGTGACCGTGGGTATAGCGACAGCTATTGAGGATACAACCTCCTTCATCTGGGGACCTACGGTGAAGGGGGTCTCCTTTTCCATGCCCGCCATAATGGCAGGCGGCATTGTTATCTCATCCCTCCGTTTGACCATTCTGCTATCGATCATCGCTCTCACTGTCTTTCTCCACTTCTACCTGAAGAAATCATTCATGGGGAAGGCTATACGTGCGATCCTCCAGAACCGGGAGGGAGCGACCGTGATCGGTATCAACGTTCCCAGGGTGGTCACCTTTGTTTTCGGAATCGCAATTTCGCTTGCCGCGGTCGCAGGCGTTTTCTATGTTATGCAGTTCACGATTGGTCCTTTTATCGGCCTTCCGTTAACTATCCGCTATATCGCCATCGTTATGCTGGGAGGGTCCGGAAGCCTGATCGGCTCGTTAGTGGGAGGGCTCATCCTGGGAGTAGCCGAGACCTTTGCGGGCTTCTTCCTCGGTTCGCACTGGTCGCTTACCATCGCGTTCTTTACCCTGGTTTTGGTCTTGCTCCTGAAACCGGAGGGATTGTTCAAGCATGTTTAGAAAAGGCGCGACACTTTTATATGGATTCTGGATCCTGGTACTGATTGCCATTCTGCTCGTGCCTAAATTCGTAGATCCCTACTGGGTTGTTTTTCTCCTCCTCCTCTTCATGTACGTCGGGATTGGTTCAAGCTTCAACATCACCGCGGGCTACCTGGGATATGTCAACCTGGGCCATTACGTATTTTTCGGTATCAGCGCCTATGGTTTCGCGATCCTTTATTCCAAAGGTGTTCCCTTCGTTATCTGCATGGCCACCGGGGTCCTCGTCACGCTCATCTTTGCGACCTTGATCAGTTATCCATTTCTGCGGCTCAAAGGCGGATATTTTGCGCTGGCCAATTTCGGTCTGATCAAATTGTTTGAGCTGGTGGCTGGTAGCCTTCGGGATTTTACAGGGGGGACCCAGGGAATCTCTCTCACGCCGGGTTACAGGCCATTTCAAACCTATTACATGTTCCTCGGAGTAGCTCTACTGACCATTTTTGTCTGCTATTGGATTCCAAAGTCGAAATTCGGTCTCGCCCTCTTCAGCATCCGGGAAGATGAGGAAGTTGCTGAGGCCTTTGGGATCAACGTGAACAGGCGCAAAATGGGCGCCTATGTTTTGAGCTCGGTATTTCCTGCCCTTCTCGGTGCTGGCTATGCCTGGTATTCAGCCTATATCGATCCCGAGGTCGTCTTCGGCACGGATAAGGCGCTGCTTCCCGTAACCATGGTGATGCTGGGTGGGACCGGGACCTTTCTCGGTCCTATCTTCGGCGCCATCTTTATGCTGATCATCGAAGAGTTCCTCTGGACATCAACGTGGCTTCCCGTCTGGATCAAATCCCTTCACCTGACCATGCTCGGCCTGATCCTGGCGTCAGTCGGCATCTTCTCTCCAGGAGGCCTCGTAACACTCAGCCCCTGTGCAGCCTTCTTCAGGAAGGTTGGCATGGGCCGCTTTCTGGGCTCCTCGCACAAAACCCTCAACGTAGGGTAACAATACCCGGGCTGCCGGCCCTGCCTTAAGGTAGAAGATGATATTCTGCTGCGGTTCGCTGGCCATCTGCGGCACGTTTCACGGCGTAACGAACTGAAACGGTCGTCTCTGACTGTCGTTTCAGCGTAACCTGCATTACATTTAGTCTGAAACGATACGGTCAGACACGTTCGTGGAGTTAGAAGGGTCACAATGCAGCATGCTGTAATCCATGCTGGAATTGGTTGAGGAGAGCCTGGAACATGGCCTTTATCCTGCCGGCTTACAATCCACCGGATTTCACTCACGCCCGGTTTTCGCAATGCCCAACCGTGGTCTTCAAAGAGGTGACGCAGCCTGGTATCGCTCCTGAAAATTACCACGCCACATCAATATTCCCCGAATATCTGCAAACTCAGAAAGGGGAGTGGCTCCTTCTCAAGGAGTCTCGGATGGATTGTGTCGTCGTGCTGGAGCCGGATGGAACGCTCTCAGTCAAAGAATTCCGGCATCTGAAAGCCGGCGAACTGGTTGCCTGCGGGAGGCGGGAGAACGGGGAGGATGGGATTTTCGTGCACACCGGCGGCTTTGCTTTTCCTCCCCATGTCGCGGAGAAGTTTACCTTTCGCACGCGTGTCACGCGGGAAACGTCCTTTTCCATCGACTACGATGAACTCTATGCGCTGCTCGAACATGAACGAGGCAACGGCTTTATCCTCTGGACGCTGGGGCCCGCGACCGTATTCGACCAGGATTCGCGCAACGCTTTCGTGAGATTGATCGAGCGCGGTTACGTCCATGGCCTGCATGCCGGAAACGCGCTGGCCGTGCATGACCTCGAAGGGGCCCTTTTCGGAACAGCTCTGGGACAGGAAATATACTCCAAGAGGAGCGCACCGTTCGGCCATTACAAGCACCTGGACGCGATTAACAGGATCAGGGAACTGGGGTCCATTGCAAAGGCAGTGGCAGAAGGGCGCATAAAGGACGGCATCATGCGCGTGGTCGCCCTCAATTGTATCCCGTACGTTTTGGCCGGATCGATCCGTGACGACGGTCCTCTTCCCGAGGTAATCGGCGATGTGTATCTGGCGCAAGACAAGATGCGGGCTCTCGCCCGCCGTGCGACCACGGTCATTGCGCTGGCAACGCAGCTCCACGCCATCGCCATCGGAAACATGGTGCCATCCTACAAGGTGGAGAAAGACAACGTACGCCCTGTCTATTTCTACAGCGTTGACATGTCCGAATTCGCAGTCAGCAAGCTGGCTGACCGCGGCTCCCTGACCGCCCGGTCTATTCTTACCAATGTCCAGGATTTTGTGGTCACCCTGGAGCGCGGGCTTAAAGACCGCTTTGGGTAGCTATAGGACCTTACCGCACGATCTCCGTCCCCGCAGTGCCGTGGACCGCCTCCTCTATTGCCTCAATTGATGTGATGACCGCTCTTTCACCGCCGTTCTGGATGAATTCCACGGTCGCCTCAACTTTAGGTCCCATCGAGCCCGGGGGGAAGCGGCCTTGCTTGAGGTAGAGACTTGCATCTTTAACGGTCAGGGTGCGAAGGAACCGCCGACCCTTCTCCCCATAGTGCAGGGCAACGCCTGGAACGTCGGTTGCGATCAGGAAAATGTCCACACCAACTTCAAGCGCCAGCCGTGCGCTGGCGAGATCTTTATCGATCACGGCGTCCACACCGGAGAAGGTTCTGCCCTCCCGTATCACCGGGATGCCCCCGCCCCCGCAGCAGATGACGATGAAATCCATGTCGATGAGATTTTTGATTTCACGCTTCTCCACGATGGTAATTGGCCTTGGCGAGGCGACGACGCGCCGGTATCCTTTTTCCGTTTTCACGGTCGGATAGGGAAGAGCCGCTACCCGTTCCGCAGTGTAGGACGGACCGATGGGCTTTGAAGGGTTCTTGAAGGCGGGATCGTTCTCGCCCACGACCACGTAGCTGATCAGGCTCACCAGGTTTTTGCCGGTAATGCCTGCGTTCATCAGTTCGCTGTCCAGCGTTGATTCGATCATATAACCAATCTGCCCTTGTGTCTGGGCTACCAGAATTTCCAAGGGCATCTTCGGCGCAGCGTCGCAACATTCTTCCTGGAGGAGTAGGTTGCCCACCTGAGGTCCATTGCCGTGGGTAATGATGATGCTGTAGCGCCTTGAGAGCCGGGCAATCTGCCGCGCGGGCACCCTCAGATTATGGAACTGTTCCTTGGCGGTTCCGACCTGACCTTTTTTTACAAGCGCATTGCCGCCAAGGGCTATGAGCAGGATCTTCTTCGGGTCACCTGTATGCGAAGCCAACGCTATGTACCCGTTTCAGGCTGCTTTTTTGCGACCCAGGACCGGATCCGACTGAGAAGGAGATCGCCGAGTAGCGGCTGGCCATAGTCTTTGTACTCATAGCGGACACGCAGGGTCGGTTTGTTGATAGAGAGGATTCTTGTCAGGTGAATCGGCGTGGCAAAAAGGACTAGGTCGCAAACCGCGCGGTTGATGGTCTCTTCGAGATCGCTGATCTGGCGGGGGCTGTAGCCCATGGCAGGAAGCAGCGGCCCTATATGAGGATAGAGCCGGTAGGTCTCGCCGATGGTCCCTTGAGCATAGGGCCGGGGATCGACGATCTCAGAAGCCCCGTGCTCTTGCGCGGCGATCACCCCCGCGCCGTACGCCATCCCCCCGTGGGTGAGCGTAGGGCCGTCTTCCACTACCAGGACGCGCTTTCCCTGTATGAGCTCGGGGTGACTGACGAGGACCGGAGATTGCGCACATACGATGTCGGCTCTGGGCGCATACCGTCTGATGTTGTCCCGTACCCTCTCCACGTTTTCCCGTGGGGCGGTGCCTACTTTGTTGATGACAGCAATGTCGGCCATGAGCATGTTGCTCTCACCCGGGTAATAGGAGAGTTCGTGACCGGGACGGTGCGGGTCGAAAAGCACGATGTGGACATCGGGATGATAAAAAGGGGTATCGTTATTTCCGCCGTCCCATACGATTACGTCAGCTTCTTTTTCAGCCTCTTTCAGGATCAGGTCATAATCAACACCGGCATAGACCACGATTCCTTTATCCACCAGGGGTTCGTATTCCTCCCGCTCCTCAATGGTGCAGTGATGTTTTTCAAAATCTTCGAACGATGCGAAACGTTGCACTATTTGTGTTCTCAAATCACCATAGGGCATAGGGTGGCGGACCACGACAACCCGCTTCCTGAGTTCCTTGATAACATCGCACACCTTCCTGGTTGTCTGCGACTTTCCCGCCCCGGTCCTCACGGCGCAGACTGCCACGACGGGCTTCTTCGACCGGAGCATCGTATACGTCGCTCCCAGCAGTATGAAATCCGCACCCTCAGCCGTAACGAGCGATGCCCTGTGCATCACCTCAAGGTGAGGAACGTCGCTGTAACAGAAGGAAACGAGATCGATGCCGTGCTGCCTGATTAATTGAGCGAGAGCCGCTTCCGGATAGATGGGAACGCCCTGTGGATACAAAGGTCCCGATAGCTCCGGCGGGTAGAGGCGCCCCTCTATGCCGGGAATCTGCGCTGCCGTGAAAGCAATAACGTTGTAACGACGGTTGTCCCTGAAGTAGACATTGAAGTTGTGAAAATCGCGGCCTGCTGCCCCCATGATGATCACTTTTTCGATCACGCTGTTCCCCTTACGCCAGATTCCTCGGCCACCTCGGTAATAATATAATCATCGGGCAAATAACTGTGGGGCTTATCCTGGCTTCAGGGGCAGGGCGGCGGCACGGCATGGCTGCGGGTCGCGTCAGCGGTCGGCCCAATTGCCGTGGGGCTGGGGTTGTTGTAAAATTCTACCAGTTCCGTTATATTTATCCTAGCTTGTGCAGCTCGTGAATGAAAGATTGTCTGACACAACCCTCTACATTACAACAACGTAAGTCTACTCCACGGAGAGAGGATGAATCGCAAAGGAGAGGAACGCATGCCCGAGACAATAGACCTGGCCAGGATTGAGCCAATCCTCCAACGCTTTGGGAAGGAAAGAGGGGCGCTGATACCGGTCCTTCAGGAGGTACAGGGGATATATGGCTATCTCCCCAAGGAAGCCCTCGTGCGCGTCAGCGAAGCGATGAAGACCCCTCTGAGCCGCATTTATGGCGTCGTGACCTTCTATGCGCAGTTCTATCTGACCCCCCGGGGCAGGCACACCGTCAGGGTTTGCAGAGGCACTGCCTGCCACGTGCGCGGAGGCAGGTCGGTATTGAACGTAGTCAAGGACTCCCTAGACATTGAGGACGGAGAGACGACCAAAGATCTGCAGTTCTCTCTTGAGACAGTGGCCTGCCTGGGTACCTGCTTTCTGGCCCCTGTCATGATGGTTGACAGGAGCTATTATGGTAAGTTGATTCCGGAACGGGTCCCGTCCATCCTCGAGAAGTTCGGTCAAGGAGGTTCCCGTGGGTAAATTGTCCTCCCCGGCAGATCTGGAACAGTGCCGCGACTCATTGCTGCGCGCGATAGACCCTGACAGGACGCGCGTAAGGATTTGCATGACCGGCTGCCGCGCATACGGCGCGGAAGAGATACGCGATGCGTTTAGTAGCGAGGTGGCCAGGCGCGGCCTTGAAAGTAAGGTTGAAATCCGCGAAACAGGCTGCCATGGGTTCTGCGCCCGGGCTCCTGTGATCGCCATCGATCCGAGCGGCATCTTTTATCAGCAGCTGACACCGGCCGACGTCCCGGAAATAGTCTCGGAGACCATCGAACGGCAAAAAATAATAGAGCGGCTGACCTACCCTGACCCTCTGACAGACAAGAGAATTGCACAGACGAAGAAGATACCGTTTTACGAAGGGCAGATTCAGAACGTACTCAAAAATTGTGGCACCATCGATCCGAGAAGTATCGACCAGTATATCGCCAATGGAGGCTATGCCGCCCTCGCAAAGGCGCTTCACTCCATGAACCCTGACGAGGTGGTCGAGGAAGTGAAGAAATCGGGACTCCGCGGGAGAGGAGGCGCCGGATTTTCGACCGGGATGAAATGGAGCTTCGCAAGATCGGCCCTCGGTGACACCAAATACATAATCTGCAACGCCGACGAGGGAGACCCCGGAGCCTTCATGGACCGCGCCGTCCTGGAAGGCGATCCTCACAGTGTCATGGAGGGGATGCTCATCGCGGCCTACGCCATCGGCGCTTCTGCCGGCTATGTCTATGTTCGGGCCGAATATCCCATCGCGGTCGAGCATCTCTTGATTGCGGTCGAACAGGCAACAAATCTGGGACTTCTGGGGCCCAACATTCTGGGTTCTGACTTTTCATTCGACCTGAAGATCAAAGAGGGAGCAGGGGCATTTGTGTGCGGCGAAGAAACAGCCCTGATGGCATCTATCGAAGGGCGCCGGGGGACACCCCGCCCGCGCCCGCCCTTTCCTGCCCAGGCAGGCCTCTGGGGCAAGCCCACCAACATTAACAACGTGGAGACCTATGCCAACGTGCCTTCCATCATCCTGAAGGGCGCACCATGGTACGCGAGCATGGGTACGGAATCGAGCAAAGGGACAAAGATTTTTTCGCTCGCCGGCAAGATCAATAATACGGGTCTGGTCGAAGTACCCATGGGTACGACCGTACGTGAGGTCATCTACAAGGTGGGCGGCGGCATTCCTAACAACAGACCTTTCAAGGCCGTCCAGATGGGAGGGCCGTCAGGCGGGTGTGTGCCGGCGAAGCATCTGGAGCTGCCCATCGACTATGGGTCTTTGGAGTCGGTCGGGGCTATCATGGGTTCCGGCGGTATGGTGGTCATGGATACCAAGACCTGCATGGTGGACATTGCCCGGTTTTTTCTGAGCTTCACTCAGGACGAATCCTGCGGTAAATGCGTGCCGTGCCGCATCGGGACCAAGCGCATGTGGGAGATCCTGACCCGCATCACAAAAGGCGAAGGGAGAGAAGACGACATCGAACTGCTCCAGGAAATGGGGCAGATGATCAAAGATGCAAGCCTGTGCGGATTGGGACAAACGTCACCGAACCCGGTGCTCTCAACGATCCGCCACTTCCGCAACGAATATGACGCCCACATTCTCGACAAGCACTGCCCAGCAGGGGTCTGCGAGGCGCTTACCTATGCGCCTTGCGAAAACACCTGCCCATGCCGGGTTGATGCGGTCGGGTACGTTTCCGCCATAGCAGCCGGAAGGTATGAAGAAGCCCTGGCGCTTACACGGCTCAATATGCCCCTCGCGGGCGTGCTCGGACGGGTCTGCAACCATCCATGCGAGAGCATGTGCAAGCGCGGTGATGTGGATGAGCCCATCGCTATCTGCTCCCTGAAGAGATTCATATCCGACCGGGAGATGAAGCGGAATAAGATGCCCCCACCCGTATTCCTCGAGAAAATAAAACAAGAGCGCGTGGCTGTTGTAGGAGCCGGACCCGCGGGCCTCAGCGCTGCCTACCATCTCGGAAGGCGGGGCTACCAGGTCACGATATACGAGTCTCTGCCTGTTGCCGGCGGTATGCTCAGGGTGGGCATTCCCGATTTCCGCTTGCCGGCGGCGGTCGTTGAATACGACGTCGGCTTCGTGAAGCAACACAATGTTGAGATTCAGCTCAACAAGACCCTGGGCAAAGACTTCACGGTGGAAGGTCTCCTCAAACAAGGATGCAAAGCGGTATTCCTCGCGCTCGGCGCTCACGCAAACCAGAAGCTGAACATCCCCGGAGAGGATGCCGAAGGGGTCATCCCGGGCATCGTGTACCTGCGCAAAGTTAATCTCGGCGAGCAGGTGGGGAGGGGGCAGAAGGTAGCAGTCCTGGGCGGTGGGAATGTTGCCATAGATGCAGCCCGCACAGCTTTGCGGCTCGGTGCCAAGAAGGTCACCATCCTTTACAGGCGGACGAAAGACGAGATGCCTGCGCTGCCCGAGGAGATCGAAGAGGCTGAAGATGAGGGTATCCACATAGACTACCTCGTGGCTCCGACGCGCATCGTCACACAGGACGGGCACGTCAAGAGATTGGAATGCATGAGGATGGAACTGGGCGATTACGATGAGAGCGGTAGGCGCCGCCCCGTGCCGATCAAAGGTTCGGAATTCGTGGTCGACGTGGACACGCTTATTCCTGCTATCGGTTATATGCCGGATCTTAGCTCCCTTCCCTCGAATGACGGCTTCGCCGCGGGAAGTGGCAATACGCTGCAGGCCGATCGTGTCACGCTGGCTACCCGGGTTCCGGGCGTATTCGCGGGTGGAGACCTGGTCACCGGTCCGTCCATGGTCGTGGAAGCAATGGCGCAAGGGTACAGAGGCGCGGTCTCCATCGACCGATACCTTAAAGGAAAAGACCTTTACAAAGACAGGGCCTACCAACCCGTCCTGAGAATTGACATACCGAAAATAGAGATGGAAGGCGAATTGACAGCGGCGGCTGCCCTCAGGGCCAGGATGCCTCAGCTCGGCAAAAAGCGGCGCGTCCGGGACTTTGGTGAAGTGAACAAAGGTTTCACTGAGAAGGAGGCAATGCGCGAAGCAAGGCGCTGCCTGCGCTGTGATCTGGAAAGGAAGGGGGAATAGGCGTCATGGCTGACATTACTCTAACGATAGATGGCCACACTGTTACGGTCAAGCCGGGAACCACGATCATTGAGGCAGCGAAGATCGTGGGTGTCCACATCCCGCACCTCTGTTACCGGGAGGACCTGAAAGCCACAGCTGCCTGCCGGCTCTGTGTTGTTGAACTGGAGGGCGCAAGGAATCTGGTGGCTTCGTGCGCTTATCCCGTCGCGAACAATATAGTCGTTAAGACCGATACCCCGAGAGTCCTCCATGCCAGAAAAATCATTCTCGAGTTTCTCCTGTCAGACCACCCTTATGACTGCATGACCTGCGAAGACAGCGGTTCCTGCAAGCTCGAGAAATATGCGTACCAGTTCGGCATACGCAAGCCGCGCTTCGAAGGGGCACAGCACAACTACCCGATTCGAGCGCTTAATCCTTTCTTTGAAAGGGACTACAACAAGTGCATCCTGTGCGCCCGGTGCGTTACCGTGATGCACGAGGTCCAGTATTGCGAAGCTGTCGATCAGACGCAGCGCGGTTTCGACACGAAGCTTGCAGCCTTCTATGATGCCAACATGCAGGAGACTCCCTGCGTCTTTTGCGGGAACTGTGTCAGTGTCTGTCCTGTAGGGGCGTTGAGCGAGAAGGCAGGACGATTCGAGGGACGGGCATGGGAGTTAGAGAAGACCGCGACCACTTGCTCGTACTGCGGCGTTGGCTGTACGCTGGTGCTCAACACAAAAGATAACAAAGTGGTAAAGGTTTCCTCCGACAGAGAGCTCGGTGCGAATAAGGGATGGACCTGCGTTAAGGGGAGGTTTGGCTTTGATTATGTCCACAGCCCAGACCGGCTCACGCAACCGCTCATTAAGAAGAACGGCGCCTTTCACGAGGCCTCATGGGATGACGCGCTGCACAAAGTCGCGGAAGGGCTTAAGAAGGTTAAAGAGAAGCATGGCCCTGACGCAATCGGCGTGCTCGTCTCAGCCAAATGCACCAACGAAGAAAACTACCTCCTTCAGAAACTGACTCGTGCCGCCCTCGGCACGAATAATGTCGACCACTGCGCGCGTCTCTGACACTCATCGACTGTCGCCGGTCTGGCGATGGCATTCGGAAGCGGCGCGATGACCAACTCTATCGCCGAGATAGAAGATGCTGACTGTATCTTCGTTATCGGCTCAAATACAACGGAGAATCATCCGGTGATCGCACTCGAGGTGAAAAAGGCGGCTCGTCAGAAAGGCGCCAAAGTGATCGTAGCGGATCCCCGCAGGATCGATCTCGTTGATTACGCGGAGCTTCATTTGCAGCAGAAACCGGGAACAGACGTAGCCCTTATCAACGGCATGATCCACGCGATCATCTCCCACGGTTGGCTCAACAAAGCCTTCATCGATGAGCGCACGGAAGGTTTCGAAGCGCTGGCCGAGTCCGTCAAGGAGTACACGCCGGAGGCGGTTGAAACAATAACGGGTGTCCCTGCGCAAGATGTTGTTGAGGCTGCGAAACTATATGCGCAGGCCAAGGGCGGGACAATCCTCTACGCGATGGGCATCACACAGCACACAACAGGAACAAATAATGTGCTGGCCCTCGCGAACCTGGCCATGGTGGCAGGCCAGATCGGAAAGCCCTCATCAGGTGTCAACCCCTTGAGGGGGCAGAATAATGTGCAGGGCGCGTGCGATATGGGCGGCCTGCCCAACGTGTATACCGGTTATCAGCGGGTGGACGACCCGTCAGTTCAGGAAAAATTTGAGAAGGCCTGGCGCGTGCCACTTTCAACAAAACCTGGATTAACCCTTACGGAGATGATGAAGGCTATAGGAGAAGGGAAGATAAAAGCCCTTTTCATCCTGGGTGAGAACCCATTACTTACCGACCCGAACGGAAACAAGATCAAGGAGGAACTGGACCACCTCGAATTCCTCGCGGTGCAGGACATATTCATGACCGAGACAGCTGAACTCGCCGAGGTCGTGCTGCCCGGGGTGAGCTTCGCAGAGAAAGATGGTACCTTTACCAACACGGAACGGCGCGTGCAGCGCGTACGCAGAGCAATCGACCCAGTCGGTAACGCCCGGCCAGACTGGCAGATCATCTGTGATCTTTCTAGGCGACTGGGCTATCCCATGAAGTATGCGACGTGCGCCGATATCATGGCAGAGATCGCGATGGTGACGCCGTCGTACGGTGGCATCACTTACGATCGCATAGATCATCTGGGTCTGCAGTGGCCGTGCCCGAACGGTGATCATCCGGGCACCGGATATCTCCACAAGGACAGGTTTACCCGTGGCAGGGGCAAATTCCATGTAACGCCCTATGTGCCATCACCCGAACTCCCGGATGAGGACTATCCGTTCGTCCTGACGACAGGGCGTGTGCTCTACCACTACCACGCAATGCTCAGCCGAAAATCAAAGGGCCTCATGGAAATCTACCCTGAAGGTTTGCTTGAGATGAATCCGGAGGATGCGAACCGGCTTGGCGTGCAGGAAGGTGACGGCCTTGTAGAGGTGAGCTCCCGCAGAGGCAAGGTCACGGTCAAAGCAAAGCCGACCGATCATCTTCCGCCTGGCATCGTCTTCATGACGTTCCACTTCAAGGAGGCGGCCGCCAACCTCTTGACCATTGATGCACTGGATCCCGTGGCCAAGATCCCCGGCTACAAGGTGTGCGCAGTAAAAATAGAGAAGGTTTAATAATCGACCGGGGAGACGGATGAGCGATCCACACCCCACTGCTATAAGAGTAGGAAGCGTAATGGGGAAACTCAGCACTTGCAATCTACACCAATGAGCTTTCTGAAAGCTGTAGCCTTCTTGCCCCGGAACCTGCAACCTGTAACCTGGAACGGGCCGCTTTTTTTGACCATAATTTGCATTGACATCTGTATACAAAAGGTGATACCGTCTTTAGTACATTAATTCACGAGTATGTTAGTCAGAGACAATCTCACTCAACCCTGTTCAGATCATCATGTAAAGGATTTTGCGAGACACATTGCGGTTACAAACGGCCCTTCTGAACGCAGATTTTCTCGATCTGTACCCAACAAGCTTCCAAATTATTAAGGAGGTTAGGCTATGTGGCAACTGAGGACGGATGAACAGGCTAGCGCAGAGGCGGCAGTCGAGCAGACTCTGCCCCCCTGCCAGGTGCGGTGTCCGATTAAAGAATCCATTCAGAGATCAAATGTGATGATCTCGCTCCTTCCGAACGAACCGGAGAAGGCCCGTGAGGGAGTGATTCAGATCGGAGACTTTCTGTACGACAGGAACCCGCTCTTCACTGTGTGCGGCTATATTTGCGGCATTTGTGAGCGGGACTGCAATTACAAAACAAAGGGAGGGTCCATCAAGAGGAGGCTCCTGAAGCAATTCCTTTCCGATAACTACACACCCTATTTGAAAGAGAAAAAACCACTCGATGTGCCAAAGGATAAGGGACCCGTGGCCATCCTCGGTGGTGGACCCGCAGGCCTGCTCTGTGCCTGGGAGCTCTCCAAGAAGGGCTACGATGTGACGATCTTTGACAGCAACCCCAAACTGGGCGGGGCCGTGAGGTACATACCCAAGTACCGCCTGCCGGAGGATGTGCTCGATACCGCCGTTGATAATATTGTCCGCCTCGGGGGTATCAAAGTTGAAAAGGAGTTAAAGGTAAACGGCGGTGATCCTATCGCGAAGTTAAAGGAAAAAGGTTTTAAGGCCTTCTTCATTGCTACCGGCACACCTTACCCTCGTGCCCTTACGTTAGGCATAAAGGCGGTGGACTGGCAGGGCCTTGAAAATGTGATGTACGGCCTCACTCTTCTGGATGAAATCGGCAAGGGAAACATCCCTTCTGACTATTTCAAAGGCAAACGTGTCATCGTTATTGGCGGCGGAAACGTAGCCTTCGATGCAGCGAGAACCGCGGTGCGTTTGGGCGGACAGGTCACGCTTGTCTGTCTGGAGACTTGGGACAAGTCCTCAAAAGACGGGATCCCAGCGGATCCTGAAGAAATTGAGGGTGCGCACCAGGAGGGGATCAGGATCGTTTACTCCAGGGGCACAAGAAGCGTCATCGGCGAAGGCGGAAAATTCACGAAGATTGATTGCCCCAAGTGTACAAGCGTTTTCGATGAGAAGGGATTCAATCCCAAATTTGACGTTTCCGACTGCATACAGATAGAGGGCGATGTCCTTCTCGTCACCATCGGGCAGACATGGGATAGGTCAGTCTTACAGAATGCGGGTCTTTTCGATGAGAAAGGAAGGCTCGCCGTAAACGCGCTCACCCTCCAGAGCTTGAAAAACAAAGATGTCTTCATCGGCGGGGACGTGAGGAGAATAGGCTTCATGGTGGACGCTATGGCCGAAGGCCGCCAGGCGGCTGATTCCATCGACAGGTATTTGAGGGGAGTAAGCCTCGGGCGGTGGCTGGTACAATATCAGGGGAGTGAAGCGCCGTTGAGGGACATGTTTAAGCCTGAGCCTGCTCCCAAATGGACACCTCCTGACAAGAGGATGAATTTTGACCCCTTCGAGATAGGTTTCACCCTTGAAGAGGCGACCAAGGAAGCAAGACGATGCCTGGAATGCGGACCATGTATATCATGCAAGGCCTGCGTGGCTACGGACATCCAGCCCGAACTCCCCACCGTGAAGGTCGACGAGGCCCTCTGCAGCGGCTGCGGGATCTGTGTGGCAGCATGCAACTACCGCACAGCCCACCTGAGGGAGCAGCCCATTCTGTTTGAGGGCAGGGAAGTAGGAGTGGAACGGATTTCTTATACGGATCCGCTCTTGTGTAAGGCCTGCGGTCACTGCGTCTCCGCATGCCCATCAGGAGCACGAGAGCTGATACCCGATATCTCTGCGGCCGAAAAACACGATATTGCCGAAGGACCGGGTATCGTCTGCTTCGCCTGTAAATTCGGCTGGGGCTACACATCGAACAACGGCCATTTCAAAAACGTAAAAAACATGATTCCCGTGGTGTGCACCGGCAAAGTAGACGCTACCAACATAGTCGAGGCGTTCCGCAAAGGGAGCGATGGGGTTCTGCTCCTCGGCTGTGCCGAAGGTGACTGTCACTTTCAGGATGGAAACCAGGAGGCAAAGAAAAGAATCTATCTCCTTCACAAGGTACTGGAAGCCTTCGGGATTGAAAAAGAGAGACTGGAAATGGTCACGGGAATAGACCCTAGTGGAGAGAGAATTCAAGGGCTCATAAACGGCTTCACGGACAGACTGAAAGGTCTCGGACCAATAAAGAAGTAGGAGGCTCGACATGGCAGATAAACCTAAATTGGCGATATGCTGGTTCGGCGGTTGCGGAGGGTGTGATGAGGCGATCGTTGATATCAATGAGGACATCCTCAAGGTCACGGCCGCTTTCGATCTGGTCTTGTGGCCGGTAGCCCTCGATTTTAAGTACCACCACATCGAGGCTATGAAGGACAACGAGATCTTGGTGAGCATCATAAACGGTTCTGTTAGAAATTCTGAGCATGAGGAGATTGCCCATCTACTCCGCAGGAAATCGCAGATGATACTCGCCTTCGGAGCGTGCGCCTGTTTCGGGGGAACTCCCGGATTGGCCAACCTGAGAAGCAAGGAGGATATCTTCCAGTGGGTCTACAGGGACTCTCCGACGGTTGTCAACCCGAATGGTAACGTCCCTCAGCCAGTCACAAAAAAGAATGGCAACGACCTGACCCTGCCGGAATTCTACACGCAGGTCCACCCGCTGAACCACGTGATCGATGTTGATTACTACCTGCCGGGCTGTCCGCCTCCGCCTGATCGCATCCGTTCAATGGGCAGGAAGCTGATAAGCGGGGACATGCCCCCCAAGGGATCTACATTGGCTCCCAGTACTGCACTCTGCGATGTCTGCGAAAGGAATAAAACAAAACCGGAGAGAATGGAAATCAAGGAATTCAAGAGGATACATGAGGTAGAGGCCGATCCCGAGAAGTGTTTTCTTGCCCAAGGAATCCTCTGTGCCGGACCAGCCACGCGCAGAGGGTGCGGCGAGTCATGCATCAAGATCAATATCCCCTGCAGGGGCTGCTTCGGACCGGTAGAGGGCGTCGCCGGCATGGGCGGCTCAAAATACCTGTCGGCCATTGCCTCGCTGATATCGGCAGAGACCGAAGAGGGAAGAAAGAAGATTGCCGGGGAACTCGATGACCCCGCAGGTTACTTCTACCGTTTTACCACCGCAGCCTCTCTCTTGCAGAAGAGAAGAGAACCGTTAAAGAAAGCGTGAGGTGCAAAAATGGGTAACAAGATAACGATCAATCCAGTAACGAGACTCGAAGGACACGGGAAGATAGAAGTCTTTCTCAATGATAAAGGTGACGTGGAAGATGCGTACTTTCAGGTGACAGAATTGAGAGGCTTCGAGAGATTCTGTATCGGAAGGCCGGCAGAGGAGATGCCGAGAATAGTACCGAACATCTGCGGCGTCTGCCCTACTCCTCACAATATGGCATCCACAAAGGCACTCGATCTTATCTACGGTGTGGCGCCCACGCCCACAGCCAAACTGGTGAGGAGGCTCCAGTATGCCGCAAACTTCATCGAGGACCATTACATCCATTTCTTTTTTCTCGGTGGTCCAGATTTTGTTGTCGGGCCTAATGCGAGTCCGGCAACAAGGAATATCCTTGGCGTGATCGACAAGGTCGGCCTTGACATTGCAAAAAAAGTCATCGATGTGAGGGCCAGAACAAGGGATATTATAAGACTGATTGCCAGCAAGCCGCCCCACCCGGAGGGGGGATTACCAGGCGGTGTTCCCCGGGGTATCAAGGAAGAGGAGCGGAAGACCATCATAGAGACAGCAGATTTCAGCGTGGAGTTTGCCCAGTTTGCACTCAAACTGTTCAAGGATGCGGTACTCGGAAATAAGACATACCTTGATTTAATCCTTAGTGAGCCTTACAACCTCAAGACCTATTACATGGGCCTCGTGGATGATTATAACAAACAGAATTATTACGAAGGCATGCTGCGGGTTGTAGACCCCAATGGAAAAGAGGTCGCGTTCTTCCATCCCCGTGACTATACGGAATATATCGGTGAGTGGGTAGAACCATGGACCTATATCCGGTTGACTCACTTGCGGAAACTCGGATGGAAAGGGTTGATCGAAGGCAATGATACATCCCTGTACCGCGTCGGTCCTCTTGCACGTTACAATGTGGCCGATGGCATGGCAACCCCTCTGGCCCAGAAAGAGTACGAATACATGGTCTCTGTTCTCGGTAAACCGGCACACCATACGCTTGCCTACCACTGGGCCCGGCTCATAGAGGCTTTGCAGGCTGCCGAAGATATGCAAAAGATTGCGAATGACCCCTTGTTGACCAGCAAGGATATACGAAACATGAACTTTCAGTTTACCGGCAAGGGCATCGGATGCGTTGAGGCATGCAGAGGGACGCTGATCCACCATTACGAGACAGATGACAAAGGAATGATAACAAAAGTCAACCTGATCGTAGCCACGCAGCACAATGCTGCGCCGATCAGTCTCTCGGTCAAAAAGGCAGCGCAAGCCTTCATAAAGGGAGGCGAGGTAAAGGAGGGCATGCTCAATATGGCAGAGATGGCCTTCAGAGCCTACGACCCGTGCCTTGGCTGCGCTACCCACAATCTCCCTGGGACAATGCCCCTCGTGGTAAATATCCGGAATCATCAGGGCAGGGTGTTGGAAACGCTGACCAGAGACGCTTAAGTGGCCCAGCAACACAGGACCCTTATCCTGGGACTCGGGAATCCTATTTTGGGTGATGACGGTGTCGGCATCGCCATCGCCCGGGAAATAAAAAAACGCCGGCCAGCCGACCCGGCTACGGATGTTATAGAAGCAAGCCTTGCGGGAAGGTTTCTGCTTGACTTAATTACCGGCTACCAGACCGTTATCGTGGCTGATGCCATCATGACGGACGAAAAGGCAGAGGCCGGCACAGTCTATGAGCTCTCGGTTGATGATCTCGGAGCTGTCGTCAATCCTTACGCTTCCCACGCGCTTGATCTGAGGACCACCGTAGAACTGGGAAGAAAGCTCGGCTATGACATGCCTCAGATGATCCGCATCTACGCAGTGGAGATAAAGGAGAACACGGTCTTTCGTGAAGGATTGAGCCCCGAGATAGAGGTGACCGTTCTGCCGGTTGCCCAGAAAATCATGCAAGACCTTGGTAAGTCAGTGATCCGTGATCAGTGATCAGTTGCCAGTGAAAGACGCAACTACTTCAACTGGCGTAGGCGGAGGGCGGATAGTCACCGTTTGCTGTTCGCTGTTCACTGCTTTCCGATCACTCCTCGCGGTACGCAGATGTAGTTCTGCCCAGTACTCACCGGTTACTGATTACTGCCCACTGTTTACTGATGTAGCGGGTCTAGACAACCCATCGCCCTCTATGTTAAAATAATGCCAAAAGGGGCGTATGGAAACGATACATCTCACCAGCGACACGCTTAATAATTTTGCATCTGAGGTTTCCGAGGCGACCGGACAGGACATGGTCCGCTGCTACCAGTGCGGCAATTGCACGGCGGGTTGCCCTTACACCGAGTTCTTCGATTACCCCGTAAGTCAGATCATGCGGATGATCCAGACAGGACAGAGGGAGAAAGCCTTAAGCTCTAAGGCGATATGGCTCTGTGCCACCTGCGAGACCTGCAGTACGCGCTGTCCTTGCGAGATTGACGTCGCTGACGTGATGGATGGGTTGCGCAACATTGCCTACAGAGAAAAACGGTTCACCGAGAAGGATATACGCACCTTTTACGAAGCCTTTCTCACATCGCTCAGGAATCACGGAAGGATATTCGAGCTGGAGATCATCGCCCGTTATAACCTCAAGTCGGGGCACCTCCTCACCGACGCGGACCTGGGCCCCAAGGTGATGAAACAGCTGCACTTCCTGCCCAAGAGGATCAAGGGTAGAGAGAACGTCGCCCGCATCGTTAAACGATTCATGGAGAAAAGATAGAGCAATGATTGAACAAGAGTATGCCTATTACAGCGGCTGCTCGCTGGAGGGGACCGCGTCGTCCTACGACCGGTCAATACGCCTGATCCTCAAAGCCCTCGGTGTGACGCTCAGAGAACCTGACGATTGGAGCTGCTGCGGGTCTACACCCGCCCACGCGATGGATCACCTGCTGGCGGGCGCGCTCGCTGCGCGCAATCTTGCTATCGTTGAGCGCATGGAGACGGCCACGCTTACCACCCCCTGCCCTGCCTGCCTGTCAGCGTTCAAAAAGGCGCACGCGAGGGCTACCGAGGACAGGGCCTTCAAGGACGAGGTGAACCAGCTCCTCGACATCCCTTACGAGGGAGGGGTAAAGGCAAAGTCCACACTCCAGGTGATTTATGAGGACGTGGGACTCGAGGCTGTCGCCTCAAAGGTGACCACCGTGCTTCCTGATCTCAAGGCAGCCTGCTACTACGGTTGTATCTTGAGCCGTCCGCCGCGCCTCGCCGCCTTCGATGATCCCGAGAACCCGATCTCCATGGACCGGTTGCTGGCTGCCTGCGGCGTGGAGGTATGCGATTTTGCCTTCAAGACAGAGTGTTGCGGCGCCGCGTTCGGTGTCCCGAAGAAGGAGATGGTGCTCCGGCTTACCCACAAGGTTCTCACCATGGTAGAGGATTGCGGAGCAAACTGCGTCGTAGTCGCGTGTCCGCTCTGCCAGCAGAACTTAGACCTTCGACAGGCACAGGTAAACCGCGCCATGGGCTCATCCTTCTCCATCCCTATCCTCTATTTCTCAGAAGTGCTCGGGCTTGCCTTCGGATATACGCCCGAAGAACTGGGGCTAGACAAGCACATAGTGAGCACTGATGCGCTCATCCGATCGAGGAGATCGAAGGAAGCGGAGGAGACAGTCTCGACTGTAAAGGAGAAGGTCAAAAAGAGCGCAGCACAGGGAACGGCGGGCAAATCGGGGAATGCACCCGGACCGGAAGATACCGCCTCGGCAACGAAGGAGGCCTGATCCAATATGAGAGTCGGAGTATTTATCTGCCACTGCGGCAACAATATCGCGGGCACCGTGGACGTGGCCAGGGCCGCTGAAGAGACAGCCAAACTTCCCCATGTTGTTTATTCCACCCATTACATGTACACCTGTTCGGAGCCCGGCCAGGACGAGATCAAACAGGCAATCAAACGGGAGAACCTGGACCGCGTTGTAGTCGCTGCCTGCTCTCCCCGCATGCACGAGCTTACCTTCAGACGCACGGTTGAAAAGGCAGGCCTCAACCGGTACTTTTTCGAAATGGCCAACATCAGGGAACATGTCTCTTGGATCGGCGAGGACAAAGATCTCAACACGAACAAGGCCATTGAAGCGGTGCGCATGGCCGTTGAAAAAGTTGTCCGGGACAAACCACTCTACTCGTCATCTTTCAAGGTCAACAAGCGGGTTCTCGTGATCGGCGCAGGTGTTGCCGGCATGCAGTCAGCTCTCGACTGCGCGGAAGGCGGGCTCGATGTGGTCCTCGTCGAGAAGAGCCCGGCTATAGGCGGCATGATGGCCCGCCTCGACAAGACGTTTCCCACTATCGATTGCTCCATCTGCATCCTCGGGCCGAAGATGGTCGATGTGGCTCAGCACGAAAAAATCAGCTTGCACGCGTATTCGGAGATCGAGGAGATCAAAGGCTACGTAGGCAACTACCAGGTGAAGGTACGCAAAAAGACACCCTACGTCGACTGGGCAAAGTGCACCGGCTGCGGCGAGTGCATGGAAAAGTGCCCCACGAAGAATGCGTACGACCGGTTCAACTTCGGCGTCGCGCCGACACGGGCCATCAACATCCCCTTCCCCCAGGCCATCCCGAAGAAGGCAACGATCGACGCGAAGTTTTGCCGCCAGATCCAGAAAGGCAAGTGCGGCGTTTGCGCAAAAGTCTGCCCGGCTAAGGCCATCAACTTCGAGCTTCAGGATCAGTTCGTCACCGAAGAAGTGGGCGCGATCATCGTGGCAAGCGGCTACGGGCTCATCGACCAGGAACTGCTGCCCGAGTACGGCGGCGGGCGCTACCCGGACGTGATCACCGGCATCCAGTACGAGCGGCTTCTGAATGCGTCCGGACCGACATCGGGCCACATCCTGAGACCTTCGGACAAGACAGAGCCTAAGAGCATTGTTTTCGTCTCCTGCGCCGGCTCACGCGACAAATCGATCGGCATTCCTTACTGTTCCAATTTCTGCTGTATGTATATAGCCAAGCAGGCAATCCTCACGAAAGACCACATCCCCGACTCCCAGTCTTTTGTCTTCTACATGGACATCCGTGCGCCCGGCAAGGGGTACGACGAGTTCACGCGCAGGGCCCAGGAGGATTACGGCGTAAAGTATATACGTGGACGCGTTTCCCGAATCTACCCGAAGGGTAAGAAGATGATTGTGCAGGGCGCTGACACTTTGCTCGGCGCAAAAGTGGAAGTCGAGGCTGACCTTGTGGTCCTCGCCACGGCTGCCACGGCTGCACCGGGCGCAGCGGCGCTCGCCGAGAAGCTCCACATCTCCTATGACACGCACGGTTTCTACGTCGAAAGCCACCCGAAGCTTCGCCCGGTAGAGACAAACACTGCAGGTGTCTACCTGGCAGGAGCGGCCCAGGGCCCGAAGGACATTCCCTCTTCGGTGGGCCAGGGCAGCGCCGCGGCAGCCAAGGTGCTCGCGCTCTTCTCCCGTGACATGCTGGAATCAGACCCTGCCATCGCCCGGGTCAATCAGAACGCCTGTGTGGGCTGCCTCAAGTGTGCCAAAACATGTCCCTTCCAGGCAATCAAGGATGAGGTGCTGCGCGGTGGGAAAGTCGTCGCAAACGTGATCGAAACGGTTTGCGCAGGCTGTGGGGTTTGCACATCAACGTGCCCCTGCGGAGCGATTCAGCTGCAACACTTTACCGATAATCAGCTGCTTGCGGAGGTAAACAGTTTATGTCTGTCGTAGAAGGAAAGGAACTCCGCATCGTCGGATTCCTTTGCAACTGGTGCTCATATGGCGGGGCCGACACCGCCGGCGTAAGCCGTTTCAAGCAGCCGACCGACCTCCGGATCATCAGGGTCCCCTGTTCAGGAAGGGTCGATCCCCTCTTCGTGGTCAAGGCGTTGATAAGCGGGGCTGACGGCGTGCTCGTCTCCGGGTGCCACCCTCGGGACTGCCATTACTCAGACGGCAATTTCTACGCCCGCCGCAGGCTCGAGATGCTGAAACGCTTTCTTCCCTTTGTGGGGATTGATGCGCGCCGATTCCACTACACGTGGGTCTCCGCATCGGAAGGACAGCGCTGGCAGCAGACGGTCACTGATTTCACGTCGCTCATCCATGAACTGGGACCGGCTCCCCTCCTTCCTCAGAACAAGACGCTTCCGAAGGAGGCCAGGGCGTGAATCTAGAGAAACTGAAAGAGATCGTCCGGACTGTGCTCCCGTCTGTTGACGTGGTGATCGGCTACAAGAAAGGGCTCGACGCGCTCCATCCCGTGCCTTGTTTCTTGACGTCGCCGGACGAAATCGACGCGCTTGTCCTCAATCCTGCCTGCATGCATAACCTCGCAGCTTACCTGCCCTCTCTCAAGAACAGAGCGGCTGTGGTCGTCAAGGGCTGCGACAGCCGCACAGTCGTGCAACTCGCGCAGGAAGGCCTGATCAAACGGGAGAACGTGGTTGTCATCGGCGTTCCCTGTCAGGGTGCTGTGAGCGTTCGCAAGGTTCTGAGCGCCATCGATCACCAGCCGGTCATCGAGGCATCATTCGAAAATGACACCGTCGTTATAAAAACAAAGAAGGGCGAAGCACGGCTTGCACTCCGCGATGTGGCGCCCGATAAGTGTCTAGCCTGCCGATACCCCACGCCCGTCGTGGCCGACCATCTGGCAGGAGAAGAGGTCGAACCGAAGATTGACGAGAAAACCGCGTACCAGGAGATCCGGGAGTTCGATGCGCGATCACTCGAAGAGCGGAGAGCTTACTGGATGGCCGAGTTTGACCGCTGTATCCGCTGTTATGCATGCCGCAACGCCTGTCCGCTGTGCGTCTGCAGGGAATCCTGCATCGCAGAGACCCGTGACCCGCACTGGATGAGCCAGAAAGCTACGCAGAACGAGAAAATGATGTTTCACATGATCCATGCCATCCACCTCGCAGGCCGTTGCACAGAGTGCGGCGAGTGCGAGAGGGCCTGCCCGATGGGCATCCCCGTGGCGAGACTGAAGAAGAAGATTAATATGGAGATGAAGGAACTCTTCGGCTACGAGCCTGGCATCTCGATGGACGACAAGCCACCCATGTACACGTTCAAAGTAGAGGAGGAGAAGATCGAGGAGCACAAGATCCGATGAAGAAGGCCGGGTATCTCAAGAAGCAAAAAGAGAAGGAGTTCATAGCAGCCCTGGGCGCCAAGGCCCGCGTCTACGCCCCTTGTCTGGAAGACGAAGCGGTACTCTTCAAACCGGTTGAGCCCGACTCCGTGATCTGTCTTTCGCGCCCTGCGGTGAGCTCGCCCAAGAGTGCCATCTATCCCCAGAGTGAGACCCTCTTCTCATTCAGGTTCAAAAAAGATTCGGAAGATCCGCGCCGAACGCTCGTTGAGCTCGACGATACGATCGCCGTGCCGGACACCATTATCTTTGGTGCCAGGCCATGCGACGCGCGCGGCATTGCCGTAATCGACCGGGCTTTCTCGAAGACCGAAACGCCTGACCCTTACTACCTCGCTCGGCGGGCCAAGACAACGATCGTTACCCTCACCTGTCCCGAGCCGTCAACAGGCTGTTTCTGCACCCGGGTGGGATGCGGACCCGCAGAGACGAGCGATTCCGATGTCATGATGACTGAGCTAGAAGACGGGTACCTGATGGAAGCGCTCACGAGCAAGGGAGAAGCGCTTCTGGAAAGTCCGATACTCGAGGACGGAACTGCGTACGAGGCACAGGCAAAGGAAGCTCAAAAAGCCGCCCACGAGCGCATGATAAAGGAAGCAGGAGAGGCTGATACGACCCCGGTCGACCCTGAAACGTTCCACTCGCAGGTTTTCTGGGAAAAGGCTGCTGAACGGTGTCTCGGGTGCGGGGCATGCACCTATCTCTGTCCTACCTGTTACTGTTTTAACATCACGGATGAGCAGGTCGTGGACAAAGGCGAGCGGATCAGGAGCTGGGATGCCTGCATGTTCCACCATTTTACGCTGGAAGCGAGTGGACACAATCCCAGAGCCCAGAAAGCTTTAAGGCTCAAGAACAGGATCGGTCACAAGTTTGTCTACTACGGAGAGAAATACGACGGCATCATCGCCTGCTCCGGCTGCGGCCGCTGTATCCGCGGCTGTCCGGTGTCCATGGAGATAAGCACCATAGCGGCAGCGCTTAAAAAAAATAGCGGGACGGTGAGCGGTGAGCAGTGAGCAGTTAATAGCAGCCATAAAGAACCCCTATTTGCCCGATCTGGCGACGGTAATCGGGGCTGTTGACGAGACGCCCAATATTAAGTCGTTCCGAGTCGTCTTAAATGACGAAGAGAAGATGAAGCGTTTCTCTTTCGAGCCGGGCCAAGTGGGCCAGCTCTCGGTCTTCGGTGTCGGCGAGTCGACCTTCGTCATCAATTCTCCACCTACCCGTATGGAGTATCTCCAGTTCAGCGCGATGAAGGCGGGTGAGGCAACCGCGGCTCTTCATGAGCTTTCCCTAGGAGACCAGATCGGTGTCCGCGCCCCACTCGGTAACTGGTTTCCTTACAGGCAAATGAAAGGAAGGGACATTCTCTTTGTGGGCGGCGGCATAGGACTCGCACCGCTCCGGACTCTGATCCTCTTCATGCTCGATACACGCAAGGATTACGGGGATATCACGATCATATACGGGGCGCGTTCCCACGCCGACCTTTGCTACAAGAAGGACCTCGAGGACTGGGGCAAGCGCAACGATGTGGAGCTGATCCTGACTGTTGACGCTAACTCTCCCGGTCCACCCATCCGCGAAGGCTTTGTCCCCACGGTCCTGAACGAAATAGCGCCCAAGCCGGACCACAAGGTCGCCATCACCTGCGGCCCACCCATCATGATCAAGTACGTGCTGCAGAACCTCGCGCAGCTAGGGTTTAAGGACGAGGATGTGATTACGACGCTCGAGGCGAGGATGAAGTGCGGGATCGGTCTGTGCGGTCGCTGCAATATTGGCAGCAGTTTCATCTGCAAGGATGGACCCGTCTTTTCGCTCGCAGAACTAAAAAGGCTCAAGTTCGAGATCTAAGCGTGGACGCGAGGAAGCGAAGAAGCGAAGATGCGAAAAAACCGAATAAAGGATTTTGTATTGCCGCTTGCACACTTCATCGTTTCATCGCGTCCACTTGTCCCGAGGACATAGAGTGAAACCAGCCCAACAGAAACAGAAGGTAATCTTCTACTGCCGCTGCAACGCTACCTGCTCTCAGATGGCAGAAGCTTTCCTGAGACTCTTTTTCCCCGAAGGATACGAGGCATATAGCGCCGGCATGATGGCCGCGGAGATTCATCCCGCGGTCAAAACAGTGATGGCAGAGATCGGCGTCGACATGTCAGGCCAGCGCTCGAAGAATGTTGAGGAGTTTGTCGGAACGAAGTTTGATTGTGTCGCTCTCGTCTGTGGCGACCCGCCGGAGAAGTGTCCCTTTCTGAACCGGGCAAGAGAACACCTGCACTGTAAGGGCTGCCAGGGATGTTGCAGATTCTTCCCCTTTTTCCCGTCTGGCACAAAGGTGCTTCATACGCACTTCGCGGATCCGGCCAGGTTTGTCTCACCGGGGGATGAGACCATAGAAGCCTTGCGCAAGCTGCGGGACGATATCAAGGACTGGGTTATAGAGACGTTCGGTTGATTGCAGCCGTCATCGGTTTCACTGCAATTGTTCGATTAGTTTAATTTGTTAAGGCCAAAATTGCACACGTCGTATCAGGCTATTTGTTCGCTGGCTTCGACGGCTAGAATTTCAGGTCTTGTTCGCAAACCAATGAAACGACCGAAACCAATTGAACCAATGAGACGACCTGCCAATTCCGAGGCTAACGGCCGAGAGTGACGATCCGCGCGGGTGGCCTGGTGGCCGGAAAATGGTTGACAAACGTATACAATGTACGATAGAAAGTTGTTTGTGAAATTTTTTTCATAACGGAAAGGAGCGACTCATGAGAGAGGTAGTGATAGTTTCAGCCGCGAGGACAGCAGTAGGCACTTTTGGACAAAGCCTCAAAGATGTACCCGTAGCGAAGCTGGGCGGTCTTGTTATTAAGGAAGCCCTCAAGAGGGCGGGCTTAAGACCATCCAAAACAAAAGATAGAGAGTTTGCGCCAGCCATCTTCAACGGAAAGCTGGACACAGACCTCGAAGCAAAGTATTACGATTACGACAGCTCGCTCAAGGAAGTGGTGATCGATGAGGTGATTATGGGCAACGTCCTGACGGCTGGACTGGGCCAGAACTCAGCAAGGCAGGCGTCCATCTTCGGCGGTGTCCCCAAAGAAACCAACGCATATACCGTGAACAAGGTGTGCGCATCGGGACTGCGTTCCATCGTGAATGCGGCCCAGGCGATCAAGGCAGGCGACGCAGAGATCATTGTTGCGGGCGGCATGGAGAACATGAGTCTTGCACCCTTTTCTCTACCGGCAGCGCGCTGGGGCGCACGCATGTTCAACACCGAGCTTGTCGATCTCATGGTCCTGGACGGTGTGTGGGAAATTTTCTACGGTTACCACATGGGGCTGACCGCAGAGAATATCGCCGTTAAGTTTGGCATTTCACGGGAAGAGCAGGATAAGTTCGGCGCCGAGAGCCACAGAAGAGCGAGACAGGCTATAAAAGACGGCATCCTCAAGGAAGAGATCGTACCGGTTGTGATCCCTCAGAAGAAAGGTGACCCTGTTGTGTTTGAGATCGACGAAAGGCCGATGGATACCTCCCCTGAAAAGATGGCTAAGCTCGGCACCGCCTTCAAGAAAGATGGGACCGTTACTGCCGGCAACGCTTCAGGCATTAATGACGCTGCGGCAGCGGTTGTTGTGATGTCGAGGGATAAGGCGAAGGAACTGGGCCTTAAACCGATGGCCAGGATAGTTTCCTATGCAGCTGGCGGTGTTGACCCCGCGTACATGGGCCTTGGACCGATTCCGGCAGTCAAAAAGGCTCTGAAATATGGCAACCTCACGCTCGACAAAATAGATATGATAGAGTTGAATGAGGCATTTGCGTCCCAGGCCATTTCCAACATCAGGGAACTGAATCTCGACATGGCAAAGACGAACATGCACGGTGGCGGTATCTCGATTGGTCATCCCATCGGGTGCACGGGCGCCCGGCTCGTCACGACTCTCTGCTATCAGATGAAGCGGCTCGGACTCAAGTATGGCCTAGCTACGATGTGCATCGGTGGCGGACAGGGTATGGCCATGATCGTAGAGAGGGAGGCATAATCCATGCCCTACGAGAACATTATTCTCGAATTGGAAGGACCCATCGCTATCATAAAGTTTAACAGGCCGAAGGCCTTGAATGCCCTCAACTCAGCGACGCTTGATGAGCTGAAACAGGTGGGCAGCGAGGTGGCCCTGGCAAAAGAGATTAGAGTAGTCATCGTTACCGGCGCAGGAGAAAAGGCCTTTGTGGCAGGTGCAGACATACAGGAGATGAAGGATATGACGCCTGTCCAGGCTAGCGCCTTCTCCCACAAAGGGCATGCCGCTTTGGGCATACTCGAGAACATGAGAAAGCCCGTGATAGCCGCAGTGAATGGATACGCCCTGGGCGGGGGCTTTGAAGTCGCACTCGCCTGTGATATTATCTATGCTTCTGAAAAAGCGCGGCTCGGCTTTCCCGAAGTGACCCTGGGGGTCTTTCCCGGTTTCGGCGGAACCCAGAGAACGGCGCGGCTCATAGGTGCGGCAAAGGCAAAAGAACTGGTACTTAGCGGAAAGGTCATCACCGCGCAGGAAGGTTTCAAGATGGGACTCCTGAACAAGGTGACGGCCCCTGACCAACTCATGGCCGAGGCACGCGAGCTTGCGGCAAAGTTTCTCGCAGCCGGACCAGTGGGTATCGGGCTTGCCAAGTATCTTGTAAACAAGAGCCTCTCCCTTAACATTGATTCGGGTCTCGAATTGGAAGCAAATACGTTTGGGCTCTGTTTCGGAACGCAGGACCAGAAAGAAGGCATGACAGCCTTCGTTGAAAAGAGGACACCAACCTTTCAGGGTGAATAACAAATTATTAAGGAGGGCACTGTGAAGATCGTAGTGTGCATAAAACAGGTTCCCGATACGGAAGCTGAGGTTAAGTGGGACCTCCCCAAGGGCACGCTCAAGAGAGAGGGAATGGATTCAATTACGAATCCCTTTGACGAGTTTGCGCTGGAGGAAGCACTCCTCACAAAAGAGAAGTACAACGCAGAAATTGTGGCACTCACCATGGGTCCCGACAAGGCCGTCGACGTGCTGCGGAACGCCCTGGCACTGGGCGTGGATCAAGTCTGCCATGTCAATGACCCCGCCATAGCGGGTTCGGACACGCTTGCGACCTCGTACGTGCTTGCTAAGGCCATCGAGAAGCTGGGCGGTGTGGACCTCGTTCTTTGCGGAAAGCAGGCAACGGATGGAAACACGGGTATTGTTAGCGGTGAACTCGCCACCAGGCTTGGGTTCAGTCAGTTGACGTTTGTCGGGAAGATAGAGGAGATCGACGCCGCGAATAAGAAGATAAAAGTGCAGCGCGGCATCGAGGGCGGCAATGAGGTGGTTGAAGGAAAGCTTCCGGCTGTCGTATCGGTACTCAAAGGCATCAATGAGCCGAGACTCCCTAACCTTATGGGAATCAGAAAGGCAGCAAAGGTGCAGATCCCGGCGTTGAATTGTGATGCCATCGGAGCGGCAAAGGACAAGGTCGGCGTGGAAGGTTCCCACGGCAAAGTGGTTGAGCTGACGACGCCCCCTCCCAGATCGGCAGGAGAGATGCTCAAGGGAGAGCTAGACGAGGTCACGAACGCTCTTGTCGACAAACTCTTGGACCTGAAAGTAATAAAATAAGGAGGGGATGACCATGGCTGACGAATACAAAGATGTATGGGTATATATAGAACATAAAGACGGAGCGACAACCCCGATGTCGTATGAGCTCCTCGGAGCAGGAAAGATGCTCGCCGATACGCTGGGATCAAAGGTTTGCGCCTTAGTGATCGGGGAGAACACCGAGGAGATAGCGAAAAATGCAGGCCACTACGGCGCTGCCGCTGTTTACGCCGTAGAAGGGGCCTCCTTTAAGACGTTCAGGCCGGATGCGTTTGCAAAAGCCGCAGCGTCACTGGTTAATAAATTTAAGCCTGACATACTGCTTTGCCGTTCAACCACGCAGGGCCAGGACCTCTCCGCAGCGTTGGCTGCTCAGCTTGAAGTGGGCATGGGCTCTGACGCCATCAACCTGCAGATTGACGCTGGCAGCAAGGCGATGAAACTTACCAGGGCGGCGTTCGGCGGCAACTTCCTGGCCACCTACATGAATACCAGATCAAAACCGCAGATGGCGACCGTGAGACCAAAGGTTTTCCCGATGCCCCAGCTGGACGCTGCGAAGAATGCCGAGGTAATTAAGGAGTCTTTCTCGATAGCAGAAGACGATATCCGCACCAAGGTGCTGCAGTTCGCCCAGTCGGAAACCGCTGTCAACCTGATTGAGGCTGACATCATCGTGTCAGGTGGGCGTGGGGTTGGAGGTAGCGAAGGTTTCAGCGTGGTAAAAGCACTGGCCGACGCGCTCGGTGGGGCAATGGGCGCATCACGCGCTGCTGTGGATTCAGGCTGGATCCCCTATGAACATCAGGTGGGACAGACGGGAAAGACGGTCAAGCCTAAGATCTATATAGCCTGCGGTATCTCCGGCGCGATTCAGCATCTGGCCGGGATGAGAACGTCAGACTGCATCGTGGCCATCAATAAAGATGCCGAAGCACCCATTTTCAAAATCGCGTCGTTTGGCGTCGTGGGCGACTACAAACAGGTCGTGCCGAAGCTGATCGAACAGTTTAAACAGAAATTGAATAAGTGAGATTGCGGGGCCCCTCCCGTGGGGGCCCTCTTTTCCCAGAGGATTTGCATGATTGTTGCGTGCCCTGCCTGCGGGCGTAAATTTAACCTCCCGGACGCTGCCATAAAGTCGCCTTATCAAAAGCTGAAGTGCTCTAAGTGTTCCAACATCTTCATGCTGACGAAAGAGGAGATTCACCCCGCGAAGGCGGAGCAACCTCCAGAGGCAGAGCCTCCAGAGAGCGGAACAACGATGCCTTTTACCGTGCCCGAGCACCAGGCGCCTGAAGAGGTGATACCGAGGAGCCGAAAGGGCCTTATCGTCCTCGTGATCGCGCTCGTTCTGCTGGCTGCCGCGAGTGGCGGCTTCTACTACTGCTGGATGAACTTTACCGATCTCTTCGGTATCCCGATGGGAGCGAGTGACAAACGACTCTCCATAAAAAATTTGGAGGGACAGGAGATCGTCACAAAAGAAGGCAGGGTCTTTTTCATCTCGGGAACAGTGCTCAACGGCTCCACCAAACCTCGAAAATTCTTAATACTCCGGGCGAAGTTGTTTGACAAAGATGGAACGGTGCTCGCGGAAAAAGATGTCGTTTCCGGCCTTTCCTTCAGCAAGGATAAAGTTGGAGCCATGCAGAAGATGGATATCGAGAAGACGATTAACGACTTCAAGCTGTCGGGTGAGAAGAACTTTCAGGTAGGAAGCGGGAAACAGGTGCCGTTTTCCGTCGTCTTCTTTGACGAAGGTCTTGACAGGGCCAAAGAGTTCACTATCGAGATCGTAGAGTCGCCAATTCTATAACTCTCTCCTCATTTATTCGGATAATTCATTTGCATGCAACGCGACTAATCACTAATATAAACTCATGGATCATATCGATCTAAAGGGTATGGGATGCCCCCTGCCCGTAATCGAGACGAAAAAACTGCTCGAATCGAGAAGAGTCGACGAGCTGAACGTCGCCGTGGATAATGGCGCTCCCAGGGAGAACGTAACGCGGTATCTCGAGTCTCAGGGATACTGCGTGAGTGTCGAAAAAGAGGAGGCTGATACGGCCCTGCTCCGCGCTACGAAGATAGCAGGGACGGAAATTATTTCGGTCCAAAAGGGCAAGAGGGTTGTAGTGCTCGTTGATGGCGCAACCGTCGGCCGGGGGGACGACTTACTCGGTGCCGTACTTATGAAGTCTTTTCTCTATACGCTTAAAGAGATCGAGCCGCGCCCCTGGAGACTCATATTCATAAATGCGGGAGTGAAGCTCGCCGCAGAGGGATCTGACCTGTTCAACGTGCTCGGCGAACTGGAGACCCTCGGCGTCGAAATCCTCTCGTGCGGAACCTGTCTCGACTTCTTTACGTTGAAGGAAAAGCTTGTTGCAGGCAAGATCACGAACATGTATGACATAGTCTCTTCACTAATCGCCGCAACCAACGTAATCAGACCTTAATGATATACCTCGACAACGCAGCTACATCGTATCCAAAGCCGGATGAGACTCTCCAATCTCTCGTTCATTTTGTGACCAACGTCGGTGGAAATCCGGGACGAAGCGGCCATCCACTTTCCATAGAAGCAGCGCGCATAATCTTTCAGACGCGTGAAAAGCTTGCAGCCTTCATCAACGCAAAACACTCCGAAAGACTGGTCTTCACCGGCAACGGGACTGAATCCCTCAACCTCGCAATTCTCGGACTCATCGCGCCGCACGACCATGTGGTCACCACGGCGCTCGAGCATAACTCGGTTATGAGGCCTCTTGACTTCTTACAGAAAACAGAACACGTGGAAGTCTTCACTGTGCCCTGCTCTGAGAAAGGGGAACTTGACTTTGAGAAACTGAAAACATCTTTGAGGAAGAATACCAGGGCTGTAATCATCAACCATGGGTCAAACATAATCGGCACGGTTCAGCCGATTGAAGAGATACGGAAAATAATCGGCGACAGAATCCTGATCGTTGACGCGTGCCAGACAGTGGGCAATATGGCTCTGGACGCCGATGCCCTGGGGATAGACATCATCTGTTTTTCATGCCACAAATCCTTGCTCGGCATTCAGGGCTTGGGTGCGCTCTACATGCGAAAGGGAATCGACTTACGACCGATCAAGTTCGGAGGAACAGGAAGCAGATCCGAATTCACGAGCCAGCCCGAATTTTTGCCCGACAAGTTCGAATGTGGAACACCCAACACTCCCGGAATCGCGGCGCTCCTCGGAGGCCTGACATTCATTGAGAAGATTGGGGTGGACGCTTTCATCGAAAAGAAAAAAGCAACGCGCCTTTACATAGTTGAAAAACTTTCAGAACTGGACGGCGTGGTTCTCTACGGTGACCGTTCGAAAAAGGAGAACCTTCCCATCATCTCCATGAATGTGCGAGGCGTAAGTCCCTCAGACATTGGTTCCGCGTGCAATCGGGCAGGTATCTGTGTGAGAGTCGGTCTCCATTGCGCGCCCGTTGCCCACCGCGCGATCGGCACTTTTCCTCAGGGAACGGTGCGCATTTCACCGGGATATTTCACCCGCACTGATGAAATCGATCAGTTGGTGGAGGTGCTCAACTCCATTGTCAGAAAAAAATAGCATTACCTATTTCTTCCTGTTCCGTACTGTTCACGATGTGCTCAAAGCTGAAAATGCTTTAAAGGATCGAGGTGCCTCCTTCGAGCTTGTTCCGGTACCGCGCGCTCTGAGTTCTGAATGCGGCGTCTGCATCGCATCCGAAAAACCGTCCGGCGAGATCATATCGCTACTTTTTTCGATCAACGTGGATAGATGTTTCTCCTTCGACGGGAACAAGTATATGGAGATTAATCCCCACGGGCCGAGATGCTCGTGCATTGACGAGACTCGGGAAGAAGTGGATGAATGAGGAATGCTATGGTGATCTATCCTCGCCCCAGCGAGCAACAGAGCCTGTTCCCTGAGGTGCGTGCCCTGTCGAGGCCCATTTTACAGGATGCCATTTTACCCTGCCTCAAAAAAAATGCGAAAAATGTGCGTTTTACGAAAGAAAACTCTTGTACAAGCAGTACAGTTGTGATATTAAAAGATTGCGCGCTTGTAGAAGCTCGTCAAATCTAATCGCTTAAGGAGGAGAGTGTATGACAAAAACAGATCTAATCGGTAAGATGGCGAAGGATGCAAAAGTAACCAAGGCAGCCGCAGCCAAGGCACTGGATTCCTTCATCGACGGTGTTAAGAAGTCGCTGAAGAAGGGGGATAAGGTCACGCTTATCGGTTTCGGTACGTTTTCTGTCACGCAGAGAAAGGCAAGAAAGGGGAGAAATCCGCAGACTGGTAAGGAGATAAAGATTCCTGCCAGGAAGGCCCCGAAATTCGCAGCAGGCAAAGCCCTTAAGGACGGGGTGAAGTAGTTTTAGTCAGGGAAGGAACGTTGCACGGGAGGATGCCTCGAAGCTCATCGTAGGCATCCTCCCGTTGTTGCATCAGTCCAAAAATTCTTATTCAAAGGGTGCAGCGATCTTCTTCTGCTTCTCCTGCTTCCTATAGAAATCGGTACGCTCTTTGATGTAATTCAACCAGCTGTCTACGTCTGCTTCCTTATGTCCTTTTGAAACCATGTCCTTCTTGTAAGCGGATATCACCGGCTCAACAGCCTTCACCCATTTGGCAACCTCTGCCTCAGAAAGCGGCAGTATTTGTCCTCCGCCTTTGAGAAAGACTTCCTTACCCTCTATATCCATCTCATTCCACAAGGCTGCCTGCGCCTCAAACGTCTGGCGAGACACCTCATCAAAAATTTTCTTGATGTCGGCAGGAAGACTATCCCATTTTCCTTTGTTCATGACGCAATAGAACGTGTAGCCAGTTCCAAGACGCCAGTCTGCCGTGACGTACTTCACCACGTCCGCGAATTTCCAGTATTTGAGCGTGGAGAGGTCTACCGTGACGCCGTCAATGACCGCTCTTCTGAGAGCTTCGTACACGTCGGGCATCTCAAGGGGAACGGGTACGGCACCCAGTGCCTTTATTACCTCAGCCATCTGACCGGTTGCCCTGACCTTAAGACCCTTCAACTCCTCCAGAGTCTTGACCGGTTTTGCAATGGTCTGCAAAATCAGAGGACCTGACGTGTTGATATAAAGCACCTTGACGCTATCCCACTCAGCAGGCTTGAATTTGTTGCGGAAATCTTCACTCGTCTGGCTCGCTACCCAGCCGCTCGGAAATCCCAGGGGCAGATCAAATATCTCTGTTACAGGGAAGCGGCCCCGCGTGTAGTCGATGTGAGAAACCCCTATGTCTGCGATACCCGTGGTCACCCCGTTGAACATCTTCACCGGAGAGAGGACCGTGCCGCCGGGATAATAGGTGATCTCGACCCGGCCGTTCGTACGCTTCTTTATTTCCTGGCAGAACGTATCGGTCAGGACCGACATCTTGTGCGTGGGCGGGAGATAATTGGCGGCCTTCAGCTTGATTACATCGGCACCGGCGGAAAGGGAGTGAGTCACGAAAACAAAAAGGACTGCCAAGAGCACCAGCGAAACAGTTTTTCTCATCTCATGCCTCCTTTAAGCTGTAAAGTTATTTTCAAGTTTACCACACACGCGTCCATGCGTGTATATAAATTTTATGCTTGCCCCGGCCGAAGTTAACGCCTCCTCGGTAATCCAGAGATTAAACCATGGGCAAGACACACCTCAGACGCACGCTTCGGAAAAGGCTCTGGTTCAAAGCGCGGATTGAACCCACCGTTTTTGGCTGACTAAGCAGCCCGTTTCTGGTAGAATCCTACTGCATGCAGTGCACAGATTCTACCCATGACAGAAAAAAGAAGCATAAGAGATTCACTGATTAAGACGCTTCGAGACGTCTGTAAGGCAACGGCACAGTTAGAGAAACTGAATAACGACCGCGTCTTTACGGAGCAGGCACTCGATAAGGCAAGGGCATCGTATCAGCAGCTCATGGATGAAGCGCCCTCCGCTCTTCTTCTCGTGGACCAGGAAGGGAACATATTGGCTTCCAACAAAGCCTCAGAAACACTCCTGGGCTACGGGCCTGAAGAACTCGTTTCCATGAACGCGCGGCAGTTATATCACCAGGATGCATCCCGCGAATTCGCACCTTCTTTTCAACAGGTGCTGGAGGACGGAGCAGGAACGATGCGCGGCCTTTCCTTGGTTCGAAAGGGCGGACAGGGGGTATTTGTAGACAGCTTGTTCATCGTGGTCACTCACGAGGATAAGACTTTTGTGCAGGTTACCCTGAAGCAGGCAGCCGAACGCTACAAGGTTCAGCTGGGGGAAAAGCGGTATGTACAAGGTCTGGAACTGCTTGCTCGCACAGCCACAGGCCTTCTTGAGATGTCACACGACGAGAACTTTTACAGAATCCTGGGAAATTATATCGGCAAGCTCGTGGGTGACGCCTATGTGATTATCAGCTCTTTCGATCAGTCATCGAAGGCGTTCTTCGTTAAGGCCGTTACAGGGCCGGAAAGATATGCGGAGATCATTCTGGGCTTACTTCTGAGGCACCTGGTGGGCGTTTCATTCCGCATAAGTGAAGAGGAATTTGAGCGTTACGTCATGACCTGCACGCCGGTGGCCGTCTCCGGGGGGCTGCACGGGCTATTCGTGGATAAGCTGCCAAAGGAGGTATACAGTGCTATGGAAGACTTCTTCCTTTTCGGCTGCACGTACATAGCCGGGCTGACCTCGGACAGGGAAGTCTTCGGAATGGCCACGATCCTGATGCCTAGGGGAGCGAGGCTGGATCATCCCGCCCTCGTCGCAACCCTGATGCAGCAGGCGTCAGCGGTGTTGAATCACCGGAGAAAAGGAGATATACAGCCGACGGCTGAGCAGCCTGAGCCACTCATAGAAGGTTTCCAAAATATATTGGCTGAAGAACTCCCATACCCTCTTGAGCAATACACTGCGGAGACGGAACGCCAAGCGCTTACCGAATCGAGCACCGGGACGCCTCCCGATTCCGGGGCGGAAGAAGCCGAACCAAGGTGCAGGGAACTTCGACACCTTCTGGGATACAGGAAAATCCTGGTTGTTGATGACGAAGAGATCGTTCTGGATGTGACAGGTGGTATGTTAAACTACATGGGTTGCAGGGTTGGTTACGCGAAGAATGGCCTGGAGGCTGTTGCACGTTACAAGAAGGCCCTCGACGCCGGAGAGCCCTTTGACGCGGTTATTCTCGATCTGTCTCTGCCAGGCGGGCCGAATGCGGCAGATACCATGAAAAAACTTCAACAGATCCATGCCCGGGTGAAAGTGGTTGGCTCGACCAGTAGCCCAGATAATCCCGTCGTGGGAGAGTTCAAGGAGCTGGGTTTCCGTGCGTTTCTCCTGAGGCCATATAAAAGTGCTGAGCTCGCCGAAGCGTTAAGCAGGGTGCTGAGTGAAAGCGCGTCAGTCATACAGTGACTTGCATAAGCGCCTCACTTAAGGTATAAAGGATAGAATGGAGATCGAAGTGAGATTGTTTGCGACCTTTCGAGATTACCTGCCGCAGGGCTCCGGATCCTTCTCGTTTAAGAAGAGTCTGGAGAAAGAAACGGCGGTCAGCAATATCGCCGAAGAGGTCAGTTTACCGCCCGACGTTCCTAAGATGTACATTGTGAATGGTAATGTCGTAACCGGAGAGTATCTGCTTCGTGATGGAGACGTGGTCAGTATATTTCCTCCGGTCGCGGGAGGATAGATTCCCACGGGCAAGCCCGTGGTGCTCGCATCACCGGCTATTGTAGCCGGGTATTCTGCCGATAAATAGATTAGGACGGGGCTTTGACAAGGGGTACTCAGAAACATGAAAATCAAGACCGATGAGCCAACCCGCATAATCACAGAGCATGCCGGGAAAAGGCCAAAGCAGAAAGAAGCAACTAAGTTTGGCGAGATCCTTCAGAGGACGATCGAAAGTACCGAAACTCAGACCCAAAAGGGCGCTGGCGCACAAGCGTTAGCCAGTCTTCAAAATATTCAGACACCCGGCGTCGGGGCCATCGGAACCATTGAAGAACAGAGGGGACCCGTCCTCGAACGCGTTGAACAGTTGCTCGATACACTTGAGGAATACCAGCGAAATCTGGGAAACGCCAGCATCCCAGCAGAATCACTCATGGCGCTCGTCAGCCGCATGGAGGACCACAACAAGGCCCTTGCGGCTGTTATGGTCACCCTCCCCGATGGGGATAACCTCAAAGATGTCCTCAATCGCGTGCTTATCACCTCAGTCGTCGAGGTAGAGAAGTTCAAACGCGGCGATTACTCTTAATACCGATTCGCCTTCAAGTGTATACCTTCCGGGTACCCGCCGCCGGTGGGTGTGCTGCGTCGCTCTCCTCGACGTACTCCCACGCACGTCCGGGTACCCGCGAGCGGGTGGGGCTCCTCGCTGCGCCCGGGGTACCCGGCCGAAGGCTGGGTCGTCCAACTTGAATGCAAATCGGTATAAGAAGCAGCTCAGTCCACGTTGTATTTTTTCTTGGCCTCAGAAATTATCATGGCGGTGAGGTTTTTGATGATGCTCGGGGGCACTCGGTCGTCGCATATGAGGACTTCAGCGGAATGCCAATTGCAGCCGCTGTCGTCAGGCTTCGGCAGTTTAAAGTCGATCATGGTAAATTCACACGCGGCATCTTCGGGATGCTTCGCCAGCTCTTCGTTCAGTAATCTTACGAGCTCCCCGGCGTTTACTATCTCTCTTGCCATCACTACCTCTACCGAACCACACGCGAGTGGGGTTTTAATTAAGGTACATTTTCACACGTTTCGGTAAAAACTACAAGCGCACAGTGACATCAATTTGCGTTCGAAGAATAGATTCCCAGGGGCAAGAGTGGGCAGGCGGTAAGGAGCCGATAGTCGGGTAGCACGCCTGGAAATAGCACTTTTAAGTCAAGGTTGGCGTCATCAGCGGGACAAATCTTCAGGGGTGCACCCGCAGCCGCTCTGGACAAAGCGCGCTGCCTCTTTAAGGATCGCATCGACCAGCGCTTCCCTGGGCGGGGTTTCGTGCAAGGCGCCTTCCATAGTTGTGCCGTTGATCTTCAGCACATTGGAGGGCCCGCGTTGATTTCCGGTCAGCCCTGCTTCCCTGAGATCCAGCTGAACCTGCATGGTTCTCAGGAAGGGCCGCATGCTCTCGATCGTGCTCTTGATTACCTCTGAACTCTCCGCACATATGGAGCAGCCTCCCCCTTCCTTGTTACAGTGAAACCATTCTATGAGTATTCTCTTCAGTGGGCCTCCTGCGTTGCAGTTGTCTTCTCGTGTAAGCTCAATTGACGATAAGAATTTTGTGGGCCAAAAGATCGATCTGTTTAATTCTTCCTGGTATGATCTTTTCTTCGCCAAAAAGGTTAATCATGCGCAGAGACTCATTTTCCGGCCTAATGCTGATCACATCCTGAAGCAGCAACACCTCCCTATCATCCTCGATAATATACGCGGTTGTTTGACACATCGATTCCTCCGGATTACCCAAGTTCTGGGCAGGCTTTTGAAAGGCAGGGTGTAAGCCTGCACATCAGTCTATTGTACCAGGAATCGGTAAAGTAAGTATAGCAGTCCTTTGAAAAAAAACAAAAAGGGATAAGAGACTGGCACAGGATGGACCCTTCTGCGAATTGAAAAAGTTTGGAAAAACAGCATCCTTTGCCATATAATGCTAGCACTATGAAAAGACGACAATGGATTACGCTGCTCGGCTTCGCAATCAGTCTACTTCTTTTGTACCTTTCTCTCAAGGACATCATGCTGCATGACATCCTGGAGACTCTGAAACGTGCTAACTTGAGGTACGCCTTCCTTCCTCTTCTTTTCATATTCGGAGCTGCCAGTGGCGCTTCCTACCGATGGGCGCGCGTGTCGGGCACGGATGTGCACTTTCGCGAGACGTTTACCGCGTTGATCATCGGCCTCTTCGTCAACAATGTGTTGCCAGCGCGTATCGGAGAGTTAGCACGCGGTTATGTGCTGTCGAGGAAAAAGGGCTTCACGTTTGCCTACGCTTTTTCCACTGTTCTGGTTGACCGGTTTTTTGATCTGACGGGCCTCCTGTTGCTCACGTTCTTCTTTTTTCCCAAGCAGCAGCTGCCACCCCGGATATCCCAGGGCATATACCTTGTGATCGGGCTTGCGATAGTCTGCGTTGTCGGCTTCCTGGTCTTGAGCAGAGAGCGCTTTGCGAATCACGTGTCCTCGAGATTGATGAAGGTTGAGAGGTCCTTCTTAACGAAATTTGCAAAAACGATCCTGAGCATCCAGGAAAACTTGAAGCGCATCACGTCACCCCTGCTCATTCTCCTTTTTGCTGCCATATCTTTCAGTACATGGTTCTGCATGAGTCTAGCGCTCTACGCCGTGATTCTTGCCCTCAATATTTCCGTGCCCTTCGTCTGTGTACCCTTTGTCTGCGCATTACTCAACATGGGGATCACGATCCCTTCATCACCGGGATACATAGGCCTTTACCAGTTCCTGCTGGTTTATCTGCTTTCGCTTTTTGGTGTCCCGAAATACGAGGCGTTTGCCGTGTCCTTGCTCTATCATGCTTCATGGTACATCCCTTACACCATACTTGGATTCTTCCTGTTGCTGCGGGAGCATCTGAAGATCCGCGACATACGGCGGCTCAACGAGCCGGCAGCAGACTAAGATCTCTCTTCTCTTCCTTCGGAGCGGTAAACGATTCAAGTAAAGCCTTCAACCGGAGGGCTTTGGCCATCAAGCCCTCTGCACGTCCGGCATCTCCCTGGTTGTGGTACATCCTTGCAAGGTCGATAAGGACCTCAACACGCAAAGGATCGAGAGGCGCGTATTTTTTCAAGAACGCTTCACTGGCCTCGAGTATCTCAGTCGCCTCGTTGCTCCGTCCCTGTCCCGCATAGAGCCGAGCCAGTGCGAGGCGATATTCCTGGTGATACGGATACTTCTCGATTACTTTGGAAAGATAGGCCTGGGCCTTATCCGGTCTGCCCGTGCTGGCATAGAAGCTTGCTACCTTAACATACTCGGCTCCGTCCAGACTATTGAGGGCCAGGGCTTTCATATAATTCTTTTCAGCAATCTCAAGGAGCTTACTATCTTTCATGTTGGAGGCGAAGTAAACATCAGTCAGCAGCTGAGCAGCGTCAGCAGGAAAGGCCGACACGGAATATCCGAAATATGTCGAGGCAAAAAGATACCGCACGGTCTTCGTCATATCTCCCTTCTGAAGAGCCGCATTCGCCCTATCAAGAAGGATAAAACCGCATATTGGAAAGAGATGCACCAGAAGAAAATAAAGGGCCAGAAGACGGGAGAGAGCCTTCGCTGGCTTTCCGCTAATGCGAAAAAGGCTCGACTCGGTACCTTTTCCCTGCACGATAGCTGCGCACAGAAGATAGAAGAGTACCTGAAAGGTCGGAGGAGGAAAATTGTATTCCACCACATTGTGGAAGAGAAAGGATAGAAGAGCAATCTTCAGGAGAAAAAAGGAGGAGACCGGGCCTTTAAGGACAGTGACGATAAAGGAGAAAAAGAGCAAGAGGCCCACGATGCCCAGCTCAGCCAGGATATTCAAATAGAGACTGTGGGCGTGTATCGAGGAGTAGACTACGTATGGGTTGGACATAGTGCTCATAACCGCGAAGAATGAATTGAGGCCATGACCGAGAAGAGGGGCTTGTCGTATAACCTGAAACGTGGTCCCAAGGAGGTACGCTCTTTGAGTTATTGCGGTGGGCTGTTTCTCCAACATGCCAACTGCGTTTTTCACTATGAGGACATCCTTCGCTTCGGAAAAAAGCAGAAAAGAGGAGAACCCCACGAGGAATATAAGCAGCAATGCCTTGACGGAGGTTCGATCCTTACCCCGATAAAAGAAGACCCCCATCGCTGCGAAGGCCAGGATCATCGTCGCGACTCCAGACCGCGATGCGGATATGAAATTGGCGAACACGAGCAGCATTGATGCAGCCACATAAATATCTTTCCGGAACTTTGAATAGAGGTACAGAGAGACAGGTACCAGGGGTGTGAGAAAACCCGAGAATGGATTCGGGTTGTAAAACAAGCCATGCGGCAAGAGGTCCATCTGGTGAAGGGCCTCGCACAGGCCCACGATACAGCCTCCGAGTACGATCGTCTTCAGTAATGGTGTGTCCCAGCCCGAAGAGTTCCTTAAGGCGACATAAAAGAAAGAACCTGCCACAAGAGAGCCTGAAAAAAGAATAGCGCCCCACTTGTCAGCGGCATACAGCACGGAAGCCACACCACAGCAGGAAAAAAGGAGACTTAGAACTTCATCTTTTCCGAGTCTGATGTCAGGCTTGACTGTGAGAAAAAGGAGGACGATCAACAAGAAAAAAAACGTGATACCCCATTGAGGGCTTAGATACCCCCCCAGCAACGAGGTGCATAGTACGACCAGGATGAGCATGCCCTTAGTCATTTCCGGCCTTTCACAATGAGAAGGCAGGAGAGAATCAGGCCAATCGCGGTTACGACGAGCCCGGCATAAAATGAAATCGGTACATACCGGAACAAAACAGTATGCTCACCGGGTGGCACCTTCACCGCCCGGAACGCCAGGTCTGCTCGTAAAATTTCCGTTCTTTGGCCGTCCACGTATGCCCTCCATCCGGGGTAGTACGCGTCGCTTACATAAAGAAACCCTCCCCGGTCGGTCCTGCATTTCAAGACGAGGTTGTTTGGCTCATATCGGACCAGCTCCACCTTGCCTCGTGTGGAGACGGGGGCACTGGGCTGGGCTTCTTTACTCAGGACGATCAGCTCCTGCCTCAAATCTATGCTTCGGTCCGCCATAGCTTCGATCATACTCTTTTCATCAGGCACAGTGCGGATCCGCGAAAAAAGCAGGAAGCGACCGGGATAGTCATCATACTCATAGAGATAGAGACGTGTGTCACCCAGCTTCATGCTTTTCAGCAGGCTAAAATCGTCCTCGTCCAGTTTCATGATGCTAACCACGTAACGTATGCCCGCTACATCAAAAAAACGCTTCGCCTCGTCTATAGAGGAAAGAATCTTCAGCCAGTTTATGAACAGCTCATAGTAGCCTAGCCTGAGAACTTCGGCCCCTTCGGCCGTATAGAGGCCTGCCAAAGGGGCGTAAGCAGAACCCATGGCAGCTCTATCCTTGGGAAACCGGTTATACGTATTCTGTGTTTTCGGAGTCAGAAAATATCTGTCTATCTTTCCTTCTTTTACAATCTCGCTCACAAACTCGTGTGGGTGCGTGTACAGTTCCCACTGAAGACTGTAGTAAAATCCGTAGTTCGCAAGAAAGAGATCGAGCGCGAGAATGGCTACCATGAACACCATTACCAGCCTCTTCCGCGTCACCCGCCGGTAGACGAGCAACAGAATGCAGAACAGGAAAGCAAAAAAACAGAACCTGCGAATGTCGTGAATGTTCACGTCTATGACGTTATAAGCCTCCGGTTTGAAGCCAATGGTATCGAAGAAATTCACGACACGTGTCCTGAACAGTACTGTGCAGGACCAGGCCAAAGCGAAAAGAAAGCCGAGATAGAAAAAAATCTGAATGGCTCCGTGGATGCGCCTGTTTCCTTCCGCGATACCTTGACGCAACTTGTCAAAGCCGAGTCCCGACGTAACGGAGATGACGAAAAAAAACAGGAAAAGAAACTTGACCGGGTAGCGTACGCTGTTAAATGGCGGTATCCGGTAGAGTAGTCTGTAGACAGGGGTGTTGCCCCCCAGGGCGAAGATAAGTGAAATAACGATCAGAAGCCCGAAGAACCACCGTTTTCGGCCGGTAGTTAAGAAATAGAACGTCGAAAGGCAAAACGGCACGATACCGAGATAGATCGTCTTCAGCCATGACTGGTTCTGCCAGTATTTCTGGTCGTTCATCATGTTTCCAAACGGGTCAGGCACAAAAAACTGAATAACGTCGCGCCAAGCCATGGACCAGACGCTCGACTCGTAGTACGTGAGTCCACCCTGGCGTATGCTATGAGCCTTCAGCTCCAAAAAAGGGAGCAACTGCACAGCAGAGAGCAACAGAAAAAGTGAGAAGATGACGACGAAGGAGCGTATCCGGCCGTAGAAACCAACGTGTTCGCCAATCAAGGACGGCAGAAAGAATGCGACGATGATGAGCGCCAGCACGCTCATCATGAGAATCTCGGGCGCTCCTGAGAGAAATTGCATGAGAAGAAAAAAAGCAACAAACACGCCATCGCGAAGCCGCCCTGTTTCGAAATGTTTGAGAAAGAAAAGGAGCACCAGTGGAAACCAGCTAACGGCAAAGAGGTGCGGCAGTAAATTATGAACCGACATCAGATAGCCGGACAGCATGAATATCATGGCCCCGACGAAGGCCCCTTCTTCGGAGGATTTAATATGGATGAGGAACAGATAGACTGCAATGCCCGCCAGCAGAAAGTGAAGGATGATCAGCCAGTTCCAGACAACAGGAAAAGGGAGAAACAGATAGAAGACGTGAGGGGGATAGAGTACGCCGGGCTGCAATGCGGCGAGGAGCGGTATGCCAGAATACTGGTAGGGATTCCAGAATGGAAAGATTCCGTGCTTGAGGAGGTCTACCCACAGGATCTTAGGAGGGATAAAAAATGGGGACAGGTCTCTCTCGATAAAAACCAGGCGGCAGGACAGGACTCGGTCAAAATAAAGGAGCACGAGAACGAGCAAAACAAAAAGATAGAACGTCCTCACAAGAGGTCTTCTCTCAAATAGCTTCATTGTATCCGCAACACCTCAGAGTGAAGGTTTCGCACTGCGAATTTTCTCAGGGCTGCAAGAACGAGACCCTTTACACAATACATCGTTACCTGCGCTCTTTTCAAGCTGGTACCCGGAGGCTCGAACTTACGATCGCAAAGGACCTGGAAAGCAGTATAGTCTGGGTTATAAGGACTCGAAAGATCGACAGGGACGGGAACCATGAAGCGCCCGTGACTCAGGCCGGCCATGTACCAAAATGGATGCGGAGCTTCATGAGCCATCAGGGCCAAAAGGCAGGGCCTTGAGATGAATGATCACAGGGATAGGGATTGCTTGCTGGGCGCCAGACAACCGCGGACGCAACCCCGTGTCTGGAAATGCAGGGCGGAAAGGGTGCCTTCTGATTCACCCTTTCCGCCCATGGCTTGCTGAATACGCCGCGCTATTACCACATGGTGTACTGGGTGCCGGCAATAGCATTATTAGTCGGGCTGGGAGCGGTTGCCAAGTAGATTTGAACGTACTGGGTCGGCGGAATAGCATAGGAATTACCAGTGGGTGCCGGTTGACCCAGGGTGAAGCCGTAGGATGAAGAACCGACGGTCATAGTCAGATTGGTGCCGCTGGCGTCGACCGTAGTGGCAATATTACCACCTTTCATCTCCATGCTGAAAAGGATGTCAGCAAAGCCGAACGTGGTCACCTGGTTTTGAATAATCCTGTTTCCCCAGAGGATGGTATTCGCGCCTCTCATGCCTCCGAGAATCCCCCGCACGGTTGCGTTGACCGCGTCCTGCCTCATGTCGAGGTACTTCGGTATCGCAACAGCTGCCAATATACCAAGAATGATGATGATGATGATTAATTCAATCAACGTAAAGCCTTTCCTGTTCCTCCTAAGATCCATTCCGAAGCCTCCTTTTTGCATAATTTTGTAGTAAACCTCCCACCTATATTATCGTCAAATCGTGCCGACTACTTTAGGGCCTTCTTCTCTTTCTTTCCACCTCCCTCCGGTCTCGTGGTCTCTCTAGCTTCCATTACCGACCTTGCTTTTCGAGCAAATCTTATGCCATCCTCTCCAATTTTCACGTCTCTCTGCCCTTTCTCTTTAGCCCCCTCCATGCTTCATCGCTTCCATCATGCTCCACCAGGGCAAGAATACGGCGAGTGCTATAAACAGGACCATGCCGCCAAGTACCGTGATCAGAATCGGCTCGATCCACGATGATAACCGGTTGAGCGAATACGTCACCTCACTATCATAGTGTATGGAGACTTCTCTCAGCATCTCCTCCAGCGACCCCGTGTCCTCCCCGGTTGCGATCAAGTGTAGCACAAGAGGAGGAAAGATACCGCTGTCTTTCATGGGCTTGGAAATGCCTTTGCCCTTCTCTATCTTCTCGCTTATTTCAACGACCTTTTTCGTGATAACAAGGTTTCCGACGGTCCGGGCTACAATCTCCAATGCGGTAACAATCGGCACACCGGCTCGGATGAGGTTCTCCTCAACATAAGCAAACCTGCTCATGCATATCTTTAGAAGGATCTTACCCACGATGGGAAGCTTGAGCATCAGCTGATCTCTCACGTATTTCCCTTGCTGGGTCCGCGTATATACATAGCCGGCAATACAGATACCGATCACGCCTCCCAGGAGAAAGACGCCGTAAGCCTGCACCAGATCGTTGAGTCCCAGCAGGATGCGCGTGGGAAGAGGAAGCTGCATGGTGGACCCCTTGAAGAGAAGAGCAAACTTGGGTATGACGAACGTAACCAGTACGCCGAAGGCTATGACGATAGCACCCACCACCATGGAGGGATATCGCATTGCCGACTTGAACGTTTCTCTCGTCTTCATCTGGAACTCGAGAAGCTGCGCAAGCCTTTCCAGGACTTCGTCAAGCACACCGCCGACTTCACCAGCCTTCACCATACTGACATACAGGTCGGAAAAGACATCTTTGTTCCCGGAGAGGGCATCGGAAAAACTCTGACCGCGGTCCAGATCCTGCCAGACCTTCTTGATCTTTTTTTTAAGTTTTCGACTGTTCGTTTGCTCTTCCAGCGCTTTCAGCCCCGAAATGAGCGGGACACCGGCCTTAATAACCGTACGGAGCTGACGCGTGAAGAATATGAGGTCATCCAGTTTCACCCTGTCCAGTTTCGTCAGATATTCGTCGAGGGAGACCGTCCCAAAACCCTTCTTTTCCGAAACCGCTACAGGAAAAAGGCCCATGCTGTCAAGATGGGCTGATACGGCGCGGTGACTGTCCGCATCCATGGTGCCGGCAATCAGGGCACCTCTTTCATCTCGGGCTTTGTACGCAAATACCGCCATGTTATTATTCCAGCTGTGTTGTATTAAGGGCTTCTTCGAGGGTCGTCACTCCAAGAAGCGCTTTCTTAATAGCGTCCTCGCGCATCTCCCGCATACCCATTTCCATCGCCTTCTTTTTTATCACTTCAGTCGACACCTTGTCTACCACGAGCTCCCGCACCTCATCATCCATGACGAGAAGTTCAAATACGCCTGTGCGCCCCTTGAAACCCGTATTCCGGCAAACAGGACAACCTTTGCCTCTATATAGCGGGACGCTTTCGTGCACGTCTATACTCTCGAGCACCGCCGGAGGCGGCATGTATGCTTCTTTGCAATCCTCACATATCTTTCGCAGCAACCGCTGTCCCATAACGCACGAGACCGACGACGCCACGAGGAACGGCTCTATGCCCATTTCAACGAGGCGGGTTAATGCCCCGGGCGCGTCATTCGTGTGAAACGTGGAAAGAACGATGTGACCCGTAAGGGCCGCATGGATAGCTATGGTTGCCGTTTCCTTGTCCCTGATCTCGCCAACCATGATGATGTCGGGGTCCTGGCGAAGCATGGACCTCAGGCCCGATTCAAAGGTCAGTCCTGCTTTCACGTTGACCTGCGCCTGCGCAACATAGTCGATCGTGTACTCCACCGGATCCTCGATGGTGATGATATTCTTCTCGGTCGAATGGATATGGTTCAGGATCGCGTAAAGCGTCGTGGTTTTACCGCTGCCGGTCGGACCGGTGGAAAGTACAAAACCGTACGCTCGCGTAAGGACCTTCTTCAGCCTGTCTTCATCATCAACCAGGAGACCCAGTTTATCAACGCCGTATAAGGCTGCACTCTTATCAAGAAGCCTTAACACGGCCTTCTCTCCCCACATAGTGGGATACGTGGAGACTCTGACACCAACCTCTTTTGTAATGTCGAACCGTCCGTCCTGCGGGATTCTGGTTTTGGCGATATCCATCCCTGCCATGATCTTTATCCTTGAGATGATCGGGAGAAGCATCTTTTTCTGAGGCGCCTGCATCTCGCGGAGCCGCCCGTCCACACGCATGCGGATCCTCATAAGATCTTCTGCAGGCTCGATATGAATGTCGCTCGCGTTGTCGGCCAGTGCCTGAGCAAGGAGGCTGTTGACAAATTTTATGACGGGCTCATCCTCAGCAATCTCCACAGGAGGCTTTTCCTCCTCTTCTTCCTCCTCCTCACCGGAAAGGGCTTCTCTCTCCTTGATGATATCGAGGGTCTCCTCAACCAGGCTTTTGATCCCGTAGTAGCGCTCCAGGGCCCATTTCATTTCGCTCCTGGTCACTATGCAGGGCGAGACCTCCATGCGTAAAAACCTTGCTACCTCATCCAGCGCGTTGATGTCGAGCGGATCGATCATGGCGAGGCGGAGCACGCTAAAATTCCGTTCAAAGGGAATTACCATGTGGTTCTTCGCTACGTTTTCCGGAATCAATCTGACCAGCTCTTCCGAAAGGTTTACATCAAAGAGATTCACGATAGGAATCCCGAGCTGCTTGCTCACGGTCTCCATGATCTCCTTTTCCGAAAGAAGTCCCATCCTGATAAGCACGTTCCCAAGCTTCTCGCCGTACTTCCGCTGCTCACCAAGGGCCTTGTGCAGGTCTTCCTCTTTCAGCTTCCTGGCGTCGACCAGAATCTCACCCAATCGTTTTTTCACTAGTGATGGCATAGGCTATACGTCTCCCTCCGGCTGATAATCGACTGATGCGGCCTGAAGAGGTACTCCATAGGGTCCTCTACGGTGAAGATGTGGCAGCTTCTCTCACGGCTGATTATATCTATCAGCGCGGCAGGACTTGTGGACTTCACATCTCCCGTGTTTCCAAGAGGAGGAAAACCGGCAAAAAGGGAGACGCTCTTGGCACCCTGCGCGATACCTTTCTCAACGGCCTGCTTCAGATTTACTCTCCTCAAGAAATGTCAACCTCTCTATGACCTTCCTGCGATCCTCTTTTGGTGACGATGCCTGGAGATAGTATCGGTAATACCTGATGGCTTCTTCTTGATGGCCGAGCTCGTCTTTGATGAGCGCTGCCGAGAGAAAGAGTTGATCTCCTCGAAGTCCTCTTCTCAGCGGAGCATCAATAACACTGTTTGCTTCTTCGAGTTTCTTTTCTGAACGCAGTAACGCTGCAAGGTTCAGATACGGCTCGACTCCCTGCGGGGCTACTTCGATAGCTTTCCTGAAGTATTCTTCTGCAAGTTTCTTATCGCCGTCCCGAACCGCTACAAGGCCCAGGTTGTTGTACGCCTTCGCATAGTCCTTCCGGTAGTCCAGGATTCTCCTGAAATAGGAGGCGGCTTCCTTTGTATTGCCTTCGCTCATGGCCAGGACGCCGAGGTTGTTGAGGGCCTCGATATTGTTCGGCTCATCTGCCAGCACCGCCAGGTAGAGCTTTTTCGCTTGTTCGTCACTGCCCTGCTCAGCGGCGAGAATTGCGTTGTTATAATTGGTGAGAACACGGTCGTTGGTCATCCTCTGCACAACAACGGCTGGTTCGGGGCTCGGTGCACCCGGCGCCGCTGTCTCTGGCGCCTTTCCCGGTATCGGCGCGGGCTTTTGAGGCTCGGCGTCCGACTCTTTCTTGACTTCTTTTCCGGGCTCTTTTTTGGCCAGGCGCATCCGTTGATCCGGTGCCTTCCCCCTCACCTCTTTCTCCGGTTGAGATCGCTCTGTCACGTCAGCTCTTCGGGCATCCTGCGGGGTTGCCGCGGCGAACTTCGGGAAATCTTCTTTAGCCGGCGCTTCAGGAGGCCTTGGGGGCGGAGCCTCGGGAACCACCTTGGGTGGGACAACCGGCGGCACGGGGGCTTCCTTTTGCTGAGCCACCTGAGGAGGGCTCGGGGCCTGCATTCTATAGAGGTTCGGCAGGAAAAGCACAAAAAGTATCGCGCAGGCAAGAGTGCCCACGATCACGTAAAAGACCCATCGCGTCTTCTTTGGAAGGCCTTCGTCACCGCCACCGTTGCGATATACCGGCCTTTTTCTCTCGTCCTGTGCTTTTTTCAGAGCATCCAGGATCACGCTCATAGCGGATCCTTTGCGTAAACGACTCTTGGCGTGAGGAAAATCACCAGCT
>DATFYE010000150.1:0-16231 GCA_035315185.1 Syntrophorhabdales bacterium | reverse complement strand
AGGGCTTGTACGGCGCAGGGCAGGATCTCTTAAAAGATTCATTCTCGGGCAATGTTAAGGGCATGGGGCCGGCGGTCGCCGAGATGGAATTCGAAGAAAGGCCCAATGAGCCGTTTCTCTTCTTCGCAGCCGACAAAACCGATCCCGGTGCGTATAATCTGCCTTTGTACCTTGCCTTTGCAGATCCCATGTACAATTCCGGCTTGATCCTCGCTCCGAGTATGGCAAAAGGCTTCAAGTTTGTCATCATGGATGTAAGCCATACTGAGGGTGATCGGCTGATCGAACTCAACGCGCCTGAAGAGCTTTACGATATCGCAGCACTCCTTCGTGATAATGAGCGCTTCGTTGTAGAGTCTGTCTGGTCCAGGGAGACGGGAGAGATAGCGGCGGTCGTAAGCCCAACGAGGCTCCATAATATTGCGGGTAAGTACACGGGCAAAGATGACCCGGTTATGCTCGTACGCACTCAGGGGCCATTCCCGGCCACAGGCGAGGTGCTTGCGCCCTTTAACCTGGGCCACTACGTTGCCGGGTTCATGAGGGGAAGCCACGTAGGGCCGCTTATGCCGGTCAAAATGAATTCGTCGGTATCGTACTTCGATGGGCCACCGGTCGTCTGCTCCTTTGGTTTCTGCGTACACCACGGAAAGCTGACGGAGCCTGCTGACGCGTTTGACCATCCCTACTGGGATTGGGTGCGGAATAGAATCTCGGGGAAGGTGACCGAGATACGGCAGCAAGGTTTCTCAGGAGCGGCTATGCTGCCCTATTCGGAGCTCGAATACGGCGGGATCGTCGAAAAAATGAGCAAACTTGATTCGAGGTTCACGGTCAGGAGGTAAGGAAATATTATTGAAGAACCTTAACGCCATCATAGCAGGTAGACTGCGGTATGCCTATCGGCAGCCTGTGCCCGAGACATAGGCAGGAGGTACCGACTGTGTGGGAGGTCATCGGCGTTGTCATTGTCTGTGCTTCGATAGGGTGGTTGATCGCCGTACTGGCTGATCGCCACCGTCACGTTTGAGGAGGCCGGGGCCTATTGCCCTTCGCAGACCCGGATCGTGTTGTTTCCTTTGGCCTGTCTTTTGTGGGTACTCGATAGCCGACACGCTCAGCTGATCCTTCCTCGCTCATCTACCTTTTCTCGCTCCAGCACACAGCTATGAATGCTGAGATTTGCAGCGTTTATAAAGTGCGGATGTCTTCCTGAAAGTGTGCACGCCGCTATTTCTCGGGCGATGCGCTGTTACAACCGGAAATGAATATCTCCTCGAAAAAAGCGAGAATCCGTCACAATCCCTAAAACAAGGGCCGAAGCCTGGTCGGTGGGTGGTGCTCTACGGCGTAACCATCCTGAGCGCGTCCGTGGTACAATATTCTCCGTCGTTTAGGTAACAAAGGAGGAGCCGCATGCCCGACAAGGATTCGATTCAGGTTGTGGAATCGGAGATCGAGGAGGGCATGGCACTCAAGAAATGCAGGCACTGCGGCTGCATGCGCGATGCTCTTGAGAATATGCGCTCATCGCTGTCAGCGCTTAAGGACGAGGCGAGTTCCCGGCTGCTTGGCAAGGTGGAGTCCCTTCTCACCAAGACAGAAGAGACGGCTTACTCCTGAATGGGTTGCGAACACTGCTACGGGGCGGTAGCAATCAATGCGTTTGAAGAAGCCTTCGGGGAAGTCGGAACGGGATCAATCTGCACTCCAGAACCTGAAACCACTTGGCCGCCTGTTCCAGGAGAGTATTTCGTGCTCAGCCGCAACACGCACTGTCACGTGGCTGTCTCTACCCTTGCAAGCACGGAGCTCGCACAAAAGCTCGCTGACGCAGTTCCCCCCGGACTCTGCATCGTAGGAAAGACCGAGACGGAGAACATCGGGATCGAGAAGGTCATCAGGAACACCATCTCCAACCCTTCCATTCGTTTCCTGCTCTTATGTGGCAAAGACCCCCAGGGTCACCGGAGCGGCGCGACCCTGCTCGCGCTTCTCAAGCATGGTGTCGATGACCGGATGAAGGTCATCCACAGCCCCGGCAAACGCCCCATCCTCAAGAACAGCATGCTTCAGGAAATAGAGGCGTTCCGGCAGCAGGTTCAGATCGTTGACATGGTCGGCGAAGAGGACGTGAGGCGCATCACGGAAAGGGCGGCCGGCCTTGCATCCAGTGCAAGCCTTTCCTGCCATGATACAAGATTCGCGTCGAAGACAAAACTCACGGTGCTCCCCTCGGTTGAGACAGTCGAGGCGGAACCTCCCGAGCACATCCCCATGGATAAAGCGGGCTATTTCGTCATACTGCCGGAGAAAGAGAAAGGCGTGATCATCGCTGAGCACTATTCCTACGACAACAAACTGTTGAGGGTCATCCAGGGGAAAGCAGCCAGAGACCTCTACCACACGATAATCAAGAACAAGTGGGTATCCACGCTTTCCCACGCGGCCTACGTAGGGAAAGAGCTCGAAAAGGCAGAATTATCCATGACCCTGGGGTTCGCCTATGTGCAGGATGGCGCTTGATGCAGAGACGAGCAGAATAAAGGACATTCATAAAACAATCGAGGAACGCGACTGCGAGAGACAAAACGGGCATCGTGAGGCGTCCCTACCTGCTAAAATACTGGGGGATCTGGTGAATAACCAGGACATAGAGAAAGAAGTGTTGAACGGCCAGCAGCGCCATTGGGATAAGACCTACACCGAGAATGCTGATATGTTCGGGAAAGAGCCGAGTTATCCTGCACGCAGGGCTGCCGGGTTGTTTGGGACGGATGGTGTGAAAAGGATTCTGGAGCTTGGAAGCGGCCAGGGGCGGGACACCCTGTTTCTTCTCCGGCACGGCTTTCAGGCCTATGCACTCGATTACAGCGATGAAGGCTTGGACGCCATACAGAAAAAGGCTGAAGCAATTGGACTCTCTTCTCTAACGACCGTTTATCACGATGTGCGCCAGCGCCTTCCCTTTGATGACAATTTCTTCGACGGGTGCTACTCGCACATGCTCTACTGCATGGCCCTCACCACCACTGAGCTCGAATTTCTATCGCAGGAAGTCCGTCGTGTCCTTAAACTCGGTGGCCTCAACATGTACACGGTTCGTCATACGTCAGACCCTCACTATAGGACGGGAATAGATAGGGGGGACGATATGTGGGAGATTGGAGGCGGATTTATTGTCCACTTCTTCAGCAGGGAGAAGGTAGAGCATCTGGCAAAAGGGTATGAGGTCGTGAGTGTGGAGGAGTTTGAAGAGAGTGATCTGCCAAAGAAACTCTTTCTCGTCACACTCAAGAAGAGCTGATAGGACGAGACTGTGGACGCTGGAATTTTTTTCGTTATGGCCCTTCGAAACCTCCCCCTGCGCTGTCCTTTCCTCAGCTTATTGGTTGCGTGAGCCTGCCGATAAAAAAGAGAAGAAGGCTTCCGAACTTTCCAACGCTTTCTGATACAGCGTAAGAATAGTCTGAGGTGACCGTATCCTATGGCTCAGGTAAAGGTGTTCATCATCGGAAGGGATCGGAAAGTGGGTGCGATGGTAAAGGCATTAGCGCGGGAGATCGCGGGATTCCACCCGGTGAGGGGTGCAACCAAGGAGTTCCTCATCACGCATGGCCATTATCTTTTTGACTTTTCCAGTGCTTTACGGGCGGCCGAGTTCAAAGAGGCCGTCAAGAAATATCTTCCCATTTCACTGGCTATGATTCAGGAATGAGCTTGTACGCGCTCATTCTCGCTTTAGGCTTCCAGCGGTAAATTCTCACGTTTGGTCGATAGCTCATCCCACCGCTTCGCGGTGCTATACGCAACTTCTTCTCGTATGAGAATTTCGAAAAAATATTGAGATGTGGATCCTGCACACAACTTCCTGAACTAGTGAAAATCCGACTTGCTTACAAAGTTGCGCATTATGAACGGAAATGTGCAATGCACGCTTGCCCTTTTGCATAAGAGCTGCGCAAAAAAACTTTTTTGGAACAAAATCGCGTTTCAATCGTTTAATTATGCATAGAGAGCCAAGTGGAGATGATCGACGCAAGAGAAGGCATGGAGCCTTTTGCAACACATTGCTTTTTGTGCGTTAACTTAGGAGCGTGATGGCATTCCCTGACGATCCAGACTTGATCAATCGCTTTAAAGACGGAGACGTTTCGGCATTTGAGGAGCTGGTTCGTAAGCATCAGGACAGGATCTACAACCTATGCCGCTATATGGTTCAGGATGCGCAGGAAGCCCAGGACGCAGCGCAGGACGTCTTCCTGAAGGCTTATGGGAGCCTGAAGGCGTTCAGGCCCGACGCATCCCTCTACACGTGGCTCTACCGCATAGCCGTCAACACCTGCCTCGACTACAGAAGAAAAGCGCGCCCTGAGCAGACGGAAGACGAGTCAGTCATCGATGATCTGGCATCAACGGAACCTTCTCCCGAGCAGCACTATCAATCAAAGGAGATCGGCCAAACCATACAGCTGGCCCTTCAAAAGCTCCCGGAGCAACTGAGGGCCGCCGTTGTGCTGAAGGAGATCGAAGACCTCTCTTACGAAGAGATTGCAAAGGTGCTCGACACCTCTATAGGAACCGTGAAATCGAGGATATCGAGGGCACGGGAGGAGCTGCGGCGGCTCTTGCAAAAAAAAGTGTAGGCTCATGAAAGATTTTTGGAACAAAATCGAATCTCAATCGTTTAAGAGTATGGGGGGAGAAGAAATGAAATGTTCACAGATAACAAAAATGATCTCCCGGTATGTTGATGATGATCTCGGCCCGGAGGAAAAAAGGCTGTTTGAGCTCCATATCCAGGACTGCTCAGGCTGCAGGCACGAACTTGAGGAGGTCCGGGCTGTCCATGAACTTTTTGCCTCCGCCGAGAGATTCCCGGCGCCCTACGGTTTCACCACAAGGGTCATGGCAAACCTGGAGGCAAAAGAGCCTTCATGGTTGTGGCAGCTCTTCACGCTCCGCCCCTTCTTTCTGCGGGCCGTAGAGGTGGCCTTCGCACTGATCATTATGATCATCGGGGTGTTCTCCGGCAACCTGCTGGTGGCGGATAGAACGTCCAAAACACAGGCGGTCCAGGCAACCGTGCAAGAATCCTTTTCGCTCGATCTCTTCCAAGCCACGCCTCCTGACTCCGTGGGAGGCGCTTATGTCAGACTGATGGGGGCAGGCGATGAGAGATAACAAGCTGAAATACATCCTTATCATCTCTCTGGTCCTCAATGTCTCTTTCCTCGGTGCTGCGGGGTACACCCATTACAAACAGACGCGGTATCGCCCCGCTCCGTTCGGGTACGGCGTTCCGGCCCATGGTCCCCTCGGCGGCGGTACCCATCTTTTCCAGGAGCTGGCCTTGAAACCCGACCAGCTTAAGGCGTTCCAAGAGAAGGCGTTGCCCTTTCACGCAGCCATAGCAAAGAAGAAGCAGGAGGTTGACCGGCTGAGAACCGCGCTCTTTGGCCTCATGCGGGCGGACAATCCGGACCAGAAGGCAATCGAGGCGACTATAGCCGGGATCAACAAAACGCAGGAGGAGATGCAGAAGATGGTCGTTGCCCATATGCTCGAATGCAAAGGCATGCTCAACAAGGACCAGCAGCAAAAGTTTCTCAACATGATCGAGGGAGCGATGGGACAGCGAAAAGAGGCCATGTGTCCCTGACCTCTGCACTTAAGCAACGATATTTCAGGCAAGAGATGCCCCAAGGGGGCAGGAGAACCATGAGTGAGATAAGGTGTCCGGAGGTCGATCACACCAGGCTTCATGATGTTTTCAGCGTGGAGCAAAATCTATTATATGAGGAGGTAGTATGAAAAAGTGGTATGTGGGTATGGTAGCAATGGTTTTGGTCGTTCTTGCAACGGTCGTCTTCGCTCAGGCGCCCGGCTCTCAGGCGGGAGGTTCCGAAGGCTCTCGTGGTCACGGTAGTATGATGGGCGGGCCATCCGGATCTGAAGGTTTTCAGCACGGGCACGGCCCCTGGTTCCACGGAGGATTTGGCGGCAAAGACTATCTAGGCCTCTCGAAGGAGCAGCTTGACAAGATGAGGACGCTGAGGGACCGGTTTTACAACGAGACTCGGGACCTGAGGTATCAGATGGCCCAGAAACACCTGGAGATGCAAAAGCTCTTTACGGACCCGAAGACAGCTGACGCCACGCTTCTTGCGAAGCAGAAGGAGCTGAGTGCGCTGCACCAGAAACTGATGGACACCATGGCGCAGATGATGCTTGAAGGGAGGAAGATGCTTACCCCCGAGCAGCTCCAGAAGCTTGACCGGATGGGGATGGGCCCGGGCGGCATGGGCTTCCGCATGATGGGTCATGGCATGATGGGCCGTGGCGGTTTTGGTCCGATGGGCCGTGGCATGAGGGGAGGATGTGACATGATGGGCCATGACATGGGGCCGGACGCAGAGTAATCCCGTGACTCAAGACAAGGAGAGGCGCGGACCCCGGTGATTAGCCCTGTCCTTGTACCATGTATGGATTTCTCCAAGAAGAGGTGCAAAGTGAGCAGAGACACTATGGAAAAGGCCGTTCATGCAACATAGGTGCACACGGAGATGTAGTAAGGAGTCAAGGCCCGTGCTCTCCGGCGATTCGGTGTTGCTCATTACCGGGTATCAACTGTAATACTGGACGACAGGCGACCTCAGGGCCGTCCTCGATCAGGCAACGAAAAAGTAAGAGCAGAATCACCATCAGTCAAGGAGGTAACCCGTATGGTAAGGAAAAGAATTGAGGAGACACTGGCGAAGATCACCGCGCGTGTCAGCATCGTGGTCTTTTTCGTCATGGCGTTTGAGATCATGATCATGATAAGCCCCTTTGCCTTTTTCTTTTACTCTGTGTTCAATCCGGTGTTTCACTGGCTCGACCGATACATGGTTACCCGCTGGCTCACGACCTTCTTTCTGCCCCACATGATTCTACCGCCGACCCTTTTCCTTAGCACGATCCGTGTGTTCGGTTCCGTATGCTTTGTGGTCGGCTCGCTTGCCTTCGTGATCTGCGCCCTGCAGGTGTATCTGGGGAAGTTATTCAAATGGGGTGTGGCATCGAAGGGCTTGTATTGCTACATCCGCCATCCCCAGTACCTGGCGCTCGGGGTCTGGGGAATCGGCATGAGCATTCTCTGGCCGCGTTTCATCGTGCTGGCAAGCCTCTCCGTGATGTTCATTGTGTACTATTTCCTTGCAAAGGATGAAGAGAAGAGGATGCTCCATCAGTATGGCAAGGGATACGAAGAATACCTGAGCTCGACGGGTATGTTTGTCCCGAAATCCCTTGAGCAAGCCTTTTCGTTTGTGCAACGACTCATCCCCGGCACCTCATGGCGCTATGCGCTCGTCCCTTTCGTGGTGATTACGGTCGTGATAGGATCCGGTGTGCTTCTGCGCGAAGTCACGCTTGAGTCCCTCCCCTTTGCATCCACAGCCAACGTGACCCTTGTATCGATGCTCCCCGAGGACAACCCCTTGAGCGCGAATGTCCTTATGGGCATCACGAAAGACGGTATGGCGGCGAAGGCTGGTCTTCTGCCCGGCAAAGATTACCTGGGGTACATGATGCCCGTGGATTACATCATGCAGGGCATGATCGCCGATACAGGCAGTGAATTTCACCTGTACAAGCAACATCACACATTTTCCATGATAAACGAATGGGTGCTGCATCCCTTTCAGCATCTCAGAAGCTCACCGTCACTCCATATGGCACAGATGCTTCACGTCGATCCGGCTGTCGCGAGAAGGCATCACTGCCCTATAGCGGCAAAAGAGCCTAATGGTGACTTCAACCGTTGCAGCTATAGGAGAGTCGTTCTCGTAGAGATCCGGCATGACAACGGAAAGCACCTCTCGGGCGCCGGAGTCTTTTCGTTGAACACGACCCGGGTGCCGGTCAGCTTTGTGGATATCAATGCAAGAACAGGCGAAGTTGTGAATATAGCCAGGGTACAAAAGGCGACAGCATGGGAAGACGTGCCGACACCCGGGATCTAAAGCCGATCAAGAACCGGGGTTTTCGACTCACTACGGAATCAGGAACAATGAAGCTATTACTACCGAGGAAACGTCACACAGTGCAAGCTGAAAAATGTTTGACACATCGATCTTACGCGCATAGAATTTGGCTAAATGGCATCTGAACGAGAAGAACTGTTTGAGAGTCGGCCTCGATCCAGAAATAACAACGGTCTGCTCTACCATGAGGTAGAGTCATAGCCGATGCGAATCTGGGGTAACGAGTACAACAGGATGGAGTTCGCAGGCGCTTTCGGGGATCTGGGTAGGCTGATCCCCTTTGTGGTCGGCTACATCACGCTTAACAAGATGGACCCGCTGGGTATTCTCTGTAGCTTGCTACAGAGAGGTTCATTGCTCAATAACCTATGTGGCCAGCCGCACCTGTGACATAGTGAAAATGGGTATTTTCCCTGATGGATGAGAGTGCCAAGGTCGTTGAGGGTACGGTCGAATTAAAGGCAAAGAACCTCTACAACCGAATGGAGTGGGCAGGCGCATTCGGCGACGTCGGTACCCTCATTCCTTTCGTGGTGGCCTACATCACCATCGTGAAGGTGGAACCTCTCGGGCTTCTTCTCATGTTCGGCCTTGCCTTGATGGCATCCGGCTTCTATTATCGAACCCCTCTTCCGATCCAACCAATGAAGGCGATCGGAGCGGCAGCGATTGCCGGCGGCATAAGCCCGTCGGCTCTTTTCGCATCAGGCCTCACCACAGGGCTCTTCTGGCTTCTGGCCGGTGTTACCGGGGCCATCCGGCCGATCTCCAAGCTTGCGACTAAGCCGGTTGTGCGCGGCATTATGCTGGGCCTGGGACTCTCTTTCATGGTGGATGGAATCAGCCGCATGAGGACGGCACCGGTGCTTGCGGGCATAGCCCTCGTTGTCACGTACCTTCTTTTGACGAACCCCAAGATTCCGGCCATGTTCGTCCTGCTTGTCATTGGCATCGTCTCCGCGGTTATCATGGAGCCGCACCTGGTGTCGGAACTGACCAAGATCCATATCGGCTTCAAGCTGCCGGTCTTCAGTCTCTCCACGATGACCTGGAACAATCTCGTCGTGGGCACCCTGCTGTTCACGCTTCCCCAAATCCCATTGACTTTGGGAAACGCCGTAATCGCCATCGTCGCCGAGAACAACGAACTCTTTCCGGACAGAAAGGTCACGGAAAGGAAGATTGCCATTTCCCAGGGCATAATGAACCTGGTGGCGCCGATCTTTGGCGGCGTTCCCATGTGTCACGGCGCAGGCGGGATGGCGGGGCACGTTCGCTTCGGGGCGAAGACAGGCGGGGCGCTGGTCATCCTCGGGAGCCTTCTCGTTCTGATCGCACTGTTTTTCAGTGATTCAGTGGCCATCTTTTTCAAGATTTTCCCCAACGCGGTCCTCGGCGTGATCCTGTTTTTCGCGGGTTCGGAACTGGCGATTGTGGTGAGGGACATCGGCCTCAAGAAATCCGAGTTCTACGTGATGCTCATCGTGGCTGCCTTTGCCATGTGGAACATGGGTGTTGCCTTCCTTGTGGGTGTCGTCCTGGACAACTCGTTAAGGAAAGGCTGGCTCAAGATTTAATGCTCACAGTTCTTCCTTTTCGAAATGCTGATCTCAATCCGCAATCTTCGTCTTAGTGAATAAATCTTGTTGAGCATTAGTGGAAGCAAGGTGTGGACTACTGAAAGCCGCAATCCGAATAATCCTCCGAAAATTGAAGATTACAAGCGGCATTAGCGCATGGTCAAAGAGACAGAGGGGGCCTGAGTCAAGGTCGCGTTCTGGGCTCGTCGAGTCATATGTGAAAGTCTGAATCCGGTCTCTTAAGGAGGATGCCATGAACGTCGCTATTAAATCAAAAACTCTTCAAAAACGATTGATTTTCTGACGGAGTACGTGGTATGCGTTAATCATGGGGATGAAGCAAAAGATTCTCCTGCGAGTAGCATTGTATATTGTCGCTTTCTCCTACATCGCCATACCGCTGCTCCATGCCGCCATCTGCATCGATTGCCTGTGCCCCGCTCAATTGACAGCGGAAAACAGTAGTCTTCCAGAATGCAGCCAATTAATGCATTTCGGCCCGTCCCGGTCAAGCCATCCCGACGGCGGGGATGGTCAGCATCGAACGGCGGGGCGGAGCTTTTGCAGCATCTGTGCAAGTGCTTCGGGAATACCCTCTTCGTACCATGAAACGCCTTCTTTTATAGCAGCACTCTTAGGGCCCGAGACGGTAGCTTGTGTCCCCTCGCCGCCCCTCCATCCGCTCTATCGACCCCCAAAGTAAGCTCATCGTCGCTTTCCGGTAAATAGGGCTTACGTGTAGCAATTCCATCTTTCTGATTCTCCTCGTTGCCGTACCGTTTAACTTGAGGGCTCTGCATGGTATCTCTTTTTGCACATGGCGTCTTTCCCTCACGGAAAGATATAGTTCTTAAAGATCTCTTGATTTGGGCCCTCCTGGCGGGGGCATGTCTGTTTTCCCTTACCGCCCGCGCCTCCGACAGTAATTTCGAGATCCATGTCTTTCCGTCGGAGACGGTAGACGCCGGTAGGACGATGGTCGAACTCCACAGCAACATGGCTATCAGCGGCACGACGCAAAAGACCGATGGCGTATTGCCTACGCAGCACGTCCTCAATGAAAGCCTCGAAGTTGCCCACGGTTTGACTTCCTGGTTCGAGACCGTCTTTTACACCGCCGCAAGCGTCCAGCCGGGGATGGACGCGCAATACGTCGGAAACCGCATCATGCCCCGTATCCGGGTACCCGAGCAATGGGACTGGCCTGTCGGCCTCGGTCTTGGAACCGCCGTAACCTATCAGCGGCGCTCCTACTCGACGGATACCTGGACCCTCCAAATCGTCCCCATCATCGATAAGCGGTGGGGACCCTGGTACCTGGCGGCCAATCCAGCCGTCGGCCGCGCCCTCAAAGGGGAAGATACGAGTCGCGGCTGGGAGTTCAGCCCCAGCGTAAAAGTCAGCTACGACATCACGCGGAAGGTTGCTGCCGGCTTCGAATACTACGCATCCCTCGGCCCTCTCGGCGGGTTCTATACGTTCCAAAAACAGCAGCAGCTATTCTCCGTTGTTGACTTGAACCTCGGCCCCGCGTGGGAGTTCAACTTCGGAGCAGGAGTCGGCCTGACAGGGGCGTCGGATGCGTTTGTGGTGAAGATGATTCTGGGTCACCGGTTCTAAGCTCAGGTCAGTATAGACGCCTGGACTGTCGCCAGCTATACTGACAGGGAGGCTGATGAAGACAAGAGTGAGCGTGGAGGGAACATTGTGCTAAAGACGACCTTTAGCATAGCAAACATGGACTGTCCTGCCGAAGAGCGAATGATACGGATGAAATTGGAGGGGCTGACTAATATCCGATCCCTGCAGTTTGATCTGCCAGCACGCACGCTGGAGGTATACCATACGGATAGCTACGACAGTCTCCTCGCAGCCCTCGACAGTCTCCACCTTGATACCAAGCTCGTTTCCTCCGAACCGACGGACATGGTGAGCATAAAGGATAGTCACCGTCAGGAACGACGAGTTCTGTGGCAAGTTCTCGCCATCAACTTCTTCTTCTTTGCCCTTGAGTTGCTCACCGGTTTCATCGCTGGTTCGATGGGGCTTGTTGCTGACAGTCTCGATATGCTGGCAGACAGCATCGTTTACGCCCTTTCGCTGTTTGCTGTCGGGGGAACGGTCTCACGGAAGAAGAACATTGCCGGAGCAGCAGGTTATTTCCAACTGGCATTGGCCGTTCTGGGATTCGCAGAGGTTATCAGGCGTTTTGTGGGGCATGGAGAGACTCCTGACTTTCACCTGATGATTGTCATCTCTCTTCTCGCTCTTGCGGGTAATGCGATTTGCTTGTATCTGCTTCAGAAGTCCAAGAGTCGAGAAGCCCATATGCAGGCCAGCGTGATTTTCACGTCTACTGACGTCATTGTTAACCTCGGTGTTATCGTTGCAGGCGTAATTGTATATCTAACAGCGTCGAAGCTACCCGACCTGACCATTCGGACAATCGTTTTCGTGCTTGTTGGAAGAGGCGCGTATAGAATTCTGCAACTATCGAAATAATGCTTCCCCATCTTTCATCCCGTAATGTGCAATCTCATGGTCATCCCTGGATACTGGAGTTGTAGGTGCAACTTTACAAGAGTGGGCTCCCGCGCTTGAAAAGCACTCGCTAGTCCGCCATCTCCTTCCTATACTGCTAGTATCCCCCAAAGACCGAACAAATCTTCCATGAGGAGGCAAATATGAACGTGAAAGACGCACTAACCCTGTTCCGATACTATCAACAGTCGAACCACAGGAAAAGAACCATCGAGAGTTACAGGCATATGTTGCAGAGCTTTGAGCATCTCTATAGAGACCGGTCGCTCGATTCCATGAAGTCAGACGAGCTGTACCAGTTTTTAGAGCACATCACCGAGAACGCGGCGAAATCCACCCGGAGGTTGCGCTACGCCCAGTTGAAGGCGTTCTTCAATTTCATTATCGAGAAGTGTTCCCTCGATATGAAGAATCCCTGCAGCGCCCCCCTGCTGTCAAAGACGTTTAAGATGCCGAGGCAAACACCGCGGACAATCCTGGAGAAAGAAGTCGTCGATGAGATGATCTACAACACGAAGGACCACAGAAACAGGTTGATGCTGGAGCTCCAGGCCCGCTGTGGCCTGAGGATCGGAGAGCTGCTCACGATCAGGGCTTCGGATGTGTCGGAGAGAAGGCTGACGATCAAAGAACCGAAGTCGGGGAAGGACGCGGAAGTAGCATTCATGCCCGAACAGGTGGCGAGGCGTCTCGGTGAGTACATCAAGCGCGAAAACCTCGACCCTGATGCGCAGGTATTCCCTATCAGTTACTCCGCCGCGAGGTCATTCATAAAGAAGCTGGGAGCACAACTGAACATCGTCCTATCTCCCCATGATCTTCGAAGATACTCCGCAACCTATGCCAGCCGTAACGGAGTACCACTAGAAATCGTGTCCAAGGTGCTCTTGCGTCATCAGGATCTGAAAACCACACAGGTCTATCTGGGCAAAGTCAGCGAAGGGGAAGCGATACGCTGGATGGATATTCTTCACGGCAAGTAACCGTCTGCCCCCGTTGATTACGGAGAGAAACACGCGGTCTTTGGGGTTTCTCTGCTTGGGGGAAGTTGCCCGCAGTCTGATAAAAAGTTCTTCAGGGTGGAATGTTGCTTCCTGAAATCGCGCATACACCTTTTGTGAGACTAGTAGTATCTTTCAAACGGCAATGGTGCAGCCCCAGTAAAGGGCAATATCATCACGTCGCGCGGTAAGGGCCGCAATCCGGTCAAAGAGGCGTTCCATCAGATAGAAAGATACCAGGGCATCGCCGATTTCACCCCTCGCGACACTTGATCTAAACGGAGGAGAGGCGTATAGTTCCTCTATATGGCGCATCTGACGTCGCGCCATGAGGAGGCTGGTGATGAAGAACGAGGATGACGCCAAAACCATGAACAGGAGGGATTTCTTAAAGGTAGGGGTGGCAGGTGCCGCTTCCCTCGCCCTCGACGGTATGGGGGGCTTGAGCCGTGCCGAGGATCACCCCACCCTCGTCTACCGGACCTTGGGAAGAACGGGCCTCAAGGTCACGACCCTGAGCTTCGGTGCCATGCTGACGCCCGAATATGAGGTGATACGCGCCAGCCTTGATATGGGCATCAACTACGTCGATACGGCCCGCCGCTACCTGCAGGGGAAAAGTGAAGGGATTGTCGGCAGGGCGATCAAGGGGATCAGGGACAGGGTCTACCTAGCGACGAAAACCAGGCCCACCTCGAATACCGGGAACGAAATCATCGGGGACGTGGAGACAAGCCTCAAGGAGCTTGGCACGGACCATGTGGATGTCATTCAGCTCCACGACCTGGACAGGCCCGACCGGGCCTTCATCCCGGAGGTACGGGAGGCGTACCTCAAGCTCAGGCAGCAGGGCAAAGTAAGGTTCTTCGGGGTGACGACCCACACGAACCAGGCGGAAGTGGTCAATACCGTCGTGGACGACCCGGACAAGTTCTTCGACACGGTGCTCGTCGGGTACAACATGAAGTCGGAGCCCGAGATAAAGCAGGCTATCGCGAAGGCCAAGGCGGCAGGGATCGGGGTGATCGCGATGAAGATCCAGGCGGGCGCTTCCCGGAGGAGCGGGCCATCGAGCCCGGAAGAGGCCGCGGCCGCATTGAAGTGGGTCCTCCAGGATGCCAACGTCACCTGTGCTATTGCGGGGATGAAGACCCTGGAGCAGGTGCAGCAGATGCTGCCTGTCATGGGAATGAAATTGACCAGGGCGGACGCGCGCCTCGTGGAACGCTACGCGGAGGCGATAGACCGAACCTACTGCAGGCTCTGTGCGCGGTGCGAGCCGACGTGCCCCGAAGGGGTAGGGATCAGCGTGGTCAATCGCGCACTCATGTACGCCGAAGGTTACGGAGAGTACAGCCTCGGGAAGGCCACCTTCGAGGAAGCGGCGAGTACGGCCGCCTGTACAACCTGCACGGAGTGTGTTGCCCGGTGCGTGAACGGCCTCGATATTGCCGCCAAGGTGCGCAGGGCCAGAAGCCTCTTCGCATGAAACGTGTTATTCTCGTGCTCTTTGCGATATAGTATATCTTCTGCCCTCTCTCTACCGCAGAAAAGGCGGCTAAGCGCTGTTGCTCCCAGAAGATACCAAAGTCGCTCAGTTGTAGGTGTTTTCAGTGCTTGGCAGGTTGAAGAATCCTTCCTGGAAGTAGCGACTCACCAATCTCGGCTAATACGCTCTATTTCTAACGGTTATCAATAATGTCATTTACTCGATAACTACGATCTGATCCGTACAAACCGCAACCAATTTTGTCGGGAAGAACTGTCATAAGCAACTCCAACCACTTGACAATATGTTTTAAATCATTTATCTAATGAAGAAGGGGCCTTCGTGGTATTGATTTCTGAAAACGCATTACCAGGAGAGGAGAGAGATATGCCCACATACGAATATGAATGCCAAGCCTGTAAAAAGAAATTTATGCTCATTCAGAGCATTTCCGAGCATGGTAAGACTAAAGCTTCGTGCCCAAAGTGTAAAAGCAGAAAGGTGAAGCAACTCATCTCAATCTTTACTGCCAAGACCAGCCGAAAGAGCTGAGATGCGGCACCAGTCTTGGATTGCTTTCCCAGTACCGCTATTTTTTACGATGTCCTTCCTGAAAACGATAATTGACAGACTTTGAAAAATATGCGAGATCATTACTGATAATGATGGGCCTACCGTGTATGCAGCATAAACCGCACTATTAGAATATATCATGGCAATAGGAAAAGGAGAGGTGTAATGGGCGACAAGGGCGGCAAGAAAGATAAGGAAAAGAGTCAGAAACAGAACGCTGAAAAACAGAAACAAAAATCAAAAAATAAACTTGATAAGGAACCTAAAAGAAAGCCTTGATAAAAATCACGCTGCGGAGATCCGCAAAACAGCTTTGCCTGTCAGAAGCATTAAAGCTTTCTGAAAAAATCTTGAAGTTCCCGAATAAAAGCAACCTTCTGTTCTGTAACAACACTGTCCTCGAAACAGAATTCCAGGGCGAAAATCATATTGTAGTCAACGGCTGAGGTCTTGTACTCCTGAGTAGCCGTCACAACGATATCTTTCATTTTTTTGAAAAGCTCGGCGCGAAAAAGAGGGGGTTTGCTTAAGATCAAATCGATCGCTTCTTTTGCATCCCCAGTATTTTCAAGGACAATTTCAATTCCTTCAAGCTTTTGAACGGCCTTGACGATTTTTTCTCTCTCCACCCTTATCTTCATTCCAGCCTCGAACCATGTTGAGTAAGAATCGGCTGAAAAATATCTGATATGGTATTATAATGAAACGCGGCCTTAACAGTCAATAAAAAAGATGATCTGTCATGATCAGAAACTACAGTTCAAATAGAAATCATTGATTCTCATTGATGCATCCAAGTGTGACTTTGTGGGTGCAATGCGTTCTTTTGACGAAGACTCAAGCGATTTTCAAAAAATCGAATAGATCGTTTTCAGCAATTGCTTCCTCCTACCATTAATTCCTGTATAAGTATGTTTTGAGAGGCAGTAAGATTAGCCCCAAGGAAGGCAGGGGGACTTATAATGCTTCCTGGGTCGCCGAACCCTTATTTCAGTCTGTCCCCTGCCTCTTGGAGCCATG
>DATFYE010000149.1:0-23613 GCA_035315185.1 Syntrophorhabdales bacterium | reverse complement strand
CAAAACCGCGACATGGCACGACCCGTGCCACCTCGTCAGATACCAGAATATCAAGGAGCAGCCCCGACAGATCCTGAAATCGCTCAAAGGGTTGAAATACACCGAGATGCCCAATGCCGACATGTGCTGCGGTATGGGCGGATCCTTCAGCGTTTACCATTACGATCTGACGAAAAAGATTGCGGATAAGAAGATGGATGGTATCAAGGCAACAGGCGCAGACATCGTGGTGACGGCATGCCCCGGGTGCATGATCAACCTGATTGATAACGTTGCGCGATCCAAGATGCCGCAGCGCGTGCACCATATCCTGGAGCTTGTTGAGTAGGGAGAATACTGCGAGGACGCGGGGAAGCGTAGAACTGATGAAGCGGAGAATAAAAGACGCGGGTTCCTCAAAGACACGGTGCAAGGGATAGGTTAAGGTAAGGACTAAACCAAAGGTTGAGGTTGAGAAAAGACTAAAACGGATGGTCTTGGAGTTGTTGCATTTCCTCAGCCTTAACCTCAACCTTAACCTTTTAAAGTGACGTAAAAAAAATAGGGAGAAGAGCATGGATGGACAGCTCAAAGAATTGGCTCGGATGATCGACGAAGCGGATAAGCTGGCCGATAAGATCAGGCAGGCTTCTCAAGGCATGCAGGTGATTGACCGGAACGTGGACAGAATGAAGGCTTGTATAAAGATGATGCGCATAGGGGTATTGGAGCCTGTAGAACTCGGTTAGCGGCTCTTGAAAAACGCATGCCGGTATTATAAAATTCTGGCATGCGGAGGGAATATTCGCTCTATCTCAAAGTCGGCGATGAAGTCTTTCACAAGAAACAGAAACGCTGGGGCGCAGGCGTTGTCGTAGAAGAGAGGCGCTCGGAAGTGCCAGGTGGTTTCTGCTACGTGAGGATCAACTTCAAAGACGGTCAGACGCGAGTATTCGACAACAACTTCTTCAGCCAGACCTGCTGCTACTATTGCGGGATAAGGAAACTAAGCGAAGAATAGAAGGAATTGTTACGAGTTACGGGTTCCGAGTTTCGAGTTAGTCCGTCGAACGTGTAACCCGTAACCGCCGCCGTAGGCGGCCTAACTCGTAACGTGACGGCGCGACGCTGCGCCGTCACAAGTCTCCCCACACAAACTGGGCAATCGAGATGGCCGCGATGCTGGCGGTCTCGCATCTGAGAATTCTGCCGCCGAGCCCCACCGGGACGAAACCATGGCCACGAGCGAGCATGACTTCCTCCTCGGTGAAGCCTCCCTCCGGGCCGGCCGCTATGGCCAAACTTTTAACGTTCTTGTCAGTAAGGCCGTGCAGGTCAAGCTCGACCTCTTTCTCGTAGAGGATCAACTTAAGTTCAGCCTCAGATACGTTCTTGAGAGCTGCTGCCAGATCAACGCAATTCCCGAGATGAGGAACCAGCCTTCGCCTCGACTGTTCCGCGGCTTTAGCCGCTATGGTTGTCCAACGATGGGTCTTGTTCTGGCGTGCATCCCGCTCAGATAAGGTGATACTTTTAGCTGATGTACAGGGGAGTATGGCAGCGACACCCAGCTCCGTTGCCTTCTGAATGATCAGCTCCATCTTTTCTTTTTTGGGAAGGACCTGAATAAGGGTGATGGCGAGGCCTGACTCGCTGGGTCGCGTCAGCTGCTCAAATAGACGCAGTGTGGCCTTTTCACGGGCTATGCTAATGATTCTGGCCCGGTACTCCACCCCTTCGGCCTGAACGGTTACGATCGCCCCGATGCGGCAATGGGACAACCTGCTTACCGGCAACTCCATATCAGAAAAAAGAGACCCGCTCATTATGAACCATCATGCGGAAGTGGCGACGAGGCCGAGATCCCGGATCATTTCAAGGTCAAGCTCCGTGTCTCGCCCTGTCGTAGTGAGATAGTTGCCGGTCATGAGTGAGTTGCAGCCAGCCACCAGGCCTAGCGGCAGAAGCTGTCTCAGGTTCTTCTCTTTTCCGCCGCAGAGCTTGATGTCCTTATCAGCCAGGATGAATCGAAAGAGCGAGACAGTCATCAAGATTTCCAACGGTTGCAAAGGTGCTGCGCCCGCAAGCGGTGTGCCCTGAATGGGATTGAGGATGTTCAGGGGAACCGAGTCAACATCCAGTTGTTTCAGCGTGAGCGCCAGTTCAATGCGCTGCTCCATCTGCTCACCCAGTCCGATTATGCCTCCCGAGCAGGTGGACAATCCAGCCTCTTTTGCCGATAGTACCGTCCGAATATCCTCCTCGTAATCATGGGTGGAACAGATGTTAGGAAAGAAACTTCTCGACGTCTCAAGGTTGTGATGATATCGGTAAAGGCCTGCCGACTTAAGTTCCTGAGCCTGTTGCTTATTCAGCATGCCGAGTGATGCGCAGGGTTTGATGCCCGACCCTTTGATCTCTTTCACCGCCCTTAAGATCTCATTCCATTCCTTGTCGCTGCCGATTTCCGTCCCGCTTGTGACGATGCCGAACATATGAGCCCCATCTTCCCCTGCCTTTCTCGCGTTTTCGATCATCTCGTCCGCTGAGACAAGCGAATATACAGGCGCATCCGTAAGGTGATGCGCAGACTGTGCGCAAAAAGCGCAATCTTCCGCGCACCGGCCCGATTTGGCGTTGATGATGGCACAGAGGCTGATGGTTTTTCCCTTGTAGAACTCCCTGATCTCTGAGGCAGCAGCTATCAGACTAAACGGGTTCTTTCTACCAAGCTGATAGAGCTTGAGCGCTTCCTTACTCGTAAGCCCTCGCGTCGCAATGGCCTTTTTCTTAAGAGATTCTATGGAGTGCTTCATTAGCTACTCCTTTTAAGATAGTCTGTTTGTCTCCTCGAACGAAGAACGAGGCACGATCTATAACGTTGCCCCATAAGATTAGCGGCGAATGGCCCAAGAAGTCAACCCCAATAAAAAATATAGTTTACTGCGACGGTGTTTCTCTGAGTGGCAATCCTCATTCTTGATTGGAGGCCCGTTAAGAATTTGGAATCCCAGGGCGATAAGAGTTGTAGAGAAGTTCATCAGTCATTCCGGGAGGGGGTGCGCTGTGAAACTATTAGTCCTGGGCCTTTTGCCCATAATCCTGCTATCGGTTCTTATGGTTCGACAATCGATCATCTATTGTGCGATTGGCATACCGGTTCTGCTTCTCTGGATTCTCAGCGCCATCGTGGCGTTGATACCCGAGGGGTTGCAGCATAATTCAGGAAGATAAGCTTTTACTGGGACACCCGAGCGTGTACCCGGCTTGCCCGTGGAAATCTATTCCTCTTTCTTCAGCAGTTCGCGGAGCCTCATGGCATTTGCAACCGCATAGTTGCGATGGCAGTTGTTGAACATCGCGTAAGTAACCTTCGTCTTCTTTTCCGCGTCCTCCACGTGAGGAACAAAGTGCGCAAGCTCCTCGTCTGAGTACGAATAAGCATACCGTAACGAAGTCTCAACGCCTTTCTTCAGCCAGTTCTCGTTGTTCCGGCCGTGCAACCTGAAATAGGCAGCGCCTGTTGTCGTTTGCGAGATAAAAGGAATAGTAGACAGGTTGCCATATTGGGGTTCATCGGCCGTGACGTACGTTATATCATGTGTGCGCAGAAACTCGAACGTGCTCGGAGCTTTATCAGTGGTGAGCCAGCTGCCGTGCCTGAACTCCGCAGCTATGGGCAATCCGTCCATCATCTCCCTGCAGGAAAGTATGTAGTCGAAGTTAGAAGTCTTGCGCGTGAACCATGGTGGAAATTGAAAGACCAGGAACCCGAGCTTGCCGGATCTCTTTAGAGGCGCCAGTGCTTCTATCAGACGCTGCGCGAGCATGCGCAGGGCGGAGGGCTCCTTGACATAGACATATCCGCTGTCATTAGTGTGCGAGACGAGACCCTGAACATCCTTAGGCAGACTCCTGGGATCAACCCCGTGGCCTGTCAGGGCCCCGTAAGCCTTGATGTGGAATGTGAAGCCGGGCTGTGTACGCATGTCCCAGAGCCAGGCGGTCTTCGCATCCGGTATGGCGTAGTAAGTGGAGTCCACCTCTACGGTATCGAAGCGGTTAGCGTAAAATCGCAGCCGAGCCTCGGCCGTCTTAGCCTCGGGCGGGTAAAATTGGCCGCTTTGAATGAGGGTCTTCTCAGTCCATGAGCACGTACCGATGCGGATCATGTTATACCAGTTTAACAGAATTGTTACAGGTTACAAGCTACAGGTTAGAAGTTACAGACACAAACGGTTACAGGTTACAAACAAGAACCAGTTACAGGCTTGTTAATAACGTGTAACGGGCGTTTGCTCGTAACGGGTATTTCGTAACGGGTCTAGCCCGGCCTCTCAGCAGGTATAATCTCGAGGGTGAGCTTCTCGGTGCCGCGGAGGATCGTCACCGGCAATCTCGTGTTCACCTTCTCCTGTGTAAGCGCGCGGTGCAGATCGTCAATGGCACCGATCGCTTTATCCTCGAAACCGACGATTATGTCTCCCTTGGCCACTCCAGCCTTCTGAGCAGGGCTTGCGTTCTCAACCGATTCAACGAGTACCCCGCTTTCAAAGGAGAGGCGATAGAAGCGCACGATTCGGCGATGGAGCGGCACCGTCTGGCCGGCTACACCGATGTAACTTCTTTTGATCCTTCCTTCTTTTATAAGCCCAGCCACAACAAACTTTGCGGTGTTGACAGCAATGGCAAAACAGATGCCTTGGGCGGGAAGGATAACAGCAGTGTTCACGCCGATCACGTCGCCGCGGGAGGTGACGAGCGGACCTCCGGAACTTCCGGGATTGAGCGCAGCATCGGTCTGGATGACATCATCGATCAGCCTGCCTGACTGGGATCTGAGGGAACGCCCCAGAGCACTGATGACGCCGGCTGTGACGGTGGAGTAGAACCCGTAGGGGTTGCCCAGGGCAATCACCAGCTGCCCTACGCGAAGTGGAGAAGAGTCACCCAAAGCAGCGGCTGTAAGATTTGGTGCATCAATCCGGATCACAGCGAGATCTGTATCGGGGTCATCTCCCACCATGTAGCCGGGAAAGCTGCGTCCATCCGAAAGCGTTACTGCTATCTCTGCAGCGTGGTGCACAACGTGGCTATTGGTTAGGATGAAGCCGTCAGGAGTGAATATAAAACCGGAGCCGCTTCCCTGCAGTTCATCCGGCGCACCTCGACGGGCAGCACTTCCGGAGACGCGCTGCTTAACATCAATTTTGACCACGGCAGGCGCCACTTTCTCCACTGCGCGCGTAACCGCCATGGAGTAAGCGTCGAGCAGGTCTTGTTCCCCGCCGTGATACCCTCTCTGAGCACGAGCGTCCGAAGGGATCGCAGAACCACCGGAGACGAGCCGAACCTTTTTCCTCATATCTTAACTATAAGTATTCTGTATACAAAGCGCAAGCGAGGGTCACGGGGCATGGGTCAAGGGTCAAGGGTCGGCCAGTGCCACAACAGAAGAATTAGCGCCTCGATTCGTTGACGTGCCGGTGATCAAACTTCCCGACTGACTCCCGGGTCAGATCCAAGCGGCTAACGGATGGGCCTTGCTCTAGCCAAAATCGGTTTCGCGGTTGAATTGCCATGACCCTTGCCCCGTGCCCCATGACCCGTGGCTCTCCGCTTCGCGGAGGGCGCGGATCCTTTCAAGGACAGGAGGGTGGGAGTAATGGAAGGTTACGTACAGGGGGTGTGGATAAGGATTTGAGAGGTTATCTTTGGAGAGTTTCACAAGGGCACTGATTAGGTCATCGGCACCATGTATAAGTTCGAAGGAAAGACGATCTGCTTCTTTTTCCATACGTCGTGTAAAGGCCATCATGATAGGGTGCAGCAGGAAGAGCAGCATGCCGCCCAGGAAGATCGCGACCGTCACGCGAGAGAGGAACGTATCCGCCTTGATTCGGAATAAAGACGTCAGGAGACCGGTTTGCGTCAGGCGGAAGAGCAGATAGAGGCCGGCAAAGCTCGCGGCCTGGAATACAAGTAAGCTCTTCAGAAGATGCCGACTCTTCCAGTGACCGATCTCATGAGCCAGCACCGCCAGGATCTCCCCATGGCCCGTGCCCTGCAAGAGTGTGTCGAATAGAACAATACGCTTTGCCTTCCCAAGGCCGGTGAAATAGGCGTTGGAGTGTTTTGTCCTTTTAGATGCATCCATCTTCAGTACTTTCCGGGCGTTGATGCCGGCTTTCCCCGCGAGACCGGTTATCTGCTGTCTCAAGTTCTCATCCTCTAAAGGCGTGAACCTGTTGAAAAGAGGCTCTATCACATAGGGCGATATATACGTTATGACCATGGAGAATGAGAACATAACAGCCCAGAACCAGAGCCACCAGTAATCAGGGCTACGGCCGATGAGCCAAAGTCCGGCACAAGTTATGAAGGAGAGAATCACTGAAGAGATCGCGAGTTCCTTGATTAGGTCGAGGAGCCACAACCTAGCGGTCGTGGTGGAAAAGCCGTACCGCCGCTCCAACTTGAACACATTGAAGAGGTTGAAAGGGATGGAAAGGACTTGCTCTGCCAGGGAGAGGAGGATGAAAAATACCCAACCAGACACCAGGAAGGACAGGTTGAGACCCGCCACCCATGAGTTGTAAAGGTCAAGCAAGCCTCCGAAGAAGAATATGATAATGGCCAGGCTCATAAAGGCGGATTCCGCTGTGCTGAGCTTTGTCTGGTCGATGAGATAGTCCTGGCTCTTCTTGAGAAAGGCCGGGTCAACAACACCTTCGAATTCAGAAGGCACAGAGCCGCCATGTGCTTGCATATGCCTGATGTTCAGCCAGTCAAGCAGATACTTGAAGAGCTGGATGAGTACGTATGTTGAGAGAATCAACCATAGATAAAAGTTGCCGGGTAACAATTCAGAACCTCATCTGGTATAATAGAGCATTCGCTGGCCTCGTGCAACGAAGGTGTGCTGCAAAACGAAAGAGGAGCATGTGATGGAAAATATATCGTTCGACCTTTTCAAACAGATCGACTTACGCGTTGCAGAAATCAAAGCCTGTGAGGACGTGCCAGGTGCGGACAGGCTTTACAAATTGACCATTGACATCGGTGAAGAGAGGCAGATCGTTGCCGGTATCAAGACTCACTACACCAAGGAGGAACTGATCGGTAAAAAGATAGCCGTAGTAGCGAACCTAGAACCAAGAACAATCAGGGGTCTGACATCGCATGGTATGTTGCTCGCAGCTTCTGACCATGAAAAAAAATCAGTAGTCCTTCTCACCACCGACAAAGAAATCCCGAACGGTAGCTCTATTTCGTAAACGTTCGCCGGAGCAAGAGAGAAAAGGGGCGCGGAACATGTTCTGCCCCGCCCCCCTGAAATTAGACCGATCTACTGTTACTCGCCGTGATATTTAAAAGAAAGGTTGAGTCTCACTCTAAAGGCGCTGACCTTGCCATTCTCGATGGCCACGTCCAGTTTCACAATCTCTGCAATGCGCAGGTCTTCCAGCGACTTGGAAGCGATTTCGATTGCATTTTTGGTCGCTTCTTCCCATGAATTCTTGCTCGTGCCAACGATCTCAATGATCTTATATACGCTCCCTTCCATAATGCCCTCCTCACGAGTGATGTACCGCTCCTACGAGCCGGCCTTTCTTCCAATATTAGCACGGCCAAAGGATATGTCAATCACTAAATGAGCTTTGTCCACGCGGAGCTTGATTTTTAGGCCTTTTCTGCTATTATGGATTCGAGCTGTCATACTGTTGAAACTGGGGTGACGCATGAAAAGCTATCGCAAAGAACTCTGGTTCGAAACCCCTCACCGCAGGGCGTTCATCAACATCACGCCTCAGGTCCAGCAATGCCTGGAGGAAAGCGGCATAAGGGAAGGGCTGGTGCTCGTTAATGCCATGCACATAACAGCCTCTGTCTTCATTAATGACGATGAATCCGGCCTTCACCACGACTTTGAGGTGTGGCTGGAGAAGCTTGCCCCCCATGAACCGGTTAAGCAGTATCGTCACAACGTGGGTGAGGACAACGCCGACGCCCACCTCAAGCGATCGGTCATGGGTCGAGAAGTCGTGGTTGCCATTACAGAGGGCAATCTCGATTTCGGACCGTGGGAGCAAATTTTTTACGGGGAGTTTGACGGAAGGCGAAGAAAGAGGGTGCTGGTGAAGATTGTAGGCGAGTGAGGATTATGTCAAATGAAATAAGGTCACTTCCGGTGGTGCGTTAAGCCGCACGGGGGTGAAGGTGGTGCCGATACCGCGGCTCACGTAGAGACGGGAGGCATCGATTCGGAATAGCCCTTCCGGATAAGGTGTCCTGAGGTGGGCCAGGCTGATGGCCGCTCCTGGCAGGCTCAGCTTGATCTGACCTCCATGCCAGTGGCCCGCCAGAGTCAAGGGTATCCCGCGCGCGGCAGCCTGGGGAAAAATCTCAGGGCGATGAGACAGAAGGAGTGTGGGTATTGCGGGATCGAGTCCGTGGAGCGCGGCTTCCAGGTCAGCGTGCCCTGTGCGAAGGTCATCGATTCCAGCGACGGCAAAGCTACCTTGCTCGGCCTTGATAACCTGATGCGCATTGACCAGAAGGGGAATCTGATACCGACGGAACGTTCTCTGAAGTTCGTTCGGCCTGCCATACCAGCGTTCGTGATTGCCCAGTGTGGCGAAGGTCCCGTACCGCGCCTGGACCCTGATAATCTCCTCCAAACAACCAGGGAGAAAAGCGATCGAATTTGAAATGAAGTCTCCGGTGATGACGAAAAGGTCTGGTCGGAGCGCGGTTACAGCGTCGACATAACGGCGTATCTCTTCACGGGTCATGTAGACGCCCGCATGGATATCAGTGAGCTGAACAACCCTCAGCGGAAGGCCGAAGGGCAAAGCTAGTTCCGGGACGTCGTAAGCTTTGCCGGCATAGAATGCACCGTATCCGGAAAAGACGAAGGGTGCTGTGGCGAGCCCGGCCACCCCGGCCCGGAGAAACCGACGGCGATCGGGATTTTCGGGCGGAGCGCTATGCTGACGGGCCGGCTCGCGACCGGACTGAACAAACATCCTCACCAATCCGCCGGCAATTTGCGTGACCGAAAGAAGCAGGGCTGAGAAGATAGAGCCCAAGGTCCATATGGCCGGGAGATAGAAAAGAGTAACCCGTGCCGCCATCGGTGGGTCAACCCATGCGATAGGCCTGGCGAGAACGTAGGCGTTCCTGAGAAAGAGCAGGCCGATGGCCGCGCCTACCACGTGGACGAATCCGGACTTGAAATGCTTGGGCCTGCGCGAACACAGAATCGCTTTCCTGGCGCGGAGAAACAGGTACATCTGGGCGAGCAGAGCAATGGTCAGGATGATCAGACGAAGCCTTGCGAACTGCATTCCGGGTATAGACTATCCTTCCGCCGCGCTCGGTTGCTTACCGGTCTCTTTAAGGAACAGCCTGAAGCCTTTCCCGCGGACGTCTTCCACGTAGTCGATGGCCACAATCGACGCGTTCCTCTGCACTGAAGAGACCGTCGGTTTGGACATCAGAAAGCTTATTCCTTCTACCTCGTAGTTCTGGTCGTTTTCTTTTGATTCATCCAGAATCAAGCCCAGCTTGGGCCCGCATCAGCCGCCTGTGTCAAAGGTGATTCTCACTTTCTTAGTCGCTGTCTCAGGAGTTCCTACGACTTGTCTGAATGCTTCTGCCGCCCGTTTAGTAATCTCTATCATACTACCTCCTCACTTAAGACTTTTTCCCGTCAGTATTTTCAGTATCTCAAGGTATCGTGCCCTTGCTTTTTCCACGATCTCAGGCGGAAGTTCCGGCCCGGGATACGTCTTGTCCCAGTCCAGGCTATTCAGGTAATCACGTATGATCTGCTTATCATAACTCTCCTGGGATTTGCCCGGCTTATACTCTTTAGCAGACCAGAATCTCGACGAGTCAGGCGTCAGCATCTCATCGATCACCTTGAGCTTTCCGTCGATAATACCGAACTCAAATTTGGTATCCGCAATCAGAATACCTCTTTTCTCTGCCACGTCACTCGCCTTCTTAAAGATCCGGATGCTTGCGTCCCGCAGCTGTTCGGCGAGAGACTGGCCTACAAAACCTGTCAGGTCATCAAAGCACATGTTGGTGTCATGACCCACCTCAGCCTTTGTACTCGGGGTGAAAATGGGTTCGGGAAGCTTTGCCGACTCCACAAGGTTTGGAATTAGGGTTATCCCACAAACACTGCCTGTCTCTCTGTAGTCTTTCCAACCGGAGCCTGCGAGGTAGCCTCTTACCACGCACTCTGCAGGCACCGTCTTCGCTTTCTTGACAACCATACTCCTGCCCTGTAACTGGTTCCGATACTTCTGCAAAGGCGCAGGATACTTCTCCACATCTGTCTCGAGCAGATGGTTCTCGATTATCTCCTCCATCTCGCGAAACCAGAACAGGGAGAGTTGTGTCAGGACCTTTCCCTTGTCTGGGATTGCCGTAGGCAGCACTACATCAAAGGCGGAGACCCTGTCTGTTGCCACAATCAGCAAATGTTCTCCCAGGTCATATACATCGCGCACTTTTCCCCTGCGCGGAGGAGATAGAAGAGGAAACTGCGTCTGCGAGATTACTTTTTCCATGAGTTATCCTCTCAGCAATGTTTCATTGAGCTTTCTCGAAGGCAGTTTTGGGGGCCCCACAAATGGGACAGACCCAGGTGTCGGGAATGTTTTCGAACGATGTTCCGGGCTTCACTCCTGAGGCCGGATCGCCCTGCTCAGGATCATATATATACCCACAAATCGTGCAGACACACTTAGCCATGGCTCCTCCCTTCCACCCATGTAATGTTAATAAAATTCATTGAGCATGCCCGCTACACGCGGAAATAATGGCTCCTGCCTTACGAGCGGCTTTTCCCGAAGCACCGGGACCTTCTCCTCGAAAATCGGCCGCTGATGCTGGTATAGCACCCCTAACGGTATACGTTCACCGAACTCCAGGGCCTTCTTGAAAGCCTCGACACGGTCGTTCGGGTCATACGCGGTTTCGACCGGGTAGCAGCGTTTCCTGTACCAGTCATACGTGTTGACCCTGTTGAACGTGACACAGGGCTGGAGGATGTCAACGAGGGAGAAGCCTTGATGTTTGATGGCTTCTTTCATCAGCTCTTTCAGATGATCAATGTCACCCGCAAACCCTCTGGCGACGAAACTGCAATCCATGGCAACTGCCAGCACCATCGGGTTGAACGGCTGCGCCAGAGCCCCGAAGGGCTGCGTTTTTGACGCTGTGCCTTCCATACTTGTTGGCGAAGCCTGTCCTTTCGTGAGACCGTAAATCTGGTTATCGTGCACAAAGAGCGTGACATTAATGTTCCGCCTCATCGCATTCAGCAGGTGATTTCCTCCTTCGCCGTAACAATCTCCGTCACCGCAGAACACAAAGACGGGCATGGCGTGGTTAGCAAGCTTCAACCCCGTTGCAACCGGAAGACTCCTGCCGTGCAAGCCATTAAAGGTGTTGCACCTGACATAGTGCGGAAACTTCCCTGACTGGCCTATTCCCGAGACAATGGTAAACTGATGAGGTGCGAGGTCAAGTTCGACCATCGCTTGCTGGAAAGCTTTACGGATGCCGAAATTACCGCATCCGGGACACCATGCCGGTGTCCTGCCTTCATACTCTTCCAACGTGTGCATCTATCTCTCCTGATAGGCTTTCCACAGTAAACGGACGCCCGTCGTACTTCAGGATGTGGCTACCAAAGGAGTATCCTGTTTCCGAGCGCACGAGTGTAGCAAACTTTCCCATGGCATTCTGCTCGACGCAGATCGTCTTCTTTGCACCCCTGAGCAGCGCAAGGTAATCAAGTTTCTGCGTGTTTGGGAAAGGATAGATCTCACTGAAGTGGAGCATTGCTATGTTGCGTGGCGCGAGCCTCTCGACAGCCTCCTTCATCACGCCGTACGTCGAGCCCCAGCCAACAACAACGACTTCGGGCCTGTCACTGCCGTGGAGCGTTGGAGGCTCTATCTCAGCCTTAATAAGCGGCATTTTTTTCAGTAAACGCTTATCTACCATTCTACGTCTCGTCTCTGCATCCTCGACTATATGACCTTCCTCGTCATGCTCATCGCTGTCTGTGACAATAAGGTGCTGTCCATCCCCGGGAATCCCGAGAGGCGACACTCCGTTACCGGTCAAAGCATGGCGCTTATAGGTCCGGAGTCCGCGGAACGCATCGCCGCGCAGCCTGTAATCCACAGTATGCAGCGTTTCGAGATTGAGCGAGTCGTAGGACCAGCTCGTATCTGCGAGGTACTGGTCGGTTAGAAGAATAGCCGGAATCTGGTATTTTTCCGCGAGATCAAAGGCCTTGCTTGTAAGGTGGACGGCTTGCTCAGCTGTGCCCGGGGCAAAGATCACGCGGGGGAATTCACCGTGACCGGCGTAGAGAGCAAAGAGCAGCTCTCCCTGTTCGGTACGGGTGGGAAGGCCGGTAGCCGGCCCGGGTCTCTGAGCGAGGCCGATTACCAAAGGCGTCTCCGTCATGGCCGCAAGAGAGAGCCCTTCCACCATCAAGGAAAAACCGCCGCCGGAGCTGGCAGTCATGCTCCTTATCCCGCCGAAGGAGGCGCCGATGGCCATGTTGATGGCCGCGATCTCATCCTCTGCCTGTTCCACCACGATGCCGCACTCAAGCGCTTTTCCTGCGACAAAGTTAAAGGTACCGGTTGAAGGGGTCATGGGATAGCCGGAGTAAAATTTGCAGCCTGACAGCACGGCACCGAGGCCGATGGCTTCATTCCCTGTAATAAGCATTTTCTTCTGCCCGGCGGCAGGCAAGGTGAATGAGCAGCGGAGACATTCCCTCCCCGCCAGTGCATGGCCGGCCTCGATAGAGTCCAGGTTGGCTTTGACGACCTGCTCACCCTTTTGTTTCAACTCGTCTTTGATCACCTCGCGGGCGATGGCAGGGTCCATGCCCAGCATGCCCAGCACTGCGCCCGTGGCCACTGTGTTTGACATGATCTTGCTTCCGCCCTGTTTGACGGCGATTTCTGTGAACGGTAAATTAAGGAACGCAGGTCTTTCAAACTTCTCCTTGAGAGCGGCTGCATCATAGACAACCATGCCGCTATCAGAGAGTTCCTTCTCGTGGTCGGTGATGCTCTGCCGGTCAAGGGCAACGAGGATATCCACGGGATCCCTCGAAGCTGTTACCGGCCGGTCCGATAGTCGTATCTGAATGAAATTGTGTCCGCCCCTGATGCGTGACTCGTAATCCTGATGGCTAAAAACAAAGTATCCGGCCCTTGTGAAGATCTTTGACAGAACCGTGCCGACAGTGTCGACACCCTGCCCCGCTTCACCACCGATCTTTACCGTGTAATCCAAAAATCCTCCGGAGATTTTGCAGAACTCGAAGCTTGGATACTCTTCCCTGCGATGCTAGATTTTAAGCCTCCCTCGTAAGCTTGTCAAGGCAGAACAAGGACCGCCACCTGCGGTGGCTCAAGGACCATCCCGCTTGCGGCGCGATTCGATGACCGCTGCGCTTGAGGACCGGCATAGCCGGCTCGAGGACCGGGAGCTACGCTCCCTTGAGGAGCGCTTGCGCTTTAGGCAAGTACCTCAAGGCCGAAGGCCGATCCTCAAGGAAACGAAGGTTCCGGTCCTCGAGCTGCCGAAGGCAGCGGTCGTGCCCATGGACAAATCCTTCTCTAAATCTTACATTAGTTGCGAGGTTTCACCACATGTCTACACCACGGCTCTGTTGCCTCGTCAGCATCATAATCTTATTTTTGAGTACCGCTGGGATGCTCCATGGGCAGGAGCAAGAACCGCTCGACTACGCATTGAAGGTCTCTATTGACGTTCAGTCGTCAAAGGTCGAGGGTGTTGCATCGATCAGGCTGAGGGCAGGAGAGAAAATTCTGCTGCAAAAAGGGCCGCTTCGCATTCGCGATGTGCATCTTAATGGAAAGAGTGTGAAGATCCGCGAGCAGGACGGGGCTATACCAATCACGGCTCTGCGGCCCGACGTGCTCCGCATCAGGTATGAAGGCATCTTTAGACCTCACGGGGCTACTATTGGCCAAGAGCCTCTCGAATACGCAAGCGTCATCGATGAGCAAGGAATATCCTTGACAGGAATCTGGTATCCGAAGGTAATCTCCCCCCGTCTCTGTCGGTACCAGCTCACAGCCACCCTACCGCGCGGTTTTGAAGCAGTTTCCGAGGCAGATGTTATTCAGGAGAGGATACGCGAGGGAAAAGGAGTTTTCACGTTCCGATTTCCGTATCCGCTCGACGAGATAACGCTCGTTGCATCGGACCAGTATAAGGTGGCAACAGACCGGTTCGGAGGCGTGGATATTCTTGCCTATTTCTTCCAGGCAGATGCCGAACTGGCGCAGACGTACATCGAACAGACAAAAAGATATCTGAAACTTTATGGAGATATGCTCGGACCTTACCCTTACAAGAGATTCTCCATCGTCGAGAACATACTTCCCACAGGTTACTCGATGCCCACCTTCACACTGCTCGGCCAGGAGGTTGTCCGGCTGCCCTTCATACCGCAGACTTCGCTGGGTCACGAGGTCCTCCATCAATGGTTCGGGAATCTTGTCTACATCGACTACGCAAAGGGCAATTGGGCTGAGGGGTTGACCACCTACCTGGCCGATCATCTTTTTGAGGAGCAGAAGAACGCCGGCGCTGCTTACCGAAAGGCCCTCCTCATTGATTATCAAAGTTACGTGCATGAGGGAAACGAGTTTCCACTGGCTGACTTCAGGGGCAGGACAGATTACGCGTCGAAGGCGATCGGGTACGGCAAGGCTGCGATGGTATTCCACATGCTCAAGAAAAGCCTTGGCAACGACATTTTTCTGAAATCCCTCAGATACTTCATCGGCGCGCACCGCCACCAGAGAGCCTCGTGGGAGGATCTGCAGGAGGCATTTGAGAAGGGATCCGGCAAGGACCTCGCCTGGTTTTTCAAACAGTGGGTGCATGAGAAGGGCCTGCCCGACCTCTCCCCGGAAGATTCGCATTCAATCCCCAAATACGGCGCGTGGGAAACGAGTGCAATGCTCGTTCAATGGGAACGGCCGTATATACTTGACGTACCAATGACCTTGACCTGGAACGGCGGGAAGAAGGCAGAAACTTGTCACGTGGAGGAGAAACGGACGAGGCTCAGTGTGGACACCGGGCCCATGCCTGAAAAAATATCGGTGGACCGGGAATATGATGTTGCGAGGAGGCTTTCCAGACAAGAGTTTCCGCCTGTCATAGCGCGTTTGCTGGGAAGCGAGAAAACGCTGCTCGTGCCCTCGCAAACTGGGGCTGGCATCTATAGGGAGGTCATTGACGCGTTTCTCCAGAGAGGCGTTCTCTTGAAGGATGCAGCGTCTCTGACAGACGCAGACCTGGCGAGTGCATCTCTCATTCTGATGGGCGTGGACAACCCTATTGCACGACAGCTCTTTGGCGTGGTCAAGGCGGACGGGGGTTCCAGCATCAGTGTCAGGGAAAATCCGTTCAACCCCTCGCACGTGGCGGCCATCGTCCATGGCAGTTCGCAAGAAGAGGTGACTCTGGCCTTCGACAAGATGTTCCATTACGGCAGGTATAGCCACGCGGCTTTCGAGCACGGCAGAAATATCAGCAAGGGTGTTAATGATACCGAAAGCGGCATAACACGCGAAGTGATTGCGCTGCCGCAGCTTGACCAGTCAACCCGCGATACCCTGGCGAAAATCATCGCGCAGGTCGCGACAAAAAAGATCGTGTACGTTGGTGAATCGCACGACCGCTTTTCCGACCACCTCGTCGAGTTGGAAGTAATTAAGGCTTTGCACCGGCAAGGCCGCACCATAGCTATCGGGATGGAAATGTTCCAGAGGCCGGCCCAGCAGGCGCTTGACGACTATATAGCGGGTAAGATAGACGAGAGACAGTTCCTTAAGGGAAGCCGGTACTTCGCTGGATGGGGATTTGATTACAACCTGTACAGGCCCATCCTCGAGTATGCCCGCGCTGAAGGTATTCCTGTCGTGGCGCTCAACACAGAGCAAGAGATTGTCAGCAAGGTCTTTCACAGCGGCCTTAACAGCCTATTCCCGGAAGAAAAAGCAAAGATCCCTGCACGGCTCGACTTATCTGACAAGGCATATGAGGAACGGCTCAGAAAAGTGTTCAAGGAGCATGAAGCCTGGAGAGAGGAACGCTTTGACTTCTTTTACCAGGCGCAAGTCGTCTGGGATGAGACCATGGCTGAGTCTGTTTCCGACTTTCTGAAAACGCATCCTGCTTACCAGATGGTCGTGCTCGCCGGCAGCGGCCACCTTGCATACGGGTCGGGCATACCGGGCAGAGTCGCGCGAACCACCCGATTTCAATCCACCATCATACTGAACGGCCCCGACATCGAAAAGGACGCTGCTGATTACGTGCTCTCACCGCAGGCTGTGACATACACGCCGGCCCCGAAGCTGATGGTCTTCCTGACAGAAGAGAGCGGTAAAGTGATGATTAAAAGCTTCCCTGAAGGCAGCATCTCCGAGAAGGCAGGAATGAAAGCCGGTGACGTTATCCGTTCGATCGACGACGTTCCCATCCGCTCCATAGATGACGGGAAGATCGAGCTACTCTTCCACAAGAAAGGTGACACGATAAATGTTGGCGTGCTGCGGAAGGAACCTTCAGGAGAAGAGAAGGGGCTGGAGTTCCAGCTTATCCTCTGACTCGACCCTTCACACTCGACCCTTCACACTGTTTTATAAAACACTGAGGGTCGTCTGCCAGGAAATCATCACGCCCCTTCGAGCGGGCGTACGCACAGGCTATTGCCCTGCAGCCACGGCAATTGGCCCATCTGACGCATTGACCGCATTTGCCCTGGTACGCACTTCTATCACGGAGAAGGTTGAGCACATTCGATGTGGCCCAGATTTCCCTTAACGAGTCGGTCCTTATATTGCCTATTGGTATTGGTAGCCTCCTGCACGGGGTGATGGTGCCGTCAGGAAGAAAGGTGAGCCCTGACACGCCTGCTGCACAGCCGCCCACCGGTGTGGGACCAAGATCCTCTGCGCCATCCTCGCTCAGCTGGGAAGCGATAGGATCCCCGGTAACTATCTGAAGCCCCGGAACGTGCAACGAAAAGGCCGTCTCGTAAAGCCTCTTTACTTCGGAGGCCTCGAGCATTTCCGCGATAAGTCCGCTCCCCCTGCCCGCAGGCACGAGCCGCGAGAAACCGAGCCTTTGTGCGCCGAGCTTAGAGGCGAGGTTCGCAAAATCGATCAGGTAGTCACCATTTATCCTGGAGAGGGTCGCATTCAGGGTCACGGTGATACCCGCTTGAAGCAGATACTCTACGCCGCGCAAGGCTTTACTGAAGCTTCCCCGACCTCGTATCTGATCGTGAATCTTCTCTGGCCCCTCCATGCTCACCTGAACGCCTTGGACGCCATGCGCTGCAACCTCCTGTGCCTTGTCAGGCGTGATTAAGGTCCCGTTGGTGAGCAGATAAGTCTCACCCCTGTTGTCTCTGATTTCTCTGAGCACATCGAAGAGATCGGCGCGTAGAAAAGGCTCGCCACCCGTGATGTTGTAGCTGAGTGCGAACGATAGACCATATGCATCCTCCCACGCCTCGACCATCTCCTTTACGTCTTTGATAACACGCCTGATCTCGGAAAAAGGGACTTCGTTTTCGCAGGTTCCTGATTGGTAGCAGTGAGTGCACCTCAGGTTACATTGCTCGCTCAGGTGCCACTGAATAAAAAAGTCGAATGGTTGGCGCGCCAACATAAGTAAACCTGTTACGAGTTTCGAGTTACGGGTTACAAGTTACGGACAGAAATCTGTTACAAGTTACAATCAACACCGCGTTACAGGTTAACTCAGAATCTAACAATTTTTCTTGTAGCCTGTAACGGTTCTTGCTCTTAACCTGTAACAATTTTTTGCTTGTAACCGGTAGGCAACCAGAGTACAAAAAATGGGCAGACACGAAAGACTCTTAACAAAGAGCGCCATACCACTTCCGTATCTGCCCTGTTCGTTCGTTGCTGAACCAGCAACGTTTAACTCTTTCAGCTCTTTCACTTGTGGCATAACGTTACCGGACGGTCTTTAGCCGCTTTCTTCATGGCGCCCCAGAACGCAGCCTCTTTAAGTAGTGCTTCCTTCTTCATCCTCGCTCACCTCCTTTCTGATCTCAATGTGGGTTACCCCATTCCAATTCTAAGCAGCAACGAGAAAGATGTCAATCGAAATATCTATAACTATCCGAACATAGATTCCTTTCGGCTATGGATTACGCCCCGTCAGGGAATCTTGAACGTGCGTGTTTTTCTCTGACTTTCAGCACCGGGTCAGCCCGTGTTAGCCTGTTTCGGACAGGAGAAATCAGCTTGAGCACCTCTTCGTCACCGAGGTCGTACCATGACCTGTACGCGTCGGCCACAGCATAAGGAAAGCCGCTCCTCACGTTAAGACAGAAGATCACGTCGACTTCCGGCAGGATCCGCTCGACGGTCCTCTCTGAAGCAGTGGGAACAGCAACGACGACCTGTTGCGGAGCCATTTTTCTCACCCATTGTATCGCGGCAATCATCGTGTAGCCGGAAGCGAGTCCGTCATCCACGATGATCACATGCCTGCCCTTCAACTCGGGAAGAGGCTTGGCTCCTCTGAACCTTATGCTTCGCTGTTCGATCACGCGCAGCGTTTTTTCCGCCTGTTTCCGTATCTGGTCCGGGGTCAGCCCCAACTCCTTCACCAGATTTTCGTTGAGCACCATCTTTCCATCCGGGCTCAGCGCACCGAATCCCGCCTCAGGATTTCCTGGAATCTGCAGCTTTCGCACAATGATCAGGTCCATCGGCAGCCCGGTTACGCGGGATATTTCAGACGCAACAGGAACACCGCCCGATGGGATTGCGAGCAGTACGGTGTCAGCGTGTTTGTAACGTGCAAGTTCTTTTCCGAGAAGTTGACCCGCCTCGTACCTGTCCCTGAATACTTTCACGCGGTTCTTTAAAGCTCCTTGCTCGACCAGTTCGCCCATCGCCCATCACCTTTCACTTGTTCTGCTCTTGCGTTCTCGCATCTGAAATTCCGAGAATTCACTTCTCGCGGCCCTTGCTCGACCTTTCCCTTGACCTCGTGTCTCTGTAATATAAGTCCAATTTCCTCTGCTTTAAATAGCAGAAATCGTAGTATAATCTCGGTGTGAATCTGCCAAAGAGATTACTTGGGCGAACCGGGGTTCAGGTAAGCATACTGGGCCTCGGCGGAGAAGGAATCCTGCGCACGCTCGGGCGCGACAAAGAGGCCCATGAATTGATCAATGCCGCCATCGATCTCGGCGTAACCTACTTTGAATCGGCCCGAGCATACTCGGGAAGCGAAAGTTATTACGGAGATGCACTACGCGAACGACGGGAGGACATATTCCTCTCAAGCAAGTCCCACGCGCGCGACAAAGAGGGGGCCGCCGCTCATCTGGCGCAAACACTCAAAGCTATGAAGACGAAATATCTGGACCTCTGGCAGATCCACGACGTAAGGACCGAAGACGAGATGGAAGAGATTTTTGGACCGGATGGCGCCCTGGAAGCCTTTGTAGAAGCCAAGAAAAAGGGGGATGTGCGCTTTATAGGGGTTACTGGTCATGATAACCCGGCGGTTTTGAGACGCTGCCTGCAGAAGTTTAACTTTGACACCGTGCTTCTGCCTGTAAATCCGGCTGAGCCTCAGTATGAGAGTTTTCTGACCGAAGTCATCCCGGTGGCAGTTGCGAAACGGATGGGAATCCTTGGCATGAAAGTCTATTTCCGAGGCCTTGCCCAACGCCTTCCATGGTACTCAGGTATGGAACGTTTTTTCCGTTTCGCGCTGACCCAGCCTATCACGGCCGCGGTTATAGGATGCGACAATCTCATGCAGCTCTCTGATAATGCCGACATGGCCAGGAGGTTTGAGCCCATGTCCGACAGGGAAGCAACGGAACTAATTGACGCGACAGCCCCTTTTGCGCGACAACTGATGTATTACAAACCCTGAGCCCCGTTCTGCCGTCCAACCGAAGCTCGTCACGGCAGACTCTTGAGAAACTCCGCCACGTAAGGCCCCCACAGCGCGCCTTGCCACTGATTCTGATGGCCCAAACTTTTTTCCTCCGGTGTAATGAGCACGGACCTACCGCTCTTAACTTTTGCCATGGCGCGTTCCATTACTTTGAGCTCAGCCGGATTCAGCAAATCATCGGCAAAGTTGATGGCAAGTATCTTTGCTTTGATGCTCCCGAGGTCAGGCTCCGGGTTGTAGTCGAATGATGCTTCCCAGCGGTACAGGTAGTCGTTCGTATCAAGACGTTTTGCGCTTTGAACGATTTGATCATAGTACGCCAAAGCTTTCTCGCGGGTTGGCGCCACCTCCTGCAGATGAGTAGCGCTGTCTGTCATGACGGTGAAAATGGGAGCCACAAAGGCAAAGCGGGTTGGCGGTGTCGTGTAATTGCCATCTTTCCAGTCCGGGTCATTACGAATCGCTTCGATTATGACCCGCCTCCACAGGAGGTTCCTCCCTGAGATCTCCACGGGCTGACTCGTGAGGGCAACGGCGCCGTCCATCATGTCCGGGTAGCGTTCGGCCCAGAGCCAGGTCTGCATGCCGCCCATCGAGGTGCCCATAACCAGCCGGAGATGCTTTACGCCCAGACCTTCTGTGACGAGCCGGTATTGTGCATCCACCATATCACGATAGCCGTACCGGGGAAACCTGGTCTTGAGGCCGTCACTCGGTTTCGAAGAGCGGCCCAGCCCTATGCTGTCCGCGAAGATGAGATAATAGCTGCCGGCGTCCAGAGGTTGTCCTTGTCGAAACAGGGTCTCGGTAAAGGAAGGCGCGAGCCACCCTGCTCCGGTCCCGGTTGTACCGTGTAGTAGCAGCACCGCATTAGCGATATTGCCGGAGGAGTCGCGCTGCGGGGTGCCGATGGTAGTGTAACCGAGCTTCAGCTCCGGAAGAACCTCACCGCTTTGGAACTTGAAATCACGCGCTACGAACGTACCATCCTGCCGGTTTGGCAGGGTTCGCACGTCATCCGCGCCAATGGCGGTAACGACCATGACAAAGACGGCAAAAGCAGTGACACCGAGTAATCCGCACATACTCATGACTCTCATAGGAACCCCCTTTCCAGTGCCGTGAGTATACCGGTAAGCGGATTGGTAGTCAATGAGCTTCTCCGCTCGCCTTGGAGTGCTGGAATGTAACCGTTCTCGTTACATAGTTTTAACACCCTTGGGAGTCTGTCCTTATGCAGCCTTCGTCGCGCAACGTCTGGTGCTGAGCGTCTTCAAAACTATATCCTCTCACGTAGTACGATCCTTCTGATCCATTGTCTTCCACCTCGATGTAGGTGCATACCTTTCCGTCTATCCACGTTCCCGTGTTAGCGTAGATATGTTTATATTCCTTACAGGGGGAGGACGTCTCCTCTCTGCCGAGTATGGAGTGAAATCCGTGAAGACCGAAGTTATGGGTGTGCCCAAAAATGAGGATTTTGGGAGAATAGGGCTTACCTGTCAGGAAAATCCAAGAAGCGGCGGGTACCAGCGTGCCTACGTCGTCAACGGGTGCTATCTCGCGGGGAACAACGTCCTGACGCTGATTCCACTTCTTGTATATGGCCTCATAGTATTCTAATACGTCGGTACAGGTTGGGTCGGGTGAGAATCCGTCCAGACCGTTCATAAGGAACGTATCGTCTGCGCGTATAGTTGTTCCCTTTATCGCTTCAAAAAACTCTCCCGGTAAAGTCTCTTTTAGGCCGGTCTTGATCATGCCTTGAAGAACTTCCATAAGGTCAAGCATGGTCCCCACGCGCGCAGTATACTCAGCCCCCAGTCTGGTGATGAAAAAACCCTCAGGCAAGTGGCTGTTTGGATGACTCCATGTATCGGGCGCGTTAAAAAGACAATAGCGGCTGCCATGCTCCGCAAAGATAACCTCGTCTCTTTGATATAGGCCCATCCCCGGCGCTGTATCCAGAAAATTGAAGCTGTCAAAGCCATTTGCCGGAGTAAAGATATTGCTGATTAGCATGTCATGGTTTCCCGGAACGTAAGAGACTTTGACGCCGCTTGTTTTTCTGCAAAGGCTTTTTAACGCCGTGACAATGGGTCCGTTCTCGGGCGCAGTCAGTATGTCCATGAAATCCATGGTCGGTATGTGATGCATCGGGCAGAGCCAACCGTCGAAGAGATCCCCTAGGATAATGAGCTCCGCGACATCTTCCCGTTCGCCCAACCAGTTAAGAAATGCCGTAACCGCAGGAATGTTTTTATTCAACCATGCATACGCATGCGAATAGCCGTCACCTTGGGGAGAGAAACTGAAGTGGTTGTTCATGTGCAGGTCGCTGATGAAGACCAGCTTATTTCTCCTGCCGTTCATGGTACCCTCCTTTTCCTTCTTCTCGTATAATTTTGTTTCCATTATACCGGTAGGCTGAAGAATCGGAAAGAAGATTTTAGTGGCACTTCCTTAAGCTTCAGGGTCTTGATTTCCCATGCGAATGGGTGTTAATAATTCCGTGAGGAATCCAGATGGAAAAATACCGAGCCCTCCTACCCACCATCCTGATGACCCTATACTTCGCCTACGGCTCGAATATGGATCTCCTGCAGATGGGTGACCGATGCCCTGGTGCGGTTACGGTCAGTAGGGCTGAGTTGCCTTCTTACCGGTTCATTATCAATACGGGGGGAGTAGCCACGGTTGTGCCAGATCCACCCTCAACCGTTCAAGGGCTTCTCTGGAAGATCAGCAAGAAAGATGAACGCTCTCTTAGCCGTTACGAGGGGGTGAAGCATGGGATATACAAAAAAGCTTTCGTCAGGGTCCGATTGCCCAATGGCACAACGACCAGGGCTCTCATCTACGTGGCTGCAGACAGTCATCAGGGAACGGCCCGCCCCGGATATCTTGAGAAGGTTGTTTCAGGGGCAGAAGGGTGTGGGCTGCCCGAGTCTTACATCGATCAACTGAAGCGCTGGCAACCCTGAGGGCATAGTACCGAGTAGTCTTTCACACAAAATATTCAGAGAAAATTTCACCAAAATTTCACCTTGACAGCACATTTGCCTTCATTTATAGTCCTGATAGGAGGCTTCTTATCAAGGTCAGGGAGATGGTCAGGGATGAGGCTCTTGCGCGAGCGCGAGGGGTTCAGGACTGAGGATAGTGATCCGCTTCTAAACCAGCACGTGGCCTTCGTGCTTGGCCGATATTGCACAATGAGGTATCACCCATGCAAATAAATCGTAGCAAAGGACTCGCGAGTCGGATCCAGAACCTCTTCACGGAGACGTTCGGGATGAGTCGAGCAGTGGCACTCACCTCTATTATTCTAATAATTCTGATTGTTGTTTTTGCCGTTTTCTGGTTCTTCCATTCGGCTCCGCCAGATACCATTACCATTACTACCGGGCCGGAAGGAAGTGTCTTCCAGTCGATTGCCCAGAGATACGCCACCATCCTGGCACACAACGGGGTGAAGTTGAAGATCCTTCCTTCCCAAGGCTCGCTGGAGAATCTCAAGAGGCTCCTGGACCCCTCGTTCCATGTCGACGTCGGCTTCGTTCAGGGCGGCGTGGC
>DATFYE010000148.1:0-2747 GCA_035315185.1 Syntrophorhabdales bacterium | reverse complement strand
CCCCTGACTCAGAGCATTCTCATCGTGCTACCCTATATCCTGTCGCTCATCGCGATCACAGCCGTCTGCTTCGCGATCTCGTATACTATATTTATGCGACAAGAGATCCGATCGCTGTGATATCGATTGCCTTCAAGTGTATACCTTCGTTGTCGCTGCACCGCTTTCCTTGACGTACTACTAGTACGCCTGCGTCTGCTCCTCACTGCCGCCTCGGTCTCCATCTTGAATCCAAATCGGTATGAGGCATCAGTCTCCAGCACCAGCATAAGGATGCAATCCGATCCTCGTGTGAAAGATGAGTGCACTAGCTAGATGTAGTCCGGGCAGCCTGTTATACCAAGTTGCATTCAAAAATAGAGCGAGGCGCTCAAGTCGTGGCGAACGGAGGCGTACTCAAGTACGTCGGAGTGAGACAGGGCGCAGGCAACGAAGCTATATCGATGAACGCTAATCGGTATGGTGGCCCCAGCCGCCCGTGAGGTGTAAGTGCAGGTGAAAGATCACCTGCCCGGCCCCACGCTCGACATTGAAGGTCAGTTTGTATCCTGAGGCGTTAACTCCAACCTGTCGCGCGATCTCCCTCGTCCTGAAAATCATCTCGGAGACGATCTCCCGGTCCTCATCTGCAAGATCGTTAACGCTGCGGATATGTTTTCTCGGGACAATCAGGAGATGGACAGGGGCGTGCGGGTAAGCATCTTTGAAGGCGACGAGCGATCTATCTTCGTAAATAAACTCTGCCGGCCGCTCTTTCCCGATGATCTGGCAGAAAAGACAATCAGCGCCCACCTACTCAATCCCTTCGAGAAATGTGCCGGTTTGCATTCAGTTATAGAGCGAGGCGCTCAAGCTTTGGCGAACGGAGGCGTACTACAAGTACGTCGCGGAACCAGTTGCTCTTGCGGGGCACCCGGGCGCGCCCAAACTTATCTTCCCGGGTCGCCCGAAGCTATATGAATGAAGACTAACCGGCACTGCCTTGTTTCTTCTTGTAGTCTTCCAATGCCGCCTGGAGCGCCTCTTCAGCCAGAACTGAGCAGTGCTGTTTTGCGGGTGGAAGGCCGCCCAGAGCCTCTGACACTGCCTGGTTGGAAAGCTTCAACGCCTCGTCGATGCTCTTTCCCTTGATCAGCTCAGTGGTCATACTACTTGACGCAATGGCTGCGCCACAACCGAACGTCTTGAACTTCGCATCCACGATCTTACCATCCTCTATCTTCAGGTAGAGTCTCATCACGTCGCCGCATGCCGGGTTCCCCACTTCTCCCACCCCGCTTGCATCTTCTATCTCCCCCATGTTCCTCGGGTGCATGAAGTGGTCCATCACTTTATCACTGTACGGGCCCTGAGCCATTACTTACCTCCTTTTGCTTTTTCATAAAGGGGCGACATCTCCCTCAAACGATCGACTATGGTCGGTATGACGGACAGGACGTAATCGACCTCCTCCTCCTTCGAGTCCCTGCCAAGGCTGAAGGTGATCGATCCGTGACAGATCTCCGGGGGCACTCCCACAGCCGTCAGCACGTGCGACGCCTTAAGCCCTGTTTCGTCGGCCGCCAGCACGTTGGATGCGCACGCACTGCCCGTCGATGCGGCCACTCCGTTCAGGTTGAGCCAGAGGAGGAGCGATTCCCCTTCAACGAACTCTATCCAGAAACTGACGTGACCGGGAAGCCGTTTCGTCGGGTGACCCGTGAAATGGAGGTAGGAGATGGTTTCAATGCCGGCCCACAACTTCCGTCCAAGTCTTGTGAGCCTTGCCACCTTCCCTTCCATCTCCTCTTGAGCAAGCCTGCACGCTTCGCCGAACCCAGCGATAGCGGGCACGTTCTCCGTGCCTGCCCGATAGCCCATCTCCTGGAAGCCGCCGTGCAACAGCGGTCTCATGGGTACGCCGCTTCTAAGGTAGAGGCCGGCAGCCCCCTTAGGCCCGTGAAACTGGTGGCCGGAAATCGTCATGGCGTCCACTCCGAGCTCCTGCACATTGACAGGAATCTGGCCGCAGGTACCGGCCCCGTCCGAGTGGAAGAGCACACCCTGCTCTTTGAGAAATCGGCCGACCTCCCCGATAGGCTGGATCGTTCCTATCTCCATGTTCGCATGCATGATCGAAACGAGGATCGTTCCTTTGGTCACCTTCTTCTTCAGATCTGCCATATCGATAAGCCCCTCGGGATCAACCTTTACAAAATCGATCTCAAAGCCAAGGCTCCTCAGATAGTCTGCCTGGAGCATGATCGAGTAATGCTCGATTTCAGAGAAGAGAATCCTGTTTCCTTTATTCTTGTGCGCCAGAGCCATGCCCTTGATTGCCAGGTTGTTCGATTCGGTCGCAGACGACGTAAAGAGCACCTCATCGCTCCTCGCGCCAACGAGATTCGCCACCTTTTTTCGTGCTTCGTCCAGGGCTTGACGCGGGGCACTCCCTTCTTCAATGAGCACCGACGACGGGTTCCCAAAGGAGTCTGAAAAATAGGGAAGCATGGCCTCAAGCACGCGCTTGTCCACGGGGGTGGTCGCGGCATGGTCAAAATAGACTCTGTTCATAAAGAAAAATATAACACAGCAACCTTGGGTTTTCTATATGTGAAATATTTCTCTGTAACACCAAAATGATAATGTCCTATTGTGCCAAAGTAGAGATGTCCTGGTATAAGGGTGCTACAATGCCCCGGGGAGGGGCATATGGCACAGGAGGACATGATCACGATGAGCAAGAAAGAGCTGCAGCGGCTCCACGT
>DATFYE010000147.1:0-23723 GCA_035315185.1 Syntrophorhabdales bacterium | reverse complement strand
GGCAAAGGAAAACATCAAAACCTTTATCGATAACGGCGTGAAGAAGATCCTTGTTTCTTCTCCCCATTGCTACCACACCTTCAAGAACGAGTACCCTCAATTCAAGGTGAACTTCGAGGTGGTCCACAGCTCCCAGTATCTGTTCGAGCTTGTCAACCAGGGGAAGCTTAAGATCACCAAAGAGTATGGGAAGAAACTTACCTACCATGACCCCTGTTACCTGGGGCGGCACAACGGTGTCTACGATGAACCCCGGAACGTCTTACGAAAGATACCCGGTATAACACTCACTGAGCTGCCCGAGGCGCGTGTAGAGAGCCTCTGCTGCGGCATGGGCGGCGGCAGGATCTGGGCGGAAACCGAAAAGCATGAACGATTCTCCAACCTCAGAGTAGAGCAGGCCATCGGCCTCGGTGCCGAAGAGCTCGTTACTGCCTGCCCCTATTGCGTAACCGCTCTTGAGGACTCAAGGTTAGTCATGAATCATGCTGACGACATACAGGTGAAGGACATTACGGAGATAGTACAGGAAGTGATTTAGAGAACGAAGAAGCTAAACATGCAAGAAGCGATTGACATATCGGGCTTAAAAGGTATCGAGCCGAACATAGTCTGCGATCGCTTTTCGGACGAGGGGTGGGCCAAGACCTCGGTACACGTGCCTAGCGAGATGCAGCTGACAATCTATGTAAATCTCCGGGAACTGGTCACCATCCTGTGCACTCCAACCAAGCTGAATTTTCTTGTCCTTGGATTCCTATATGCAGAGGGAATCATCTCAGGTCTAGGCGACGTGCTGAGCATGCGGGTGTGTGATGAGGAATCGGAAGTCGATGTGAGGCTGACCAACCCCGAGTATGAATTGCCAACGCTGAAACGGACACTTACCTCCGGGTGCGGTGGCGGTGCAACTTTCAAGACTCAGGCACAGAGGATTGATTCGGATCTTGTTGTTACACCAACGGAAGTGCTGTCACAGATGAAGCAGCTTATAGAGCAGATGGAGCTGTATCGGCTTAGTGGCGGTGTGCACGCCTCAGCTTTGTCCGATACCAGGAACCTGCTGGTAGTGGCTGAGGATATCGGACGACACAACACCTTTTACAAGATCCAGGGCGAATGTCTGTTGAGGGGACTATCAACCAGAGATCGGCTGCTGCTGAGCACTGGTCGCGTTTCGTCCGAGATGTTGCTCAAGGCGGCAGGGATGCAGATCCCGGTAGTTGTTTCGAGGACCTCGCCGACGGGACGCGGTATTTCGCTTGCCCGCGATCTGGGCATTGCCCTGGTTGGCTATGCGCGTGGCAGCCGCCTGTTGGTCTATTCCCACCCGGAGCGACTTGGCTGCTCAACAAATTGAGGATGGCTAACCCGGCTGAACCCGGAGAGTATATGGGCACATATAACCTGATGAGGTGATAGAAAGTGGAAAACGTAATATCGTTAAGAGAAGATGTTCAGCAGCTTTGTAAGAGTTTCGGGGAGAGTAGTTTTGGAGATGTTCTAGTTGTCGGTGCAGGGATCAGCGGTATTCAAGCCTCGCTTGATCTTGCTACCGCCGGCTTCAAGGTCTACTTGATAGAAAAAGCGCCGAGCATCGGGGGCCATATGGCCCAGCTCGACAAGACCTTTCCGACCAATGACTGCTCGATGTGAATACTCGCACCCAAGCTGGTCGAGGTCGGCCGGCATCCGAATATAGAAGTTCTCACCTATACTGAAGTTGATAGTATAGAGGGAGAAGTAGGAAACTTTAAGGTAACGCTTACAAAAAAGCCCAGATACATTCTGGAGGATAAATGCACGGGCTGTACTACCTGCGTGGAATACTGTCCGGTCAAATACCCTGATGAATTTAATCAGGACATATCGAAGAATAAAGCGATCCATATATACTTCCCGCAGGCAATTCCCCTTGTCACCTATATAGATGAAACCTGTCTATACCTTAAAGAGAAGAAATGTCGTATTTGCGAAACAGTATGTAAGAATAAGGCCATAGATTTCAGCCAAACAGTGGAGAAGGGAGAAGTAAAAGTAGGGGCGATCATTCTGTCCGCCGGCCTTGAGCCCTTTGATCCCAAGGTGAGGGAAGAATATCGCTACGGAGAGTTCCAGAACGTGCTAACCAGTATGGACTTTGAACGACTGCTATCCTCCACCGGGGCGTACGCGGGTGAGATACTGCGTGCTTCCGACCTGAAGCATCCCAAGAAATTGGCCTGGATTCAATGCGTCGGCTCCAGACAGGTTATCGAGGGCGGCAACAGCTATTGTTCAGCCGTATGCTGCACCTATACCCAGAAACAGGTGATTTTGACAAAGGATCATCACCCGGATTCAGAGTGTACGATATTCCATAACGATGTTCGTTCCTATGGGAAGGATTTCGAGCGATACTACCAAAGGACGGAGAACCTTCCTGGTGTCCGGTTTTTCAGAAGCTACACGTCAATAGTAAAAGAGGACCCGGTAACCAAGAACGTCTTCGTGCGCTATTCCACCACTGACGAGGGAGTAAAAGAGGAAGAATTCGATATGGTGATATTATCCATCGGATTGAATCCTCCCAAGAATGCGCAGGAGATCGAAAAGAAATACGGCATTGAACTCAGTGATCATGGTTTTGCCAAGGTCAATGAGGTCAACCCTATGGAGACCAAAAGGCCCGGAATCTTTGTAAGCGGAGGTTTCCAGGGTCCTGTCGATATCCCTGAGTCGGTCTTCAGCGCCAGCGGAGCCGGCTCTCAAATTGGCGAGATCCTTGACTACAGACGGGGAAAGCTTACCAAAGAAAGGATATATCCGGAGGAAAGGGATGTCTCCGGCGAGGAGCCGAGAATAGGAATCTTTGTGTGTCATTGTGGGGCTAATATCTCAAGCGTGGTAAGTATCCCTGATACCGTTGAATATTGCAAAAACTTACCCAATGTGGTCCACGCTCAGAACCAGTTATTTTCATGTGCCACTAATTCTGCCAGAGAAATAACAGACATAACAAAGGAGAAAGGGCTCAATCGCGTAATTGTCGCCGGCTGTTCCCCCAGGACCCTTGAACCATTATTCCGGGACACCCTTCGGGAGGCGGGAATTAATCAATATTACTACGAAATGGCGAATATCAGAGAACATTGCTCGTGGGTCCACGCGAAAGAAAAGGAAGAGGCTACCGAAAAGGCGAAGGATATAATTCGGATGTCGGCAGCCCGAGCGTGCCATCTGGCGCCGTTGCAGGAATTTGATCTGCCTGTCGACAAAAGGGCGTTGGTGGTTGGTGGAGGCATAGCCGGCATGACTTCTGCCCTCTCCATAGCCAACCAGGGACATGAGGTCTACCTGGTGGAGAAGGATAAAGACCTTGGGGGAATTGCACGAAGAATTCATTCCACCCTGGAAGGACTGGATGTTCAGGCGTATCTCAGGGATCTTACAGGAAAGGTGTATAAACACCCCTTAATACATGTCTATACTGATGCGACCATCACTGCAGCTACAGGTTATATCGGGAATTTCGTCACCAGTGTCAAGTCTGACAGAGGGGTCGCGGAGATAAAACATGGTGCAGCCGTCATCGCTATAGGTGCCGATGTCTATACACCTGCCGAATACCTTTACGGGCAAGATGAAAGAGTTGTGACCCACCTTGAGCTGGAGGCGAAAATTGCCGAGGGAGACGAAAAGGTACTTAACGCCCAGAGTCTCGTGATGATCCAGTGCGTAGGCTGCAGAAATGAAGAGAGAAATTACTGCAGCAGGCTATGCTGCAGCGAGTCGGTAAAGAACGCCTTGTTGCTCAAAGAGAAAAACCCCAACATGGATATCTACATCCTCTTCAGGGATGTGAGAACCTATGGGTTTAGAGAGGATTATTACCGGAAGGCGGCAGATAAGGGTGTAAGGTTCATTCGCTATGAGCCCGAGGATGCACCCCAGGTGGAACCGGGTGAGGCTGAGGATGGTCGGCCCGTTCTGAAGGTAACCGCGACAGATTATATCTTAGGTAAGAAGCTTGAACTGGATGCTGATATAGTGGCCCTGGCTGCCGCTGTCGTCCCTGCCGCGGCAACCAAGGAAATAGCCGCATTCTTCAAGGTAACGCTGAGCCCGGATGGCTTTTTCAAGGAAGCCCATGTCAAACTGCGTCCTGTGGAGTTTGCGACTGACGGCGTGTATCTGTGTGGGCTCGCTCACTATCCCAAGTTCATGCAGGAAACCATCAACCAGTCCTATGGAGCAGCTGGGCGGGTTTTAACGCTGCTCTCAAATGATACAGTCGTTGCCTCCGGCTCCGTGTGCGAGGTGGATGAGAATAAGTGTGTGTCGTGCGGGGCATGCATCACAGTCTGTTCGTATGGCGCCATAGAGTTTTATGAGACGCCGCAGGGCAGAAAGGCCAAGGTCAATCCGGTCCTCTGTAAAGGAGACGGTCTCTGCAACACCGTGTGTGCGACATCGGCTATTTCCCTCAAACACTTTACCGATGAGGAGGTCTTGAGCGAAGTCGATGCGGCAGTTTCAGATGATGAGATCGTGCGGCAAATCGATGCGGCCGTTGGGAATTAGAAGCAAGGAGGTGAGAAAGCATGAGTATGGCACTAAAATTCAAGCCAAAAATAATCGGCTTCGTCTGCCACTGGTGAGCGTACGGCGCAGCTGACCTGGCTGGAGTTTCCAGACTGCAATATACAACTGAAATGAGGCTTATTCGCGTCATGTGTTCCGGTCGAGTAGACCTCGCGTTTATATTCCGGGCTTTCTCGAGGGGTGCTGATGGAGTTTTTCTTGGTGCCTGCCACTTAAATGAATGCAATTATGTTACTCATGGAAATTACCATACCTTAACCACGGTGCTCATAGCTAAGAAATTGCTGGAACGCATAGGGCTCAACCCGGAACGGGTAAGACTTCAATTCATGTCCGGTGCCGAAGCAAGCCTTTTTGTCGAATCTGTTAATGACTTCGTCAAGAAGGTAAAGGAACTGGGACCGCTTGGCAAGGCTGAAGGGATAGACGAAAATGCATTGAAGTTCAGGTTTGAGTCGGTTACAAAACTCATCCCCTACGTCAGGCTGGTGGAAAGGGAGAGGCTGAGACTGCCAGCCATGCCGGAAGAAGAGTATCGTAAATTCTTCGACAGTGATGAGCTGAAAAGGTTATTCAAGGAAACGATTGCAGATAAACTGGCGATAAGCCAGATTGTGGCCCTTCTGCGGGAAAGACCCCTTTCGACGGCAGAGATCGCCAAGATGTTAGGCTTGACCCCATCTGAGGTATCAAAGTACCTCAACAGTTCATCACGGCAACGACTCGTGAGGTACGACGAAAGCGAAAAGCGTTACGCTATCGCGTGAATGAAAAGAGCAGGCGGCGAACTTAGGAAAAGAAAAGGATCAGGACAGAGCCTATGGATAACGAGAGAGTTGATCAAATAATCGACAAATACAACCGCGAGCCGAGTTATCTCATTCAGGTGTTACTGGACATTCAGGCAGAAAATAATTGGCTTCCCAAGGAGGCATTGGAGAGAGTGTCCGAACGGTTGCAGGTTCCGTTAACCCGGATACAGCATATAGCCACCTTCTACAAGGCCTTCAGCTTAGTCCCTAAAGGACGTCATCAAATCCACATCTGTATGGGGACTGCCTGTCATGTTCGTGGTGCGTCGCGCGTCCTCGACAAGGTAGAAGAGATGACCGGCATTAAGCCTGGCGAAACGGATCTGGATTTGAAGTTCAGCCTCGAGATCGTCAACTGCCTCGGCTGCTGCGCACTCGGTCCGGTGATGGAAATCGATGGGAAGACACACGGTAAGATGTCACCGGCCCAGACGACAGACGTATTAAAAAACTACGAGTAAGGGAAAAAGTATGCCGCGGATAAATTCACCCGCTGAATTGGAAGAAGTAAGGAAAGAGATTCTCTCGAAAAGAGACCCGAATAAACCGTGCATTACGCTCTGTTCCGGATCTGCCTGCCATGCTTCCGGTAGCCGGGAAGTCGCAGCAAAGCTTGAAGAGGAGATCCAAAAACAGGGCCTAAGCGCTGAGGTAGATATCAGGAAGACCGGCTGCCACGGTTTTTGTGAGCGCGGTCCTATTATAATTATTCGCCCTGAGGAAATATGCTATTTCCAGATAAAGCCTGAGGACGTTCCCGAAATCGTCTCCCAGACAATAAAGGAGAAGAAGGTTATAGAGCGTTTACTCTATACCGACCCCAACACGAAGGAAAAGATAATTCATGAGTCTGAAATCCCCTTCTACAAGAACCAGGGGCGCATTGTTTTCGGCTCCAACGTCAGTGTCGATCCGAAGAGCATCGAAGACTATCTGGCAATTGGCGGTTATGCCGCGTTAGCCAAGGCTCTTTCCGGGATGACCGCCGATGCGGTATTGCAGGAAGTCAAGAAAGCCAACCTGAGGGGCAGAGGCGGCGGCGGCTTTCCCGCAGGGACGAAGTGGGAAGGAACCCGCAATGCACCCGGCGACATAAAGTATGTGATCGTCAATGCAGACGAAGGAGACCCCGGGGCGTATATGGACAGGAGCCTCCTCGAAGGGAACCCTCACGCAGTCCTCGAGGGGTTGACCATCGGTGCCTATGCCGTCGGTGCGCACGAGGGCTACATCTATGTGCGCCAGGAATACCCTCTTGCGGTTGAGAATGTGAACATCGCCATCAAGACTGCTATGGAGCTCGGTCTTTTAGGTAAGAACATCCTCGGCTCAGGCTTTGATTTTACGGTCAAGGTGCACAGAGGGGCCGGCGCTTTCGTCTGTGGTGAATCAACTGCTCTGATGACGGCATTGGAAGGCAGGGCAGGAGAGCCCAGGCCGAAGTATATCCGCTCCAACATCGTGGGCCTCTGGGGTAAACCCAGCGTTTTGAATAATGTTGAGACATGGGCCAATGTGCCGCTTATCATCAATAAGGGCGCCGACTGGTTTACTCAAATTGGAACTGAAAGCAGCAAGGGCACGAAGATTTTCTCCCTGGTCGGTAAGATAACCAATACCGGCCTTGTGGAAGTACCCATGGGCACGCCCCTGAGAGATATTATTTTCAAGATAGGCGGCGGAATCCCCGGAGGTAAGAAGTTCAAGGCAGTGCAGACCGGGGGACCGTCCGGTGGATGCCTCCCCGAGGACGCGTTGGATTTGCCGGTTGGCTTTGACGAACTCACCAAGGCCGGTTCGATGATGGGGTCAGGTGGGATGATTGTCATGGATGAAGATACCTGCATGGTTGATGTGGCCAGGTACTTCCTTGAGTTCCTCACCGATGAATCGTGCGGCAAATGTGTTCCCTGCCGTGAAGGCATGAGGCAGATGCTCAAGATTCTCACGGGTATCACCAAAGGAAAGGGGAAAGAAGGCGACATCGAGCTTTTGGAGGCGCTGGCCGAGACGGCCATGGAAGCGGCCCTTTGTGCCCTGGGTAAGAGTTCCCCTAACCCATTCTTGAGCACGCTCAAATACTTCAGAGATGAATATGAGGCGCACATACAGGAGAAGCGGTGCCCGGCTCTTTCCTGCAAGGAACTGATCGCGTTCTATATTGACCCGGCGAAGTGCAACGCCTGTACAACGTGTGCCAGGAAGTGCCCTTCCGACGCGATCATAGGAGGAAAGAACCTGATCCATATCATCGACCAGGAAAAATGCACGAAGTGTGGAACGTGCTTCGAAGTTTGCCCTCCCAAATTTCGTGCGGTGACGAAGATTTCCGGCGTACCTGTTCCGCCTCCTGTTCCTGAAGAAGCGAGAACGATAGTTAGGGAGAGTAAACAAAAATGAGTGAAGTTCTCTTACAGATTGATGGAAAAGAGGTCAAAGCAAAGCAAGGGATGACCGTCCTGGAGGCGGCTCAAAGTGCAGGAATATCGATTCCCACACTCTGTTACCACGAGAAATTGGAACCTTTCGGGGCTTGCCGACTTTGCATAGTAGAGGTAGAAAGTCGCGGCTCGACAAGACTCGTTGTTTCCTGCGTTTACCCGGTAGAGAAAAATATAATTGTAAGAACCAGGTCTGAGAAGGTAGATAGAATTCGCAAAATGATCCTGGAGTTACAGATGGCCCATGCTCCGGATGCCTTCATATTGCAGGATCTGGCTAAGGAGTATGGAGCAGACAAGAATCGCTTTGAAAAAGAGCCCTCGTTCTGCATTCATTGCGGTCTCTGCGTACGATACTGCGCTGAGGTCAAGAAGAAGAACGCTATCGGATTTGTTGACAGAGGAATAAGGAAAGAGATCAGCTTCATCCCGGAGATAGCCGCTAAGGAGTGCTGGAACTGCAAGGAATGTTTTCCTCTTTGTCCTACAGAGGCACTGCAAGCAGCTTACGTTTTAGTCGAAGCGCTCGCCGCGTTTCCCTCGCCTTCTGCGGAGCACGCATCAGGGAAATAGACAACGATTACTATTCCCTAAAATATTCCCGCGTTGACACCCTCGGCGATTGTGCTGCCAAGCTCAAAACAGCTTGCCAGCACTTCTTCCGTTATCTTACCCTTACAGAGAATCGGTTTCTGAACCTTTTTCAAGCGATACCCTTTGCAGATCCGTTCGATGTGGCTTAACGCACCCGATCCGTCATTGCCTGCGCTGATAACAACGGCGAATGGTTTCTTGTAGACCGTCGCATCATCCTTGAGCTCTTCATAGGTCCTGTCGAAAAAGTCTTTCATCGCGCCTGCCATGTACCCGAAGTATTCCGGGGAGCAGATTACGACAGCGCTGCACTCTTTCAGATCCTGTGCCTTGGTATCAGCGGCACGTTTGAGAATTGCCCTCGCGTGTTCTGTTTCGTCCACACCCTGTGCGACAGCCCTCGCCAGTTTCTCCGTGTTGCCGCCTTGAGAATGGAATATGATGAGGATGTCTACCATACCGGATGGTCGTTACGTTACAGATTCAACCCAAGCCCTTTACTCTAACAACCGATTCCCCACTTTTCAACAGCGATTGTTCAAAGGTCTGTGGATAACCTATGGGTAGGCGACCCAACCGATTGGTATTGCTCGATTCGGGCCATTTTGTTCATCCGTAGAGCATTCCAGAAAGCCTGAATAGTTACGCGGCCTATTCAAAAATCAAAATCTTTTAATATCTCTTGGAGCTCAAAAAACTACCTCGCTGGAACCGTTGTTATTTCAACAGGTTTCATTTCATCATTTTGGGGATGCCAGAAAGCCCCGCCAATCCTGAATCTCCGAGGCCTCCATCTTTACATGGGCTTGGCTGCTCAGCCGGATCGCTATTTGCTGGTCAGTTTCTTAGACGAGGGCTACCATGCTAATGCCCAGAACGGTTCCGGGTAAGGGCAATTAAAAGAGGGCACAGAATCACATTCCCGCCGCCCTTTCGTTGCCGTGGTACAGATTGACCAGCCGAGACGCACATCCTGAAGCGCCTTTCCCGGTCAAGGCCATATACGGGAATAATCGGTATCCTTAGGGAAGGTGCCGAGAGGTCGGGTAAAGGTAAAGTTGAAAGGCTCCACTATCAGTTTCTGAGCGACCGCGCCCGTGCTGCCGCTCGGAATCGCGACAGGGAGAGTGATCGCTGTCCCCACAGCGCCGATTATTGTTGCAGCCAGGCCGAAAGGACGGAGAAATATAAAGTCCCCGAGTATCGCACCGGTCGAAGGGGGTTCCTGTCGCTGCACACCCTCATCACGATTCGGTTCAGAACTGGTTTGGGCAAGAGCGCTTAAAGCGGGTCCGACTACAAGAAACAAAAAGACCGAGAATAAGATGGCCTTTTTCATGGCTTCCTCCTTTGTAACAACATCATGCCTGCTAAAATGTTATTCACATCGCGGGCATCTGTCAACTGCATTTATGCTTACCCCCTCACAAGGCGCCATTTTTGCGCCGACGAAGAAGCTTTTGACAAGAAGCCGGAACAAATGTCTTAATGTAATGCCGAGATCGTTTTATGGACCGAATGGATCGGCAGGAGGTATAACCCATGGGCGACAGCGTGCAGGTCGATATCAAAACAGGACGGATCGACAATCCGCTTAAGTGAGGGTGACGCGATGACTGAAATGAATCTCAAGCTGAAAAAGAGTCTGGAACTGATCCACAAGAAAGGGCTGAACGGGTTGATCGTCTATTCAGGTGGCACCTGCAGCATTCTCGCGCCCAGTTATCTCCATTACTTTTGCGGGTGCAGGCCCATGGGCCCAAGAAACGCGGCTCTGCTGACCAAAACCGGAAAAGTGGCACTTCTCATCCAGCCTTCATGGGATACACAAAGGGTATCGGACAAAAGCCGGATCAAAGACGTGCGGGGAAGTGCGAACTTCAAACGAGATTTGGCGCGTCTGATGCGCGAGTTCGGGCTCACTGGCCGGGTGGGCCTTGCCGGATCCGCGGAGATGACCGAAGAGGTCTACGCTGCCGCGTCCTCTGTGGCCGATCTGCAGCCAGCCGACTTTATCATCGAAGAAATGTCGCGGGAGAAGGCGGAAGAAGAAATGGAGATCGTCTACGACACGGCTCGTATTGCAGACATCGGTTTTGAGGCATTTCTTGAATTCGCGAGACCGGGCGTGAGAGAGTACGAGCTGGTAGCGGAGATGGAATTTGTGATGCGTGCAGCAGGGGCCGACGATATCTTTATCCTGCTCAGCTCAGGCCAGCACAACGAGGAGATGCACGAGCCGACCGACAGGAGATTACGGGCCGGTGATATTATAATCGGCGAAATCACGCCTGTTCGCGAAGGCCAGTTTATGCAGTTGTGCAGGACCGTGGTACTGGGCGAGCCCGCACCGATACTGAAGGAGAAGTACGACATGCTCCTGCGGGCTTTCAGGGAGTCGCTCGAAGCAATAAGGCCGGAGGTAGAGGCTTCGGTAATGTCAAAGGCGATGAACCGCGTTATCAGCGAGGCAGGATACGCAAAGTTCTGTTATCCGCCGTACATGCGGGCGCGAGGCCACGGCTTTGGTGTCGGATCTCTCAGGCCGGGCGGGGCCGTGGACGATGAGACGAAACTCACCTTTGAAAAGCAGCAGGTGGTGGTTGTGCATCCTAACCAGTACCTGCCCGAGACCGGATATCTCGCGTGCGGTGAGACGGTCCTCGTTACTGATGGCGGCGTGGAGCGGCTCGCGAAGACCGAGACGAAACTCTACGCAAAAGAGGTGTAGTCATGGAAACAATGCATCCGGCACTGAAGAACGGGCGGAATGTCTGGGACCGTGTCAACATGCCCGAAAGCCAATTTCAGGCCCGCGTGGAGCGAGTCAGGGCTCAGATGAAAAAGAGCGCCATCGATCTCCTCCTTCTTTACGGAAGGGGGCTCACCGAGTATGCAGACCCGTGCTACGTGAGTAACTTCGTGATCAGACTGCCCCGGGGGACCATCGCACTGGTGCCTCTTGACGGACCTGTGGTGCTCTTTTTTGAGGGCGGCCCCAGGGGATTGCCATCACTGCTCGCCACCACCTGCGTCACGGAATTGAAAGCGGCGGGCAATGTCGCGAAGGAGTGCGCAAAGTACCTGAAGGAAAAGGGTCTTGTCACACGCACCGTGGGGCTCGGCAGGTTTGAAGAGCAGATGCCGTACCAGGAGTTTCGGGCTCTGAAAGAGGCCCTGGCCGGATGCAAGATAGTCGACGCTGCAGCCATGGTGCCGAACCTCCGGATGCTAAAATCAGGAAAGGAGAGCGATGAGATCAGGCGGGCCGGACGCATCGTGAAGAAATGTTTCGAGTTGGTCAGCTCGGCCTGTTCCATTGGCATGAGTGAGCAGTTCCTTGAGGCGACGCTCCGGAAGCAGGCGCGCCTCGAGGGAGCGGAGGATATCCGCGTGCTGTTAGCCGTGGCCAACGAGAAGAAGAGCCTCCGGCCTTCGGAGAATCGACGGATAGAGCCTGGCCAAGTCTTCATCCTTTACTTTGCTATCGCGTATGAGCGCTATTGGGCCGAAGGGATAAAAACATTCGCGGCCGGTGAGGCTTCATTTTCCGAGGTCGCAAGCGACGCGAAGTCTGTTTACTATCAAGCCATCGCACTGATCAAGCCGGGAAGGACCGTTTCTCAGGTATACCGAGATCTGTTCGATGGTGCACGAGGCTCGGGCTTGGAGCCTCTCTCCGACTACGGTTTGGGAAATGGAATCGGTCTCAGTCTCGATGAACCGCCTGTCATCAGTGAAAGGGGTGATCAGAAGCTAAAAGAAGGAATGAGTCTTGCTCTGCGGCTAGCCGTAAGCGACAAAACTCACGGGAGAGTCATGGTCGGTAACACGCTCACCGTGGGAAAGAATGGAGTGGAAGAAGTAACATAAAGAATCGTTGCGAGTTGCAGCCCCGCGCGCTCGAGACCCACTTCGGGGTACCGGTGTGTGGCTGTTCCGGGTTGCAAGTTAGAACTCGAAACCCTGAAATCGGAACACATAAAAGGTTCTTCTTTTGAACCTGAGGATAAAACAACTCGGCACGAAAATTGCGAACAAACTGAGAACAATCTGTTGACAAAACCTGCAGGTGGCATAGAATAAACTAAGGCCCCTAGATCTTCATCGCCTTTATGTGACCTACAATAAAACTAAGGAGATGATAGTATGCGTGGCTCATTGTATGGGTTTTTATTTTTTCTTTGCACTCTACTTCTTTTTAGTTGTGCATCGGCCCCATACAGGACCAGCGTTCAACTCAGCCCGGAGCCAGGAAAACTCGCGCTCTCCCAGCAAGACCTGGATTATGCTTATAACACAGCCGTTTCAACAGGAGTGGACCTGGGCTACAGGGTGGTATCCTCATCGGTGGCGCAAAGGATGGTGACCTTGAACAGGCTTCGCAGCACCGACCTGGTATCGGAGACCATGGAAGTTAGCGTCGAGAGTAAAGGTCCTGCGGGCGATGTAAACATTGTTTACCAGAGCCCAAAGCCTCTCGAGGATATAACGGTGAAGGAATTTACGGACCGATTCCTGGCAAAGTTAAAAGCCAGGCCGTCCGTGCAGCCCGCTTCTTCCGCGCCCGGCAAAGTGCGTGTCGAACCGGAGACGAGTTCTTTCACCGGTGAACAGCAAGGAGAAACACACCTTATCCTTTTGAAGAATAGCAATATCAGGACCGAGCCCAGCCGCAAAGGCGCGGTCATAACAACATTGCGAAAAGGAGAAAAGGTTATCAAGCTGGACGAGTCGGGCGACTGGTTTGACGTGCGACTGCCTTCCGGTGGAACAGGCTGGATCTCCAAGCGTTTGGTCAAGGAAGTGAAGTGAGAGGACATCAGAAACAGTATCTCGGATAGTTTCGCTCTTTGACGATTTGTTCAAGATGAGCATGATGAGGAAGAGCGTTAGGATCTGGAATTTCATTCAACTCCGCAGAGCTATCGACAAAAAAATAAAATTGCTATACCATATCGCTTACTTGTTAAAAATGGTTTTCATTTGTCTGCGACAAGTGGTGTATTGCACGGCCGCAAGAGATTATCGTTCCAAAACACTGAGGGAGGAGAACCTAAGATGAATGTGCTCGTGCTGGACAAGTTGGCGGAAGGATATAAGGAAGCGATAAGTGAGAAGTTTCCTGATCTCGTCATCCATGCAGCTACAAGTGAGAAAGAGGTTGGAGAATTTATCGCTCAAGCAGACGTGCTGTTGTGTTCCAGGATCTCTGACGGCCTCATGCAGAAAGCGTCAAAACTTCAGTGGATCCAGGCCGTGACGACCGGGACTGACTATATTACGCGTTTGCCCTCGCTGAAAAAGAGCGTCATCATTACTACCACTCGGGGCATCCACGCACCGCAAGTGTCCGAGATGGTCATCCTTCTCATGCTTGCCCTCAATCGAGATCTGGCCCAGGTAGTGAGAAATCAGGACAAAGCGCTCTGGGTGAGCCGGCCGTCGAAACTCCTCTGGAAAAAAAAGGCGGGAATCCTCGGCATCGGGGTTATCGGCGAGGAGGTAGCGCGCAAGTGCAAAGCTTTCGGCATGGAAGTTTTCGGCATGGATGTCGTGAAGAGGAATGTGGAGTGGGTCGACCATTTTTATGGTCCTGAAGACATCGTGGAGGTCGCCGGGCAGGTCGACTTCCTAATCCTCGTCGCCCCTTACACGCCCGAAACTGAGAACATCGTAGGGCCGAAAGTTGTTGCGGCTATGAAGCCTACGGCCTTTCTCATCAATCTTGCCCGGGGAGAGCTGATTGATGACGAAGCACTGATTAGCGCCCTGAAAGCCGGCAAGATAGCGGGCGCGGGCCTTGACGTCTACCGACAGGAGCCGCTACCGTCAGACCATCCATTCTGGGGCATGAAGAATGTGATGGTAATTCCCCATATGGGCGGGCCAAGTGACGTCTATGTCGAGCAGGCCATGGCGGTGATCGGGGAAAATCTCCGACGGTACCTCAGTGGAGAACGAAAAAATCTGATAAACCTGATCGAACGGTAGAGTCCTGCTCGTAGGGACACCCTGCCGCCGGTGAAGAGCTCGGCAAATATTTCCTACCAGCCGAGATGCAACATGTAAATCCCGCCACGTTTCTGTCGCTTTTTTTCGGGTGCAGAATTGTATAAGGGCTAAAACATCCTGTTTCCGTAACAATAGCGTGGTTGGCACAAAAATTGCTCGAAAATGGCGTGAGCTCGGGCGCCCCATTGTTGCCCGGGCGAGAAAACCAGGAGGTGACAGCGATGGCAGAGCAGCAGGAAGTACTTTCGCTCCTCGACCAGTACCCCTCGGAAAGTGCGTACCAGGCACTCCACTGGGAAGGCAGCATGGCTGACTACCTGGAGATCGTGAGTGCTCATCCCGAGGTCTTAAGGGACGCATTCCAGCGGATCTACGATCTGATAACTTCATACGGCACTGAAGAGTACTACGAGAACAAGGAGAAGCTGACCCGCTACAAGTTTTTCGCCGATCCTGATAATGGAGGGGCTGATGCGGTTTTCGGCCTCGAGACACCCCTGATGCGCCTCGTCAATATTTTCAAGTCGGCATCCAAGCACTATGGCACGGAACGGCGCATCCTTTTGCTCCACGGCCCGGTGGGGTCAGCCAAGAGCACCGTCGTCCGCCTCTTGAAAAAAGGTCTTGAAGCGTACTCTCAGAAACCTGAAGGCGCAATGTACACGTTTTCCTGGCACTTCAATGATCCTGACAGGGGGGAGGTTGCCGAACCCTGCCCCATGCACGAGGAGCCTCTCCACCTCTTGCCACGGGCTGTTCGGGCTGATTTGCTCAACCGGCTATCGATGCGTTTTAACGGGAGCCTCAAAAACATGCTCGATGCGGATCTCTGTCCTTCGTGCCGTTTCTACTACCGGAACTTCATGCAGAAGTACCAGGGAAACCTAAAGAAGGTGTTCGAGCACGTCAAAGTCCGCCGTCTCATCCTTTCGGAGCAGGATCGCATCGGTATTGGCACCTTCCAGCCGAAGGATGAGAAGAATCAGGATTCCACCGAGCTGACCGGTGACATCAATTACAGAAAGATAGCTGTCTACGGCTCGGATTCTGATCCTCGTGCCTTCAATTTCGACGGTGAGTTCAACGTCGCAAACCGTGGGCTCGTGGAGTTCGTCGAAGTGCTCAAACTGGATGTGGCCTTCCTCTACGACCTGCTCTGTGCTTCTCAAGAACACATGATCAAACCGAAGAAATTTCCGCAGACGCGGATCGACGAGGTAATTATCGGCCACACGAACGAGCCGGAGTACCGTAAATTACAGAATAACGAGTTCATGGAAGCCCTTCGGGACCGCACGGTGAAGATCGACGTACCGTACATCACGAGGCTTTCTGACGAAGTGAAGATTTACGAAAAGGATTACCGCCCCGACCTGGTGCAGGGCAAGCACATCGCTCCCCACACCCTGGAAATGGCCGCCATGTGGGCGGTTCTCACGCGCCTCAAGGAGCCGAAAAAGGCCAACCTGACCCTGCTCCAAAAGCTGAAGCTTTATAATGGAAAGACTCTTCCCGGCTTCACCGAGGAAAACATCAAGGAGCTGAAGGATGAAGCAGACCGGGAAGGCATGGAAGGTATTTCGCCCCGGTACATCCAGGACAAGATCTCGAATGCGCTGGTCTCCGAAGAGGCTGGCGGCTGTGTCAACCCGTTCATGGTCCTCAACGAGCTGGAGGCCGGTCTCGACCACCACAGCCTGATCACGGTCAGTGAGCAGAAAAAGCGGTTCAAAGAGCTCATGAGCATCATCAAGGATGAATACGCGGAGACCACCAAGAACGAGGTCCAGCGAGCGATCTGCGCTGACGAGGAGGCCATCAAGCGGCTCTGCTCCAACTATATTGACAACGTCAAGGCGTACACGCAGAAGGAAAGGGTGAAGAATAAGTATACGGGAGAAGCAGAAGAGCCTAACGAAAAACTGATGCGCTCTGTCGAAGAGAAGATCGAAATACCGGAGAGCCGGAAAGACGATTTCCGCCGGGAGATTATGAACTACATCGGTGCGCTTGCCCTTGACGGCAAGACCTTTGACTACACGACCAACGAAAGGCTCCACCGCGCACTGGAACTCAAACTCTTTGAGGACCAGAAAGACACCATCAAGCTGACCAGTCTTGTCTCTAACGTGGTGGACAAAGAAACGCAGGAGAAGATCGATGTAGTTAAACATCGCCTGATAACAAACTATGGGTACTGCGACGTCTGCGCCACAGATGTGCTCCACTTTGTTGCCTCGATATTCGCTCGCGGTGATTTGAAGGAGACGACTTGACGGAGCCGGGATGGGAGCTGTATACGCGGCAAAACGCATAGAGCGTGATCGGGCCCGGTTTAAGAAGATAGTCCGCGGGGCCATTCGGTCGGGCATACGCAAATATATTACCCACGGAGAACTAATAGGCAAGCAGGGAAAACATGTTGTGTCGATCCCTCTGCCTCAGTTGGAAATACCGCGGTTTCGTTTCGGTCAAAACGGCAGAGGCGTAGGCCAGGGTGACGGCAACCCTGGAGAGACGGTGGCCATCGACCCGAATGGAGACGGTCAGGGGAAGGCCGGAAGCGAACCGGGTGAGCACATACTCGAGGTGGAGGTCAGCCTCGAAGAACTGATAGAAATGCTCAGCGAAGACCTTGCCCTGCCCCGCATTGAACCAAAGGGTAAGAAGAACATTGTCACCGAGAAGGAGAAATACACCGGCATCGCAATCAGGGGACCGGAGTCTCTTCGGCACTTCAAGCGTACCTTCCGCCAGGCCCTCCGGAGGCAGTTGATCTCGGGCACCTACGAGCCGGCAGACCCGCGCGTATGGCCGTTCAAGGAGGACAAGCGGTACCGCTCCTGGAAGACGACCATCGAGCGTGATTCGAATGCGGTACTCATTTACATGATGGATGTCTCCGGCAGTATGGGTGATGACCAGAAAGATTGGGTAAGGCTTACTTCGTTCTGGATCGACACGTGGCTCACTGCCCACTACAAGGGGGTGGAGCGACGTTTCATCATCCACGACGCGGCGGCAAGAGAGGTCGACCGGGAGACTTTCTTCCACACCCGCGAAAATGGCGGTACCCGGATCTCTACGGCGTATGAACTCTGCCTTAAGCTGATACACGAATCGTTTCCACCCAGGGATTATAACATCTACCCTTTTCATTTCTCAGACGGAGAAAATTGGCAGGATGATGATACAAAGGCGTTTGAGCTTCTGGGCAAGATCGTGGAGGTCTCAAACATTTTCTGCTATGGTCAGGTGGAGGGTACCTATGGCTCCGGCACATTCCTTCAGCGGATCATGGAAACGCACAAGGGAGACGAGAAAGTGCTGACCGCCACCATCAAAGGGAAAGAAGATGTCTACGACGCGCTCAAAGCATTCCTCGGCACAGGCCGGTAAGGAGGAGCGAGAGCATGCTCAAGTACACCGCAGCCACTAAGTTCCCGACGGAGCTGAAGGAGATGAAATACGAGATTGAGGAGTATGCCCAGGGCTATGGCCTCTCTTTCTTCCCCGTGATCTTCGAGGTGCTTGATTACCTCGAGATGAACGAAGTTGCCGCGTATGGTGGATTTCCTCACCGTTATTCTCACTGGGGTTTTGGCATGCAGTATGAGCAACTTACAAAGAGCTATGCCTACGGACTTTCAAAGATTTACGAGATGGTGATCAATAACGATCCATGTTACGCCTACCTGCTCAGATGCAACAATCTGGCTGACCAGAAGCTCGTGATGGCCCACGTTTACGCCCACTGTGACTTTTTCAAGAATAACCTCTATTTCGACTACACAAACCGCAAGATGATTGACGAGATGGCGAACCACGCCACGCGCGTTGGCCGCTACGTCGATCGCTTCGGGCATGAGGCAGTCGAGGCTTTCATCGACTGCTGCCTGTCTCTGGAGAACCTTATCGATCCGCATGCTCCCTTTATGAAGCGGCACTATGATGGGCACGAACCATCCCGATGGATATACCCCGTGCCTCCATCTTCCGATACGACCGCAGGTCCTGGCACCGGCCCTTCACATCACTGCTCAAGCCACCAGGGTCAGTCGGGCTGCGGGAGCTGCAGCGGGAACGGTGGTGGAGAGATTGACCTATTCGGTGATGAGGAGGATGAGCGGATTACTCCGCGCCGGCTCCGCAGCAAGGGCTATATGGACTCATACGTCAACCCGCCCGATTTCCTCAGGGCGCGCGCTGAGGAGCTAAAGGCGAAGGTGCGCGACAAGAAGCGCTTTCCTGAGACACCCGAAGCAGACATACTCCTCTTTTTGATCGAGAATGCGCCCCTCAAGAACTGGCAGCGGGACGTCCTGTCGCTGATAAGGGAGGAGGCTTACTACTTCCTGCCCCAGGCGCAAACAAAGATAATGAACGAGGGCTGGGCCACCTACTGGCACTCACACATCATGACGGAAAAGGTACTGAAGGACGAAGAAGTGATTGACTATGCCGACCATCATTCCGGTACGCTTGGAGGCTCGCGGCTGCGGCTCAACCCTTACAAGCTCGGTGTCGAACTCTTTCGGGACATCGAAGACCGCTGGAACAAAGGTCGCTTCGGCAAGGAGTATGACGAATGCGACGACCTGGTGGCCCGGGAAAAATGGGATAGAAAACTCGGCCTGGGCCGGGAGAAGATCTTTGAAGTGCGTAGACTTTACAACGACCTGACCTTTCTTGACACCTTCCTGACAGAGGACTTCTGCCGGAGGCAGAAACTTTTTGTCTATGGCAGAAATGAGCAAAAAGAGACATGGGTGATCGAGAGCAGAGATTTCGCCAGGATCAAGGAGGCCCTCCTCGCCAGCCTGACGAATATTGGTCATCCGCTCATCCGGGTCGTCGACGGGAATTTCGGCAATCGAGGCGAGCTCCTTCTTCAGCACCTGCATGAAGGACGTGACCTCAAGTTTGACTTTGCCAAGGAAACGCTCGCCTGCCTCTACCGCCTCTGGAAACGACCGGTCCATCTCGATACCTGCACAGAGGGGGGAAAGGAACGTCTGACATATGACGGCACGTGCCACACGGAGATACGACTTAATTAAGGTAATCAGCCCTTCTGTCGATAACAGAAGCAAAGGGGAGAATTATGATCACAAAAACAAACATTATCGATGACCTTCCGCAAGGCCCTTACGACGAGAGCTCAGTCTTTGAGTGGACGGTGGACGAGATGAGTGTAAAACTGAGCCTGGCCGACCTCGATCGTCTTGGCTGTCTGTTTGAGAGAGCAGAACTAAAGCCCCACGCGGGCGTGCAAATGAATGTTGACCCGACTGGCCTCGGGAAAAAGTTAAGCTATCTCGGGGAGACACTCGCGATAATCGAAGAGGACAAGGAGGGAGGAAGGACGGTGCTCCGAAGTAGCCCACCTTCAGCGGATGACACGTACACCTACTTCTTCGAACTAGTGCTCGACCGGAACGAAGGTCTATCCCTGGTGAGGCATGCCTATGACCGCGTCGGCAGGGAACGGAAAATGATCCCCACGCCTCTAACAACGCATGCTCTCGGGCGGCTGATTGACGATCTAAAAAACCTGGCTTCAGGCAACTGAGTCACACCGCAAACGTACGAGCCATAAGCAATACCGCCTGCCTCACAGTTCACCCGGACTGGCTATAATATTTTGTCCGTCAGAGTTAAGATGGCGCGTCCCCTCTTTACTCGCCCTCCGCAATAGTTAAAGCAGGTTTGATTTTAGTTTCTATCGCCGGTGTCTGCTTCACTATCTTCCATTTGAGCCATAATTTTCCGGTGGCAATGACCCCCACAGCGAAAGAAGCCTGCACGACATATGCGGTCCATTGATCCGGGTGTACAAGATTGTGAATCCAGGGATCCGTAATAATCATCTCTCCCGCTACCCTGCCGAGGACGAGGGCGCCGAGGTACACAATGACCGGGTATTTGTCCATGAGCATCGATAGGAGGTTAGCCGTGAACACCACAAAGGGGATAGATAGCCCCAGACCGAAGATGAGCAAGGCTATATTCCCTTTGGAGGCGCCGGCGACTGCAAGAATGTTGTCAACGCTCATCACCAGGTCGGCAATCATCACCGTCACCACCGCCTGCCCTAAGGTTCTTGCCTGCCTCCGGAATTTATCCTCAGGTGCGCCCTCCACGAAGAGTTTCACAGCGATCCACGCGATCAGAACACCGCCCAAAAACTTAACCAGGCTGATGCTGAGCAGTTGTGCGGCTACAAATGTGAGGCCGACCCTCAGTATGACAGCCCCCGCCGCCCCAAGCGTGATACCTCGTTTCCGCTGTTTGGGCGCGAGGGAGCGAACAGCCATGGCAATGACCACAGCATTGTCGCCAGCCAATATAAGATCGATGAGGATTATGCTCAAGAAGCCGACAACAAACTCCCACGAAAGACTAATATTTCCGAATGATTGTGAGTGCACCTGTCACCTCCGCTGATGTGTGGAAAGGAAACGCTGATCATTCCGTTTACACGCCACCCAAAAAAACGAGTCGAATCAACCCATTCCCCTTCGGTTAACAATGTACAAGCATTTCGACCTTGATTGCTTGTGATCATTGTGAATAAATGGCTAATTGTATAGCTGATTAGTAAGGTAATGTCAAGAACAATATTTATCTAGTCAAGAATTAATCTTTTTTGGTAACCCGTGTACGAAAGACAGCAGGCATGACGGATATCTTCTGAAAGGCATAAGGATTGTTCAACATGCGTTTCGCCTTGATCCGCTCTTCGGGCCACGCGATTGCATCTTTAGCGGATCGGTATTAGTTTGCACTATAGTCCTTGTCCGGGTTGCGTCAGGGCGAGGAAGAAGACATGGGAAGGTGGTGATTAGCGTGGTCGAAGAGAACTATATATGCAGGAAGTGCGGTTGGGAGTTTAAGGCGATTCCGGAAGAGGAAGAACCTCCTGAATGCCCGGAATGCTCAAGCGACGAGATTGAAAAATTAGAGCTTGCCACCTTCGGGCACACGACCGAGCATAAATGAAATAGCGTGGCTGGGGGATATTTTTCTTAATTGTCCATGCGCGCGCTGTGATCCGGAGCCGCAGGCAGCGTTCGGCTTGTAAAGACGAGAAAGCTTGGGGGGGATTTCCGAGATCGGATCGGGTTATTTCTCTGCTGTGATCAGTGAGCGCTCGATTTTGGCGTCGATTAGGAGGGCACCTTTTCCCTGCTCAAGAACCACGAGGGGATTGATGTCCACATTGATGATTTCCGGATGTTCAAACAGAAGGTCAGAAACGCGCAGAAGAGCGTCCACGAGGGCTTTCTTGTCGAGGGGAGGGCTTCCCCGGTAACCGTGCAGAATCTTAGAACCCTTTACCTCGTTGATCATTTCCAAGGCGAGCCTCTCGTTGAGCGGGGCCACACGAAGTGCAACGTCGTCAAAAAGTTCCGCGAATATCCCGCCCATGCCAAAGAGGACGACAGGCCCGAACTGCGGGTCTCGTCTTGCTCCGAGGATAATCTCACAGCCCTGGACCATCTGCTGAACAATATACTGGTCAGCCTTCATGTACTTGAAGGCATGCTCCAAGGAAGCATCGTCGCGCAAGTTAAGCCTCACTCCTTCCTTCTCGGTCTTGTGCAACGTGATCGGAAAGGCAATTTTCAAAGCCACCGGGTAGCCTATTTTGGCAGCTCCTTCCAAGGCTTCTTCAAGCTGTGAAACGACAACGTAGTCTGCCACGGAAAGACCGGAGGCTTTGAGCAAAGCAAGAGTCTCATCCACAGGCATGATCTCCGAGCCCATTACTGAATCCCTCATTTTCTGCGGTACGTACTTCAGGTTAGGTTGAGAGATGCTCTTTTTCTGCTGGTTCTCGAAGTGGCGCACTGAAAAGGCCAAGGCGCGTAAAGCCTGATCCGCATCCTCGAATAGAGGGAAGTATGGTTCGGGATCAAACGTGAGCAGATCCTTTCTTCCCGGTAGCAGACAAATCACTACCGGCTTTTGGTAAGTGCGTGTCAAGTCAGCCACGGATCGAATCAAGGCCTCAGTAAGTACTTTTTCCTCATCAGGGAAATAATGGAAGACAAGGATACCATCGACTCCCTCGTCTTTCAGCGATAATTCGATCATCTTCTCGTAGGATTGAACATCAAAGACGTCCCCCAAGTCCACGGGGTTAGTCGGCCTGATAACACCTGCCTTCACTTTTTGGCTGACAAACTCGGCCAGTGACGGGGGAAGTTGGGCCAGGCTGAACCCATGGGCGTGAGCAGCGTCCGCCAATAATACGGCCTGTCCTCCCGAGCGGGAGATGAGCATGAGATTTCGTCCTTCCAGGAGTGGAAGAGTAAAGACGTTCAGGAGTCCAACCATTTCACTCAGACTTTGCACACCATGCATGCCGCACTGCTTGATGGCGGCGTCAAACACGCGCTCATCGCCTGCCAGGGCCGCTGTATGGAATTTGGCTACCTGTTGGCTTGCGGGGCTTCTGTTGCCTTTAAGCACGATTATCGGTTTTTCACATGAGCCGGCCAGTTCCATCAACCGGCGCCCATTTGCGACGCTCTCCAGGTAAAGCCCGATGCTGCGGGTTGTCGGGTCAGCAATGAGAAATTCCAGAAAATCATTCTCGTCGAGCATCAATTTGTTCCCGATGCTAAGGAGCTTGTTACATCGGAGCTTCTCGTAACGGCATCGCTTCAGAAAGTCATGCACGAGACCGCCGCTTTGAGAGATGAAGGAAACGTCCCCCTTTGCCATATCGTATGGGTCAACAGGATAGAAAGGGAGCGCCAAACCGTTTTCGGTATTAATGATGCCAACACAGTTCGGTCCCATGAAGGTAATGTTCCATTTCTTCGCTACTTCCAGGATCTTCGACTCCAGTTCTTCCCGCTCCTCGCGGAACTCTGAAAAACCACCCGTTTCGATCACCGCATACCGTACACCCTTTCTTCCGCACGCGTCCAGAGTCTCCGGTATGGTTTCCGCAGGGGTGAGGAAAACAGCGAGGTCGGGGACTCCGTCGATCGTCTCGATGCTCTCAAATATCCGTCTGCCGTTCAACTGCCCGACACGCCTGCCGACACAATAAATTCTTCCGGTGAACCAGTTACCTTCGAGATTCTCGACTATGTGTCTCGCGAGATTAGCAGGGGAATCTGGGTGAGTGGCGCAGGGGAACTTCCCCCCTGCGCTCTCTCAGAACCCGGCGTGAGCCTCTCGGCTCACCGGGCTCCCATCATCCAGCCGTCGGTCGTGCGCCAAACTGCCAGTGCGGAAACAGCTCGGGTTGCCTTCTGGC
>DATFYE010000146.1:0-61870 GCA_035315185.1 Syntrophorhabdales bacterium | reverse complement strand
ACACTGCTTCAGTCCCCTCTTCTTTCATACTCCAAAGGAGTATGGTAGTCAATGCCAGAGTGCAGCCTCCAGCGATTGTAGAATCTCATGTAGGTGCCTAGAGCAGAATTCAGATGCTCAAAGCTGTCGAATGATCGACCTCGTATCCATTCGGCTTTCATGGAATGGAAGAAGGACTCCATATGGGCATTGTCCTGGCTGCGATAGGACCGATTCATGCTGATCAGGAAGCCATGACGCTTCAGTGCGTCGGTGTAGTCAGCGCCACCGTATTCGACACCTCTGTCTGAATGGAATATACAGCCGGGAGCGGGGGTCCGATCCTTCAGTGCATGAGTCAGGGCTCTTGTGGTGAGCTGCATGGTGCGATCTCTTCCCAGGGACCAGCCGAGTATCTTACGGGAATAGAGATCCATGACTGCGGAAAGGAAGCATTGCTGCTTTTGCACCCTTAAAAACGTCACATCACCGACCCACTGCTGATCGGTACGTGAAGGGGCAGGTCTGCTGAGACGGAGATTTGCATGTCGTTCATAGAAGCGCTGCACTCCTGGTACGCGACGGGTTACGGTTACCACGCGACCCTTCAGACCGGCCGTATGCATGAGTCGAGCTACCCGCTTCTCACTGCAGGCTATCCCTTTCTTTTTCAGTGCCGCAAACACCCGTGGACTTCCATAGGTCGTGTGGCTTGTCTTGTGTATGGTAATGATCTGCCTCAGAAGAGCCCTATTTGCCTTCATGCGATCACTCATGGGCCTTTCTTTCCACGCGTAGTAGCCGCTTCGGGAGACGTTGTAGTGCTGGCAGAGGAAGGCGATGCCGTACTCTTGATGATGCCTCTCAATAAAGGCGAAGGCATCCGTCTTCTTTCCACATCGAATTGCATAGTTTTTTTTAAAAGATCATTTTCGAGGCGGGCTTTCTGTAACGCTCTCTCTAAGTGTCGGATGCGTTGCTGGTCGGACACCTTTTCCTCCATCTTGGTAAGCTTTTGCAGGTCTGGATGGGGTTTCCCTTTGATCAAGCCTTCCCGATACTGCTTCTTCCACCGGGAGAGCATGAAGGGATGAATATCGAGTGCCTTGGCCACATCCTGAATAAGGGTTCCTGGCAGGGCTGTAAGCTTTACTGCGGTGATCTTGAACTCATTACTGTAACGATGAACTCTTCTCATTCTCCCTTGTGGCATGGTACCACTCCCTTCGATCGTTAGTCGAGAGTGTCTACTTTATCGGGGGAAGTACTCGATCCGGTGGAACGGTTCGTTGGGCGGTTCTTGCTGCTTTCATAACGCTTGTTCATGTTTCTTTTTTCCGTGTACCAAGCTGACGCGCGTCGGCCTCGATGCCATTGTCGGGCAGCATTGGACCCACTCATTCCAAATAGCTCGCAACAAATGCCTTGTACTCATCATCTGATTTGCAGAACTGCTCACTCGTAGACGAAGCAATGAGCTTACAAATTGTTGGTGGTACCTCCCAGTATTTCTTGTCTTTACGCGATATCCATGAATACTCCGCATACTCTCTCTGCTCGTAAGCATCTAGCAGGATTTTGTTGATAAACATCGTGCCTGGCTTTGTCGTGACGTTCGTGCTTTCAATTGCCATGAAGCATTTTCCGAGTTTTTCGTTGTAGTGGCTCCGGTACACGTCCGCGTCCATCCCATTTTGTTGAATGTTCGTGTATCCCAGAGCGTGAAATACCTTTTTGGCTTGCTCTGCGCACTTTTCTTGGAGTTGAAGGTTTTCCAGTCTGGATTTGTTTGCAAGCCGTGTGCTCAACTGCTCAAGCTGTTTGCGCTGCTGGCCGTTGGTTGCGCGCTCCGACATAAGCCACCATGTCAATGCGCCGATTACAATGAGCAGGACGCCGATTGCGACTGTCATTTAGACGCTCCCTTCTCCTAATTGGATGCCGCCCAACGTTCGCGATCACCAGCGCGCCGCTCTTGCACGCGTCCGGTGCGGCGCGGGGTTGGGCAGCATCTCCGTCATGCCTCGACGATAAATTCTGTCAGCGCGCCGTCTTGCGTGCGATGACGAGGTTGTCGAACACCAGATTCACCGACCAGATCCAGCGCGCTCCCTCGAAAATATCGGGGTAGCGCGTGTAGGCCGGCAGATTGGTGACGCCGATGTCCGTATCGGTGTACTCGTAGGCGCGCGGCCACTTCGAGTCGTCGAACGAAGGCGCCGCCCAGTTCGCCGGGACCGGGTAATGCACGGCGTAGCACTGGTCCTTGCAGTCCGGTTTCTTCGCATAGGGATGCACGCGCCCGAGCGGAGTCGTGTCGTGGATGTTGCCCAGTTCGACGACCTCGTTGGGGGTGTTGAGCGGGGCGATGTAAAAGGACTGCGCCTTCCAGGAGCTGTCGGTGACTGTGCCGTCGCTGAAGCAGGCACTCAGACCGCCGTCGCCCGGGTGCCAAAGATTTCCGCCGAACAGTTCAGTGCCCAAGCCGAGATTTTCCTCCCAGTCGACCAGCTTGAACGCGTAGGTGATCGGCCGCTTCGCCTTGAATTTGACGATCACTGAGTTGAACGGCGTGTACGGGACGGCGTCCACGGCGACGAGCTTCCCGTTGACGTAGAACTCAAAGTAGTTATCCACCACGATGTAGCCGGTGATCACTTCGCCGTCGGGATCGATCTCCACGACGGGAACGTTGGCTGTGGAGACGTCGGCGGACTTCTGCGGGGTGATCTGGTTGCATTCGTTGAAGAGGTCGGCGCCCTTCAGTGTGGCCCCCTTCTGGAATGCCGTTTCCGCCGGCACGGTGATCACGGTCCCATCGGTGGCCGTGATCTGTCCGACCGCACTCACGCGGTGGTTGCCAACGTTGACGGGGCACTTGTAGAGATTCTCGATTACCGTCTTAGCTCGACCTTGCGTCACCAATCGCTGCGCCGGTCCTTGCGCGAAGGCGTCGCCCGCGATCATTGCCGCGCAGCCAATCATGGATAGCGCGACGTTGCAAACGACCGAGAATGCTGTGTGTCTTTGCTTGCTCATAATGATCTCCACCATGTTTGAAGATATTCGGGAATCTAGTTCACCTGCGGCCCAACGCCATGATGAGGCGCGACTGTAAGGAGTCGGCTCCATCAAGTTGTTGGAAAATTATTATTCTAAATCAATATGTTACCTTGTCATATTTCAATATTTCACCAACATCCCTCAAGTCCTCCCTGCCCTCACTCCTTCTCAACTGCTTTGGGCATCACTACAAAAACTGGGAGCAGTCGGTCTATCGCTGAGCCATAGAGGATGGTTGTGTCTTGCGACAAACCCCGTTCTTTCCTGAGAGGAATTCGATCCAAAAAACCCTGTGCCAAATCACAAGTTCTATCAAACCATTGGTATGTGTTTATTACCATTCCGATGGGAACTTTTTGCGTATTCGCGACAGACAAAGCGGTATTCATCGCGCAAGTGCTGGACAATGGCAAAACACTCATAAACGCAGATGGAGTTCTTTGAAGATGTTTTTGGGAAGGTGGCGCTGGCATGCCCAATCCTTCCTTTTCCATCTCGACATATTCTCCTTCGATAAATTGTCCCTGCCAATGCCAAGCATATTGGCCAGGCGAAGCTGATTGTACAAGCGTCATTCCTGGGGGAACGGGCAAATCTATTGCCTGCAACAAATGTTTATTAGGAGATTGCGTCTGACAGGTGTCGAGCACCACTACTGCGTGTTTATTCATTTCCTGCCGTCCGGCTTTTTGCAGGAATGACCTTACCTTTTCTATAATATCTCTATAGGCAATCCAGGTTTTTGGATCTTCGGCAACAGCATCGTAAGGAAGAATGTATGGCTGCCCGTCATTCCCCAGCCTCCCATGAGCCGATATATATATAATGAGCAAAACCCTACCATTCCATTCAAAGCTGTCCTGTGCTTCATTGATCGCATTGGCAATGTTGCTGAGAATCCGTGCCTTGCTAACGGGTTTTCTCGTTTCGCCATCTTCAGCAACTCCACGTTTCCTGAGCACAAAGTCAATGGAATTGGGGTTCTTGTGTCCTTCCCCGATTTCTGCATATTCACCAATGTCCGGTGAATAAAATATTGATTCTGCTTGAACAATCCCTTCCTTAAACAAATCTGGGAGATTATACCGTATGCCAGGAATCTGTCCCATAATCCTAAATGCTCCAAGGTGCGCAGGTTTACCTAGGTCAAGTCGTGCGTCGGCAATGGTCTTGAGCCGGTAAGGCTTGTGCAGATATCTCTTGGTAAGGTATGACATGCCGTAAACCGAGGATTGCCATTTAAATTCGCCTTCCTGATCTGAGTCTTGCAACCATATTTCACGGGTATTGGATGAATGAAAGAACGCAGCCTGATAAAATGGAGACTGAAATAGGCTAGCGCTAAGGGCGTGTGCGACGGTAGGCAGAACTCCGGCTTTCTTGCCGTTCTCTTCGTATTCACTAACCCCGATAAACAAGCCCACTGTAGGCGCGACGAGGTGCAATTGCTCCATGTCATTCTTGTTTGGGAAAACGCATGCAGGGATATTATATTGAACTGATCCAGTCCTGCGTACATGCTGGTTTTCAGAATCTCCAAAGGACCAGATGGCTGAAAATATTGAGAATACTGTGGATAGACTTAACACCAGCATAGAATTACGCATATCCCCTCCTTGCGATTATGTAACTACGCACGAAACAATCAATCCAAGTGGCGTGCCGTAATCCCAATGGAATCTTAGAACCTGCAGCTATTTCCCCATGCTTAAAATGCCTTTGGCTTACCCGATTCATCAGCACTTACAGATGCCAACAACGCTGTGCCAAATGTGAGCGAGAAGAATGTGAATATGAACGTCGTAAGCAAAGACATCCGTGCATTCAGCAAGGAATCCGCCGTCCAAACTTTCTCTTCATCATAAAGAGCGTTTTGCAGAAGCTCTATGTTTGATGTCGCATTTGCAGCTATTGCAGCTTTAGTATCGGTTCCTACAACTTTACGAATTACTACGGTGCGTGACTGGAGATGTATTGTGTCAGTCACCACAACCTTGCTGTAGATCCACAAATAAGCAATACCGAATATCAATCCTATCATTAGAAATGCTGATCCAATAATGTAAGGGGATTTTTTCTTAATAAGTTCCCGTCTGCTAACGGTTTGGCCCGCTACTTGCTTCAGCGTCCGACTTGAGACGTATGCCAGGATTAATGCCACGGCGCAGAATAGCGTGGTGACTTTGGTTGCATTATTTGGCGGCCACGGAGGATCAAGCTCAGAAACCCAGAGAATAACCGGTCCCGCAGCGGCTGCAGCTGCTGCCCCGCCCCACATTGATCTAAATGTCTTTATGAAATGAGTAAATGTCATCTGGCGGTCCTGCCTATCGGCGTAATATGTCTTTTTGTTGGGTCACTAATCACCATCACCAATTCCTCGCAACCGGTTAAATTCACGTCGCATGGGTCCACTCTGAATACATAACGTCCGATTCTGAGGCTCTCACCTTCCGAGTAAGACATCCATGACTGCGACTTGAGATCGTAGTCCAACTTACTAATATAATGTAAGGTTGCGTTTCTTATTGAGGTTGTAATCTGTGTCGCGACCGTGATGGTGGAAGGAATTGGTGATCTAAGTGCTTCGCGCGCGGAAGAGGCATAGAGTTTTGATTTTCGCAAAATATCCTCATCAAGTTGTCCAGCTGATGTTTGTTGGGCAATACGAAGGGCAGCATCAAGTTCTCTCAGAGCGTCATTTCGCGAATCGCGGGCCACCGTGAGCAATGCCGTCTCGGCTTGCGATGTTGGAGAAACATTTCGAGAAGATATAAGCTTATCGAGAGATTGTATTTCACGAGCTATCTTTTCAGCCGTTTCATTATGCAGAGGTCCACTCAAGGGCACAAGAACATTTGTCCCATCGGGTTTAGCAATTGAAATTATTGAGGCAGGGTCATCCTGTGCCATAGCATCTAAACCGCATCCGATTGCTGTAAATAAGAGCACGAGACAAAGGAGATACTTTAATATCGGCCTTTCTGATGCAACTCGCCGACGCACAAACACAGGGTCATTCTGCCTTGAGGGCTTGAGAGTATTATTCATCCTTACTGATTTTGTCACGGACATGATTAATTGGACGCTCTGTATCATTGGGTCACACATTATAGCCTCCTAGGGAAAATACTTCATATCATCCTTGCTCGTTTTAGTGGCTATGTTTGGGTCCAACGCTATCATCACCGGCGCGACCGAGGCCGTGCCAAGAAAAGTAACTGCACTTTCTTCCGCGTCCGGTGCATGAATTTGTTAGCCGTTTTCATTTTCCGATCTAACCATCATTTTCGACAACCGAACTCTGTGCAGCACAAAGAGCAACATAATAACGGACCAGCAAATACCACCAAGACATGGAAGCACCCACACGCCTGCAAACCTGACTTGCCAAAGCGTATAGATGCACCATATCAGAATGAAGAGCTTGATGGCTATCCAGAAATAAAGACCATAAATCCTTGCACCGGGTTTCAGGTGCACGGCCTTCTTCATTCCCCAGTATCTAAGAAAAACAAACAGACCTGTAATTGAAGCTATTACGAGAATTGTTACGATGATCCGGAGTACGTTTTCTGATGTCATTGCTCTTTCATCATCGTTCCGCAGTCTTCTTCAATAATGCGGCTAACAATTAATAGGCCAAGTTTGCCTTTCTGAACATCCTACCTCTGTACGCTGTGATCCGCAAGAAAAAATATCTCGTAAGTGTCCGTAAAAATGGACAATCAACCTTACGTTTACTTGGCAATTAATCGATAATAGTATGAAATACCAAGTTGGTAATTTAGGAGGTTTCGTACGATGGAGCTGAAAGAGATCCTTCCGGAGTTCCAACGCTTCCTTCGGGACCGTAGACTGGCCGCCGAGAAAAACATCCCCTACCATGCACTGTGGGTAAGTAGATTCCTCAGGTTTGCGCAGAGAAGACCAGAACATGAGCGGGTGACCCTGGTTGACGAGTTCCTGGAGAGCGCAAGGTCCCGCTGGTCCCTTGCAGACTGGCAACTCAAAAAGGTGGAGGAGGCCCTGAAGCTCTACCTCCATCACTATGAGGGTAAGGTGACGCCGCAAACCGGGGCGAGCCCGAAGCCTGACGAGCTCTCAGCCATCCTTTCCGAAACGAAGCGCCTGTTGCGATTGAAACATTACTCATACCGGACGGAACAGACCTATCTCGAGTGGATAGGGCGGTTCTTCGAATACACGACCGGGAGAGGGGAGACCGAGAGCCGTCTTTCTGCACAAGATGTAAGAGATTTTCTGAGTCATCTGGCCCTTGTCCGGAGGGTATCTTCCTCCACGCAGAACCAGGCTTTCAATGCCCTGTTGTTTCTCTTCCGGGGGGTACTGAGAGAGGAGCTCGACGATCTCTCGGGAACCGTCCGGGCGAAGCGGGGTACCAGGCTGCCCGTCGTGCTTTCCGTGGATGAGGTGCAGCGATTGCTTTCCTGCCTTTCGGGGCGAAACCTCCTGATTGCCCAGTTGCTTTACGGTGCCGGACTCCGTCTGATGGAGTGTGCGCGGCTGAGGATACAGGACGTAGATTTCGAGGCCGATGTCATCCTGGTGCGAAGCGGTAAGGGGGACAACGACAGGAGCACCATGTTGCCGAAAGCGGCGAAGGATGGGCTACTGACTCACCTCGAAGAGGTGCGTGCGCTGCATGAGAAGGATCTCGCGGCAGGCTATGGCGATGTATATCTTCCTGACGCCTTGGCCCGCAAGTATCCCAGCGCCGGGAAGCGGTGGGGCTGGCAGTATGTTTTTCCAGCAGGCAATCTCTCCGTGGACCCGAGGAGCGGCAAGGTGAGGCGCCATCACGTGAGCGACACGGCCATCCAGAACGTGATCAAGGCGGCCGTCAGGCAGGCAGGCATTGTGAAGCACGCTTCCGTCCATACCTTGAGGCATTGCTTTGCCACCCACCTTCTCATGAACGGCGTCAATATCAGGGAAGTACAGGAGCTGCTGGGACACAAGCACGTTGAAACCACGATGATCTACACGCATGTCCTGCGCGACATGAAAAATGCCCCACAGAGCCCCCTGGATGCGCTCATGAATCGGGGACGGTGATTACCTCGCACAATGATGGTGAGGATCCCGCGAAGCGCCGACTCAACGACAACACGGTACCGGCCGGGCGAGTTTCGATGAATAACGAGGCGCTTCGAGGCCTGGGCTACGCAGGCGTACCTAGCGGTACGTCGAAGTAGAACAGGTTGAAGAGCAACGAAGTTAGGCGCGAAAGGCGCCCGGCCGCACCTCTGTGAAGTGACGATTGGAAGTCCCAAGTTTTTCCATTGGGACCTCCAATCGTCACTATCTCACAAGGTTGGACAGACAAAGCACCGTCCAATACGGCGACAACATCAGGCAGATAATCGATAAAATATACGACGGGATGTAATAAAGCCCACCCCGAAATACCGTTGCCAGCGGAATATCTTTTGCCATGCCCGCGACCACATAGCAACATATCCCGATCGGCGGCATGATAGAGCCCATAGTCGTCACGATGGTGATCACCTGCCCGAACCAGATCGGATCGTAGCCCATGTGCGTGACGATGGGATAGAAGATGGGCAGGGAGACAAGCAGGAAGGCGAGGGCGTCCATCACGCAACCTCCAATGATGTAACAGAACAGAACCACCCAGAGGAGGATCCAGTTAGGAAGAGCCAGGGTGCTGATCCAGTCTGCCGCCTCAAAGGGAAGACGGGTGACCGTGAGAAAACGGCCGAAAATAACGGCCCCTGCCACAATCATGAAAACAAGACAGGAGATGCGCAAGGTGTCAAGGATGGATAGAATGAAATGTTTCCATGTCAGCTTCCGGCGCACAAGGCAGATGATAAGACCGAGGGCGCAGCTGGCTGCGGCTGCTTCAGTGGCAGTGACAACACCCGTAAAGAGGGCGTACATGATGATGGCAAAAAGAATGAGTATGTCGATGATGTCCGGGAGTGCTTTGAACCGCTCCCGCCACGTGCTTTTGTCGCCGGCGGGTCCCCAATCCGGATGGCGCCAGCAGATGTAGCCTACGGTCGCTGCAATAAGAATGGTAAGTATGGCGCTTGGTATTACGTTGCCAAAAAAGAGTTTACCGATGGATTGGCCGGTATACAGTCCGTATACGACGAGCACGATGCTCGGCGGGATCAAAACGCCGAGGGTGGCCCCGGCCGCGACAGAACCGGCGTTAAGCATGGGATGATAGCCATATTTTCTCATGGCCGGGATCGCCACCTGGCTCATGGTTGCGGCTGTGGCAGTATTGCTCCCGCTGATGGCTGAGAAGGCCGCGCACGCCATGATAGTGGTGATCGCGAGGCCGCCCTTGTAATGGCCGAACCATTTGTACGTTGCGAAATAGAGCCCGTCATTGTACCCCGCATAGTGGACAAATTCACCCACAAGGATAAACATCGGGATAACGGTGAGCCCATAGTTTGAGAAAATGTTCCACATGTCCGTACCGATCATGCCGAGCGCCGCCTGCCAGGAAGTCACATACATAAAGCCCAGGAACCCGACAATGGCCATGGTGAAGCCGGCAGGTATTCTGAACAGGAAAAGCACCGCAAACATAACCACGATCCCGTACACACCAACGATAGGGCCTTGCATGATCACTCCTCTCCGGGCGCGAATATATTCTTCAGGAAGTCAACAAGAGCGGTTAGGGATATGATGGCAAACGCGAGAGCAACGGCAAAAACGAAGGGATGATACATCACTTTCAGGGTCTCTGAGACCTCGTGGGATACATATATCTTCATGGCCCAGACGAAAATCTGCCATGAGACAACCGCGAAAAATATCGTGATCACGAGGTAGGCGAGGGTATCGACGACCCTCTGCAGTTTCTTTGGGTATCGCTCTGCCAGAATTTCCACGATAATGTGATCTTTCCTTCTCTGAGTGTAACCGAGGGCAAAGGCTATGACGATGGCCCCGAGGAAGGAGACAATCTCATACGCCCCACGAAAGGGGAAGTGGAATATCCTGAGCACGACGTTACCGGTGGCAAGGGTCATGAGCGCGAGCACAGCGATGCCGCCTGCGATCATAAGAATCTTGTTAAGAACATTGGTCAGCGTTACAAGAAACTTCATCACGCTCTCCCCAATAGTGAAAGGTTATCTCAAAACCTTACACCATTTTTATTCACCACCCGCTTCACTAGGCAAGACTTTTATCGCAGATAAAAACGGATAAGAGCCATGATAAGTGCGGATGGTTCATTTCTTGACCGCCTGTGTGATAGAGCGGCACAGCCGGTCAACCCGCAGTCCGCCACGGCGGACAGTGGGTCTCGTGCGCGGAGCGCAGCGGTGTGGCCAGCATTGAAATTGAAGCGGTATCACAATGCCGGCCATAAATACACTCATCTGCGAATATCTCTCCTTACTTTTTATCTGCGTACATCTGCGATAAAAATTCTATTCTTGCTCTGGACGAACTCTCAGTTATTTGAACTGTTTTTCGTATTTGTCCTTAAGCTTGTAGAGCTCGCTTAGGACCTGTTCTCCCGGCGTCCCCTGCGGCGTTACTCTCTTGACGTACTCGTCCATCATCGGTTTGACGAGTTTGGGGATTTCAGCGTATTCGGCAGCGGGTAACCGAAGAACCTGATGGTTGTATTTCTCCTTTGACCATGCAAGGGCTTCCTTGACGTGGTCATCCACATATTTGCCTGTCCAGTCGGCCTGCTCCCGCCTCAGATCATCCAGCACGTTTTTGACGTTGGCCGGCATAGCGTTCCATTTGTCCTTGTTCATGACAACGGCGAAGGTCACCACGAAAAGGTTAGCCTCGGTTGCGTAAGGACAATAAGCAGCGAAGTTGAAATCTTTCAGTATCTCCATCGAGGAGACGATGCCTTTTACCACGCCCTTCTGAATGGCTTCGGGTGTTTCCGACTGAGGCATGGCCACAGGGGTGCCCCCGAGGCGGGTGATGACTTCCGCTCCGGTACCGGCAACACGGAGTTCCATCCCTTTGATGTCCTTAAGAGATTTCACAGGCATCTTCGTCATGAAGTCAGTAGGCGGGCAGGTAAAGAGACTTAAAACCTTTACTTTTTCGAACTCCTTCGGATATTTCTCGATGATATCGTAAAGGGCAAGGCTCGCAGCCCGTGCGCTCGTGAACCCGATAGGAAGATCGACCGCCTCGGAAACAGGGAAGCGGCCCGGCTGATAGCTCATGGCAAAGTTGCCGATGTCCGCGGTCCCGGTGATGACACCGTCAAATATATTCTTGGCAGCTAAGAGTGTCCCACCCGGAAAGGTTTTCACGCTAACGGCATTATTGGTTCTTTTTTCCACTTCCTTTGCCCATCTTTCCATCTGGACACACGGGAATGTTGTTGCCGGAGAGAAATTGGCGTACGTCAGCGTTATTTTCTGCTGGGCATCCGCCGGACGTGGTAGCGCAAGGCTCATACCTGCCAACAAACTGATTCCCAATAACATCACGAACGTTTTCTTGAGAAACATAGGCACCCCCTTTGATTTAGTCGTGTACTTTATTCATGGGCCTCAGGCCCCTAATGCCCACACTTCTGTTCATCACTTCTTTCGTGTTCCTTCGCGCACCTGATTTATATCAAAGTCGCCTTCCAGAAGTTCTGTCAGCACGCCGCAGAGCTGGTTCGGTTTCTGAATAAAGGCATAACGATTACCGTAAAGCGCACGTGGTTCCTGGTCGATAAGGTCTGCACCCTTCGCCTTAAGTTCAGCCAACGCCTTGTCAAGGTCGTCCACTTTGTAAGAGATGAGAAAAACTCCTTCACCTCTCTTCTTGATAAATTTGGCCACCTCTCCTTCGGGTGAAGTCGACTCCATCAATTCAACCGCTACCTCGCCCACGTAATAGCGAGCCACTTTGATATATTCCGACTCCGCTACATACTCGACCGTCGGCACAAGGCCCAGGTTATCTTTGTAAATCTTTTTCGTTCTGTCGAGGTCCTTGACCGCGAAGCAGATGTGATCTATCCGTTGGATCTCCATCAGTCCTCCGGACCGCTGACCGCTGACGGCTGACGGCTTGCCTTTTCCTCGAGCGCCTTCAGTATCTTTTCCGGTGTGATGGGGAACTCCTTGATCGGAACACCTATTGCATTGCAGATGGCCGCGGCATAGCCTTGTGCGGCTGACATAGCGATCGACATGGCAGCCTCTTTTGCCCCGTAAGGCCCATTGGGATCATGGCTCTCGACGATGATGTTGTTGATCTTCGGCATGTCACACGCGAGAGGGAGCTTGTAGTCCAGCTGGGTAGGGTTGAGGACCCGTCCACGGTCGAAGACATGGTACTCCGTGAGCATGCCTCCCTGGCCACCCATCGCCAGCCCCCCCTCAAACTGGCTCTCGATGATCTTGGGATTCAGGGCGTAACCCACGTCCTGAGCTGCCCACGTTTCGAGTACGGTCACCCGCCCCGTTTCCGGGTCCACTTTTACCTCCACGATGGTTGTACCGAAAGAGAAGGCCTCACTGAGCTGACCGAAAGGATTTTCCACCCATTCCCGACGTGAATCCACCTTGGGCCAGTAACCGCCTTCTCCGCTGATCGACTGGCCGCGGGAGAGGGCCATGCGGACAGCCTTGGTCAAGGAGAGGCTTCGCTCAGGTTCTCCCTTGACCATGATCTTGCGGTCTTTGGCAATCAGTTCTTCGGGCTTCGCCTCGAGCGCTTTTGCAGCTATCACAAAGAGTTTGTTTTTTGCGTCCTGCGCAGCGAGCCGAACCGCGTTCCCTCCGACGAAGGTGGAAACCATGGAGTAAGAGCCCGGATCGCTGGGAGTCACCTCTGTATCTGCGGAGACGAGCTGCACGTCCTGGGGAGAGAGCCCGAGTTCCTCTGCCGCAATCTGCACGAGCATGGTCTCGTTGCCCTGCCCGTTGTCCACAACACCGGAGATGACCGTGATACCGCCATCTTCATTGAACTTGACGAAGGCTTCCGACCCTCCGCGGATGCCCATCGGGAATCCGGTCTGGACCGAGTTACAGCCGATGCCGATGCCGTGGTAGGGGGGAAGCTTCCCCCACTTCTCCTTCCATCGGGCCGCCTCCGCTGACTTCACGATCGTCTCAACCATGGCGCAGCTTCCCACCTGAGACTTGGTCGGCGTGTAATCGCCCGGCTGGCGGGCGTTTCTGAGGCGCATCTCCACCGGGTCTATGCCCAGCTCTTCGCCCAACAGGTCGAGCTGCAGGTCAACCCCACAGGCAAAGGCCCTGCCGTGGCAGCGGTACATACCCCGGATGGGTTTGTTCGTAAAGACGCGGTATCCGTGGTAGCGAACGTTCTCCATGCGGTAGGCCTGCTCCATGCAGAGAAAGGGCACGCTAGTGGCGATCGGTCCGGTGCTCGAATAGGCGCCGCCGTCCATGTAACAGGTAATATCGCGCGCCTGAACCCGCCCTTCGCGGTCCACGCCGGTCTTGATGATCGCGCGCATCCCATGCGCCTGGCGCGTCGCAATCGTGTTCTCTTCGCGGGTGTAGACGATCTTGACGGGGCGGCCCGACTTCTTTGCGAGCAGCGCGCACATCACGTCCGCAGGAGAGATCTCCGATCTTCCTCCGAAGGCACCCCCTATGGTGATCTTGCGCACCCGTACCTTGTTGAGGGGCACGCCGAGCACATTTGCCAATGGCTTCGATTTGAGGTGAGGACCTGCATTCGGCATCCAGATTTCCAGGCTGCCCGCGTTGTCGAACTGGGCGACCACCGCATACGGTTCGGCCTGGAAGTAGGATTCTTCAGGGGCATCAAAGGTGTCTTCCCGCACGAGGAACGATTCTTTGAACCCCTTTTCCACGTCCCCCACATCGATCTTGACGTGTATGTTGACATTGCCCTTATAGCCTTCGTGGATAATGGGGGCATCGACTTTAAGGGCATCGTCCATGGTGAAAACAGCCGGCAGCTCTGCATACTCGACCCTGATGAGGCCAAGAGCTTCGAAAGCGGTATCTTCATCGAGAGCCGCAACCGCGGCTATCTCCTCCCCGATATAGCGGACCTTGTCAACGGGCAGGAAACGCTGATCCTGAGTGTAGCGAAAGACACCCCATTTTTCATCGGATGAGTCCTGGCCGGTTACCACCGCCTTGACGCCGGGAAGCTTCTCGGCCCGGGACGTGTCGATACGCACTATCTTTGCATGGGGGTAGGGTGAGCGGAGCACTTTGCCGCAGAGCATCCGCGGCAGTGAAAGGTCAGCTGTGAACAGAGCCTGCCCTGTTGCCTTGGCGATCGCATCGACCCGCTGCATGCTTTTCCCGATGAGTGAGCGTTCCGTCATGCGCTACCTCCCTCTCTCAGAAGCGGCCTTGATGGCCTCCACGATCTTCGAATACCCTGTACAGCGGCAGATGTTGCCTGAGATAGCGTTGCGAATCTCCTCCTCCGTCGGGTGTGGGTTCGTGTCGAGGAACGCCTTGGCCGTCAAGATCATGCCCGGAGTGCAGAAACCGCACTGTATCGCATAGTGCTCTACGAAGGCCTCCTGGATAGGATGGAGTTTACCATTCTCAGCAAGACCCTCGATGGTGGTGATTTCCTTCCCCTCGACGTCAACGGCGAGCAGGAGGCAGGATCGCACAGGAGCCCCATCAAGCAGCACCGTGCACGTTCCACAGGCGCCCTCACTGCAACTCTGTTTCGTACCGGTCAGGTGCAGTTCGTCTCTCAGCACCTCGCCGAGCGTGCGGTGAGGATAAATGAAGAGCTCGTAGTCTTCCCTGTTGATGCGGAGTGCGACCCTCTTCTTTTCAATGGTGACGGCCTTTGTTACGGCCTGTTTCACGGTCCGTTTCGCAGGTTGTTTACTGATCCGTTTCGTGGCCTGTTTTCGAGCGGCCTGTTTGCGCCTAGCTTGCATGCCCCACCTCCCTGAGACTACGGAGGGCCTCTTCTAAAGCCCTTTTTGTCATGACCGCCGCCAGCTTTCTCCGGTATGATGAGGGGAGCATAAGATTGTCCACTGCTTCCATCGCCTTCGCCGCGAGCGATGCCGCCTGCTGCACATCCGCAGCCTTCACATCCTGCGGTCGTTTCCCTGAGATCGCCTTCGCCGCGTCTTCAGCTAGTTTGGGGCCGGGTCCGGCTGTGCCGAGAACGATACGCACTTCTTCAATCATGCCGCCCTTTCCCTCCCAAAGAAAGACCGCAGCTGAAGCGAGCGGGTATTCAATCGATCCTCTCAGCGTGAATTTCTGGTATGCAGAAGCTGATCTCCCTTTGCGGATGGGAAGCATAATCTCCGTGAGGAGTTCATTCCGGGCAAGCCCTATGGGATTTGCCCCCTTGCCCGTAAAAAGGTCTTCAACAGGGACCGTGCGGAAGGAGCCCGTTTTCTGCACTCTCGCCTGCGCTCCGACTGCAATCAGGGCGGGGGCGAGGTCGCCCTGGTAAACGCTGAAGCAGCGTTTGCTGCCTTTAACAGCGTGGCATGTTTCGCCGGCGAGCTTATAGCAGGGGCCCAGCCCGTTTCTTGGGAGTTCAGACTGATTGTAGTACAGGCACCGGCTCTCCTGCAGCACGTTTCCGGCCACGGTTGCCACATTCCTGATTGCAGGAGCAGCCGCACGGCGGGATGCCTCGCTCACCGATGAGAACAGGTTTGCGATGAGCTGTGAATCAGCAATCTCGCTCAGTGTCGTGGTAGCACCGATCACAACCTCACTCTTCTTTTGCGTTATGCCGGCGAGGCCGTGTACCCTTTTCAGGCTCAGAATATATGTCGGGGTCACAAGCCGGTGTTTCAGCCGGCCTGTAATTTCGGTGCCTCCCGCAAGGACGCGAAGCTTCTCTTTGTACCCACTCATCAGCAAAAGCGTTTCTTTGATCGTTGTTGGACTCAGGAACTCGAAACGGGGTAGATTCATCGGTTTCCCCTTGTCTTCTTCGTTGACTCTGAGACTTAGCCGTAAAAGTCTAAGCAAGGAACAGAGGAAGCGAACACCCGCGAGCGGGGATCCGGAGTAGGCGTGGAAGCGGCACTACAAAATGCTTGGCGGTTCCGCATCATCGCTTCATCGCTTCATCGCGTTCACTTCTGCAGCTTGACTCTAGCACAAACCAAAAGTTATTGACAAACAAATAACCCTTTTCTATACTGGTCGTAGTATACCGTATACTGTATACCTTTTATCTTATAGCTATTATTTTCGGTGTCAACAAAAAAATGACCCGTCTCTTAATACTTACCAGCGTTCTCCAATTTAGTAAACAGAATTTTTCGAAAGAGTGGAGTTTTAGGAGCCTGTTCTGTTGGTTGAATTGGTTACGGTCACTATCGGCTGAACTAATGAAACTAATCAAACCAATTGAACAATGGAACGTCACATACATCTTTCTTAGGAGGGCTTCATGGACATGTTCAATGAACTGACAATGCTGTCCCTGGAACAGGCAACGGTCCTTCCTTACCTGAGCTACAGACTCGCCATGGACGGGGTAAGGGTCATCAGGCTGGAGCACCCTGTGTATGGGGACCCCAATCGAATGATCGGCGAGAATCGGCTCGGCGAAGAGCGCATGAACACATATTTCATGGCGATCAACGCAGGCAAGAAGGGGATCACGCTCAATCTGGGTGAACAGCAAGGACGGGAGATTGTCAAAGAGCTGATTCAGAAGATGGGGGTCGATATATTTGCCACGAATCAGCTTCCGAAGAATTACGAGAAGCTCGGCGTCGACTACCAGACACTCCGTTCGATCAAGCCGGATATCATCTGGGTGGGTCTTACCGGTTTCGGGCCCGAAAGTAATGAAGCCGCCTACGACCCGATTTTGCAGGCCAGGGGCGGGCTTATGGAGCTGACGGGAAATGCGGGGGAAGACCCGCAGGTGTTGGGTATTCCCCTTCCTGACATGGGAACCAGCGAACACGCTTATGGGCAGATCATGAAGGCCCTGTTCAAACGGGCAAAAACCGGCCAGGGAGAGCGGATCGACCTCTCGATGTTCATGTCTACCACGTCGTGGCTTACGGTGCCGATAACCCTGACGAAATCCTTTGGTGAGAAGATTACGAGACGGGGCAATACTCATGAATTCTTTGCTCCTGTATCCGTTTACGAGACGAAGGACGGGTATGTGTACATAGCCCTTGGCAACGACCGTCAATGGATTTCGCTGACACAGCTTCCCGGGTTTGAGGGGCTCTCGAAACCGGAATACGAAAAGAACAGCGGTCGGATCAGGGACGTGAAGAATCTCAATCATCAGATCAATGAGTGCACGAAGAGGAAGACGACGGATGAAATGATTGACCTTTGCAACAAGGCTACGATAGCCATATCGAGAGTCAACACTATCGAAGAGGTTCTTGAGGACGCGTATGTCAAGGAGGCCCTGCTCACAGCACAGGATCCGAAAACAAAGACACAGATCTGGATGGCTCCACCCCCTTACATGACGCCCTTCCTGAAAGCGTCCGGGAAGAAGATGACCTTCCCCCCGAGATTTGGAGAGCACAACGAGGAGATTTACGGAAACATGCTGGGCTACTCCAAAGACAAATTGGCGCAGCTGAAAGAGAAGGGAATCATATAGCTGGACGAGTGTCGAGTGTCGAGCGAGGACAGAAGAATGGCCATTCATCGGTGATCGGTTATCAGTGACCGGTGGCCAGTGACCAGTAATCGGTGACCAGTGAGCAGTGCTAAGAACTTGGTGCGAGTTACTAGTTACAAGTTAGGACCACAACGGTCGTCGGGTATTTTTAGGTTCTAACTGATGACTGATAACCGATAACTGGCAACTAGTTTTTAGCCGTTTGCGGCGAGGCGATCAAATGTGCTATGGATACAGGCAATGCCCGTTACGCGTGTGAGAAGACGCGTCGCGGGTTCTTCACAATAAGGAGGAGCCGATGAACATTGTGGTGCTCGCCAAACAAGTCCCTGACCCGGAAGCCTTCGTAGAAATACGGGGCGATGGCACCGGACTGGAGATTGAGCCAAAGTTTGCCACCAATCTCTTTGATGAGTTCGCCCTTGAAGAAGCTTTGCGCATACGCGAGAAACATGGCGGGAAGGTGAAGGTCGTGACGCTTGGTGGAGGGAAGGCCACGGAAGTATTGAGGACAGGAATTGCGATGGGGGCCGACGAAGCTCTGCTTCTTGATGATCCCGCTTTTTTCGACGGCGATGGTTATGCCACAGCCCTGGCCCTCAGCAGAGCGATAAAAAAGGACCCCTTTGATATTGTGCTCTGTGGCAAGCAGGCAACGGATGACGATCGCGGCGAGATAGGCCCTATGGTCGCCCAATTCCTGAATCTTCCACACGTTGGAGGTATCACGAAGCTGGAGATTGCGGATGGAAAAGCCACGGCTGAATCTCCTGTCGAGGGAAACAAGGCGGTAGTGGAAGTCCCGCTTCCGGCGGTTTTCACGACCGCGAAGGGGCTGAACGAAGCGCGAGTTCCTTTGATTACCGGTGTCATGAAGGCGATGAAGATGCAGATTCCGAAAGCAACGCCGAGCGAACTCGGGCTTTCTCAGGAAGAGCTTGGCAAGGCCGGCTCAAAGGTGCGGATCGAGCGGTATCTTCCCCCGAAAAAGAGGGCCGGTGTGCGCCTTATAACCGGGGATGCGGCTGAGGCAGCGGCAGAAGCGGTTCGTATCCTCGTTGATGAAACCCGGGTCATTTGAGGGGGCGCCATGGAGAGACTACTCATTTTCGTTGAAACAAAAGGTGATCGGCCGCGAAAGGTTTCCATGGAGCTCTTGAGCGAAGGACAAAAGCTGAGAACTCAAGGATACGCCGTGGAAGCGCTGGTTATGGGCAAGGCGTCGGAAGCACTCAAGCAAGAGGTTCTGCCATGCGTGGATCGCTTGGTCAGCCTTACGGACGCGGTTCTGCAGAGCTACACTGCTGAAGGGTATGCCCTGGCGCTGGCAAACCATGTCCGTTCCATCAATCCGAAACTGATACTCGCAGGTGCGACGCAGATCGGAAGGGATTTTCTGCCTCGCGTGGCTGTGATGCTGGGCGCAGGTATTGCTTCCGACGCAACGGAAATCCGTTGGAAAGAAGACCCGGTCAAAATAATACGCCCTGTGCACGGGGGAAGGGCACTCTCACAAGTCTCCTTCCTAAACTATCCTGCCATTATTACGACGCGTCCGAACTCGTTCCCCCTGGAGGCGCAAGCGGGCACGCCGGGGGAATACGTGGAGAAAGATGCCGCCATGTCCGTTGAGGACGTGAAAGCAAAAGTGGTTAAGGTTGAAGAAGTGACAAAGGGCAAGGTGGACGTGACCGAAGCAGACGTCATCGTCACCGGCGGACGGGGAATGAAAGGACCCGAGAATTTCGTCATGCTCGAAGAGCTTGCAGCGCTTCTCGGCGGTGTTGTCGGGGCAACGCGCTCGGTGGTCGATGCAAAATGGCGCGACCAGCAGGATCAGGTGGGCAAGAGCGGGAAGACTGTGTCGCCGAAGCTCTATATTGCGGTTGGTCTTTCCGGAGCGATACACCACATCATGGGCATGGATACGTCGAAAGTGATAGTCGCGATCAACAAAGATGAAAAGGCAAACATTTTCAACTATGCAGACTATGGCATCGTGGGAGACCTCTTCGAGGTAGTTCCCGCTATGACTCAGGATATCAAGAAAAGGCTCGGGAAATAACCGGTGGCTGATGAGAAGCTTGATGCTGTGATCGTTGGAGGAGGCCTTGCAGGGCTGGCAGCCGCATACCGGCTGGCGGAGGCCGGCAAGCAGGTCCTTCTGCTTGAGCGCGGCGATACGCCGGGAAGCAAGAATGTGACCGGCGGGCGCATCTACGTCGAACCGCTCAGGGCACTTCTTCCTTCCATTGTTGATGACGCCCCGTTCGAGCGTCACGTGGTCAAGGAGATGATCACGGTACTCGACGAGGAAAGTTCGGTCCATCTTGAGTATAGCCAGGATGCCTGGCGCAAACAACCTCACATGAGCTATACCGTGCTGCGGGCGAGGTTTGATCAGTGGTTTTCGGAAAAGGTTGCTGAGAAAGGTGGTTTTGTAATTCCCAATAGACGGGTGGATGATCTGCTCTGGGAAGATGGCCGGGTAGCAGGGGTCAAGGCGGCCGGCGAGGAGATCGGGGCACACATAGTAATTGCCGCGGACGGGGCGCTTTCCTTCGTGGCTGAGAAGGCGGGCCTCCGCGAGCCGCTGAAGCCTGTGAATTATGCCCTTGCCATAAAAGAAGTGCACAAGCTCGATGAAAAATCCATTGAAGAACGCTTTGGACTCGATGCGGGCGAAGGGGCTGCCAACCTGTTTGTCGGCGCCGTGACAAAAGGCATGTTCGGCGGAGGGTTTCTCTACACGAACCGAGACACACTTTCTCTCGGGATTGTGGTGGGCATCGATGCGCTTATGCGTAAACGCCCTCAGATAGAGGCATACCGTTTAATGGATGATTTCAAGGCGAGGCCTGACGTGGCCCGATGGATACGAGGCGGCGAGCTGAAAGAGTACGCTGCCCACATTATTTCGGAGGCAGGTATCAGCGGTATCTCAAGGCTTTACACGGCAGGCATGCTCGTAGCCGGAGACGCAGCAGGATTTGCGCTCAACATGGGAATCACGGTAAGGGGGATGGAATTTGCCATAGCATCAGGCGTGATTGCGGCCGACGTTGCTGTTGAAGCCCTCAACAAAGGGGATGTGTCAAAAGAGTTTTTGGCCGAGTACGAGAGAAGACTGCGTGCGAGCTTTGTGCTCCGCGATATGGAAACCTTCCGCCATTCAAAGGAGGTGCTTGAGAACCCGCGCCTTTTCACGGTTTATCCCAAGTTTCTGTCGAGCCTCTTCAAGGTTTTGTTCACCGTGTCCGGTACACCCAGGAAAGGGCTCTACAAGAGTGCTCGGGCTGTTGCAAAGGAGTACATCCTGAACTGGGAGGGCATGAAAGACTTCTGGAGCTTGAGGAAGCTTTAGTTAAGACAGGTAAAAGATAAAGCAGGTTGAGGTTAAGGTTGAGAATAAGCCTAATTCAAGGCGAAGAGATAAAACAGGTTCAGGTTGGGAGAAAAAATTGAGACAATGAAAATAGAAGAGAAGATTGCGTGCAACGCGATCAAGAACGACAAAGAGAGCCATATAAAGCTCAAACAGGACGTTTGCAAGGAGTGTCGGGAGCGTTTCTGCATTTACGCGTGCCCCGGACACCTGTATTCGTTGAGCGAAGAAACAGGGGAAATGGTTGTAGAGTATGCGGGCTGCCTTGAATGTGGTACCTGCAAGATTGCCTGTATCTATGGGTCCGTGAGTTGGGAGTATCCCAGGGGTGAGTACGGAGTGCAGTATAGATACGGGTAGAGACAGTGTTTAGTGATCAGTTATCGGTGTTCAGTGAAAAGCCGAGCAGTATTGATTCACTAACTGGAATGCTTGCCGGGTTTCTGACTTCTTGAGGGTTGGGTCTGGAGGACTAGATGGCAGACAACTATTACCGGCTTGGCTGTGACATAGGTGGCACCTTCACGGATTTCGTCCTGCTTAACGATCAGACGGGGGAGATAAAGACCGGCAAGTGTCTGACCACGCCGCAGGACCCATCTGACGCTGTTGAAGAGGGCATCAGGGTGCTGGAGAGGAGCACTCCGGACTTTGTCGCGAAGCTTGATGAGCTGATACACGGAACGACCCTTGTGATCAACGCGATCATCGAGCGAAAAGGGGCCAAAACCGGGCTCATCACGACCAAGGGCTTCAGGGATGTCCTTGAGATAGGGCGTGAGATTCGTTATGCCCCCTATGACATATTCGCGGAGTTCCCAAGGCCCCTGATTCCCAGAAGATACCGGATCGAAGTGGACGAAAGAGTGCGGAGTGACGGAAGCGTGATTGCGGCCTTAGACCCGGACGAAGCGCGACAGGCGGTCCGTAAGCTGCTCATCATGGGTGTTGAATCCATCGCTGTCTGCCTCATTAATTCCTTCGAGAACCCGACCCACGAACTGATGTTCGAAGAGATCATCGCTCGTGAAGCCCCTCACGTCTCCGTCTCCATTTCATATCGCGTATTGCCGCAGATAAAAGAGTACGAAAGAACGAGCACCACCGTGACAAATGCTTACGTCAAGCCCCTCACGGGACGGTATCTTTCGAAGCTTTCTGACCGCCTCGCATCGGTCGGATTCAAGGGTAAGCTCTTTATCATGCTTTCGAGCGGCGGTGTTACCTCTGTTGAAACCGCGGCCGAATTTCCGGTCAGAATCATCGAGTCAGGGCCGACCGCGGCTGTGATCGCAGGCCAATACTATGGCAAGCACTTCAATATCTCGGAGATGTTCTGTTTTGACATGGGGGGCACAACAGCCAAGTCGTGCCTGATCCAGAAAGGGGTTGCCGGTGTTGTGCCGACCTTCGAGGTCGGGCGTGTCCAGAGGTTCATGAAGGGAAGCGGCCTCACAATCCAGGTGCCTGTCGTCGACCTGATGGAGATCGGCGCGGGGGGCGGCAGTATCGCGAAGGTGAGCAAGCTGGGCACGCTTCACGTCGGACCGGAAAGTTCGGGAGCAGCACCGGGACCTATCTGTTACGGGAGGGGAGGTATTGACCCCTGTGTGACCGATGCAGACCTTCTGCTTGGCTACCTGGATCCGGACTATTTTCTCGGTGGCGAGATGAAGCTCGACAAAGAGGGGGCAAGGCGCGGCGTCGAAGACAAAGTCGCAAAGCCTCTCGGGGTCTCTTTCATCCAGGCCATCTGGGGCATACACGATCTGATCAACGAGACCATGGCAGCGGCAGCCAAGACGCATATTGCTGAAAAAGCGGGAAATCCCAAGATTGTTACCATAGCTGCATTCGGAGGGGCAGGGCCGGTTCACGCGTATGGCCTCGCCAAGAAACTGGGTTCACCGCGCTTGCTTGTGCCGCCGAACGCAGGAGTGGGTTCAGCTCTCGGCTTCTTCACCGCTCCCCGGGCGTTTGATCTTCTCCGGAGTCACAAGGTTCCCTTGACCAACGCTGCCTTTGATGAGATAGAGCATATCTTCACGGAACTGGAGGCAGAAGCGGCAAAGATACTGAAGAAGGAAGCAGGGCATGAGGTCATCCGGTACGAACGATCTCTCGACATGCGTTTTGTGGGGCAGGGATCGGAAGTCAGTGTTCCTGTGCCTGCCAGTGATTTCACGCAGTTCACGAAAGCGGAGATCCGGCGCTTCTTCGACGATATCTATGAAAAACTCTATGGCAGGACCTATCCCGACTCCGAAGCGGAATTCATCAATTTCAAGGTTCGGGCCACATTACCTGAACGCCTCCTGCAACTGCCCAAGCTCAACAGCGGAAAGACGCGGTCTCTCGATGCAGCGATCAAGGGAGAGCGCATGGCTTATTCGCCAATAGCCCGGGAATTCATTCCGTACACCGTGTACGATCGGTACAGACTCTTTCCAACGGCACAGTTTTCAGGTCCGGCGATCATAGAGGAAAAGGAGTCGACCCTCATCCTTGGCGAGGACGCTCATGCGTCGACAGATGAGTTTGGATTCCTGTGGATTGATATGAAGGGGGCATGAGTATGGGACGTGCGTTTGATCCGATCACGCTGGAGATTCTATGGCGAAGGCTTATCTCTATAGTTGATGAGGCTGATTCGAGCGTTGCCCGTACGGCGTTTTCGAGCCTGCTCAGAGATGCCCACGATTACACGTGTATGTTCACCGACCGGAAGGGGCGGGAGCTGGCCCAGGGAAGTTTCGCAACCCCCGGCCAGTCGGGTGCCATGGCAATAGGAGTGAAGAATCTCGTCACCGGTTTTCCCTCGGACCATTACCAGCCCGGCGACGTCTTTATCACGAATGACCCCTGGGCCCTGGCAGGTCACCTGAATGATGTCTGTGTATGGAGCCCGATTTTTTACAAGGAGCGGCTCGTGGCGTTTACCGCCTGCGTGTTTCATCACTCGGATATCGGCGGCCGTGTCTCTTCGGATAATCATGACGTGTTTGAAGAAGGCCTGTTCATTCCGCTCGTGAAGCTCTATGACAAGGGGGTCCTCAACCAGTCGGTTCTGGACATGATCAAGTGGAACGTACGTACGCCCGATGAGGTCGTCGGGGACATCCGTTCTCAAATAGCAGCGAACCATGTCTGCTCAGAGAAAATACGGCAAATGCTCGAAGAGAGTGATCTGGAAAATCTCGACGACCTGGCCGACCAAGTCATCAGCCTCACTGAGAGAAGCATAAGGGAAGAGATAGAAAAGATACCGGACGGTATCTACCGGGCTAAAGCGATTATCGAGCAGATGAAAGGTGACGATATCGTTGTCCAGGCAGCGGTCGAGGTGAAGGGGAGCGATATCATCGTAGACCTTGCCGGCTCTTCCGGTCAGGTCAACTGGGGCGGGAACGTAGTTTTCAATTTTACATACGCCTATGTATTCATGGCGGTCAAGAGCATGTTCGCGCCGGACATTCCGAACAATGAGGGTTGCGCTCGGCCCATAAAGCTGAGTGCGCCTGAGGGCAGCGTTGTCAACTGCAAGTTTCCCGCTGCCGTGGCTGCCCGCATGGGCGTGGGCCACTTCATGACCGAGGTAATTTATCGGGCACTCTCCGGTGTCGCGCCTCGGAAGGTGATTGCAGGATCGGGTGCGACGCCCGCTGCGATGAATGTCTTTTACGGGAAAAGAAGCGACGCAAGACCATGGCATTCGGTTATTATCAGGGGGGGCGGCATGGGGGCAGGTGCGTCGAACGACGGCAACTACGTCTATATTTTCCCCGCGAACGGCGCTAACACGCCGGTCGAGATATTCGAGAGTGACACCCCTCTTATTGTGGCAGAAAGGCAACTCCTCACTGATTCCGGTGGACCCGGCAGAATGAAAGGGGGTCTCGGCAAGAGAGAGATTTTCAAGATACCGGACGATCAGTACGCGCCCATGGCGCCCGTTAATCTGGGGATACAAGCTGGGAGATACGTCTACCCCGCGGAAGGGCTCTTCGGCGGGAGATCAGGCTCAAAAGCTCAGTTTCTGGTCAACGGAGTGCCCGGAAATGCGTATGGCTTAACCCAGTTGAAGCCTGGCGATGTGGTGACCATCGATGCCCCGGGCGGCGGTGGCAACGGAGTTGCGTTCGAGCGTGAGCCGGAGATGGTGCAGCAGGACGTGATCGAGGGATATGTAAGCATTGAGAAGGCGACGGAAGAGTACGGGGTTGTGATAGCGCCCGACACCTATGAAGTAGATGTGGAGCAAACTGAGAAAATAAGAGGGGCAAGGGTCAAGGGGCAAGGGTCAAGTTAAAACAAGGAAGACTTTTTCCGTGACCCGTGACCCATGCCCCTTGACCCTAATCATTCGGGAGGTTTTATGCCAAAGACATTTATGCCGAGTGTGAAGACGACAGAGGAGCTTTCCGCGCTCCAGTTGAAAGGTCTCAAATGGACGGTGAAGCATGCTTACAATGGATCAGCCTTTTACCGGCGGAAGTTCGAAGATGCAGGCGTGAAACCAGGTACGATCAGGACTCTGGATGATATCAGGCGTCTGCCTTTCACCACCGCGGACGACCTGAAGGCGGGCTATCCGTTCCCGCTGCTCAGTGTGCCGATGGAGAAGGTGGTCAGGATCCATGCTTCCAGCGGCACCACGGGTAAGAGAAAGGTACTCGCGTATTCTGCTAAGGATATAGATGACTGGGCGAACTTCTTTGCACGCTGTTATGAGATGGCCGGTTTGACCGCGCTCGACCGCGTGCAGATAGCGGTGGGCTATGGGCTCTGGACTGCAGGGGTCGGTTTTCAGGCAGGGGTCGAACGCTTTGGCGCAATGTCGATACCGATCGGCCCGGGTAATCTGGACATGCAGACCGAATTCCTGGTCGATTTTCAGACCACGGTCCTCTGCTGCACTGCGTCTATGGGGCTTCTGATGGCAGAGGAGGTGGAGAAGCGAGGCTTACGCAACCAGATCAACGTCCAGAAGGTGATCTTCGGTTCGGAGAGGAGCAGCGATGCGATGCGTGCTCGCATCCGGGACCTGCTCGGCGTGGAACACATCTTTGACATACCCGGTATGACCGAGCTTTATGGACCGGGGACAGGTCTTGACTGCGTCCATCACACGGGTATCCACTACTGGGCTGACTACTACATCGTCGAGTTTCTTGACCCGGACACACTTAAACCCGTACCTGACGGTGAGATAGGTGAAATGGTGGTCACAACGCTCAGAAAAGAGGCGGCACCATTGGTGCGTTACCGGACGAGAGACCTGACACGGGCTATCCCTGGCGAATGCCCGTGCGGCTCAATCCTGCCGCGACACGACCGCTTCCTGGGCCGCTCTGATGATATGTTCATCTTCCGGGCGGTGAATGTCTACCCGGGCCAGGTCGATCACGTGCTCTCCCGTGTCGAAGGCGTCGGGAGCGAATACCAGATCCACCTGGATCGGCGCCCTGACGGCAAGGACTACATGACCGTTAAGGTAGAAAGAGGCATCGACTGCTTACCGGCAAGGGATGAGGAGTTGAGAAGGGCTGTTGAGGAAGGCGTAAAGAACCAGATATTCGTGAGCTGCAACTGTGAAATCGTATGCCACGGCGATTTGCCAAGGTCGGAAAGGAAGACGAAGCGCGTTTTCGACAAAAGAGAATAGGGCCATGGGTCACGGGTCAAGGGTCACGTCAAAGAAATTTAGACTGCCTGCGTCAGGCCCTGGTTTACCCATGACCCCTGCCCCCTGCCCCTTGACCCTTGATCCTTACGAAGGAGGGAACAATGCTTAACTACGACTACCACAAGCCCGACACACTGAAAGAAGCCCTTGAGCTGATGGCGCAATACAAGAATGAAGCAATGTATATAGCCGGGGGCACTGATGTAATGGTGCAGATAGAACAGAGGAAGCTGAAGCCGAAGGCACTTATCTCGCTGCGCAACGTGGCCGAGTTGAAGAAGAACGATGTGACGACCATTGGCGGCGGCGTGACTCACCGGCAGTTGCAGAATAACCCGCTCATCCAGGAGCACTTCTCAGCGCTTCATGACGCGGTCTGCAACCTCGGCTCCACCCAGATACGGAACGTTGCAACGATCGGTGGAAATGTCTGCACCGCAGCTCCTTCAGCCGACACAGCATGTCCCTTGCTGGTCCTGGATGCTAAGGCGGTGCTCGTGAGCGCAGCCGGCGAGCGGGAAATCGCTATAGATGAGTTCTTTCTGGGGCCGGGAAAGACGGTCTTGCACAAAGGAGAGATCCTCAAGGAGTTTAGAATTCGCCGCTTCACGGAGAACACGGGATCAGTCTACTTAAAACATACGCGCCGGGCTGCTATGGACCTCCCTATCATTGGCATTGCGGTCAGGGTCACCCTTAACCGCAACGATGTCAAGTGCAGGGACGCGCTCTGTACCATGGAGCCCATATCGAAGATACTCGGCTATTTTGAGGATGAAGAGCTCAGGTGCGAAGATGCTCGCATTGCCATGGGTGTTGTCGCACCTCGACCTATCAGGGCCAAGAAGACCGAAGCAGCGCTCAAAGGAAAGGTGCTCTCCGAAAAGCTTATTGCGGAGGTAAGCGAGATTGCCGCATCCGAGTCTTCACCCAGGGACAGCGTGAGAGGAGAGGCCTGGTACAGGCGGGAAATGGTGAAGGTGCTCGTCAAAAGGGGCATTATGAAGGCCATCGAGCGGGTGGTACGGCCTGGCGAGGTGGTCTACCCGGAAAGACTGTGGTGAGAAGAACAGGGTCACGGGTCAGGGGGCAAGGGTCAAGTAACTAGTCACCAGTGACGAGATTAATGACTAATGATCAGTGACAAGAAAAAAGATGTGTCCTCCGTGACCCGTGACCCATGCCCCTTGACCCTAACTAACAAGGAGTCGACATGAGAAGAGAGATGGAATTCACGTTGAATGGTGAAAAGGTGAAAGTGGAGGTTGAGTCCACGTGGACGTTGCTCTATTTACTCCGTGAAAAGCTCGAGTTAACGGGCACCAAGCTTGGCTGCGGATACGGCGAGTGTGGTGCCTGCACCGTGATCATGGATGGCCAGGCAGTCAACGCCTGCCTCGTACCGGTCCTCGAAGCAGAAGGAATGAGCGTGACTACGATAGAAGGTCTGGCGCAGTCTGACGGGCAGCTCCATCCCCTGCAAAAGGCATTCGTCGACCATGGGGCTGTCCAGTGCGGCTTTTGCACCCCGGGCATGATTATGTCGGCCAAGGCGCTCCTCGACGAGAAGAAGAGTCCGACAGACGAGGAGATCAAAGAAAGCATAGCAGGAAACCTGTGCAGATGTACCGGCTACGTGAAGATCATTGAAGCAATAAAAGTCGCTGCCGGTGGGAGGTAATTATGGCTCAACTCACGGTTGTTGGAAAACCGATACCCAAAAAGGATGCTCCGGAAAAAGTTGCAGGCGAAGCCAACTACATACAAGATCTTAAAGTACCGGGCATGCTTTACGGCAGGATACTCTACAGCGCATATCCCCATGCGAAGATAAAGCGCCTGGACACCGCGAAGGCTGAAAAGCTTTCCGGCGTGAAGGCCGTGCTCACCGGCTCAACTATCCCTGCTTTTAAATTCGGTGTCTACAAAGATAATCCGCCGCTCAAGACCGGTAAAGTTTGCTCGCTCAGGGACGAGATAGCCGCTGTAGCTGCTGTGAGCCCCGAAGTTGCGCAAGAGGCTCTAGACCTGATCGAGGTGGAATACGAGGAACTGCCCGCCATATTCGACCCGGTCGACGCTATGAAGGAGGGCGCGCCGCTTATTCACGAGGAGCACAAAACGAATGTGCTGAAGATGCCTTGGAAACTGATCGTGGGGGACCTCGATGCGGCTAAGAAAGAGGCGGCTCACGTGGTCGAGGACACGTTCCGCACCCAATGGGTCACGGCCTGCTGTCTTGGCGCGAGCGGATGTATAGCCAGCTTTGACATCAACAGCAACCTGACGATGTACAGCAACACACAGATTCCCTCCCTTGCGCAGAAGGACTTCATGGAGGCGCTGGGTACTTTCGGTTTTAAAAACAAGAAAGTCAGAATCATCCAGAGCGTTATCGGCGGCGCTTTTGGCAGCAAGCTTGACACCTATGCATACGAATACCTCGCAATTCTTCTCGCACTGAAGACTCGCAAGCCTGTAAAGATTGCGTTCAGCCGGGAGGAAGAGTTCTTCGCAACCTCGCCAAGGCAGTGCACCATCACGAAGATATCACAGGGCTGCACAAAGGAAGGAAAACTCCTTTTCAGGGACATGGAGATGATCCTTGATAATGGCGCCTATACCTCATGGGGCGCAACAACCCCGTCCGTTATGATGCTGCCTATCTCCTCTCTCTACAAGGTGCCGAACGTAAAATACGTGGCCAAATGCGTCTACACGAACAATACATACAGCCAGGCTATGCGGGGATATGGAAATCCTCAAGCGACCTTCGCTATAGAGTGCTCGCTGGATCAGCTCGCAGAGGCAGCAGGCATCGACCCGTATGACTTTCGATTAATGAATGCCAATGAACCGGGCGAGATCACACCGCAGAACTTCAAGATCACGTCATGCGGCGTGAAGGAGTGCATGGAAGCAGTGAAAACAAGGCTCGGCTGGACAGGCAAGCGCATGCAGAAGGAAGGCCGTGGCTTCGGCATGGCCGCACTCGTGCACGTGGGCGGTGGCGCGCGTGTCTACAAGTCGGATGGTTGCGGCACGATCATCAAGATCGATGATTATGGAAAAGTCGATGTTTTTACCGGCTCATCGGAAATCGGACAAGGTTCGGAGACCATCGTAGCGCAGATTGTGGCGGAAGTGCTCGGCGTTCCCGTTGAAGACATTAATGTGATCAACAACGATACGGATGTTTGCCCGTGGGATGTGGGCGCGCACGCATCGAGAACCACGTTCGTCGCCGGTAACTCTGCCCTTGGAGCGGCGCAGAGAATAAGAGCGCGGATTCTCGACCTGGCAGCCGCGACTCTCAACGAGGACCCTAGTGCTCTAGACCTGAAGGGCGGCGTCATCTTCTCGAAGAACGACAAAGAGAAGAGCATTGCGCTTGGCAAGATCTTGAGGTCTGCGCACTATACGCCTGGTGGAAAAATGTTGGTGGCAGACTATTTCTATGATCCACCAAACGAGAATTTCAACAAAGAGTTCAAGGGGAACCTGTCGGTCGCGTACGCTTATGGTGCGCACGGCGTCGAGGTCGAGGTAGACAAAGAGACGGGTCAGGTAAAGATCATCAAGTATGTTGCCGCGCACGACGTGGGCAAGGCTATTAATCCTATGCTACTTGAAGGGCAGATTTACGGGGGCGGGGTGATGGGTCTGGGATATGCCCTCAGCGAAAAGATGGTCTATCAGAATGGAAAGATCATGAACCCGAATTTCCTCGATTATAAGCTGCTCACTGCCAAGGATATTCCGCCCATCGAGGCGGTCATCATAGAGACGGATGAAAAGAACGGACCGTTCGGTGCAAAAGGCATCGGCGAACCTGGTCTCGTGCCGACCGCGCCTGCCATAGCGAATGCGATATACGACGCGGTGGGGGTGAGGATAAAGGATTTGCCGATTACGCCTGAGAAGGTCTTGAGGGCGTTAAAAGAGAGAGAGAAGGGCTAACCACCGTTACGGGTTACAAATCACAGGTTGCAGGTTTGCAGCGCAAGAAAAGGTTTATTTCCCGCCCAGTCGCCGCGCTTTTTCGGGTCTCCAGGGAGCGCTTGCGGCGGAAAAGTATGTAAAATAATTGACACATTAATCTCCTTCCCTATCAGGCGGCACTGCCGATGTACCGTACGAAGCCTGTTCCCAAGGCCATACAATTTCGGCCCGGATTTTGCATATATCCGATATATCTCATCTGAGGGGTTAAGAATACGACTCGTTCGGCCGATGAATATCCATTAACCAAAAAGGCGGGTAGGATGGAACAAACAGCGCAGGAGCTTACAAGTCGTTCCGCAGAGCGGGATGCCCCGGACATGCTCAAGCAAATGGCGAAGGACCACTGGGCCAAGTATAGACCAAAAATGTACCAAAGGCTTTTGACGTCAGGGGTTCTTGAGGACCTTCTCGAGCGTGCGGTCGAATTCACGCGCGAAGACATGAGGCACCTCGAAAAGCAGCTCAGGCAGCAAGGCTACACCGAAGTCGAGGCTCGGGAACAGGCCTGGCAGGAGCTGAGAGCCAAATGGATCCTTCTCCCCAGAGAGAAATAGAGCACTGACTTGGTTCAATTAGTTCAATTGGTCTAATTAGTTCAAAGATTCCCACGGCGGCGCGAGCCGGCAGAGGACCCCGGATGCGAGCCCGGGAGTGAATGCGTAAAGATGGGGCAGTGCTGCCTAGTGCCACGGGCGTGAGCCCGTGGGAATCTACTTTTCTTGCAACTAATCAAACCAATAAAAACCAATTGAACCAATAAAGCCTGTATCTAATTCTGCTTGACAAGCAAAACCTCTCCATGGCATAAGCATCCTGTCGGGACGCAGGGCCGGCCGCTTTGACGCTTACGCCGTGCCTCTGTTTATGTTCTGTTATGTGAAAATAGAAGGACTGGAACATGGAAAGATTCTTTTCAAAGGAGAAAAAGGAGGTATATCTTTATGGCTAAGCTCAGATTTACGTTCGCATGTTCTCCGTATGACCGGCTGCAGGCGATCTTGAACGGAACAATAGTTCCCGAAGGCATGGATTTCAATTTCATCCCGCTGGAGGTGGAAGAGATCTTCTGGCGTCAGCTGAGGCACCAGGAGTTTGATGCCTGTGAGATGTCCTTTTCATCTTACACGATGGCCAGGTCGCGCGGGGATGAGCGGTTCATCGCAATACCTGTATTTACGTCGAGATTCTTCCGCCATTCGTCTGCGTATATTAATGTGCATAAGGGGATCAAAGGTCCAGAAGATCTGAAAGGGAAGACGGTAGGTGTGCCTGAGTACCAGATGACAGCGGCAGTGTGGCTCAGGGGCATATTTCAACACGAGTATGGTGTGCACCCCAGGGATGTGCACTGGAGGAGCGGCGGAGAGGAGACCCCGGGGCGCGTTGAAAAATTGAAACTGGAGCTGCCGCCAGATATTGACTATCAATCGATTCCAGCCGACAAGACTCTCTCCCGGATGCTCGATGAAGGGGAGATTGACGCCCTTTTTACAGCGAGGGCTCCTTCTTCGTTTACCTCAGAGTCGCCCAACGTCAAACACCTCTTTGACCGGTACTGGGAGGTTGAAGAGGAGTATTTTAGAAGGACCGGCATCTTCCCCATCATGCACGCTGTTGCGATAAAAAGGACCGTGTACGAACAGCACCCATGGGTTGCCATGTCTCTGTACAAGGCTCTCCTTGCGTCGAAGAATCTGACTCTGAAAAGTCTGCAGCACACGTTCGCCTTGCATGCCACGCTGCCATGGCTCGTACACCACGTGGACGAAACGAGAAAGGTCATGGGTGATGACTGGTGGCCGTACGGGATCGAAAAGAACAGAAAGACCATCGAGGCTCTTTGCCAGTATTCGTTTGAGCAGGGCTTGTCCGCGCGGAAGATGGCTCTGGAGGAGCTGTTCGCCCCCGAGACCTTTGACGAGTTCAAGATCTGATGGGGGATCGGTGGAAAAATCATAAATCCGAATGTGGAAGGCCCTTGGAAAGCACTCTGCGGCAGCCTACCCTAATGGGACCAGGAGAGTGGGGGCCACAAAGAGGGGACCAGTCGGATGATGTAAAACCTGGACCAAATCAGAGACGGGAAGGAGTCAACTATGAATCTCGAGAAGATGCTAGGGTTCCAATCGCTTGGTGTACCGGTCGCCATGATATGGCTTCTGTCATGCGCCACGAGTTTTTCCGCGGAGATCAACCGGCAGGAGTTCTTCGTTGAGCCGCAAAAGGACATAAAGCTTCTCGTGGTCTCAAAGACTCCCGCAAAAGGGGCAATCGGCAAGGCCGTGCTCTTGGTCCACGGGTCGGGGGTCGGATACGAATACTGGGATATCCCTATTCGCGATTACAGCATCATGGACTATCTCGCCCAAAGAGGAATCGACGTATACGCCGTGCAATGCAGAGGCTATGGGGAAAGTACCAAACCGAACGGCATGCAGGTGAATGCCGCATCCATAGCCTCAGACCTCAAGCCGGTGGTGGAAGCTATTGCAAAGCGATCTGGGGTAAAGAGAGTGAGCCTCGTGGGCCACTCCTCGGGAGGAACGGCCGTGCTGGTGGCTGCCGGCACCTACCCGGACCTTCTGGACCGGATAGTGCTCATGGGAACGCGCTACAAGAAGGTGAATCCGCTATTCGTCGCCTACGCCGCAAAAGTCATGGACGCTGCAAAGGAACCCGGAAAGGATTACGTTCCCAACACGCACTACCTGGATGTGGAGAAACGACTGGATACCTTTGATCAGGACGTGGTCTCGTGGTACAAAAAACTCGTAGCAGAAAAATACGGACTGATGCCCGGGGGTATCTACCCGGACAGTGTGCTCAATAATCCTGGGGAACCTTTTGTTTCAGCGATGAAAGTACCCGCGCTTATTCTGAACGGCTCCAGAGAATACGTGGTCGACCTGGCGGACAACATCGCCATGTTCGCAGACCTTGGTACACCTGACAAGGCGATGGTTATCCATCCGGGCGGCTACCACCTCATGTTTCTGGAGAAAGCCGGGCACCTTGCCATCCAGGAAGCGCTTTCTTTCTGGCTGAGCAAGAAATAGAGATAACACGCTGACTCTAAAACAGGAAAGTAACAAACCCGCGTCCCCCATACAAGAATCTTATTGACATGATCTTAAGAGTGGGTCACAATGGCATAAACAAGCCCACGGAAGGAGACGAGCGGCCACCGCTGGCGCCTGCAGTGGACGGGTCCAACGATCAATGACCTAACGGGGCTATCGAGAGAACAGGCAAGCCATAGCTGACAATTTCCAGACAGGTAATCAGAGAGCGTAAGGGCGGGAAAGCTTTTGGCCTGAGAAACTATTCTTGGAGGTGCAAGGATGGCGGAAAGGACAGTAAGCGTATCGGAGGTCTTCGATTCTAGTCGATTTACCGCATATCAGTACATGGTGTGTGGTATCTGCTTCTTGGTGGTGCTCCTCGACGGCTTCGACTTGACGGTGGCCGGGGTGGCCCTGCCCAAAATTGCGGACTTCCTGCACTCGAAGCCCGGCGCTCTCGGCCTGGCATTGAGCGCTGGTCAGTTCGGGCCCGTGATCGGTGCGTTCCTTCTAGGTACCCTTGCGGACCGTTGGGGGCGGAAATGGATGCTCCTCGTCTCCGCTCTCATCTTCGGTGTCTTTACCGCAATGACCGTCACCATTACCAGTGTGGGGCACCTGGCGCTTTACCGCTTTCTGGCAGGTATAGGCCTCGGTGGGGCCGTCCCCAGTGCCCTCGCTCTGGGTTCGGAATACGCGCCGAGCCGCTCGCGTGCAAGCCTTGTCACCACAATTTACGCTGGGATACCTGCCGGCGCATTGGTAGGGGGGCTTCTAGCCTCATGGCTGATCCCGCATCTCGGCTGGCAGTCGCTCTTCGTGCTCGGCGGCATAGCGCCGCTCATTCTGTGCGTCATCATGATGTTCTTCCTTCCCGAGTCGCTCGAATTCCTTGTGCGACGTGATAAAGACAGGGCGCGAATTCGCAGGATCGTCTCCAGGGTGTCCCCGGAGCTCGGTAACGATAACAATGCCCGGTTCGCCTCAAGCGCTAAAAAACTTGCGGGAGTTTCGCTCAAGCACCTCTTCACGGAAGGGCGCGCGCTGACCACGATCGTTTGGTGGGCGATTTCGATTCTTGCCGCGTATCTCTGTTGGGCGCTCGTTTCATGGGCCCCTACTCTGCTTCGGAATGCCGGGGCAACGGTTCAGCAATACAGTCTTGCGTTCGCGGCGATCATGTTCGGAAGTATCTGCGCGGCAGTCTCAATCGGGCGCCTCATGGACAAGGCGAGTCCGCTGCGGGTGTTGCAGATCGGCTTTGTACTCGCGTTCTTTGCCCTGTGGGTTTTTGGACTGCTCGCGGGCAGCCGTTCGCTTGCGACCGTTATCGCAATGTCCATTGGCTGCGGACTTTTCATATTCGGCGCTCAGGGAGGGGCCTTTGCCGCGGCCACGCTTGTCTATCCTCCGGCTATTCGCGGCACAGGCACTGGCTGGGTGTACGCCATGGGAAAGGCGGGCGGGGTGATCGCACCGGCCGCGGGAGGACTCCTTCTGACCCTTAGCTGGAGCGTTGTGAAGATCTGCTTCTGGCAGGCGGTAATCGCACTCGTTATCGCGGCCCTTCTGATAGTGTTCCACAGTCATCTCAAACGGGCCGCTTTGGAGGCGCGCGGCGCAGGCGCCGCACAAGCTAAAAGCGCCACAGCCGGATAGCGGTGCATCGACGCACGATGGACGAGCGCTACGCTTAGAGGAAAGAAGGAAGATCGCGCTGTGCGCTAGGAAGACCGCTTCGCTAGGAAGATGGAAGATAAAGAGAGTGCTCCCTTTGAGCGCAAAACCATAAGGAGGAAACCATGGACTTTGCGGAAAAGATCAACCCTTCACATACCGCCCTCATGGTTATCGATGTGCAACGTGATTATTTCTGTGCGGGCGGTATCATCGATCTCATGAAACACGACTACCGTGCGAACCAGGAAATCATTCCCGGACTCAACCGTTTCATAGGTGAAGCGCGCCGCTATCTAAAAACGATCATCTTCACCAGGCAAACTATGTATCCGTTCCTGCGCTCGCCCGTTGTTGTAGAACACTACACGCGGGCAAGAATGGTGCGGCCTTTCGATCCCCGGAACGAGGAGTTTTATGAGTGCGCTCCAGCACCGGACGACATCGTCCTGCCCAAGCACCGCTACTCGGCCTTCATCGGCACACCACTGGATGCTATCCTGCGCGCCAATGGAATCAGGACCCTGATACTCACAGGCGTAGCCACCAATGTCTGTGTTGAGTCCACGGCGCGAGATGGATTCATGCTCGAGTATCATATCGTGCTGCCTTCAGATCTCACCTCGGGCGTCAATGACCAGGCCAAGCAGATGTCGCTATACAACATCAATACTTTTTTTGGAGAGGTTGTCGAATCAGGCAGCATCGTGTCAGCCTGGGAGAAAACCTTCCAAGAAAAAAGAACAAACGTCACATAGGCGATTAGTCAAGATGATCCGACTCGCCTATGATAACCCCTTTCCGCCTCTTGCCTTCGGTGAAGGAGGAAAGGCAAGGGGAGCCGTGATCGACATTCTCTCGGAAGCCTTTGCGCGGATCCATATCCAGGTAAGCTTTATTCCCACCCCAATGGAACACATCAGGCGCCTGTTGGACGCCGGAGAGGCCGATGGAATTGCCTTCTACGCCATCACCCCTGAGCGCAAGGCGCTATTTGATTTCAGCGACCCGCTTCTCATGACCGGTGCCGCCCTCTTTGTGAAATCTCCCGATCCGCCGACGGACTTACAGGACTATGAAAACAGGAGAATCGTTACGCCGCGGACGGGACCCCTGTCGGCATATATCCGGAGAGAAGTCCCAGGGGCGAGGCTTCTTTTGGTCAAGGACTATAGCGAAGCTCTCGAAACGGTACTCGCTGGCAATGCAGATGCAGCGGCCCTCAACGTGCATGTGGGAAGAGATTTAATCCACAGGTTATTCCGAGGGCGCTTCACACTGCCGGATAAGGTCTTTCTAGAGATGCCTCTTGCCGTTGCCACGATGAAAGGCAGCGATTCGTCGCTCCTGGAGACGATCAACGAAGGTCTGCGATGTCTCAAGAAAGAGGGGACATACGCCAGGATAATGGAAACGTGGTTTGGTCATGTGCGACCCAAGCATTCCCTTCGATCAGGCGAAGTGTGAGCATCTATCATTTGGATGGATGACCGACTGCTGGCTGAAAACGAAAAAAGGGTAATACCAAGTTGCCTTCATTCATATAGCTTCGTTGCCTGCGTCGGCACGACTCCGACGTACTAATAGTACGCCTCCGTCGCTATCCTCCTGGTCGCCTTGCTCTATTTTTGAATGCAACTTGGTATAACGCTCAGAACAGGCTGCCCAATGGGAAGAAAAGCGCTACTACAGAGATGATAAAGCCGACGAAGATGATGCTCAAAACGACTGCACATAGGAAATAGACGGTGACCTTCTCCCTCGGCGTGTCCATGAGGACAGGCAGGCCGGAATACAAGAGATAGATGCCATAAAGAGAAGCCAGTTTGGCGAGCCAAGCGAGAGCGGGGATAAGGAGAAGTACACCTGCAATCCACGAGGGGGTCCAGGAGTATACGACCAGCTTGAATGCGCTGATGAGGTTCTTCCGTGATGCGAACTTGGGCGCGAGGCTATTGATAATCAACGCGACCATGTAGAGCGCGACGAGGGAGACGCAATAGGACAAAATGGCATCGACCAGCGTGCTTTCGAGCGACGCTCTGTAGCGTACACCCAGGAACGATGTGCCTATCAGCGCCAGACCTATCGCCTGAGCCGCAGCCGGTATGGCGGCGAGCATAAGAGCGTACGATCTGTAAAGACTGCCGATCGTCGCCTCTTCTGACTTAATGAGCGGCCACGTCTCCTTGGGCCTCAAGAGTATGTCCTGAACTCTTCGAACCAAATCCATAATAACCTCACGGGTCATGGGTCAAGGGGCAAGGGTCACGGAAAAAAGACACGGCGAAGGCCCACTTACAACAAAATCGATCCACTCGAGAAGAACAGCGCAATACTTCAGGTGTAATGAATATCGCCACATTTGATTGCGTTTCCTTGTCCCCTGACCCGTGACCCTTGCCACTATATGTTCAGCAGATGGCCGTTTTCGTCAAGCCAGGCCTTGCGTTCCTTGTAATCGGGCATGAGTGATTTAAGAGCCTCCCAGAAACGGAGAGAATGGTTTTTCTCTCTGATATGGAGAAGCTCATGGACCACCACGTAGTCAATAAATGTATCTGCCGCCATAACGAGCTTCCAGTTGAAGGAAAGACGGTTGTCCGGCGAACAGGAGCCCCATTGAGTACGTGCTGTCATAAGTCTGATCTCTTGTGGTATGAGATTGAGTTGTCTGCTGTAATGGAGCACTCTTTCTGTGATCTTCTCCCAGGCCTTTGTTTTGTACCACGTAATGAAGAGACATCTTGCTTTGCTGGTATGGTTCTCGGGCAAAGTGAAACCGCGTGAACAGAAAGAGATGCTAGGTATGCCGCCGTTTGTCTCCCCGAGCCTCAGTGGATAGGATTTCCCCAGGAACAGGAACTCTTCTCCGGGCACGAAGCTTTTCGGCTTGCACATTTTCTGCAGAGTGTATCGTTCGGCCAGCTTTCTTCTGACCCACGCTCTATTCTGCTCAAAGAACCTGTCCACCTCCTTCTTGACCGTGTACAGCGGCGCCCTGATCACGACTCTTCCGAGGCGGTCGATGCGCAAGGTCATCGTTTTCCTGCGCCGGCTGCTCCTTACCAGCAGGTACCCGCACGCGCCAGCGGCTTGTTCTGACGGCCCCCTACTCGTTTGCTGGTCTTTGTGCCCCTTCATGGGTCCCCCCGCGCCTTCGCAGCCTTTCTCAGAGACCCAGTTGCGTGGCGATATTCTTCATCGCCTCCAGGCTGAGCTGTACGAATTCTTCCAAAGGTATTCCGATATCCTCGCACTCCATTATGATGTCGCGATTAACTGACGCTGCAAACGCCTTTTCTTTCATTCTCTTCGTGACCGATTTCGGTTTTACACTTTCAAGCCTCTTATCCGGATAGACCAGCGCCGTGGCCACTATCATGCCTGTAATGGTCTCTCCCGCAGCCAGAGCATGCTGGAACTCGCTGGTCCGCTTCTTCCCCGTCAGCGTCTCATTGTGCATAACGATGGCGTCAATCGTCTCTTCATCGACGCCCTTTTCTCTGAGGATCCTTTCCGTCTCCTTGCCGTGTACCTTCAGGTCAGCATTGGTCAGCTCAGTATCGAGATCGTGCAGAAGGCCTGCCATTGCCCATTGCTCTTCATTCCGGCCCAGCTTCTGAGCCAGGGCCCTCATCACTGCTTCGGTGGCGTAGCAGTGGTTGAGCATGCGGTCATTCTTAACGTACGTGTGTAAAAGCTGGACAGCTTCTTCCCGAGTCATTCTGTGACTAGCTCCTCCCTGATATTGATTCGCTGTTCGTCTTTATCGACCAACGGGCTGTGAATTCTATTTATAGACCAAGATAAAGTTCCCGGCAAGAGTTTTTATGGCTACTTCTTTTGGCGCACCTGCTTTTGACTGCAGGCCATATTCTTGGGGACAAACGTTTTCCTGCGATTACAATATACGGCGATGAAGGTTCGGCAGCTTCCCGAACCGTCAAGAGCTCCTTCTTTCGGTATTTCTGCGTATCTGCACATGAAATCACAGAAGCTGACAATAGAGTTCTTTGCCGGTCTTTTCACGCCGAACATCCTAGCGGTCGCGCTTTTTTTTGTCAACTAAATTTTAGGGCTCTGCGGGTACAACCTTGCGTGCCTTAGCCTTTGACTGTTTTCTTGACCCAGGTCAAACGGACCTAGCGCGTCCTGATGTATACTACCTTCTGAGTGCTCGTGACGAACATGCAGGATATATCGTCGAAGGAAAAATCTGACATCCGCACGCTGCTCCGCTTTGTGGCCATCTACTGCGGCGAGAAGCACGAAGGAGCAAAAGCCCCATTCTTCTTGAAGCAGCTGGATATCGAGCAGATCGAGAGAAGGCCGATCCTTGTCTGCCGCGATTGCAAGAGGCTTCTGACTTACGGCATAAACATGCGGCTCCGATGCCCTCAGACCCGAAACCCATGTGCAAGAAATGTGAGAGCCAGTGCTACAAGGGGGAGTACAAGGCGAGAATCAGGGAGATCATGAAGTTCTCGGGTATGCGCCTGGTCAAGCGCGGCCGCGTCGACCTGCTCTATCATTACTTCAGGTAGCTCCAGGCCACACCTTCTGACCATCTTATAATGCTTTGTGTTTATTGCCTCCTTGAGCTACAATGAATGTAGAGTCGGACAGGGCCATGACGGGTCTTTGCGAATACCCGGGAGCACAGAAATGACAATTCCGGATAAAATGCGCGCCATGGTACTCGAGCAACCGGGTAAGCCTTTGCTGCTCAGGGAGATGGCTGTTCCGCTCCCGGCCGCCAACGATGTGCTGATCAAGATAGATACCTGTGGCGTCTGTCGGACTGATCTGCACGTGTTTGACGGTGAACTTCCCCATCCGAAGCTGCCTTTGATCCTGGGACACGAAATCGTGGGGACCGTTGTTGAGGTCGGTGCTGCCGTCAAAGACTTTTCTTCAGGGGATCGGATCGGTGTACCATGGCTCGGCTACACTTGTGGCTCGTGTCGCTACTGTGCGCGAGACCAGGAAAACCTGTGTGAGCACGCGCTCTTTACAGGCTATACGCGGGATGGCGGCTATGCCGAGTATACTGTTGCAGATCAGAGATACTGTTTTCGCGTACCTGCATCTTATGCCAGTGTAGAGGCAGCCCCCTTGCTCTGCGCAGGGCTCATCGGCTATCGCTCCTTTCGTATGGCAGGAAAGGACGTCACACGTTTGGGCATCTATGGATTTGGAGCGGCGGCGCATCTGATAGCGCAGGTTGCGGCCGCTCAAGGCAAGGCCGTATATGCCTTCACGAAACCGGGCGATACCGAGGGCCAGGCATTTGCACGCCAGGTTGGCGCCGTATGGGCGGGTGACTCTGATGCTATGCCTCCGGAACAGCTCGACGCCGCCATTATCTTTGCGCCGGTCGGCGGGTTAGTGCCGGCGGCTCTGCGTGCGACTGACAAAGGCGGGACCGTGGTCTGCGGCGGTATACACATGAGCGACATCCCGTCTTTTCCGTACCGCTTACTCTGGGAGGAGAGAGTTGTCAGGTCGGTTGCAAACCTGAGCCGCACCGACGCCGAAGAATTCCTCGCTATTGCTGCCAAAGTTCCCCTCAAGGTTGAATCGCGGCCGTATCCTCTCGAGCAGGCAAATGAGGCGTTGGAAGCCCTGCGCAGCGGTGCTTTGACGGGTGCAGCGGTACTTGTCATGGGCGACGACTGAGATTGACCTTGCCAGGAACTTGTCTTATGCTTTGCTATGGTGTTTGCATGTCAGGAGGGTCGTGGGTTTAGAGCTCATTGAGGAGATCGACCAACTGTGGGAGCCGGTCTATCCTTATCTTGCGCGACATATTATGGAGCTTTATGGACGTCGTGAAGGTGTGGTGCTTGAAATCGGACCTTTCTGTGGGGTTATATTCTCTCTGATAAAGGAGGGGGTGGGCAGCCGATTCGTTATTGCTTCCTTTCCTTCCGGGATGGGCACGTTCTTCCTCGAACAGGCAAAGAAATCGGGAGTCAAGGACAAGATTGAGGTGATCGAGACCGATGCCTGCCTTGGCAACGTGGGGGATGAGAGGGTTGACCTTGCTATTTTTCGGGGCGCTTTCTTCTTCCCTGAGCTCTTTGACGCTGATTTAGGTGCTATTTCCCGGGTCCTGAAACCGGCTGGGCTGGCTTTTGTTGGTGGTGGATTTGGCAAATATACGCCCAATAGTGTCATTTTGAGTCTTGGAAGGCGGTCGCGTGAACTGAACCTGGAGATTGGGAAGAAAGAGATCAGCGAACAGGCAATAAGGCAACATGTCGTCGGGAGTCGGCTTGCTGCCCACGCCGAGGTCATGGATGAGGGCGGATTGTGGGTAGTGATAAGGAAGTGAAGACTGTCAATTCCGGGGAGGGTTCTCTATGAGTGATTTAGCTATGAAGGGCCATGCAGTTTTAGAAATATTTTCTGACTTTGGCTGACCCTGGTGCTACTTCAGTACCGTGCGTATTGATCAGCTGCGAAAAGCCTATGACTTCGAAATAATGTGGGTTGCTTTCCCGCTCCACCCTGAACTCCCTGACGAGGGTCTGGCGTTGGCCGACCTCTTCAAAGGCGCGAAAATAGATATCAACAAGGTTCAGGCGCGTCTGAAAGAAGCCGCCGCGGAGCTTGGCATTCCCCTCGGCGAACGAACCAAGACATACAACACCCGTCTCGCCCAGGAACTGGCGAAGTGGGCAGAGGCACAGAATGCTGGTGACGCTTTCCACAGGGCGGTCTTCAAAGCGTACTTTGTGGATGGCAAGAACGTCGGTAGAGTGGATGAGCTCGTCAGTATCGCAAGCACGTTGGGCCTTCCCGGCGAAGAAGCCAGGAGCGCACTTATGTCAGGGGCCTGCAAACATGCTGTTGACGCTGACTGGGATAGGGCAAAGCAGCTGGGCATTACAGCCGTTCCTACCTTTGTGATGGGTCCCGACAGAATCACGGGTGCCCAGCCGTATGAGGCGTTGGAAAAGCTTGTGAGGGCAAACCTTGGGTAAACAGACTAAAGAGAAAACCCTGCCTTTTACCTGCCCGATCTGCGGCCGCAAGACGGATCATCCGCTCGATGGGATTACAGAAGGAGCGGAGATTGTCTGCCCCTTCTGTAAGCTTAAGCTCACTCTCCACGGCCATATGTGGCAGGAAGTCCAGCAGGAGTTGGCTAAGCTAGGGCCACGGGGCAAGGGACACGGGTCAAGCAAAGAGGATTAGCAGGGAGAAGGCCGCGTCTTCGCCCCATCCGCATCCATTTTCGTTTTGTAAGCGCTAAAAATGTCTTATAATAGTGGCGTATAGGCTTTTTGCGAAAGTGCGGACCATGCAAGAAAAAGAAAAGATAAGAGATGAACTATTCGCTGAGTCACGCCAACAAAGTGAGGCGGCCTCCACCCTGGAGGTCTGCGAACTGGAGCGCGAGGAAGCTCAGATAGGGCTCAAGAAGAGCGAAGATGACGTCCATGCACTTCTGAATGCTACTACCGACATCGCATTCCTTATGGATAAAGACGGGGTCATCCTCGCAGCCAACGAGAGTGCGGCGCGTGCGTACCATACGACCGTGCAGAATATTCTTGGCACCGCGGTCTACGATCTGATTCCCCCATCGCTCGCTCAATTTGCCAGGACGAAGGCAGATGAAGCAATCCGCTCCGGAGCACCGGTGCGTTTTGTAGCGGAATGGAGAGATCGCTTCCTGGATCATAGTCTTTATATCGTTTCGGATGAAAACGGCCAGGTCACGCGCATCGCCGTCTATGTGCGAGATGTGACGAGGCGTCGGCAGATGGAGGCAAAGCTTCAGCAAGCCGAAGAAAAATATCGAAAGATATATGAAAATGCGACTGAAGGGATATTCCAGGCCACCCTCGACGGACGGTTCATCACCGCGAACCCCTCTCTTGCCCGTATCCATGGGTATGACACTCCCGAAGAGCTCATAGAGTCGATTACGGACATAGGCACACAACTATATGTTGATCCAGCTGATCGAGACGACCTTGTTGAACTTCTCCGGATACACGGTGCTGTGCAGAATTACGAAGTCAAGATGCGCCGCCATGACGGAACTATCCACTGGGTCTCCATTAACTCCCGTGTCGCCCGTGAGCGTCCGGAGGGCGTTATATACCACGAGGGTACCATGCGCGACATCAGTAAGCGCAAGGAGGCAGAAGATGCGCTTGCGGAGAGCGAGGAGCGGTATCGGACAGCCATCGAGCACTCGAACGACGGAGTGGCGATCATAAGGCAGGGACAACATCAATACGTCAATAAAAGGTTCGTCGAAATGTTCGGCTACGATTCTTCGGCGGAGATCATCGGGAAACCGGTCACCATCGTTGTCCACCCTGACGATCAGGAACGAGTGAAGAGCATCAACCACCGAAGGTGGAAGGGTGAAACTGTCCCCTCTCGATACGAATTCAAAAGCATCACAAAGGATGGAAGAACGATCTTCATCGAGGTTTCAGCCACGGGCATCATCTACCGCAATGAGCCGGTTTCTCTGGTCTATCTTCGTGACGTCACCGAGCGGAAACTTGCAGAAGAGGCGCTACTGAGATCCCACAAGGAGTTGGAGCAGCTTAACAGGGTGAAGACGAAGGCAGTGAATCATATCTCTCATGAATTAAAAACACCGCTGGCCGTGATCCAGGGCAACCTGAGGGTGCTGCAACGCAAGATAGAAGCTTCATCTCTGGGCTCAAGCTTCAAAGGGATCCTGGCTGCTCTCGAAAGAAATGCGGAGCGTCTCCTGAGGATCCAGAGAGAAACCGATGAGATATTCAGAACATCGCAGGAGCTGGAAGCAACTACCCTGACCGATGAGCTCGATATATTGCGGCAACGTATGGATGGTTTCGGAAACGTACCAGCCGAAGTATGGTCCCACTGGGGAGCTTTGAAGGAGTGGTTGAACCAGTACATCTCAGGCGGCACAGAGTTATTTCAACCGGTCGACCTGTATCCCTTCGCTCAGCTCGCTGTGGAGAAGACCAGGCAGAGGGCAGCCCACAGGCATGTGGAGCTCTGTGTACAAGGGGAGAGCGATCTCTACATCTACATGGACCCGCGCATCGTGAGCGAGATCATTGAGGGCCTTCTGAAAAATGCAATCGAGAACACGCCCGATGGCGGGCTCGTCACGGTTACTGTCGAGGAAAAGGAGAACAGGATCTGGATTCACGTTGCTGACACAGGAGTAGGTATTCCGGAGGAGGCTCAGCCGTACGTGTTTGACGGCCTGTTCCACACAGAGGAGACGGAGCTTTACTCGTCCAAGAACCCTTACGATTTTGGGGCAGGGGGGAAAGGGCTCGAACTCCTCAGGATGAAGCTCTATGCGAGACGCTTCGGTTTTGAGCTTTCCATGAAGAGCAAGCGCTGTTGTTACATACCCACCGACCAGGGCCTCTGTCCTGGTGACATTTCCTTGTGCGATCATTGCAAGGCCGCAAAAGATTGCGCAGATTCAGGAGGCAGCACCTTCTCCGTATCCTTCCCGGCGGAAAAACGCGACGCAACAACGCCGTAATAAAAACCAAGGTTGAGGTTAAGGTTAGGAACGAAAACGACAAGCACAAGCATACGGGAAGCACATTTTGAGGACTCCGGGTGTCCAGGTACGAAAATAAGTTACCAGAGCTTATAGTGATTTGGATTTAAGATGGAGACCGAATTACACCGGAAAGGGATACCTTCCCGTCAGACACGCATCACAGAAATCTGTACCGCTCAGTTCTCTCAGCTCTTCAGTCTTTAGATACCTGAAAGTATCCACATGAAGTAAGCTCTTCAGGTCTGCATCGGTACGGTTCGTACCCAATAGCTCTCCCGGCTTGGCCAGAGCCATCCCCATGAGGCAAGGAAAACGCGGCGGTTGCGCAGTGAGACGGAGATGAATCTTCTTGACCCCTGCCTCGCGTAATTTGGGAATCAAGACCATGGCGGTTGATCCCCGGACCAGGAGCGTATCGATCAGCAAGATTTCTTTTCCTCTCACCATCTCCCGGTTAATCTGAAACTTCTTCTCGGCTTTCTCCAACCTGTCCTTTTCTTTTGAGACTATAAAAATCCTGCCGATTTCGCCAATCGTACTGATAGCCTGTTTATAAGGTATTTCAGTGACAGCGTGAAAGCCGAGGGCGCCGGGTATGGCTGCTCTGGGAATAGGAATAACCATATCAGCCTTTTGGTTTTCGCCTTTCGCCAGCCTTGCTCCGGCCTTTTCCCGAAAGTCGTAGATATTGATTGAAAAAACCCGACTGGCCGGGGAAGCGAAATCAAGGCATTCCAGCATACAGGGGCGGGGATGAGGCGCCGCAAAAGAGACTGTCCGGGCGTGCTCTCCATCCATTACCACCATTTGCCCAGGTTCGACATCTCCTATCCACTCGAACCGGTCATGAAAAGCGCACGTTTCAGAACCCACCGCCCATTCGTAGTCACCTTCTTCGCCTCTTCTTGCCACTGAAAGTGGTCGAAATCCGAATGGGTCTCGAGCCGCAATCAATTGTCCTTTATGGAGCAGTATAAGGCTGAAGGCAGCCTCCCGTCCCAGAACACTCAAGGTCTTTTTTGCCTTTTCAAGGAGCGTTGCGCCTTCAGCCCTGGCGATCATCTGAAGGATCACTTCCGTGTCGGTTTCTGTTTGAAAGAGACCTCCAATCTCCTCCATCAATTGCTTGTAACGGGGAATATGGCCGTTATGGACCACCGCGATTTTTTCTTTTTTAGAACTGCCGACTATGGGTTGCGAATTCCGCTCACTGGCCTCTCCGGCCGTAGGATAACGGACCTGGCCGATAGCAACAGAACCGGCGTGCAATCGGCTGAGCGGGGACGCCTGGAAAATTGATCCTACCCTTCTTACTTCCGAAAAAGAGCCGTCTTTCAGTCCTGACACAATGCCCCAGCTTTCCTGTCCCCTGTGAGAGAGGTTTTCAAGACCAGTCTTTACTTCGACGAATGCATTGCCCTTACCTATGAACCCAAAGATACCACTCATTGTATCTCCCTCTTCAACGCTCTATTATATCTTTTTAAGAATTTCTTCCCCGAATTTCAAGCAGTCTTTTCTCTGGAGATGATCGTAATCCTCGAAGGGGTGATTTTGTCGCTTGGCGACCTCTTCTTCAATTTTGTAGTCCGGTGCATTGAGTAGCCTCTTGGTCAGCCTCCCCGAGAAAACCTTTGTCAGAGCAGGCTTTGCACCGCAGGATTTTGCAAGTGCATCAATGTATGCTTGAGCCCTCGGTGTATCGCCCCCTCCGCATACAATGAAAAGCGCCTTGATCCGGTTGGCTATCAAAGCAGCGTTTTTGGCCAGATAGGTTTCAAGAGACGGGTCGATCTTACCGCTGTAGATTCCCGAGCCGACGATGATTGCGTCAAAAGATGAAAGGTCAGGATTCTCGCGTGCGTCGAAAACATCTGCAATACCTCCCATGCCTTCCGAGATCCAGAGGGACGCGTCCCTGGTGCTTCCGTAACGTGATCCGAAAAGTACAGCGCACTTCTGTTTGCCTGGGTTCGGGAATAACTTCAAAGCGTAGGCGCTAGACGCAAAAAGCGTTCCTCCTCCCGCAGCCAGAGCCGTTTTTAAAAATGTCCTGCGATCCATGCGTATTCCTCCTTCCCTGAGATGGGTTTATATTAAACGTAGAATAAGCCTTGCGAGGGGTGCAAGTAACGGAAATTCAGACAGGTTGTAAAGAAGGGCCTTGATCACGGCCTGATTCTTTGTATGCCTCAAGAGCTGGATTCTTAATGTTTCAATATCGGCGAGCAGGTCACTTCTGCCGGAAGGTTCTATCGTGGTTTCATTCTGCACAGCCGCCGTCATTTCCGACAAAATCGCATCCAGTACACCCTCCGAAGAGTCAGAGACTGCGGACTGGGGAGGAGACTCTGGCCTTGTGGACGGTTCAGGGACTGCATGCGCAGGTGAAGGTAGCGGTGCAGCCTCAGGCGCAATGCCGATCGATGAAGGGTCTTTGCGAAAACGTTCAATAATACCTGTCTCTCCACCTTTTTCTGCAAATACCGAGCCTTCCGTGGTAATCCCCGCGCTGATGCCCCCCCACGCGTCCGTGGAAGCAAGATAGACCAAGCCTTTTTCCTCCAGGAGATTCAGCGCTCTGCGCAGCTCTGCCATGTCATGAATGCCCATTCTCGGGACAAACTCGTTCATGGAGAAAAGGAAATAGGGGTGGGGTGCAGCCTCTGCCATGTCGTAGAGAGACACCAAAAAAAGTTCCGCCAGTTCTTGCGTTGTCACGCCGACCTCCTGAAATCCTGCTTTATCACGGCACCCTCGTCATCGGAGTAGATATACATCGAACTGTTGTCCGACTCGCGGCATCAGTACTGGAAAAAGAGTGCAGCACCCAACACCAGTTTACTGGAACCTGTGAGAAAGTCAACCCCCCGCATAGCCCGCATGACCCTTCCCCGGCCCATCTGCTTGGCTGGATAATTCGGGTCTGTTCATATAGATTATGGGGCCATGCAGCACCTATGGATCCTTTTCGGTCTCCTGTCGGCCTTCTCGCTCGCCACAAATAACGCCCTGCTCAAGAAGGTGTTTACGCAGCACAACGAGTATCTCGTTACCTGGCTCACCTACTTTGTCGTGACCGTTCTCTCGCTCAGCCTACTACCCTTCGTACCCATCCCCCGCATCGAGCCAGGGTTCTATGATGCCTTTTTCGTGGGGCTTCCCCTGGAAATCGTAGCGATCGTGCTTTACATCAAGGCCCTGAAGAGCTCTCCGTTAAGCCTGACGCTACCGTTCCTTTCACTCACTCCAGTCTTTCTCATCGGCGTATCCTATCTTCTCGTCGGGGAAAAGGTCTCGGCCGTGGGGGCGCTCGGTATCGTTTGCATCGCAGCCGGAGGCTATACACTCAACATCAGGGAGATCAGAAAGGGGCTCTTTCAGCCCTTTGCCGCTATATTTCGAGAAAGAGGTTCAGTCTACATGATACTCGTGGCATTCATATACAGCATCACCGGATCTCTCGGTAAGAAGGCGATCACTCATTCCTCGCCGATGTTTTTTATAATCGTTTATCTGGTGGGTTTTTTTCTGCTCCTCACTCCGGTGGCGCTCTACATGACAAGAAAGGAATGGAAGTTGTTACGACGCGCTGAGCTCTTCAGGGCGGCGCTCCTTCCTGGTATCTGCGAGTTTGTTGCAGACCTCTCGTACGTGTTCGGCTTGAGCCTTACGAAGGTGGCGTACTTCATTTCGGTGAGAAGGCTCGCTGTACTGGTAGGCGTGCTCTACGGGTTCGTCCTCTTCAAGGAATCCGGAATAATGGAGCGCTTTTTTGGCGCAAGTCTTATGCTTGCCGGTTTTGTGATGCTGGCCTTTGCTACATGATACCAATTTGCCTTCAAGTGTATACCTTCGTTGTCGCTACGTCGCTTTCCTCGACGTACTTATAGTACGCCTGCGTCAGCTCCTCGCTGCCGCCTCGGTCTCCATCTTGAATGCAAATCGGTATAATATGCTGAATGGGTCGAGTCTCTTTGCGCAAATCCGCGTGAGAAATTCACGCTTCGTCCTCCTCCTGTACGGGATAGTACATATCAACCCCTTCCGGCGCAGCGCATAGAATCCCTTCCTCGATGATCTGTTCCCTGGTCAGTTTCTCCTTTCTTCCGACTGCTATCTTCAGCCTCTCCTTTATCTGTCCGGGTTTGGGCGCCATGAGGATCGCAATGCCCATCCCTATGAGACCTCCGACGAGAAATGAAAGTACTACTGCCGCAGTAACGGCATTATCCCGTGCCATGAACCTTTTTCCTCCTTCTTTCCACTTTTCCCATCAATCTCTTGTGACTCATTGTACTTTGAAATATAGGTCTGTTCAATGCCGCGCCTCGATTGGCGACGCATTGCTGCACGTCATCGCCGGCCGGAAAACAGCCAGATAATTGTATGGCCCTACCTCTACGACCTCTTTCCTCGTGAACCCATGTACATCAACGATCTGCCCTAACTGATCCGGTGAAAGCTTAATGTCGATGGGCGGCCCGGGATGACCGTCGAATTTTTTGAACTCAACGACCGCAAGCACACCGTTGGGTCGCAGTATTCTGCGGGCCTCTTCAAGTGCACTGCCGGCGCAGCCTTCTCGGACCAGATCATGCAAGACCGTAGCGACCAGACAAACGTCAACGCTCTGATCCTGTAAGGGCAGCATCGCGCAGATGTCTGCGGCGAGTACTGTTATCTGTGAAAGGCCCCGCGATTCTGCTTCTTTGACCAGGGCAACGAGTCCCTCTTCCCAGAGATCTAGACCATATACTTTGCCCTTTTGCCCAATGTGCAGGGCTGCCTCAATCACATACTCTCCAGGACCGCAGCCGAGATCGACTAAAGTACTGCCTTTCTCGATACTGAGTCGCTCAAAAAGCTTTTCTGAATCGATCAGGTCAAAGCTACTCTTACCGGCACCCGGCACGTGTCTTTCCATCGCTATTTCCCAGTCACAGCAGATTACCATAGAAGCTGCTGCTCCGTCAGCATTCCTGATCTCTCGCGATTAGGCTTTTTGTCCGCGTGCATCTGCGATGAAAATCTTATCCTATCTCTGCCCGGTAGTCGTGACTATGAGGCCTTGACATGAGTACGAGGCCGGCTTGACAAACCGGCGCCGTGTGCTATGTTTTGGTAACGCGGAGGTCAAGTGCGCATCTATAGAGTGGCAGGCAGCGACATTACCGATTCTCGAGACTGTTCCGTATACCTTCTCGACATTGGAGAGCTGATCATGATAGATGCCGGATTCGGCGAAAGTATTGACCTCGTGGCATCGCGCATCGAGCAGCAAGGGCTTGACCCTCAGAAGATATCAACTGTTATCCTGACTCATTGCCACGTCGATCACATCGGGGGAGCCGACCAGTTTCGTCATCGTTTTGGGTCCCGTCTCGCGATGCATGAGCTTGACGCGGCGATTGTGGCGAGGGGAGACAATAGGCTTACCGCAGCGTTCTGTTTTCAAAAGGTTTTTCAGCGCTTTCGCATAGATCTCATTCTCAGCGGCGAGGAGCAGCGCCTCATGTTTGGAAATCAGGAACTGGTCTGTCTCCACACGCCGGGCCACACCCCGGGCTCGATCTCTGTTTATGGGGATGTGGGTGAGAAAAGGGTCCTCTTTGCTCAGGATCTGGGCGCTCCGTTGCTGAAAGAGTTTGACTGCGATCCCGTGGCCTGGGAGAGCTCAGCAAAAAAGCTCCTCGATCTCAACGCAGATATACTGTGTGACGGTCATACCGGCGTCTATCAGTCCCGGCGCCTGGTGAGGAAGTATATTGAATCCTGCATGGCCTCGAACCTCGGCACGCGCGGTAATCCTTCCGTTTGAATCCTGGCCGGTGAAGCTAGCTCAACCCAAATAGGTATCAGTTAAATTATGTCGATTGCCAATAACACCTATAATAATACATAACATATATAGATCAGGCAACTTAAAGTAACTATAAGCTTTGTAAAGGATATTATGTGTTCTATAAGATGTCTTTTATATGATATTTGTAATACCTTTGAACGCTAATTGGTATTAAGGTTTCGGGTCGGTCCCTTCCTGGCTGCTTTTACCAGAGGTATCAGATTCTGAGCGGGACGGCAGGTGATCGGCTGCGTAGAAAAGCGCGAAGGATATAAGAATGGCGCTGCAGCCTACTATAACTGCAAGCGATTTCCCATGCCACAACCCGGCGAACCAACGCCTCAATTGGTACGCAAACACGTTTGCCTTGCCCCCGTAAAGCTCCAAGTCCCTTATAAACATCTTCGAATCTTCAGGCGTAACCGGGTAAACAGATCCTCCTCCCTCTTCATAACCCAGGATACTCTTCGAGGCATTGGTAGCTCTCTGGTAGATCCAGACAGAAGTGCCCAAGCCAAGCAGCAGGACAAGGACGCTGGCCAAATTGAGGCATACACGCACATGTGTAACTTTCCATTTCATGCAGGAGCCATATCTGACGGGAACTCTTCTCGGGAAGTATAAGGAGAAAAAGCTTGTGTGTCAACGAGACAGGAATGGGTCAGGGGCACCCATGCCCCGACTTTTTACGAATCTTCTTCCAGTACGCTCCGTTTCTTTTGGATGAAAGGAATAATGGAAGAGACGAGCAGGAAGACGGAAACAAACAGGCAGACGGCCGATATGGGGTGGGTTACAAAGACGGCCGCCTTCCCGTCAGACAGGATGAGTGCCTGCCGCAGGTTCTGCTCCAGCAAAGGGCCCAGAACAAAGGCAAGCACAAGGGGTGCAGGCTCGTAATCCAGCTTCCTGAATCCATAACCGATGATACCGAACAGGATCATCACGTAAATATCAAAGACATTGCCGCTTATGCAATATGCGCCTATGAGACAGAAAAGGAGGATCAAGGGAAAGAGTATCTTGTACGGGATCTTGAGCACGCGCACCCAGATGCCGATCAGGGGCAAGTTAAGAATGAGAAGCAGGACATTACCCACGTACATGCTCGCCACCGTTCCCCAGAATATTTCCGGACGTTCGGTGATCATAAGCGGTCCCGGCCGCAGACCGTGAATCATCAGCGCGCCGAGGAGCAACGCCATCACAACGTTGGGCGGTATGCCCAGCGAGAAAAGCGGAATGAATGCCCCGCTCGTAGCGGCGTTATTTGCCGCTTCCGGCCCCGCAACCCCTTCTATAGCTCCTTTACCAAACCTCTCCGGTTCCTTCGCAAACTTTTTTTCCATTGCATAGGACACGAAAGAAGATATAACAGCTCCGCCACCGGGCAATATGCCCAGCAGGAAGCCGACAAGCGACCCGCGGCCAATGGGCTTGGCTGATCGTCGCCAGTCATCCTTGTTGGGCAAAAGGTGCCTGATTTTCGTTGAGAGAACCATTCTCTCTTGAGAAGTTTCAAGGTTCACGAGCACTTCAGAAATACCAAAGAGGCCCATGACCAGGGGCACGAGACCCACACCATCCTGCAAGCCGATCAACCCGCACGTGAAGCGAGCCCTACCTGTCACAATATCCTGCCCGATGAGGCTTAAAAAGAGGCCTGCGCCGGCCATCAGGAGCCCTCTCAAAATCGAACCGTGCGTGAGGTACATGAGCAGAGAAAGGCCGAGGCACATGAGTGAAAAATATTCTGCGGGCCCAAACCTTACTGCAAATTTTGCGAGAGGAGCGGCCATGAACATAAGTCCCACCAGGCCGATGGTGCCCGCGATGAAAGACCCGAAGGCTGCGATCCCGAGTGCTGGCCCGGCCCGGCCTTGACGGGCCATCTGGTAGCCGTCTATGCACGTCACAACAGAAGCAGCCTCGCCCGGAATGTTTACGAGGATCGAAGTGGTTGACCCTCCGTACATGGCGCCGTAGTAAATACCCGCCAGCATGATTATCGCGGCAACAGGCGACATGCCGAACGTTGCGGGCAACAGGACCGACATGGCTCCGACAGGTCCGATGCCTGGAAGAACACCGATGAGGGTACCGATGAAGACACCTACGAAACATGCGAACAGGTTGATCGGTTGTAGTGCTACACCGAACCCATAAAAGAGATTATACAGAACGCTCATGCTTCACCTATGCCGAGTCGCATTCGAAGGCCCATCGAGGCGCACACGAGGAGCTGACGCAGGCGTACCTGGTGGTACGTCGAGGAGAGCGACGAGGAGGCAACAAAGATGGGGCGAAGAAGGTGACGCGGCATTACCACCACGGGAAAATACCTCGCGGCAGCTGGCTCTTCAGCCACACCTCAAAAACAAGATAGGTAACAGCGACACTGAGAAAAGATGCCAGAAGCGGTCCCGGCCAACGTCTGTCGACCGGATCAAAAAAGAGGCCGAAGAGCACGACAAATGTCGTAATGATATAACCTAAGAAATCGAGGAGAAGCGCATAGAAGACAAGGAGAGCCAGGGTGTACGTCAGTTTGAATGGCGCACTCTCCAGGAATCGTGAGCGGGTCCGTGCGGATACGGTTCCGACCTTCTGCGCTTTAGGCCTTCTGAATATTGTTACAAGCGCGCCTATCGCCATGACAAAAAGTCCAGCTGCAAACGCGACGAATCCAACTCCCGGCTCTTGGAAAGAGCCGAGGCCCGTCCGAAAAGACCATGCGCTGATGATCACGCCGATCAAGAGCCATACCGGCCCTTCAAGTACTCTCAACACGATTCTACCTTAGGGTCATGGGTCACGGGTCAAGGATCACGGGTAAGAAAAAGATTTATGTCCCTACTTGACCCTTGCCCCATGCCCCTTGACCCTGTCTTTCCTACTTCACCAGCCCCTCTTCTTTGAAAAAAGCCTGCAGAGCGTCCTTATACTGATTGATCGATTTTTCGAAGACCTTTGTATCCTCAAAGCGCACCTGGGTGCCCATGCCATGGATCTTGGCGCGGAACTGCGGATCCTTGGCTATCTTCCCGATCGCATCATTGAGCTTCTTGATTATGGTATCCGGCGTACCTTTTGGAGCAAAGACCCCTAAATAGGCGCCGAGCGCAAAATGATAGCCCAACTCAACTATCGTGGGAATATTCGGCGCAAAATCAGCCCTCTTATCAAGAAGCAGGGCAAGTACCTTTATCTGTTTCGCATCGATCAATGATATGACAGCCGGGTAGGCGGGCGTGCCGGCCGGTACGTGTCCGCCGAGAATCGCGGGTACGATCTTGGTATCGCCATCGAAGGGTACATCGATCAAACTGATGCCTTCGGCCTTTGCGATGCTCTTCATGGCTAAGTAGCCCTGTGTGCTCTTGCTATGGATGCCGATCTTGGCCCCGGGGTTTTTTCGCGCATACTCAACGAGGTCTTTGACGCTGTTCATGGGTGAATCACCCTTTACCGCTATCGTAAGAACCGGTATGGCGACCTGGGATACGGGCTTGAGGTCCTTGCTCGAAAATGGCGCCTCGTAGAAATAGGTATAGACTTCGGGTATACTCGCAGATGAAGGAAAGAAACCGATTGTGTAACCGTCAGGCTTTGCCGTCGCCACTGCATTGCCACCCATGGTTGTCGATCCACCCGGCTTATTGACAGCTACAACAGGCTTCTTTAATTCTTTCTCCATGGCCTCCGCCAGTGCACGGGCGCCGAGATCGGTCACACCTCCCGGTGGATACGGTATGATGAGTGTGATAGCCCGATCAGGATACTCTGCAGCGATAGTCTGATTTCCTGGGGCGAAGCTCAAAGCGAAAATAACCAGCATAAAGAAAAAACCACATATCTCTATATATCGACGTCTTCCCATTTCCATACCCCCTCCCCCGTTGGGATCTCATTAAAGCCCGAGAACGATGTTCATTCACCCGTAAATTAACGTTTCTATCTTCCATCTTCCTAGCCCGGAGGGCGGGCTTTCATCTTCCGAGCGGAGCGGTCTGACTTCACGCGCGAAGCGCTGGGATGTATCAACCTTGCGCAGCCTGCGCATTTTCCCGTATCGTCTTGAACTTTCGTGACACCTCTTCCGTATCAACGATCATACTGACGATTCCTGCCGCCTGGTCGTAGACATCGTCGGGTATGGCTGCCTTCACTTCAGGTTCCAGGATGTGGTATATCGGAAGACCCAGCGAGACTCCTGCGAGAGGGCCCGCATAGCTCGGGTCACCCACAGTGAGCGTTTCCGCTGCGATCTCAGCGCCCTCGATGTCGCTCGCGCCAAGCACGACGATCATGTCGTCTTTGCCTTCCTGCTCCACAAGCTTCTTGATCTGGGCTTGACTCTCCAAGTCAAGCGTCCCTGCCGCGGTTCAGACGAAGCATTCGGTTGTCATGAAGGCGATGGTGCCTCCTGCCGCCTCCACACATTTTGCGATGGCAGGCCCGGGAACGCCGTCACGCTCGCCGACGATAATTACTTTCTTACCTTTAAGCATCGTTACCTCCTAATACCGATTCGCCTTCAAGCGTATACCTTCGTTGCCTGCGCCCTGTCTCACTCCGACGTACTTCAAGTACGCCTCCGTTCGCCACGGCTTGAGCGCCTCGGTCTCCATCTTGAATGCAAATCGGTATTACATGTTAAAGTTACATTCGGCAATGTCGACCAGCCACTGCTCATTGCTCGCGGCTCACGCTTTACTCCTCACTGGCCCCCGGCCCATTGACCCTTGACCCGTGCCCCTTGACCCTACCTTTGTGCGGGGTTTGCCTCCAGCAGGAAAGAGAGGCCGTCGGAGAGCTGCGACATCCTTCCAAGGAAGAGACTTCCTTTTGCTACGAACATAGCATGTTTCATGCGTCCCTGCCGCATCTCTTCGAGGGCATGACCCAGGAACGGAACAGCTGCAGGAATGTGCCCCTGGGTGGGCGAAAAGCCGGGCATGCCCCGCTCTTTGACAAAGGCATCAATCCCGGTCTTGTCGATCTCCTTTCGGATGGCGGCAAGAGCGCCCATGATCTTATAGTTCGTGAGGGGGGTGTTGCCGCTGCCTGCGGGCAGGGTCACTTCCGGATTGTGCATCTCGGTTGCGTACCGGTCGATCTCCAGCATCTTCATGCCGACCTTGTCGAGGGGTTTCAGGATGAGGGAAGTCATGATGTCCTGCTGGCTCGATGCAGCCCCGATGTTGTGCTTTCCCACTGCATCCAGCCGTATGATGGGGTTGATGCCGTCATCCTTCGTGACCAGAATGGCGAGACCACCGAGGACATCCTCCAGCACCGGCATGTTGTGCTTCAAATGGCCGGTATATTTCATGCCGATCTTTGCGAGGCATCCGCCGCCGATCACGACGACCCGCTCAAAGACTCCTGCCTCGACCTGGCTTGCTGCATCCACCAGGGCGTGGATCGGCGCAGCGCAGAAGGCCTTCACGTCGTGGCCGCTGGCATTGACGCAGTGGCACATTTCACCGATCGCCTTGGAAAGGCTCCCACCGCCCCGGTTGTAGCGGTCTCCAACCGCGTCCTCCGAGCAACTCAGGATGAAGTCCACCTGCGAGGGTGAGATGCCGGCCCGTCTGAAGAGGTGGAACATGGCGAGCGCCCCTGAAGCCTTGCTGAGAAGGTTTTCCGTGAGCACATGGGCCTTGAGGGTATCGTCGGTGTCATGGTCCCGCCTGATGAGACCGACAATAGCTCCGCTGGAGTATAGGGGCAGGGCCGCATCCTTCTCGATGCGGTCCATGATCTTCTCGCGCGGCACACCGTCACCGATTTTTTTTAGGTCGCTCTCCGCAAGGAAGGACTGGCGAGACATCACCTGTTTAGTCTTGGCTGCGAACTCCGGCGTGAACCAGACCAAGTCAAAATCGTCAGCGCACTTGAGCCAGCCGTAGAATTCTTCTTCGGGCTGTATCTCACCGAACGGGCCGATCCGGTTTGCGTCCTTGACGGGATGCGCATACCATGGCTGGGGAATGTCGTTTAATTGATCAGGGTGCAGATTACCGATGTAGACCTGATTCGGGGGATAGGCCACAGCCTCCTCGAAGCTGCGGACACGGGCATAGATCTCCTGTTCCAGCGTACCTCCGGGGCCGCCGTTTATCGCTATGTCGCGGATGGGCTTTGAACCGTACCGGACGAAACTGGGGACGTGGACAAGGATATAGGAACACTCCTTAACAACAACAGCCATGACTCGTTACCTCCGCACGTGCTATAAGTGCATTACAACAGCTTCGTGATTGACTGCTCGACAGCATCCACGGACACAATGCCGGAAAGCCGCTCCACCTCTCTGCCGTCCTTATAAAATAGGAACGTGGGCAAGGACATGACCTTAAGATCCAGGCAGAGCCGCCGATTCTTAGGTGCCTCTACCTTCGTTACCTTGACCCTTCCTGCATACGCGGTCCCGAGAGCCTCGACCTGAGGCATGGCCTGAAGGCACGCCACTCATTGGGGACCCCAGAAATCAACAAGCACGGGAATCTCAGATCGGACAACCTCTTGTTCAAATGTTTCCTTGGTAACTTCCAGCATACCCCACACTCCTTACTCGAAAGGTTTATCTGGTTTATCTCGTTTCTCTTGTTTTTCTCGTTTAACCAAAGAAACCAGACAAACTAGAAAAACTAGAGAAACCAGTTATCTCCGGTCGCGCGCCACGCGTCACTTAACACTTAACACATGACACTCGCTACCTCTATTTCACCAGCCCTTCTTCTTTGAAGAAGACCTGCAGCTCCTTTTTCTCTCTTTCGGTCGAAGCCTCAAAAGACTTTGTCTCTTCATAGGAGGGCAGAATGCCTAATTCCATAAGCTTGGAGCGAAATGCAGGATCCTGTGAAACCTTTGCCGCCGCATCATTTATTTTCTTGGCGATGTCATCGGGAGTACCTTTTGGGGCGAATACGGAATTGGCCATGCCAGGGGGTACCTTGTAGCCAAACTCCACAATGATGGGCACATTACCGGGCATGAAGTCTGCACGCTTCTCCACGAGAAGCACTGCCAGCTTAAGCTGCTTTGCATCCACCAGGGACTTGACGGAAGGGTAGGTAGGTGATCCGACAGGAATGTGGCCGCCCAGAATGGCAGGTACAATTTTGACGTCGCCGTCGAAAGCTACATCAATGATGTTGAGGTTTTCAGCCTTGGCAATGGCCCTGGTAATGATGTAGCTGGGTGATGTCTTGGTGTTGATGCCCCATTTTGTCCCGGGGTTTTTGCGCACGTACTGCACGAGATCCTTGAAACCATTAATCGGCGAGTCACCTTTGACCACGATTGCGCCAACCGCCGTAGCAACACGACACACAGGCCTCAAATCTTTACTTGCATAAGGGGCCTCATAGAAGTACGTATAGACCTCGGGGATGCTTGCCGCAGGTGGGAAGTACCCGAGCGTGTAACCATCCGGCTTTGCAGTGGCCACGACATTGCCCCCAATGGTCGTGGCGCCACCGGCCCTGTTGACCACCACTATAGACTTCTTTAGCTGTTTCTCCATGGCTTCGGCGAACGCCCGTGCACCGAGATCGGTCACGCCCCCCGGCGGATACGGTACGACCAGCGTAATGGTCCGCTCGGGGTATTCTGCAAATGCAGAGCGTGTTCCGACGAAAGGCGCCAGCACGAAAGCCAGCGAGATAAAGGCAATACTGATGAATGTAAAAGACGTACTCTTCATCATCGTCAATCCCCCCCTTCCTTCTCTGCACCTCATTATGCATAATGTGCGGGGCATGCGCAACAAAAAAGCGGACACAGCGAAGATGCTAACGGTCAGTTGCCTCCGTAGGGGCCACAATGATACTCAATTATCCTTCGTGCGGTTTTATGATGACCTTCAGGCAGTCCCTGCCCTCACTTGCAGCCTTGAATCCTTTTGAAATCTCCTCCAGGCCGAGTCTATGTGTTATCAGATCTCTTACATCAACATTTCCGGCTCTGATGAGTTCCATGGCCTCTCTATTATCAAGCGGAGCGGCCCCGTAACAGGTTTTAAGGCTTATATCATTTCTCCAGAAAGGATTAAAATCTATATTGAGCATCTCCCCGGGATTCGGCACCGCAAAAAACAAGATAGTTCCGCCCGGATCCACCGATTCCAATGCCTGTTGTGCAGCAGACAATACGCCAGCGCAAACGATAACCTTGTCAGCCAGGCGCCCATTATTCAGTTTTCTAATGAAACCTGGGATGTCTTCGTCAGCCCGGATCGACTCTTCTGCACCGAATCTCTTTGCTGCCTGAAGCCTGTAATCGTTGATATCCGTTGCGATAATTCTCCCGGCGCCAAGAGCACGAGCCAGCTTGATCATGAGCAACCCTGCAATTCCGCAACCGAGAACGAGCATACTGTCACCGGGTTTTAGAGCAACAGCTCTCAACCCCCGCACTACAGTCCCGAGAGGTTCAATGAACGCCCCCTCTTCATACGAGATTTCGTCAGGCAGCAGAAACGTACCGGTATCAACGCTTCTTCCTGAGACCCTCAAATATTCTGAGAACCCACCCGGGTCAAAATTCGATTTTGTCTGGAAGACCGGGCATGCGGTCTGATGGCCATTCAAGCACCAGTGGCATTCGTCGCAGGGAACATGGTGCGTGGTAAACACCCTGTCACCCCTTCGGAATTTAGTGACCTCTTCCCCTACCTCGACGACCTCGCCCGTCAGTTCGTGGCCGAGAACCAGAGGCGCTTTCTTAATACGGTACCACTCCAAAACGTCGCTGCCACAAATGCCGCTCGCCATAACTTTAACGAGAATATCCCTTTTGCCGACCTTGGGAACCGGTAGCTCTTCTACGTTGACTTTGCTGTTGTTGTAATACATCCCCACGCGCATGTTAGGGTTACCGCTTCCTCTTTTCTCGCATGGCACTCTTCTTTTCGGTCATGAAGAAGTCAAAAGCTGCTTTCGGTTTCTCTCCTTCGTGGACGACCTTTCTTATCGCCTTTATCATGGCCACAGGTGATTCAGATTGAAAAATGTTACGACCCATATCTACGCCTGCAGCTCCTTCCTGTATGGCATTGTAAGCCATGGTCAGCGCTTCGAGTTCCGGAAGCTTTTTGCCTCCGGCAATGACAATCGGTACCGGGCATGATGCGGCGACCGTATCAAATCCTTTTGGCACATAGTAGGTCTTCACATACGTGACGCCCAGCTCGGCAATGATCCGCGCAGCCAGTCTCATATACTTGGCATCACGGGCCATATCCTTGCCCACGGCCGTAACGCCCAGCGTGGGAATTCCATAGCGGTTACCCATATCAACGAGTCGAGTCATATTGTGTACTGACTGTGTTTCCATTTTGCCGCCGATAAAGACCTGAACAGCCATGGCTGCCACATTCAAACGAATGGCTTCGTCAATATCTATGGCAATCTGCTCGTTCGAGAGGTCACTCAAGATACTGGGTCCCCCGCTCGCCCTCAAGACTATCCCTTTGTCAAACGTGGGAGGTATTATTGTGCGGAGGATGCCCCTGGTGAGCATCAGGGTGTCCGCGTAGGGAAGAAGCGGAAGGATGGTGACATCAACCCGCTCCAGCCCAGTGGTTGGACCTTGAAAGTATCCGTGGTCGACGGCCAGCATAACCGTCTTGCCCGTTTTGGGATCGAATATTTTTGACAGACGATTTTTCATTCCCCAATCAACAGAATTGCAACCTTTCAGGAAGAAAGCGTCGCATTTAGCAGGAACGTCCACGTAAAACTCTTTTTCCTTTTCTGATTCATCAATTTCGGGCATGATCATTAACTCCTTTCCGTATGCAAAGATATCTTTTTAATTATACAGCAAATATAGCCCGAATCCTACCTTGTGAGAGCGGTGTATCAATTGAGATTGTGTATGCCCTGCTTTCGTAAGATGGAATCGACTCTGGATTGAGAATTGTCTTGTCTTTGCCTTGCCGTGTTGCCGCCGACCGAGTGTAGCGGTTTCTGACAGCAGACACGCACTTGATTATGGCGGCATTCGTGTATAATATTTCTGGACGCAGACCGAAAAATAGCGAAAGGCTGCCGGAGGAATCTATGAAGAATAGGGATGACGGATCAACGATGAACCGGAGGGACTTTCTCAAGATCGGCGTAGCAGGCGCCGCTACTATCGGTCTCACAGGTGTTGGCGGTCTGCTCAATGCAGCAGAACCGGCCACGGCGCCGGTGTACCGCACCCTGGGCCGAACAGGACTCAAAGTAACAACGCTGAGCTTCGGTGCCATGCTCACGCCCGAGTATGAGGTTATACGGGCCGGCTTCGATATGGGCATCAATTACGTGGATACGGCTCGCCGCTACCTGAACGGAAGAAGTGAAGAGATTGTCTCTAAGGCACTTCAGGGCATACGTGACAAAGTATACGTGGCCACGAAAACCCGGCGGGAGTCGACCACCAAGGACCAAGTCATAAAAGATGTGGAAACAAGTCTTGAGCAGCTCAGGACCGATCATATTGACGTAATCCAACTCCATGGCCTTGAGAATGCCAAGCAGGTGCATAATGCGGAAGCCCGCGAGGCTTACGTCAAGATGAAGGAACAGGGAAAGGTTCGTTTCTTTGGTGTAAGCACGCATACAAACCAGGCAGAGGTCATTAATGCTGTGGTGGATGACCCTGACAAGTTTTTCGACACAGTTCTCGTGCAGTACAACTTCAACACGGAGCCTGCGGTGAAGCAAGCCATCGCAAGAGCGAAGGCCGCGGGTGTCGGCGTTATCGCCATGAAGATTCAGATGGGCGGTTACAAGACGAGAGAGGAGGCCAAGGCCATTACTCCTGAGCAGGCCGCTGCCAACCTGAAATGGGTGCTCCAGGATGCAAACGTAACCTGCGCCATCCCGGGGATGAGGACCGTTGAACAGGTGAAGCAGATGGTGCCTGTGATGGGTATGAAACTAACGAAGGCGGATGAACAAGTGATTCGAAGATATGCCCAGGCTATAGCCCCTTACTACTGCAGGCT
>DATFYE010000145.1:0-80415 GCA_035315185.1 Syntrophorhabdales bacterium | reverse complement strand
CCTCTTCCAGGATGTCTATACGGAGAGCCTGGCTGAAGCGCTCATCCTCGCGCCCCAGGGAGGGGCGGTAGCGGTCTTTGCATCCTCAGGCCTGACCGACCCCGGGCCACAGTCCGTTATGAACCAGGAGTTGATCAGGGTGCTCTTCTCAGGGGTGCATGCCACCATAGGGCAGGCCGTTGTTAGGGCCAAGACGGCTACGACTGATCCGGATGTGAGGAAGACGTGGAACCTGATCGGGGACCCGGCGATGCGGGTGAAGTGAAAGGCTCGGGAGCAGGGAAGCGCTCTCTCTTTCAGTTGGGAATGTTCAATCCTCTTGGTTGGTCCTGAATACCATAGTTGTACGTGGAGTCAATGCCCGACAACTTGTCTTGACATACCCGACAACTTGTCTGCTTCTTCCTAAACTCGTTAACATTCGATTTTCTGAACCAGTAGGAGATTTCAGTTAGCATAGACCTAGCGAAGCGGTCTGCTTCATTCCTCCAGGGTCGCAAGCTTCTTTCGCTGCGTGATGATGGGGAGAATGATCAACAGAGCCGCAATGATCAGGAAAGCAAGTGATAAGGGCCTCGAAATGAAAATAGAGAAATCTCCTTTGGAGAGCATCAGGGACTGGCGGAAGGCCTCTTCCAGCATTGGCCCCAGGACCAGGGCAAGGACCAGCGGGGCGCCGTCGTAGCGGAACTTTCTCATCAGATAGCCAACAATGCCGAAAATGAGCATCACCAGGACGTCACCGGCACTGTTGTTGAGGCTGTAGGCTCCGATGAGACAAAAGAGCAGGATCAAAGGATAGAGAAGATAGTAAGGTACCTTCAAGACCTTCACCCAGAGCCCGATCAGCGGGAGATTGAGGACCAGAAGCATCACATTCCCGATGTACATGCTCACAATAGTCCCCCAGAAAAGATCAGGAGCCTTGGTCATCAGGAGCGGCCCGGGCTGCAAACCATGAATCATCAGCGCACCCAGGAGAATGGCCATGACAGCATTGCAGGGAATCCCCAGTGTCAGGAGTGGGATGAAATTCCCGCTGGCGGCGGAGTTATTCGCTGACTCAGGCCCTGCCACCCCCTGTATGGCGCCGTGACCGAATTCTTCCGGATTCTTTGCGACCTTTTTTTCGATGGCGTAGGACGCGAACGAAGCAATGATGGCTCCTCCCCCGGGGACAAGTCCCAGAAAGAAGCCGAGGATTGTGCCCCGTCCGATGGGCCCGGCAGAGTCTTTCCAATCCTGAAGCGTGGGGAAAAGATTCTTGAACTTCGTCGACACGATATCCCGCTTGATCTCGGTTTCAAGGTTCTCAAGCACCTCGGTGATCCCAAAAAGACCCATGACAACAGGGACAAGCCCCACTCCATCCGCAAGCACCTGGAGGCCATACGTGAACCGGTATTTCCCGCTGATGGCGTCCATGCCGATTCCGCCGAGAATCAGGCCTACTGCAGCCATTAACAGGGACTTGAGCATGGAGCCGCTGCTGAGATACGTGAGAACGGTAATGCCGACAATCATCATGGCAAAATATTCAGGAGGTCCGAACCTGAGCGCCACGCCGGATAAAAGCGGGCCTGTAATGGTCAGTGCTATAACCCCGAATGTTCCGGCAATGAAAGAGCCGAAGGCGGCAATCCCGAGCGCGGGACCCGCCCTTCCCTTGAGGGCCATCTTGTGGCCGTCCAGGCAGGTGACGACAGAGGCTGCTTCTCCGGGAATATTCACCAGGATGGAGGTCGTGGAGCCGCCGTACATAGCGCCATAGTAAATCCCGGCCAACATAATCGTTGCTGAAACGGGTGTCGTATGAAAGGTGGAGGGCAGAAGCAAAGCTATGGCAGCAGCAGGTCCCAGGCCGGGCAAAACACCTACCAATGTACCGATGAGGGTTCCCATAAAACAGTACATCAGATTGATGGGTTGTAAGGCGACTTGAAATCCGAAAAGTACGTTATGGATCACATCCATGGCTTATCCGTTCGTTTTCAGAATCTCAAGAACTCGAGGACTCCCTTAGGAAGCTGCGATTGCAAGGCTGTTTCAAAGATCAGGTAGGCTGCCGCAGTCACTGCAACGCTTGTCAGCATGGTCACAATCCATCGCTTCCTTTCAAGAATTCCCAGAATAAAAAGAAATAGCAATAAGGTCACCGGAATGAAGCCCAGTGGTTCCATAAGCAGGGCATACAGAAAGATGGCAATCAAAACGTAAACGGCTTTCCAAATATTTCGAGACGCCCCAAAAATGTTCTCCCTGACCCCTTCCATTTTATTGGTGAGGAATGCACTTGTGAGGATGATAAGGGAGATGATCGAAACAAAAATCCCTGTATAGAAAAAAAGAAATCCAGGGCCCGGCCGGTGAAGCGTCCCCAGCCCCAGACGGGCCGATTCAACGCTCACCAGTATCCCGAAAAGAAGCCAGAAGAATCCACTGATCTTGTCTGATTTGCTCATGAAAATGTCTCCTTGGTCCTTCCGTCTTACATTGGTCTACGTGAACTCGGGCGTCATTTACTCTGCAAGCCTAACCTCACCGCTATGCCATGCGCGGTCTCGTAATCATCGATGATTAATTTCCTCAATTCCGCAGGAGATTTGTATTGCACAACGTATCCTATTTTTTCTATCTTGGCTTTTCCATCGGGACTATCTACCGCTTTTTCTATCGCGGGAACGAGGACCTTCTTTACGTCTTCCGGCATGCCCGCGGGACCGAACATGGCGTGCCACCCCGAGAGCATATCCCGTTTATAGCCCAATTCTGTGAGGGTAGGGAGGTTCGGATAAATGGAAGTCTTCTTGCTGATGAGTAAAAGCCGGAGCTTCCCCGCGTCAACATGAGGCATGAACTTACCCACGATATCAAAACTCACTTCCACGTGCCCTCCCAGCAGAGCTGTGACGACAGCCTCTCCGCCTTTGAAGGGCACATGTGTAAATTGCGCGCCGGTCACTGACTGGACAATCTCCACGTCGAAGTTCGCCGCGGTTCCCATGCCGGCCGTGCTCACGCGCAGTTTACCCGGATTTTTCTTGGCATAATCGATCAATTCCTTGAAGGTCTTCCAGGGTGAGTTGGCCTGTACCGCCACGGATAAAGGGTAGAAAGTATGAAGAGACAGAGGGTCGAAATCCTTGACAGGATCGTAGGGAACGGACTCCGGATTGGTCACCCGGGAATAGACCATCGCTCCGGCGCTCGAATATCCGAGTGTATAACCATCTTTCTTGCTCTTGGCCAGTGCATCCGTGCCCAGCGTGTCCGAAGCCCCCGGCTTGTTTGTGACGATGATCTGTTGCCCCAGGATCTTCCCCAGATCGTCAGCCAGGATTCTGCCGTTCACATCTCCCCCGCCTCCCGCGGGGATCGGGATGATCAGCTGAATGGCGCGATTGGGGTACGACTGAGCGTAAGCCGGCGCAGCCGCGAGGTTTAATGAAATGATCGACGTGACTGCTGCGGCCATAACAATAAGTCGTTTCATGACCTCCTCCGTTAAAAATATGATGGCATGCGGTGTGCGGGATGTCGCTTACCAGCGATAATCTCTTCTCACTAAAGTCCGTTAAGGACGACCGGCGTGTCAATCTATAACTCATGAGAGAGTAAGGAGCGCTCTTCAGATGTTTCCGGAACAACTATACCTTGGGAAGAACGGGTAAGTCAATCTGCGGAGAGCCGGGAATTATGTTTGTATTGAAGTTCTTTTTGCGAAAGCTCGTTCTCGTGTTACAATAGCTCGAAACAGGACTATGGCCAGGGTGTTTAGGACATTCCGGTTGCTCCTGATGGAACTCAATTTTTGAGAGACGCGGGGCACGGACGACGCCACTCTCGATGAGGAGGAAAGATGAGCAAGGGTAAAAAAGAATCGCAGTTCTTGCTGGATCGACGTACGTTTCTTAAATTCGCAGGAGTAGGGATCGCGGGGGCTACCCTGCTGGGTTCATTCCCCTTTGAGTCCTTTACCCTCGACGAAGCCATGGCTGCTGCAGCCAAGGCTGGTGAAACGGTCGTGCCAACCTTTTGCGCCATGTGCGGGCCTGCCGCAAATTGCGGCGTTTACGCGTTTACGAAGAACGGCCGGTTCTCCAAGGTCGCGGGCATGAAAGAGTCACCCGTAAATGCGGGAGCCGTCTGCCCCAAGGGTCAGGCTGCACCGCAGTGGGTGTACTCGCCCGATAGACTAAAATATCCGATGAAGCGGGTGGGCAAGAAGGGCGAAGGGAAATTTCAGCAGATCACGTGGGACGAAGCCATTGGCATTATCGCAGACACCCTGAAGCAGCAGAAGCAGAAGTATGGTCCGGAATCGCTCGGCATGCTGTCTCCGGCGAGAAGAACCTACAGCGACTATCTCTTCCGTTTCCTGATAGCCCATGGAAGCCCGAATTACGGACATAGCGGCATATGCGCGATGCAGATGGGCTTTACCTTCCATTATACCGTTGGGGACTGGCCAAGGGCTGTTGACTATGCAAACAGTGATCTCGTGCTCGTCTGGGGAAAACAGCCCATATATTCCGGTCCTGCCCAGGATGGCGTCAGGGCTTATGTCAATGCGAAGGCACGGGGAGCAAAGATTATCGCGATAAAACCCACCATGGAACCGGACGTCGGCTTGGCCGACGAATGGATGCCCATCAGGCCCGGGACGGATGCAGCCCTTGCCCTGGCCATGCTTCACGTGGTGGTCAATGAGAACCTCATCGATAAGGCCTTTGTGGAGCAATGGTGTTACGGATACGATCAGTTGAAAGAGCATGTGCAGAAATATCCACCACCGTGGGCTGAAAAGATCACCGGAATCCCGGCAAATCGGATCGCGGAGGTGGCGCGACTCTTTGCGACGACAAAACGGGCGGGAATTGAATTAGGTAACGGGGTCGAACACGTGCCCTCTTCGAACGACGCTATCAGGGCGGTGGCGATTCTCATAGCCATTACAGGGCACCTGGACAGGCCCGGTGGAAATGTATTCGGCGCTGCCAGCAAGATGCCCAAACCCAATACCGTCCATTTGACGGAGCGGTACACCCAGGAATGGGTTGACAAGCTCGTTTACCCCGAATTTCCGAAGCCCTTTCAACCCGCCCTCGAAGGGACTTCATCCGCTTACTACGGTCTTTTTGACAGCGTTCTGACTGAAAAGCCTTATCCCATGCGGACTATCATCGCTCCCGGTACCCAGGCACTGGCAAGCACGCGGGGGTCAAAGAGGGTCGTCGAGGCCCTGAAGAAACTGGAGTTCTATGTGGTGGTAGACGTGGCGCGAACTGCAGATATGCCCTATGCAGATGTCGTGATCCCTGTTGCAACTCCCTACGAGATTGATCACCCCTTCGAGGTCAGAGGAAACTGGATTATGGCACGAAACAGGGTGATCGAGCCGCTGGCCGATAACAAGTCGATTTTTGAGTTCTTATGCGATCTGGGCGTCAAGATGGGATACGGCGCTGATTTCTGGGGCGGCAGCATGAACGAGTCGATGAACGATCAGTTGAAACCTCTGGGAATGACCATTGACGAACTCCGGAAACACCCGACCGGAATCAAGTATGAGATGATCCCAAGAAAATATGAAAACTATGAGACGGTATTCAAAAGGAAAAGCCCACGGATTTCCAAGGCGCCTTTTCTTCCCCAGGGGAAAGTAGCAATTTACAACACGTCCTTCAAGGAGGCCGGTTACAACCCGTTGCCTCAATGGAAGGAGCCGCCCGAGAGCATAACGGGTACACCGGAGCTGACGAAAAAATATCCTCTGATCCTCTCCGACTACCATACATCGAGCGTTTATACCGCATCGTGGCAACGGAACGTCCCCTTCCTGAGGGAAATTGTCCCGTATCCAACAGTGCATATCCATCCGGATACTGCGTCAGCACGCGGAATCAAGGACGGTGATTGGGTGCGCGTAGAATCGCCCCATGGCTGGATCAAGGTTAAAGCGCAACTCTATCCGGGGACAAGGCCCGATACGGTAATGGTGCTTCATGGCTGGTGGCAGGGGTGCAAAGAACTTGGTTTCGAAGACTATCCGCTCTTTGATGGGGGCGCAAACGTGAACATCATGTATAATGTTGATCCCCAAAAAGCCTTTGATCCTGTGGTTACAGCCATGAGTAGCCAGACACTGGTCCAGATAAGTAAGGCCTGATGCGATGCGGAACCTGTTCATCAGATTTCTTACGCAGGTAAAAAAATGACGGTCGAGACTGAAAGGAGAGCTGACTATGTCCATCGAATACGCTTTTTCCTTTAGCAAGGAGAAGTGCACTCAATGCTATGGATGTGAAGTGGCCTGCAAGAGCTGGAGAGATGGAGAATTAGGGGTGAGTTGGAGGAGAGTCTATAAAATCTGGACCGGCCGCTACCCGGAAGTAAAACTCGCTTCAGCATCTGTCTCGTGTATGCACTGTGTTGATCCGGTCTGTGTGAAAATCTGTCCGGTGCAGGCAATACAAAAACGACCGGAAGACGGCATCGTTGTCGGTGATAAGAGCAAGTGCATCGGGTGCAAGTCATGTGAAAAAGAATGTCCTTTCGGTGCGCCTCAGTTCGGGGCCGAGGGAAAGATGCAGAAATGCGACCTATGCTTGAGTCAGGTGGACCTGGGCAAGGATCCGCCACCCTGCGTTGAAACGTGCCCGACCAAGGCCCTGCAAGTGGTTAAAATGGAAACGAAAGAAAAAAAGGCAATAGAACAGAACATCCAAAAGTTGATTGGATCAGCGGCCAATACGCGCTAAAGGGAAAATCGAGGGTAGTTGAGGCTACTGCCTCTTTATGAGCCGCATAAGATTCCCGCCGAGAATCGAGTCCTTCTCGGTTTGCGGCAGGTCAATCGATGTTACCTGGTCGAGCGCCCCTTTCATCCATGCTTCACCCTGCTCAGGGCCAAAGGGGTAATCAGTCGCGAATATGATGTGCTCGGGACCGAAGAACTTGTAACCGCACTCCATGGCGTGGACTGCTCCGTTTAGAACCGTATCTCCGTAAAGACGCCTGAAGTAGTCAAGCGGATCGCGCTCTAGGGGTGGGAACAAAGAGCGTGGGAACATGGCGCGGGCATCATAGAAACCCTTTATCCGTTCCGAAAAGTGAGGCACCATGGCACCCATGTGGTGCGTGACGATCCTGAGATCCGGAAATTCCTGTAGGACACCTGCAAAGACGAGGCGCGCCAGCGCTATACTCGTCTCGTAAAGCCAGCCAAAGATCTTATCGAGTACGTACTCCTGGGACCAGTCCTGCTGCAGCTGCGGGTGGAGCCAGATGGGGGCCTTGGTTGCATTGGCCTTCGCCCAGAAGGGCTTGAACTCGGGAGCATCGAGCGCTTTGCCGTCTATGTTGGAGACTATATGAATGCCTGCCATGCCGAGCTCATTGATGCATCGGTCAAACTCGGGAAGGTACTCTTCGGTAGGTACGGGCATGTGAGCAACCGGAATAAACCGGCCGGGGTGCTGGTTGGCCGCTTCAAGGATCGAATCATTTGCGATTCGCATCAAACCAGGAAGAATGCTGCGCGGTATACCAAGCCAGACGCTTGGTCGGCCGAGGGTCAGAACCTGTTTGTCGATTCCGTGCTTATCGAGGAGCCGCACCCTGTTATCCATATCGCTGAAGTAGGTGAGCGGTGCTAGTTCCTTCAGTTCGACCGTGGGATACGCTTTCAGCATGGCTTCCAAACAGCGTTTTGGCATCACGTGTGCAAAGCCGTCAATGATCAGTCCCATGATTACCTCCCTTATATTCCAGTGCTTGGCTGCAAGAGTTGAAGCGAACACCCGCGAGCGGGTACCCGGATGAAGCGAGGAAGCGGGAACACAAAGTCTTTTCTTTTCTCCTGTTTTTCCGCGTATTCGCTTCTTCGCTTCATCGCTTCCTCGAGTATACCTGCTTTATCGTCTCTCGATCAACCTGAGGAGATTCCCGCTGAGAATCATATCTTTCTCGGCCTTCGGCAGGCCTATGGCGTCTATCTGGTCCAGCGTCTCCTTTATCCACTGCTCGCCCTGTTGCGGGCCGAAAGGATAATCCGTTGCCATAATGATCTGTTCGGGTCCAAAGAACTTGTAACCGCATTCGAAGGCATGAACGGTTCCACACAGCATGGTGTCCCCGTAAAATCTTCTGAAGTAGTCGAGCGGATCCCTGGGAAGAGAGACGAGGCCCGTGCCCGGGTAGAGATCCCGGGCTTCGTAAAATCCCTTGATTCTCCCGGAATTGTGAGGAACCATTGCACCCATGTGGTGAGGGATGATCCTGAGGTCCGGGTACTCTTCCATGATGCCAGAAAAAACAAGCTGTGCAAGCGTAATGCTTGTCTCATAAAGCCAGCCGAAGATCTTGTCCAGTGCGAACTCCTGTGACCAACCCTCTACAAGCTGGGGATGTATCCAGATAGGTGTTTTCGTCGCGTTGGCATGCGCGAAGAAGGGCCGGAACTGAGGTTCGTGAAGGCGCTTGCCATCAATATTAGTGAGTATCTGGATGCCTGCCATGCCGAGCTCGTTGAGACACCTGTCAAACTCAGGCAGGTATTCTTTCGTGGGGACAGGCAGGGTCCCGACAGCGATAAACCGGTCGGGAAACTCATTCGCCACTGCTGCCACCGTGTCGTTCCCGAGCCGTGTCATTTTCTGAAGAGCGTCGGCTCGGATGCCAATCCAGGTACTCGGACGCGCCAGGGTGAGGACCTGTTTGTCCAGTCCAAACTTATCCATTACCCGCACTCTGTTTTTCATGTCCCCAAAATAGGTGTGTTTAGCCAGCTTACGCAACTCGTCAGTGGGATGCACCTGCATGAGCGCTTCAGCAAAAGCTTTCGGCATGACATGAGCAAACCCATCAATAACCAGTCCCATACTACCCTCCTGTTTGTGTCTCAGATCTCTCATTTTCTAGAAGCGATCTGCGACATCATAACACGTGCTGCTCAGCCGTCAACATGAATCTGCATGAATCTGCAAGCTTGGTAAAGCGCCGGTTTGATACTACCTACCACCTTTCCTTCGACGACGGATGGCTCACCTGGCCTGAAGCCCTTTCAAACCCATAGCGATCGAGCAGGGATTCCCACACAGAATCGTTCATAAGCCGCAACACGGCAACGTTGATTGGCCTGCGCAAGGGGCTCTGCCTCGGCATCGCCAAAGCATAGAGATGCGCTTTTAGTTTTGTCGTATAGACGGAAATCCTGCCGCTGTATTCGTGATTCGCGAAGAAGTTTGCTCTGGTCTCAAAGCACAGATATCCATCAACCTGGCCGTTCAAGACAGCATTCATGGCCTCTTCGTCGGTGTCGAATAACGTATAGTACCCGCCTGCTTCTCTTAGCATATCCATCTGTACAGACCCACTCTTCACTCCCAAATGCATGTAGCGGAACTCATCATCCTCGATCACCTGCATCTGCTGAAGCTGATCAGTCAGCGAGTGCGTCAGGGACGCAATAACGGCGCTCAATGCCAGTCCGCATACTATCATCCAGAGCAGACCGAGAATCCGCCCCGGCAGTGTCCTGAGATAGATTCCAAAACACAAACCCGACGCGAGAGTCGAACCGGCCCAATATATTCCCGCGCCGATGCCTCTGCGACGGGTTCGACCAAAATCTTCCGGATTACGTTTTCTCTCGATCAACCAGATCGAGATACCGAGTAGCAGAAGCGTAACCAGAAGTATGAGGATTACCGTGAGGGTTCCCCAGGAAAAAAAGACCGATATGGCAGCCATCCAGGGATGCTCATGTTTCGGCTGATACGGGGTCACGACAGCATGACGCCCCTCGCCCAGGGGCGTGGAGAAATCGAAACGTTCTTCCCGCTCAGCGTTGATGAACGTTGTGATGGCTGCCACATCTATCGTGCCTTCTTCAAGGGCAATCATAATGTTGCTCAAGGACATCTCTTTGAAGGTGTAAGGCTGCCCTAACTCCTTTGCGATGAGCTTCCAGAAATCGACCATCGGACCGGTCCAATTCCCTTCCTTGTCTTTGGTGGTGTAGGTCTGGTCATACTGGATTGCTACAATCAGGGGTCTCTTAGTAAGGGCCTCAGCAGGGTCAAGCGGTCCTGCCACGGCGGTACTGATCGGGCCGATCGTGAGCAGCAGCATCACCAGTATCCTCAATAGAGGGAGGCATATCGTGCCGCACTTCGTATTACGGGCGCCTGATACGGTATTGGCCGGGCTAGCGTTTCCCACGGCCGGCTCCATAGCGTCTTTGTTCTTCCATCGGGTTGGTTGGCTTGGTTTTCAGGTACTGGCTTAAGTCAAGCTGGTTGATGACCGCCTCGCCCATGGGTCTGTCCATAACTTTCAACAGCGCCACATTGAAGGGCTTACGCAGAGGGCTGTTTTTGGGCATGGCAAAGGCCCGCCGGTAGGGTTTCAAGTCTGTCGCATAAATGGACAGCCTTCCCCGGTAGCGGGTCTCCGAAAGGTAACGCAGGTAACCCTCATCATACAGGAAGCCGTTGATCTTTCCACGCGTAAGAGCTGCCACACATTCATCGGTGTTCTCGCAAGGAGTGTACCGAATTCCCATTCCTTCTAGTATCTGGACTGTTGCAGAGGTCCTGAACACACCGATGTGCATCCCTTTCAACTTATCGCTGTCGACCACCCAACCCGAATACTGTTGAGCACCCAGATAGTACGTGAGTGAGGCAATGACCGCCCCGAAAGTAATGACACATACAACCATCCAGAAGAGACCCAGGATGCGCCCCAGGGTAGTTTTCAGGCCTATGCCGAGACATATGCCGGAGGCCAGCGTTGAACCGGCCCAGAAGATGCCTGTCCCGATTCCTCTCGCCGCACCTTGTCCGAAATATTCCGGATTCTCTTTTCGCTCGATGAGCCACGCGATAATGCCGATCAGAACGAGCGCTGCCAACAGCATGATGACCACCTTGGCGGTAGTCCACGAAAAGAAAATCTGGATGACCGACAACCATGGGTGGTCCCAGACCTTGTATCGTGTGGCAACGGCAAGGCGTCCTCCGCCCAGAGGCGTGGAGATATCGAAGCGTTCTTCTCGCGAAGCCGTCACAACCACCGGAACCGCGGTGATGTCGATAACGCCCCCATCAAGCGCTTTGAGAATCTCCTCGAAAGGCATAGCCGTGAAGACGTATGGCCGCTTCAATTCCCGGGAGATGAGGTCCCAAAAATCGATATGGCTCTTGAGCCATCTTGGGTTTTCCCGTTTGACGACGTCGAGTGATGTGGTGGAGAAACCGACGATCAAGGGCTTGCCTTGATATGCCTGCTTGGTCTCAACATTTTGCGCCATGACCCAGCCGGCCTGCAAGATAGACCACAACAGGAGTATCAATACAGAGATCTGCTTCATGTCAGCCCTACTCAAAGCTTAACCACAGGAGCCTACACGTGACAACTACTTTTTTCTTTGCGGTGGGATTGCAGATTGGAATTTAAGATTTAGGAGGACGAGAGGTTCTTTCTAGTACAGCCGCAACTGCTTATTTCCCTTGTCCTGCGGTTGCTGCTTTGTTTTTCCATCCTTCTCACCAGGCTTCTCGGGTTTTGTTTCGTCAAGAAGGACTTGTACTTCTCTGGCCTCGTCGGTGTTGCGGCCATATTTTGCAGAGGCTTTTTCAAGATAGGTACGTGCTACTTGCGGTCTGCCGATCTCCAGATAATACCGTCCCAGATACTCGTATCCAAGCCCTTCGTAGCCTAACCTACCGGCAACCATACCAAATCTCTGGTAGATGATTGGCAGGCTCTCTTTGTACGGAAATAGCCCCTTTAACACGTCCGCAGCACCGGAAAGATCTCCGCTCCCTTCGAGCGCTGATGCAAGGAAATAGCTGGCGATGGGGTCGGTCTGAGTGCGCAACACTTCGGCCGCTTCTTTGAATCTCTGGGTCCTGACAAGGATCTCACCCAGAAAAAGATTCTTGTATGGTGAGTCCATGTTTCGGATCATCTCTTCAGCCTTGACCGTGTTGCCTAGAAGAGTATAAACAAGAGCCGCTCCGTAAGCGCTGACAGGATCCTTCGGGTCCTTCTCATGCTTTCCCATCCATGTATCCTCGATGGCAGGGCCCAAAGTTTTATTGAGAATCTTCAGCCTCGCCTGAACGTAGGGGAAAAAATCCGTATTCACCGTGGTCTTGGGTAGGGTGATCCTGCTCTCAATTTTTGCAGCACGAACGTCGGAGTAAGGGTGCGTGAGGAGATACTGAGGAATCATCCTTTCGGACTCGGTAGAACGAATCTTCTTCAAAAAATCGGCAAGACCGTGGCCGCTGTAACCCGACGCCTCCGCAGTCGCCAGCCCGAATCTGTCCGCCTCGTCCTCATCCTCGCGGGAAAATTTGAGAGCTACCGTCTGGGCGGCCGCCATGGTGGAAGTCATCAGGGCCGGGCCAAGGGCGCCTGCCCCGGGTATCATCGCCCCCAGTGTTCCCAGCAGCATGCCTGCAAGCGTGGCCCAAGTCAGGGGCTTCTCTTGCTCCATCCTTTTGGCAACGTGTCGCCTCCCAAGATGGCCAAACTCATGGGACAAGACGCCGGCTACTTCCTCTTCCCGATCAGCCATTTCAATGAGGCCCGTGGTTACATACGCATACCCACCCATAGTCGCGAAAGCATTGGGCGTCCCCGACTCGACAACCGTGAGTCTGACCGGAAACGCCACATTGGCATTCGGTTCGATTGTCTTGGCGACCCTCCCCATATACAGGCATACGTAAGGATCGTTGTTCAGTCTGAACGCTCTAAGCACCTCTTGGTGGATCTGTTTACCCATCTTCACTTCTTCGGTAAGCGTAAGGCAGAACGTCGTGAGGGGAAAACAGACAAGCAGGATTACGGCGGTGAGGATTTTAAATTTCATCGACTACTTTTTGCGGAGCGACCTTTTGATCTCTTTAACTTTTTCTTACCCGATTTCTTGACTGCCGCAGGGCGCTCCGCCGGAATCTTATACGAAGAAAGAGTGAGTGCGGACGCCTTAGCCATGGTCAGTTCGGTTTTTGTCGGGACTCTCTCGTAAAGCTGCGCGAGAATATCAACTGCATCTCCCCAGAGGTTTCTGCTCCCCAGTAATGCAAGGATATATACCTGGCCGTCCTTTTCAAAAGCTCCCACGTAACAGTGTTTGGAGGCTCTCGTGAAGCCGGTCTTGCCTCCGATGGAAGGCTCGAAACAGAACAGGAGCCGATTATGGTTGGCGTAACGTATGTCTCGTCTCTCCCCTTTGAAGAGGAAATACTTCTCGGAAATGATCTCCCGGAACTGATCATTGGAGAGTGCATAACGAAACATCAGTGCAAGATCCCAGCAGGTGCTGTAATGGCCTGGGACATAGAGCCCCGAAGCATTTTTAAAGTGTGTGTTTATTGCCCCAATATCCCGGGCTTTATCGTTCATCATGGCTGCAAAGTCTTCTTCGCTTCCCGCTACACCAATGGCAAGAGCGTAAGCAGCGTCATTCGCCGATTCGACCATCGTGCCCCTGATAAGATCTTCCGCCCTATAGGACTTGCCGGGTGCAAGGTTCAGTTTTGAGGGCGGTATCTTGCGTACACTTGCTGTCGCGGTAATCGGAACTGACCCATCAAGCATTTCGAGAGCAAGAATTGTCGTCATTACCTTCGTCGTACTTGCCAGGGGAAGTTCCTCATGGTAGTTTTTTCCGGCAAGCACTGCCATGGTCTCCTTTTCTACCAGTAGATAAGAACGTGCGGTGATCTCTGCTTCCGCGTGCAGGCACTGAAAGAAAAGCGTGATCGCAACAGCAACACAAGGGACAGCAAACCATTTTCGGATCATCACACCTCCTGATCGCAGTCTTGGTGTCGCGCAATTCCTCTCATGCAGTATATATGCCAATGCTGCGTTTTTCAAGTCTTGAGGGGATGGCCTTGGCTGCGGTCATTTGACTTCCCTCGCCCTTTGCCTCTGTACAAAACAGGCCAGATGCCGAAAATCCGGTATACCTCCTGCCTATAGTTATCGCCCTTTTTTCTGTATCCTGTATACGCAGCGTGCCTTCTTTCGACGAAGTGAGGTGGTAGCGACCGGGTACCCGCGAAGCGGGTGTCCCAGTAATAGCTCCCTGCGATTGCTACTTTCGATTGGAGGGCTTAACCGCAAAATTGAGAACGACAGCCTGCACGATATCAAATACGACATCGTCGGGAGCGTCCACTTTCTGTCTTTCGAAGTAAGAGACTGCTGCGGAACGGATTTCACCCAGAACCTCGAGACAATTTTGTTTCCAGAAAGCCTTATCGTCCGCCATGTTTCTCATGGCATCCATGGTCCACTGGACTGCTTCGATCTGGACAGGCGTACTAAGCCCGTCCATGACGTCGCACAACTGATTAGCGATCTGTCCTGTGGAATACGTTTTGCCATAGTACTCTACAAGAGCTTTGAAGGTGCGGTGTCTTGAAGCATCAATCAGCATTGCTTAACTCCTGCTTTAACTTTCCACGGAGGCAGATTATTCCAGGCATCCCATGTTGTCGCAACTCACCTTCCTGAAATGAAAACCGCAGATCGCCAGCCCAATGGCGAGCGGCATGAGCCGCGGACGCCTGAAAAGCGACCAGCCCAGGAGCTTCCAGTATTGAAAGCGCTCCTTTTCCGCTATTCCCAGGACAAAAACAGATCTCACGAAGGCAGTCACATGGCTGAAGCGAAAATGGAACATTTTTTCTTGAGAGGGAACATACTCAGCCAGGAACCGCCTGATCCGCTCATAGTAACATTTCGGAGAATAGATTGTATCGAGGATTCTCTGGTAGCCGCTAACGAGTAATTCCCGGTTCATTTTCGGAATAAAATTCATTGAGAGGTCCATATGATCTCCTGATATATCATTCAGGAGACGACCTTCCTTGACAAGACGCTCGTACAGTCTTGTCCCGCGGGGAGCATTGAGCAGTCCCACCATTGCGGTAACTATCCCACTTTCCTGTATGAATTTGGTGAGCCGGTCAAAGATCGAGGGCGGATCATTATCAAACCCTAGGATAAACCCCCCCTGTACCTGTAATCCCGATCTCTGGATAGTTTTGACACAAGCCATGAGATTACGATTCTTGTTCTGGAACTTGTTACATTCGGCAAGACTGGCTTCGTTCGGCGTTTCAATACCAACAAAGACGGTGTCGAATCCTGCACGCACCATGAGCCCCATCAGTTCATGGTCGTCCGCAAGATTGATCGAGGCCTCCGTTGCAAACGCGAACGGATAGCCCATCTCTTTCATCCAATCACACAGGGCAGGCAGTATATCTTTCTTCAGCTTTGCCTTGTTGCCGATAAAGTTGTCGTCGACAAAAAAGACGCTTCCCTTCCAACCGGTCTGGTAGAGACGGTCCAGCTCTGCAATGATCTGATCCTTGCCTTTCGTCCTCGGCTTCTGACCATAAAGCACCGTGATATTGCAGAACTCACAGTTGAACGGGCATCCGCGCGAATACTGCAGGTTCATGGAAGCGTAATTCTTGAGGTTGACCATCTCCCACCGGGGAATCGGCGTCATCTCGATATCGGCCCAGCAATCCGACCTGTAGATGCGCTGAAGACGGCCCTTTTCGAGGTCCCCCAAAAATAACGGAAGCGTTATCTCCGCCTCGTTGAGCACGAGATGATCGACGTCAGGAAAATCCTCGGGCATTGCGGTGAAGAGCGGACCTCCCGCAACGGTCTTTGCCCCTAAAGCTTTGCAGCGCGAGATGACCTGTTGCACAGAGCTTTTCTGAATACACATCGCGCTGATGAAGACGTAATCCGCCCATCGAATGTCGCTATCTTCCAGGGGCCTCACCTGCATATCAACGAGCCTTGTTTCCCAGTCATGCGGGAGTAAGCCGGCCACGGTAAGCAAGCCGAGTGGCGGAGAACTCGCTTTCTTCGAGATGAACCTCAGGGCGTACTTGTAGGACCAGAATGTGTCAGGATGCTTAGGGTAAACCAACAAAACTTTCTTTCCCGTCATTGCCATGCTCAGTCAACCTCCAGCCCGATCCCCAAGCCGACGCATCGATGGTTGCTGTGGATCGTGCAGCCCTATGAGTCCACCAGATTTTTGGCCGATTAGCAGAGGTACCCGAAGCTCAGGCGCCTTGGACTTTTCGGCTTTATACAAGTATACCAAATCTTCAGCGTCAGTTTGCATTCTTTTTTTCTTTGAAACGAGCAAGCGGCTAACGAGGAAACAATACGATATTCGTGAAAAGAGGCAGTGAAGCCGGCATGCGGCCCTGCCTCTCGTTTATCTACTTCGCCTCATTCCGGCAAAAGTGTTGGCCGCACGGCCAATATCCTAAGGAGATGACGGCGCATAGGGGCCCGGTTGGGGAGCGTCTGGCCGTGGGACAGGCCCCTGCTCCCCGGAACTGGATGGTGATGGTACCTGCACCTTGTGTTCAGGTACCCACTTGCCGTTCACATATTGACCCGGAACTACCACCCACACCCCTTGGTTCTGACTCTGATATCCCGTCGGTGGTGGAGGCGGCGGGGGTGCATAAGCCCGCGGAGCAGGTGAACCGGGGATCTGGTTTCCCTTGGCATACATGCATTGCTGATAGGCGATGTCGTACCGCCTTTGGAGCTGATACTCCGACGAAGCGCCTGCGTTGCTCCCCATGGCGGTTCCGCCGAGGAGACCCGTTCCGCCACCAATTGCAGCACCAGCGGCCGCATTGCCCGTGGCAGCACCGATCGCCGCACCCATCGCGGCCCCTACCGCAGTTCCCACTACGGCCCCGGTAGCCATGTTCTGATTGGCGGTTCCACTGGGTGACGCGCCGCCAATCTGCTGCTGGGCCCATTGCCGGCAAACAGTATCATCAGCCATGAAGACGTCAAAAGGCTTTCCCGGGCCCGGAAGGACCGTGACATTCGGTCCTGTCGGCATGGTTGCGCATCCTGAGAGCAATACGACAGCAGAGAAAAACAGAAGACTTCGTTTCCATGTCATGGTGCTACACTCTCCTTTCCTGACTGGGGCGGTGTCGGGAGTACCTGTGTCCATCCACCCGGGCAGTTGGTGACGTACGGGTAATAACCTTGCGGATTCTGGCAGTAATACCAATAAGATTGCTGCGGTTCGCTCGGCACAGCAATCTGGTTATCGAGAGGAGGGTAGGCAGAGTACGGATAGGAAGGGTAGGCATAGGAATAGCCGTAATACGGATAGGCATATGGGTAGGCGTAGGGATACCCCCACCACGGGCCGTAGCCGTACCAACCGTAACCGCCACGCCAGCCATAATAGCCGCGGTACCCGTAATAACCGCCGTAATACGGTCCGCGATACCCACCGCCGTAATATGCGCCGGAGTAAGATCCGTGATACCCGCCGCTGGAATAGCTACCGTGGTACCCGCCGGAATAACCTCCGCCATGTCCGCCACTGGCAGCAAAAAGAACACCCGCACATGGGGCTAAACAGATAAGAGCACCAAGCAAAATGGTGACGCTAACCTTTTTCATCTCGATTACTTCCTCCCACTCAAAGGATAACCCCCAAATATTCTCGTGTCAACAACCCCCAGCCTCAGGGTTCAATCGTAGCCTAAATTCTCAACAGCATGAACCATGCCAGTTCAGAGTCCCTTACCCCAACCGGCTCGCCCGCAACCGATTACCTAAAGGTTCTGGGTGCTTTTGGACTAATTGCGACCTGGATCGGGGATATGAAGGGGGCAGACGAACGACATTAGTGTCGAATCACTGTTGCCTCATTCGACATTTTCTGACCCTCCGCAACCATTGTTTTTCACGCTTGGCAGCGTTAGATTATCACAAAAACGAGGAGGTGGTTTATGAAATCTTGCGCGAGAGCGCTCACACTCTTATACCGATTTGCATTCGAGCGGAGACCGAGGCGGCAGCGAGGAGCCGACGCAGGCGTACTTGGAAGTACGTCGAGAAGAGCGACGCAGCGACAACGAAGGTATACACTTGAAGGCGAATTGGTATTAGTAGCGCTGCTTATAACGGGAATAGCCTATGGAGCCGACGATCAGGCGCTCAGGACAGAGAAAGAGAAGAGAAGCTATGCCATAGGCGCTCAGATGGGGAGCGATATGAGGCGCTTCGGCATGGAAGTCGACCCTGACCTTGTGTCAAGAGGCTTCCGGGATGCCTACTCAGGCGGGAAGCTTCTTCTCAGTGACCAGCAAATGTCCGAAACAATGACTGGTGTCGGCAGGACAATGGAAGCCAGAGGGACTGAGATGATGAAGCAGGATGCCGAAAAGAACAGGAAGGAGGGAGAGGCATTTCTTGCACAGAACATGAAAAAGGAAGGGGTAAGAACCCTGCCGAGCGGGTTGCAATACAGGATCATGAGAATGGGCACGGGCCGCACCCCGAGGGCAACGGATACTGTTGCGGTGAATTATCGCGGGACCTTTATTGACGGCACTGAGTTCGACAGCTCCTACCGCCGTGGGCAACCATTCGTCTTCCAGGTTAACCGCATGATCAAGGGTTGGGTGGAGGCACTGCAAATGATGAGCGTGGGTGCGAAATGGCAACTTTTCATACCATCCCGGCTCGCCTACGGTGAACAAGGAGCCCCTCCGGCCATAGGACCCAACGCTACGTTAATCTACGAGGTAGAGTTACTGTCAATCAAATAGATTTTAACAAGTAAGCCCGTGATGCGGCGTGGCGAAAGCCAGCGCCGCAGATGGACTTTTAATACCTTCCCCCGTATACTATCGACTATGAAGCAGATCGTCATAGGCACCGCAGGTCATATCGATCACGGCAAGACCGCCTTGGTGAAAGCACTGACCGGCATTGACTGCGACAGACTTAAAGAAGAAAAAGAACGGGGCATAACCATAGAACTCGGTTTTGCCCATTACAGATTCGGGGATGATCTTCTGGCAGGCATCGTCGACGTTCCCGGCCACGAACGTTTTGTGAAGCACATGGTGGCAGGAGCTTGGGGCATCGACATGGTGCTCTTCGTAATCGCAGCAGATGAATCGGTCATGCCGCAGACGAGGGAGCACCTGGATATCTGCGAGCTGCTCGGCATCAAGAGGGGGATTGTAGCGATCACCAAGAAAGATCTGGTAGAGCCTGACATCGTGGAACTGGTTAAGGAGGAAATACGGGATCTCGTCAAAGGTCGGTTCCTTGAAGGTGCACCGGTCATTGCTGTTTCATCAATGACGGGTGAAAACATCGACCTCCTCAAGGAGCATATAAGAAAAGTAGCAGATGAGATTCAGGAACGGTCGAAAGCGGGCATCTTTAGATTGCCTGTTGACCGGGTCTTCACTATTAAAGGCTTCGGCACGATCGTGACGGGCACGTGCATCTCGGGTCAGATACGTGAGGGCGAAGAGGTGGAAATTTACCCTACCGGGAGGAGGGCAAAAGTAAGAAATATACAAGCCTACCATGAAGACGCGAGCGAGGCGTCGGCGGGCCAGCGTGTAGCGCTTAACCTGCAGGGAGTAGAAAAGCAGGAAATAGAGCGGGGAACGCTCGTGGGCAGACCGGAAAGCCTGATGCTGACCAGCCGCATCGATGCGACATTCCGGTATCTCAAGCTGCCCTTCAAAGCTATAAAAAATGGGAGTATTCTGCGGTTTCATATTGCGACCACACAGGTGGAAGCCCGGCTCGTCCTGCTCGACCGGAAGAGCATAGAGCCGGGAGAAGAGGCATTCGCACAGTTCATTTTCATGGAGCCGGTAGTGGTATTACCAGGCGACAGGTATATTCTGCGGGGATCTTATAGCATACAGACACTTGGCGGAGGCACGGTACTCGACATCCTGCCAAAAAGACACGTGACAAAGGCAGGAGACCTTGCCAGGACTTTCTCCCTGCTGCGTGAGGGCAGTATTGTCGACAGGATCGAGTATCATATCCTGAAAGGAACATACGAGGGTATGCGCAAAGAGGCACTTGCCGTTCTCCTGGGCACAGAAGAAAAGGCCATTGAAAGAGCCATTGCGGAGCTGACCCAGAGCGGAAAGGCAAAACTGATCGGGAGAACCCTCGTTCACTCAACTCATTTTTCCGACTATAAGGCCAGGCTGCAGGCGCTCCTCACAGACTTTCATGCCAAGAACCCTCTTAAAGTGGGCATCTCCAAAGAAGAACTACGCACGAGACTGCCCAAGGTAGAACCTCACGTGTTCCAAGTTGCCCTTGAGGAACTTATCAAAGCGGGTCAGCTGGAGGTAGAGAAAGATAAGGTACTCTTGAAAGGCGTGGCCCGAACTGCTGATAAGTCAGTGCAAGAGGAGGAGGAACAGATCCTCAAGAAGCTCCAACGGGCAGGACTCACGCCGCCAAGCGTAAACGAGCTTTCTGTAGACTTGAACATCAAGGAGGCCAGCCTTCGTGACATGCTCGGGAAACTGGCGCACGAAGGCAAAGTTGCGAAGATTAAGGGAGACATGTACTTCGATGCCCGAGTGATAGAGGCGTTGAAGAAGAAGGTGATTGACCATCTGGAGAAGCGTAAGGAAATGGTGCCGTCAGACTTTAAGAACCTTACAGGTGTTTCTCGAAAGTACATGATACCGCTTCTTGAATACTTTGACGAAACAAGGCTCACCATCAGGAGCGGAGATAAGCGGCTCCTGAGAACCGCGTGAATGCTGCGTTAAATTTCGCGCCTATCTTCGTTGCCCTTATCCTCCCCTCACATCGATAACGTACGTCGGAGTGAGACGGGGCGCAACACCCACTGATGTGGGTACCTGAAGCTTTATGAATGAAGGCAACTCGGTATTAACCCCTGATGCGCCTTATGATATTACTGATAAAAGAAGAGGAGTCCGGTTCGTCCTGCGGTGCGGTCACCTTTTCTGCTACGTAAGGAAGACTGTCTCCCTTGCCCGACATGGCATTGATAGCTTTAGAGATTTCTTTGAACCCGATTTTGGTGGCCTGATATGAGAAACCGACCAACAGCGCAAGGTCGGACAGAGCCACCACCGTGCGGGGCAGTCCCTTGGAAAACCGATGAATGATCTCAAGAGCCTCTGTTGTGAAGATGTCCCGTTCGTCATCGAGCCCGCCCTTGGAAAGTCTGCACTCGATGAGCGCTTTTGTCTCCTCAAAGGTAAGGGGGATAAGGTAGTACTTGACCGGAAGCCTCTGCCAGAATTCGGGGATACTTTTTACCGTATTCCATAGAGGCCTCTGGCCGCTCAGGATTACGGTCAGCAAGTACTCTTTGCTGTGAGTAAGATTGAGCAGGATTCTCAGCTCCTGCAGCACATCTTTTCGATCACAGAGCAGCTGCCCCTCATCAACGATAATGAGTGCCCTGCCTCCGAATCTCTTCAGCTCCAGCAGCGTCTCCTTGATAGCGAGCAGGTTCCTGAATTTGTCATCGTCCGGCCGCGTGTTGGTCAATCCTGCGTGAATGCTGGCCACCATCTGCGAGACGGTGAGTGTTGGGTGATCGACCATGGCGTATCTGAAACGGTCGCCATATTCGGCCCTGAGCTCTCCAATCAGTTTCAAGAGGATGGTTGTCTTGCCCAGCCCGGCCTCTTCCGAAACTATCAGCGCGCCTCCCTTGTTAGTGTTAACAGCATAAAGCAGTCTCTCAAAACACTCATAGTACTGTCCTCCGAGGTACATCATCTCTTCATCGGGCGCCAGATGAAATGGATCTTTTTCCAGACCCCAGTAATCGAGGTATTCGGAGTTCATGACAGATTGATCGGCATTTTCTCGCTTTTTCTTTAAACTTCGAAACTTGAAATTCGGCCCGGCGGAAAAGTTGGTCGGCATGGTTTCACGGTTTGCATCTCTTGCAGGGCGTATAGCCTATTTTAATGGCGTCAAGCCGGTTTCTGAAGATGATCTTGTTCTTTTCCGGAATCTTGCCGGCGTACGTGCAGTCGGGCCTGTGGAAGACGTACGTTCTCTTGTTGCCCACATAATAGGACGCGGTGTCGGTTTTCTTCTCCTGCCAGAGGCCAATCTCTTTTGACATGGCCTCATTCTGGTACTTGATGAGCAGATCCCTGTATTTCACGTTGGGGGGCTTGATCATGGCCCTTGCGTAGCCACGCTTAACCAGCTCCCCGTTCACAAAGAGATTTTTTACGAATACGTAGGCAAGGAGTCTGCCATACGCGTCGTGCCTCTCTGCATCAAACTCCAGCCTCACTTTCTTCATGAGCACCAGCTGCTTGTTGAATGCAAGTGCCTCCTTGGCGTAAAACTGGGGGCCACCGGCTTGCTTGCCCAGCTCTGGCGCGTCTATGCCGAGGTAGCGTACCTGCTCGCCAGTATCGAGAACGATACTGTCCCCATCAAGCACTTTGCTCACCGTGTACTCCTTGCCGAGACAGGGGGCGGACAGGAGTGTGAGAAAGAGCAAAAAAAGTGAAAGGGTCACACGGCGCATTGAGAAATGATTGTACAATATTTTCCTGTTGTGATAAATACCATAGAGTTTTCCCGAGTACGGATGATTTTCAGATTCAGGCGCCTTATGTTTGTGAAGCTCCGACCAGGGATAAGGGGGTTTCCATGAAGGGATTTTTGCAGGCTTCTTTAATTATCGCTGCATCGCTCATCCTATCGCAGCCGGTATGGGGCTCTGAGAACAATTTCTCTGTGGGATATGGCTTTGCCCTCTGGAGTGAAAAGCACAGCGTCGGTAATATCGCGGAGGGTCCGTATAACTTCGTTCAGGCCGCTTACTCTTATGAGATCCCCATTTCGCAAAAATGGCTCATACAAGCAGGGCCGTATCTCGCTTACGTTATGAACCCTACTGAAGGGGTCGACGTGGGAGTTAACCTCGGCCTAAAGATTTATCCGTTTACCCCGGACCGTTCAGGCTTCTTCTTCACAGTGGGTACCGGCGCTGCATACAGCACCATCCAATACAGCGAACAGGGCACGCACGAGTTTTTTATTCTCCAGGGCAGTATCGGTTATCGTTATAAGAACTTTTACATCGAAGATAGATACAGACATTACTCGAATGGAGGCTTGTCCTCGCCCAACCGATCGATTAACGCGAACATAATCAGCCTTGGGATGTATTTCTAAATGGGGCTGCCAGCCCCATTCGGTGTTTAGTGTTTAGCGGCTGGTGTTTGGTGATGAATTCGTCACGAGTCGCGGGCCGCAAGAGCTGTTCGGAGTTACGAGTTCATTGCTTTCAACTCGAAACACGTAACTCGTAACGGTCAGTGCGTTAACCAAAAAAAGGGAGCGGCAGGCGCCGCTCCCTTTTTGCGTCTTATCGAAACTACTTATTGACCGGTTCGAACGCGAAGAAAACCCTTTCCTTCATCGCCACGCCACCCTTTACGTCAATTGGGTGCGCCGGAACCGGGAAAATGACGAGCTGCACCTCATCGCCATCTTTCAGCTTGCCCGCGGGGCAGTTTACGATCTTGGTTACCAGGCCCTTGATGGGGCTTCCAGCGGGGAACTCGATCGTTGCATGGATGAGCGGAGAGTCGTAGCCAAGGGGCACGCCCTTCAACTCTTCGGAGAAGACAAAGACCTTCGCCTTCTTGGGCAGCTCGATGTACTCCAGGTCTTCGCTGTAGCACTCCGGGCAGATGACTCTCGGCGGGTAGGCTACCTTGCCGCAGCCTTTACACTTGGTTGTCGTGAACTTTCCCTGCTTCAGGTTTTCGTAAAACGGCCAGACCCGGTTGAACTCCTTGCATTGAATCGGCCACATATCCATCGTCACCGGATATTTATCTTCTAATACGGGGATTCCTAATACTGCCATGTTCGCCTCCTTATCTCTTTACCGGCTCTTTGCCGTAAATGATGATGGTGTGCTCGACGTTCATGCCGCTCAGGTTGTGCTGGAGCGCGAACACCGGATCCTTCACCTGGTGAATCGCCCGGCCCTGGAGCTGGCGCATCAGCTCGCCGCCCTGCCGGCAGCCTGTGCCGCCGAAAGGATGGCCGCACGCGAGAAGCCCGCCGTCCGTGTTGATGGGCACCTTGCCGCCCACGAGGATCTGTCCCGAAGAGGCGAACGCGCCTCCCTCCCCTTTCTTGCAGAAGCCGAGCTCCTCGGCCTCTATAACCTCGGAGATAGTGAAGCAGTCATGGGTCTGCGCCACCTTAATATCCTTGGGTGACAGCTGCGCGCGCTCGTACGCCTTGGCTGCGGCAACGCGCAAGTGCGCCCAGTCGCCCGCGTGCTCGCCAGGCCAATTGGAGGAGACGCTGTGCTGCACGTACTGGGCATGCCCTCGCATATAGACGAGAGGCCTGTTGAACCGCTTCGCAAACTCCTCGCTCGCGATGATCACGGCGGCAGCGCCGTCGGTGATCGGGCAGCAGTCATAAAGGGTAAGCGGCATCGTGACGACCGGCGCAGTCATCGCCTCTTCCATCGTCAGCTTTCGCTGCATCTGAGCCTTGGGGTTGTCGCTCGCGTAGTTGTAGTTCGCGACTGAAACGGCAGCCAGGTCTTCTTTCTTGGTACCGTAAGCCTTGAAATGGGCCGAAGCCGTCATCGCGAATACGGGCGGCGGCAGACCGAGACCATGCGGGGCATCCCAGTCGTGGTCGATCGATGCCAATTCACTGTAAAATATTTCCCATTTCTGCGGCGTGTAGAGCTTCTCACCGCCGGCAACCATGACACACTCGGCCATGCCTGATTCGACCAGACCTTTCGCCAGGATCATACCGGCGCTTCCACCGGCACAGAGCACGTCCACGCGTGCGCAGATCGACGTCGGCTTGAGGCCGAGACGCTCGGCGATTACTGGTGCTGTGTTGACCTGGAAGGAGCATCTTCCCGCATACGACGTGGCCACGATCAGCCCGTCGATGTCGTTCTTGTTGAACCCGGGGAGATCCTCGACGCAGGCTTTACCTGCCTCCTGGAACACGTCCACGAGGCTCGCTTCGCGCACGCCCCACTTGGACATGCCGGCAGCGATGATACATGCGTTCCTTGCCATAAGTTCCTCCTTAATTAATGTTTGCTACGTTATTTTCCCTTGTAGCTTGGTTTTCGCTTTTCTATGAAGGCAGCCAGGCCTTCGCGCCCATCCTCAGACGCATACGCAATCACAAACGAATTCCTCTCCAGCGTCAGGCCGGACGCGAGGTCCATGTTCATTCCGTTATCCACACACTGCTTGATCAGGGAGAGTGCAACCCTCGGCTTCGCTGCCAGCTTGTTCGCGAGCGCCAATGCCTCTTCCATCAATTTTTCTCGCGGCACAACCTTGTTCACAAGGCCAATACGAAAGGCTTCATCAGCCCCGATGGTATCTCCCGTAAACATCAACTCTTTCGCCTTCGATGTTCCCACGAGCCTGGAGAGCCGCTGTGTAGCCCCCGAGCCTGGCATGATACCGAGGTTGATCTCGGGAAGCCCAAAGACTGCGTCTGTCGAGGCAATGCGCAGGTCACAGCAGAGAGCGACTTCGCTGCCCCCTCCAAGCGCGAGGCCAAAGACCGCGGCTATTGTCGGCTTTGCAATGCCGGTTAGTTTTTCGAAGCATTTCTTTGGTACAGTGTTCTGAAAATCGAGTATCTCTGCCACGCTCTTGCTTGCGACGTCTTTGACGTCCAGGCCGGCAGCGAAAGCCTTTTCTCCTGCTCCGGTGATCACAATAGCTGCCACCGATTCATCCTTCTCAAGCTCGCAGAGCGCATCGAACATTTCCAGGTAGAGCTTTATGTTCAAGGGGTTTACCGGCGGGCGATTCATCTTCAATACTGCTACCGGGCCCTGTTTATCGAGCAGCAGTGTCTCGTAACTCATTGGGGCCTCCTGCTTTATTTGTATTCGTACCAGCCGGCCCCTGTTTTCCTGCCGAGGCGGCCTGCTTTCACCAGGTTCTTGAGCGTGTGCGATGATTGCCACTTGGTTTCGGCTCTTAGCTCTTTGCGCAGATACTCATTCACGTTCAGGTTGATGTCGAGGCCGGTGAGGTCCATCAGTTCAAACGGCCCCATGGGATAATTGAGACCAAGCTTTGCGGCCTTGTCGATATCCTCTTTGCTGGCCACGCCTTCTTCGAGCAGCGTCATTGCCTCGATGAAATGCGGTATCATCAGCCTGTTCACGATAAATGCAGGCACGTCCTTCCTTACCTCTACAGCCTCTTTGCCTAGCTTCTTTGTGACGTCCATACAGGTAGCGACCGTCGCGTCGCTGGTGAAATGACCCTTCACAACCTCCACGAGTCTCATGAGCGGCACCGGATTGAAGAAGTGCATCCCGGCAACCTTATCAGGTCTCTTGGTAGCGGTTGCGATTTCGGTGATCGACATAGATGATGTATTGGTGGATAGAATGACCTCAGGCCCGCAAATCTCGTCCAGGGCCTTGAAAACCTCTTTTTTCAGGTCCATGACCTCAAGGACCGCCTCAACAATGAAGTCACAACCTTTCATGTCCTCCAGCTTCGTCGTGCCTTTGATACGCCCCATGACCGCACTCTTCTGATCCGCAGTCATCTTACCCTTTTCTACGCTCTTCGCGAGGAACTTGTCGATGTTTTTGAGACCGCCTTGCACGAACCTGTCCTCGATATCTCTCATTACGACATTGAAGCCAGCCTGTGCGGCAACCTGTGCGATCCCGTTGCCCATCGTCCCAGCGCCGAGTACCCCGATAGTCTTGACCTCCATACACCACCTCCGGTGAGATAATTAAAAAATTCACATAGTTGGTATATCTAACTATTATTGACTGGAATCTGTCAACTGTTTTAAGGGGAAGTGTTCTGAGGGCAAGGACGGTGCCACATTTCACGGCTTGCCGCGAGCGACCGGGCTTGGGAAGGGCGGGGCATGAGACGTTGCTTGTATCCAGAATTCTCTCCTTCTTGACCCTCACCCTATTTTCTTGTAACTTGGTAAGGTATCCAAATGAATGCGGCGCGCATCGAGACAAGAAGTGCGGTGTTTGACAAACTAGGCCCGGTAGTCGATGGGTTTCATGTGTGTGGCGTGCCGTGGTCCCCTGTCTATCTGCTGGACGGTGAACGGCCCGTTCTGTTTGAGGCTGGCTTCGCCTGTATGTGGCGGATCGCTGACCAGATGATCCGCTCGACTTTGGCGGGCAGGACACCAAGGATACTTTTCCTGACCCACGTTCACTGGGACCATTGCGGAGGAGCCGGTTATTTCAGGCGTTCTTTTCCGGAATTGCACGTGGCAGCTTCGAAGAGGGCAGGTCAGATAATGAAGAGACCAAACGCCGTTGCCCTCATGGCAGACCTGAACCGCGAGGTAATCCCCAGAGTCGCGTTGGTGGATGGAGTAGATGCTTCCCGGTTGAGCGAGGAGTCTTTTCTGCCTTTTGAGGTTGATATGAGCGTCGAAGACGGGCAGACAGTCGAACTGGGGGCCGATCTTACCGTGCGCGTGCTGGCAACGCCGGGACACACCCGGGACCACGTGAGCTATTACATACCGGAGAAAAAGATACTCGTGGCCACCGAGGCCTCCGGCTGCCTCGATCGTGCGGGGCACGTGATTACAGAATTCCTGGTTGATTACGATGCCTATCTTGCTTCGCTTAAGCGGCTGGCAGGCCTACCCGTCGAGGTTCTTTGCCAGGGGCACCACTTTGTCTTCGTGGGTGCGAGCGAGGTGAGCGCTTTCTTTGCACGATCCATCAGAGAAGCAGAATCTTTCAAGGAACGCGTATATGAACTTCTGGATGATGAGGACGGAAGAGTAGAACAGGTCGTGGCGCGGATCAAGGCCGAAGAGTATGATGCCAATCCCTATGTGAAGCAGATCGAACAAGCCTACCTCCTGAATCTGCGAGCCCAAGTGACCCATCTGGCCTCGAGGAAGAGAGTGAAAAATAAACAGTAAGCAGGGAAAGAAAGACAGCGTTGTGAAAACGTGTGCCATAAAGAAGACCTTACCGGTTTGGCCTCCTGCAGTTCACTGCTCACTGCTGGTTGGTTACTGCTCATACCGATTTGCCTTCAAGTGTATACCTTCGTTGTCGCTGCGTCGCTCTCCTCGACGTACTCATAGTACGCCTGCGTCGGCTCCTCGCTGCCGCCTCGGTCTCCATCTTGATTGCAAATCGGCAGGTATTTTCAGATGATTTCTGAGAGAACAGGTCACGTATCGAATGGCTTGTACGTTTGCGGCCTCGCATGGTCACCGGTTTTTCTGCTTGACTGCAGCCGGCCGCTTCTCTTTGAGGCCGGCTTTGCCTGCGCGGCCCGGCTCTACGAAAAAGGGATCAGGGCGGTGGTGGGCGAGAAGAGGGGGCCGGGGACCCTCTTTCTCACCCATGTACACTGGGATCATTGCGGCGCGACCAGTCATCTGAAGCAAGCGTTTCCCGACCTCGAGGTCGCCGCCTCAGCCGGCGCAGCAGCTATCGTCGCGCGCCCCACTGCCCAGAGGCGCATGACCGAACTGGAAAAGACGGTAATTCCGGTCGTAGGCACGTTGGACGGGGTGGACAGCGCTCTCTTGATCGATGGGCCCTTCAGACCATTCGAGGTGAGCATGGTGCTCCATGACGGGCAGATAATTGAGGTGGACGGGGAGACAACGGTGAAGGTGCTGGCAACGCCTGGCCACACCCGGGACCATCTGAGCTACTACGTACCGGAGAGAAAAATCCTCATAGGGGGCGAGGCCGCGGGCTGCCTCGAGCCGTCAGGCAGCATCAGTGTTGAATTCCTGGCTGATTATGATGCGTATCTTGCATCCATCGAGCGCCTCCTGGCTGTTCCTGCAGAAGTTTTTACCCAGGGTCATCATTACGTCTTTGTGGGGCGGGAGAGCGTCAAGGCCTTTCTGGAACAATCCCTTAAAGCGGCGGAGGGTTTTGCAGCCCGTGTGCAAGAGTTGCTGCGGGCCGAAGGAGGTTCCATTGAACGGGTAGTAAGTTTGATCAAGGCCGAGCAGCACGACCCAAAGCCGGGCCTCAAGCAGCCTGAAGAAGCCTACCTGCTTAACCTCCGGGCCCAGGTCACCCATCTGGCGACGAGAAAACAGTGATCAGTGATCAGTAAACAGTAAGGAGTGACCAGAAGGTGAAAAACAGCGCCTACCGCTTTTTACCGGGAGTCTTGCAGATAAGCCGTAAACTCTTTTTCAAAAGCGGACAGGTCTTCATAAAAAGCGGCGCGGAAATTCTTGAGACGGTCATCCGATTGTCTAAACAGGCTGAAGTAACGAAGGACCGGCTGTACACCATGCCTCTCGACAAGAAACTCAGTCGCCAGCAGTGCCTCGCCGTACACTGAGGAGCCGCCAAAACGCGTTCGCGACTTCATAAAGTCCTCGAGCGTCACCATTTCAGAAAGAGGTGCGCAGGACAAACGATGGGCTGTACCCTTGATGCGCGCAAGCAGGAAGGTCCGCCTATTCAACGGGCCACCCAGGTCAAGGGACTCCAGAACACGGTAGGCGATCCAGTCGGCAAAACCTTCGCGCAACCACTGATCAGATGTACTGCGCCGACCACCGGACAGGCCATACTGGACTGTGTGCACCAGTTCATGCGCGAGTACACGGATCCGCTCCGACCAAGGAATGCGCTCAAGTGCCTCCTCATTCGCAAGCACCATCTCTGGTGCTCCTACCGCCACCGCCCACCCCGCCACCTCCCGAGCATAAACCGGATCAAACCGGACAATGTGTACAAGATTCGACTCAAAGTCTTCACGGCTGGGATAAAGGAGGAGCTTTGGCTGCGAAACGGGTAGATCAAACTTTTCCTTCAGGACCGACATGACCAGGGCCATGGCTCTGTCGTAATCTCCGGCATGGCTATTGCCCTTGCCGACGAACGACAGCGAGCCCGAACCGGCACTCGCTTCCGTAGCCCGTCCCTGAGGCGTAGAATAGAACAAGAAAAGCCCGAATGTGGCGAGTGCAACGAAAAGGGCCTTGTTTGTTCCTTTCTGTGGACGGGTAAAGAACACAGCTTTCCCCCAGGCTTTCTCTTCGCTCCCGCTTCTCCAAATGCGGGCCTAGGTCCTTATCGTCCGGGGGTAAGCGCATCTTTATAGCCCGAAGGTTTGCAGGCTTAATACCAAGTTGCCTTCATTCATATAGCTACGTTGCCTGCGCCCTGCCTCTCTCCGACGTACTCGAAGTACGCCTCCGTTCGTCACGGCTTGAGCGCCTCGCTCTATTTTTGAATGCAACTTGGTATAAGGCCTCGCTTGCGCTGAAGCGGATCTAGGCGAGAGTCGCTTATACACTTTATGCAGTAAAGCTTTTGTGCTATAGTTATGAAGAAAGTAGGTCAAAAGAGGAGGTAGCAAAAGGTATTTGGAGACCAATCCGGAAGAAGATGTTCTGAGACTTTCTTTTGACGATACCCACCTCGCTCGTAACCTGTTCGGCCCCAGAGAAGAAAATATCCGCCACCTGCGAAAATACTTTAATGTAAAGACGAGTGTTCGCGGCACCCACCTTACCCTCATCGGGGATAAACAGGAAGTTGAGAGCACCGGGAAAGTGATCAATGAGCTTGCCACCATTGTAAAGAAGGGGTTTGTCATCAGGCCTTCCGATATCGATCAGGCCGTCAGGTATGTTGCACACACGCAGAAAGGGGCCGATAACCTCTATAAAGACCAGATATTTATCCCTCCTATGCGAAAGATGGTTGTACCGAAGACGAAAAATCAGAGCTCCTATGTGGACGCCATACGCAAATATGACATAGTGATTGGCATCGGTCCCGCGGGCACCGGCAAAACGTACCTCGCCATGGCCATGGCTCTCTCCGCTTATTACAAGAAGGAGGTTTCACGGATCATACTCGCCAGACCGGCCATCGAAGCGGGTGAGAAGCTCGGTTTTCTTCCAGGAACCATGTACGAGAAGGTGAATCCGTATCTTAGGCCTCTGCACGATGCGCTGTATGACATGCTCGACATGGACAGGGCAGCCCGACTCATGGAAAAAGGCGTACTCGAGATAGCGCCTCTCGCGTTCATGCGCGGCAGAACGCTCAATGACGCGTTTGTTATCTTGGACGAGGCCCAGAACAGTGCTTCGGAGCAGATGAAAATGTTTTTGACGCGCCTCGGCTTTTCTTCCAAGTGCGTCGTGACCGGAGATATCACCCAGATCGACCTGCCTGACAAACGTTCGTCAGGCCTTGTGGAAATACAGCGCATCCTGAAGGGCATTAAAGGCATCAGGTTCATCTACTTCACAGAAAAAGATGTAGTGCGCCATCCGCTGGTACAGAAAATCATCAGGGCCTATGAAAGAAAAGAACCTCTGAAGGGAGAGAAGCTTGTCGGGGGAAAAAGGGAGGATCCGACCGAAAGCGATCAATCATAAGTGTGCTCACATTCTCTTCGGCATTCCTCACCACAGGCTCGAACGTCCGGAAAGGATGGGAAATGGTGGTTTTGATAAAAGGTTCCCAAAAATTGTTCACTCCGGACAGACAGCGGGTGCGAAAAGTAACCGAGGACTTACTAACTTATTTGGATCTGGATACTAGAGACCTCAGTATTCTATTCACGGACAACAAACAGATTCGCAAGATCAATCGAGCCTATTTTAACAGAGACCGCCCGACTAACGTCATATCCTTTTCGTATGCGGATGGATTACCTTGCGAAGTCTTGGGTGATCTGGTAATCTCACTGGAACGGGCCCGCAAGGAATCAGAAATTTCAGGCGTACCGTTCTATGAACGGGTTTTTTCTCTCATCATTCATGGACTGCTTCACGTTCAGGGATTTGATCACGAAACGGGAGAAAGAGAGGCCCGGAGAATGAGGTACAGAGAGAAGAAGCTGCTCACCCATGTTCTTTCCCATAAATTATATAAGGAACTCTCGGCTTAACCTGTCGTTCCTCTCGGCGATCCTGCTGGTACTCTCACAGCCTCCCATTTCGTTGTTCCCGCTCGCCTACGTGGCACTCACGCCTCTTCTTCTTTCGCTGGAGCAAGGGAAGCATCGTCAGAATTTTCTCGTCGGGTTTGCCACAGGCATCATGGCTTATGCCGGGCTTGTCTACTGGGTCGTGGTGGCGATGAATACCTATGGCGGTATCAGCATTCCCCTGGCCATACTCATCCTTGCGCTTCTTGTGCTCTACCTCGCCCTGTATGTTGGACTTATCACCTGGCTTGGTCCCTGGCTGGAAGCCTTTCTGAAGGTGCCTCTTTACCTATCCGTGCCTTTGCTCTGGGTGCTAACTGAATACTGGAGGGGTTGGTTCCTGACAGGCTTCCCCTGGTCATACGTTGCCCATTCCCAACATAACTTTGTTACGATGATCCAGATCGCGTCGGTGACCGGAACTTATTTTATCTCATTTCTCATCGTTGCCATCAACACTCTTATTTTTTATTTGCTGAGCAGAAAGCGCGTGCCTCTTCTCTTTGCGCTCTTCATCGTGATGGCCGTTATCGCATCCCTGCTGTTCGGGTACACGCGTCTCAAGGATCGAGTAGGCGGTACCCTCAAGACAGCAATCATCCAGGGCAACATCCTCCAGGATATGAAGTGGGATGAAGCATTCAAGCTGAGAACCATGGAAACCTATTCCCAACTTACCGTAAAGGAGGGCGGCAGGGTCGACCTTGTGATATGGCCTGAAACCGCCATGCCTTTCGTGTTTGAGGCCGATCCCGCCAGGACCCTAATATCCGCATTGCCTGAGATGCTTTCGACCGATCTGCTCTTCGGAACACTCTTCAGAGATAGTCAGGGCAGATTTTATAACTCAGCCTACATCTTCGGAAGAAAAGGCCAATTTGTCGGCAGGTACGACAAGGTTCACCTGGTACCTTTCGGCGAATTTACACCGCTCAGGGATTACTTCCCTTTCCTTGAGAAGATAAGTGTTGCGACCGGTGATTTTTTTTCCGGCGATGGACACGATCCCATCGCAACAGAGTTTGGCAAGGTGGGGGTTCTCATCTGTTACGAGGGGGCGTTCCCTTACATAACGGTTGATACCGCGCGTAGAGATGCTCAGGTGCTCGTCAACATTACCAACGATGCCTGGTTCGGCAGGTCGTCTGCCCCTTTCCAGCACCTAGCGTTCTACACGTTCAGGGCTATCGAAACGGACAGGTTCGTGCTCAGGGCTGCCAACACCGGGGTGAGCGCAATTATCGATCCGAGGGGGCGGATCATTGCCCGGACCAACATCTTCGAGAGGACGGTATTGAAAGGTACGTTCGCAATGAGAGACGGACAAACCTTCTACGTCCGCCATGGAGACTACTTCGTGTTGCTCTGTGTAATAATGCTGGTTGGCCTCATAGTGCGAGGGTTGGTCGGCAAGAAGAGTAGGCAGTAAGCACTAAGCAGTATACAGCATGATAGTCCACTATGTTTACAGTTTTCTGCCTACTACATGTTGTTCTGCGCCCTACCTACTGCTTACTTCTTACTGCCTACTGATATTGTTCCGTCTCTAATCCGCCACCTCGCAACTACCATGCGCCTGATTTGCGAGTTGAATGGTGCCGTCAGGGATTACGTGGACGTCGGGGGCCCTTCCCTTATATTCGTCATCGAGAATTCGAATGACTTCTGTCAAATCCCGGCACCAGACAACGTCCTCTTTTTTTCCAAACCAGTAGGTTGCGGCCACATCTTTGTAGCGAGAGAAAACGAATACCTTTCTTACGTTATTATCCTTCACGCGTTCACCACGACCGAGCCTCCCCCAGGTTTCCTTTCCAAATCTTCCCAGTAGGTAATGGACCACCTGCCCACGAGAAATGTCGGCGAGGAGCACCACGTAGCCACCTTCATCTTTGAGCAAGGCAGAGGCCTGAGAGAGACCTATGGTCGCCTCATTGCCTTTGGCAAATGTATTGACAAAGAGAATGTCTGCTTTCCATGGAACAGTGGTGCCGTAGTGGGCAACTGTTCGATCGGCAAACCGGGAATAAGCTTCTTCGGGCGTGCCCACGGAAATATCCACAGCCTCAGCCTCGCTGTTTATGAGGGCATCAATTTTTGCGTCGAGGCGAACCTTTTGACCAAACTCCTTGACGTCTTCGAGAAGCGGATTGCCGCTGTAACGGCCTGGGCTACATACAGCCAGATTTTGTTGCAGGAGGCTCCCGTGATGATACGTGATCGCGTCTATGTGGGCAATGCCCGGCATGACAATCTTGTACCCTCCACCGAGCCCGCAAAAACCGTGCGGAACGAAGGATCCGATACCGATCCTCGCATCGCAGCTCAAGAATTCCTTGTTGGCCAGGATGGGAGTTCCAAGGTGCGTCTGACCCAAATGCTCGCAGTTTTCGTAGGGATTGTGGTTGTAGACGGGGAATCGTTCCATCACCTCTTCGCCCAGCTTTCTTGTGAACGCTTCACCATCGAGAGGAGCGTGAGTACCCAGCGCACAGAGAAATCTCACCTGTTCATCTCGTATTCCGCATTTTTCGAACAGCTCGATCAGATGAGGCGCAATGCGGTAGACACGTGTTGCTCTCGAAATATCGTCAAACAGGATGCAGATCTCTTTCTTGCCCTTCAGCACTGCCTCCAGCGGGGCAAGAGCCTTCCTGTATGCTTCGTCCTTGAGGATGCTCTTGTCGTCTCCTTCCATGCGGAGCACACTGACATTCCATCGCTCGGGCAGATCAAGGTGAATCGCTTCATCGCTGCCCCACAGATCATGCTTTAACCGGACTCTCATGCAGATCTCACGCTGAAAACAGTATCACTTCCGTAATTTCAGCATTTCGTCGCAGCTCGGCAGGTAGTCCTTACCAGCGATCGTCATCATGTCTGATCCTATCAGGAAATCGTAACCGGGTACCTTCTTGGTGATGCCATAATACATGGGCAGGATCACCTGATGATCACAGGCACGCATCTGTAGTTTTCCGATAGGGCTGTCAATCGTAAGCCCCTCCAATGCATCGACGAACTTCTCTTTATCGACTCTTCCCGCCTTTTCGTATGCCTTTGCGATGAACATGCCGGCGGTGTAGCCATAAAGAGCGGTAGAGCCCGGATAGCGTTTGTAGATCTTTCTGAATGCCTCCACAAATTCCTTGTTTTCAGACGTGGCGGGATAGTAGAAGTGATAGCTGGAGCTTCCCATGATGCCTTCGGGGGCATCGAAACCGATCGGTGCGAGAGCCAACTGGTCGGTCGCGTAGTGCTGGTAAATGGGAATCTTGCCCTCCAGACCGAGAGCTTTCACCGATTTCATGAAGTTGACTATGCCGCCTCCCCCGGAAGCGCTGATGATGCAGTCCGGCCCTGCCTGCATCACAGCCGTAAGGTAGGGCGTCAAATCCGTTTCTCCAACCTTCCTCCAGGACTGGCCGAGGAGCTGAACGTTCGGCTTCAGCATCTTGAGATTGGTCCAGATTGCATCGGCGCACGCATGGCCGAATTCGTAATCCTCACCCATGATCCAGTACTTCACATACGGCTTCTTGGAAAGGGCGAGCGCAGTCGCTTTACCGATCATCATCGTGTTTTCGTTAGCGTTGAATACGTAACGATGTCCCTGCTCGCCGATGATCTTGTCGCTCTTTGCGTCGGTGACGATGAAGGGGATCTTCTCCTTTTTCGCAAAATCGGACATGGCCAGCGCGCCGCCGCTATTCGTCGAACCCATGAGCACGTCGACATTTTCCCTCATCACCAATTCTTTTGTCATGGTGAGCGCGATGTCCGGTTTGAATTTGTCATCCCGTGTCACGAACTCGATCTTTCTTCCCAGTACCCCGCCCTTTGCATTGATTTCGTTGACCGCCATTTTGAACCCGTCGAGGACATCCTGGGTGTAGGTAGTGGCCGGCCCCGAGTAGGTATCGACTATGCCGACCTTTATGGCAGCGGGCGCGGCATCCGACGGTGTATATGCCAGAACCAAGGTGCAAAGTACAAAAAACAGAGAGAACAGCAAATTCTTCTTCATGTGGCGCCTCCTAGCTTTGCTTTGTTAGTAGATTTGTAACCGTAAAAACGAGCGATGTCAAACAAAAACCGTGCGATGGAGCTCACAGGCCTGAAACAACTTCACGGTTAACCGGCAAGACCGATCTGGATATTTGTATGCCAGCTTGAATTTTGATGGATACCGTTGCCACCCGCGAATGTAAGGTTTGGCCGGTCGCGGGTACCCGGCTACGGCAGTGGGTTTGACGAGGCGTACCTTGGGGTACGTCGATCCGCCAATTGTACTTGCGGGGTACCCGGGCGCTCCCACACTCTCTTCCCGGGTCGCCGCAACGAAGGGAGGCGCAAAAGGCAAGTTGGCAGGAGGACTACTCCCGGCGGTCGAAGAATTCCTTGAAACGGTCCTTAAACCCCTTTGTTGTGTGTGTAACGTCCCCGTCCCCGTTTAACTCCTTGGAGAGCTCTTCTAGAAGAGTTTTCTGTTTGTCCGTGAGGTTGGTGGGCACCTTGGCATGCACGTACACAATCTCGTCGCCTCTGCCATACCCGTTGGTCTTCGGAGCCCCGAGCCCCCGCAGCCTGTAACTCTTGCCCGGCTGGGTCCCTGGACTTAGCTTGATGGCTGTCTCGCCTTCGACGGTGGGTACGGTGATCTCTCCCCCAAGACAGAGGATCGGAAAGTGGACTTCAGCGTGCACAACAATGTCGTCGCCTTCTCTTTCAAAGACAGGATGTTCTTTGACCCTGAGAACAATGTAGAGGTCGCCGGGGGTCGTATCATGTAACCCCTGAGCACCCTCTCCCCTCATCTTCAGCCTGACCCCGGTATCCACGCCTGGTGGGATGTTGACCTTCAAACTGCTCTTTGTTCTGACGTAACCGCGCCCCTTACACATCTTGCACGGATCTTTGATGATGTGCCCCTCACCGTTGCAATACTCACAGGCCTTGTTGATGGTGAAAAATCCCTGGCTGTACCGGACCTGGCCGCGACCATTGCAGTGCTTACACACAACAGGCTGAAATCCCGGTTCAACCCTTGACCCCTTGCACTGAGGGCAACGCTCATCCTTGGGTATCTCAATCTCCTTTTCCGTTCCGAAAATCGCCTCCTCAAATTCAATGTCGAGATTGTAACGGAGATCTTCACCCTTTTTCTGTCGCCTGCGCTGGGTACCACCGAAGAAGTCGCTGAACAGGTCGCCGAAAATGTCATTAAAGTTGCCGCCAAACCCGAAGTCAAATCCGGGCCCGGGTTCGGCCGTCCCGAAGCGGTCGTAGCTCGAGCGCTTATCCGAGTCACCCAGCACGGCATAAGCCTCGTTTATTTCCTTGAATTTTTCTTCAGCAACGTTGTCGCCGGGATTTCGGTCAGGGTGGTAGGCCAGGGCAAGCTTTCGATACGCTTTTTTTAGCTCTTCGTCAGTGGCGGTCCGGGATACACCGAGTATGTCGTAATAATCCTTTCTCATCTTCCTATAATGCCTTATTCTTCTCCGGAGCTTTTTGCTACGGTGACCATCGAAGGCCTCAGCAGCCTCCCATCCATGATATAGCCCTTCTGAAGTTCAGTGACAACGGTTCCGGGAGCCTTATCTGCGCGTGCTTCCTGAGCAACCGCTTCGTGAACGTTGGGATCGAATTCCTTTTCCAGCGCGTCTACCCTTGTCACGCCGAACTTCTCCAATACCTTCAGGAAGCTGTTCAGGGTCAGCTCCACTCCTTCCACAATAGCCTTCGAGTCTTCAGCCTTGCACCCGTGCTGGATTGCCCTCTCCAGATTATCGATCACGGGCAGCAGTTCCTTAACCAGGGTTTCGTTCCCGAACTTCAAGACCTCCTGCTTCTCTTTGGCTTTCAATTTCTTGAAATTCTCAAAATCAGCCTGCTGATACAGGAGCCGCTCCCTCAGTTCGCCTAGCTCTTTCTCCTTTTCTTCCACCTTCTGTTTCAACTCGTCTATGATCTCTTCCTTCTTCTTTTTCTTTTTGTGCTCCTCATGTGCCTCAGCAGCCTTTTCCTCGTGAGCCGGAGCTTCTGCTTCTATCTTCTTGCCGTCTCCATCATCTCCCATGCTAACCCTCACATCGTACTCAAAAGCTCTGTCACCATTTTCGCGGTTTCGTCAACAATCGGGATGATCCTGGAGTAGTCCATCCTCACCGGGCCCATCACACCCAGTATGCCCCGGTTCCTGGAGCCGATTCTATATATGGACGTGATGATACTCACATCACGCATCTCCGGGACACCCGCTTCCGCACCGATGATGACATGTATCCCTTCATCCTCGAGGCTTCGATCGAGAAGCCCGAGCAGTTTTTCCTTCTTCTCAAAAGCCTGGAATAGGTCTCTCAAGCGCCTGATATCCGAGAATTCAGGCACACCGATAATAGTGGAAGTGCCTTCTATATAGACTTCCCGATGGTCCTCTTTTTCGACAATAGTGTCAAGAACATCCAGCACCTTTCGCATCAAAGCGCTGAAAGCCTCCTTGTCGCGTCTTATATCCTCATAAATCTCTTGCTTGAGCGCATAAAAAGGCATGCCCTCACACCGTTCATCCATATACTGCTTCATGCCCTGCAATAGCTCGTGGCTCAGGTTTTCCTCGGTTGTCACCAGCCTTGAATGGACCATGCCGGCCGATGTCACGAATAGAACCAGTACCTTCTGCCCGGAAAGCTTCACGAACTCGATCTCCTTAAAGAACATCGTGTTCACCTTGGGCTCAACCACGATGCCCGCGTACTGACCGAGACTGGCAAGTACCCGGGATGCATCCTCCATGACCTCTTCAGTGTAAGCGTACCGGTGCTTGAAGAGCGCATCAAGCACTAGCAGTTCGTTTTTTCCCAGACCGCGAGGCACCAGCAGGCAGTTCACGTAGTACCGGAAAGCCTTGCCCGTTGGGATCCTTCCAGCCACCACGTGAGGCTTGGAGAGGAAGCCTTGCTCTTCCAGGTCTGACATGATGTTCCTGATGGTCGCAGAGCTCCACCGGTTTCCCAGAAGCTTCGACAGCGTCCTCGAACCGACAGGCTCAGCAGAGACAATATAGGAAGTTACAATAAGCTCCAGGATCTTGTTTTCTCGTTCGTTCAACGCTTCCAAAGGATCACCGTATAGGGCCGCTGAAACTGCGGCAAACTTCACCTGCTAGGACCCGCTCGCCCCTATAATAACTTAACGATCCGTCGCTGCTTTGTCAAGCCGCTGCCGCCCCATTTCGCACGGCTTTTCAAGGGCTTAGCCTCCGTTCTGTTTCGTATCTTCCTCGTCTCCTGCAAGGGCCGGAGGCAGTCCCCGCTGGTTCCTCAACTCCTCTATCCTGTTGAGTGGCTTTTCCAGTTGCCGCCTGCGCGTGGTTGTCAGCGCCTCGTATTCTTTCTGGGCGTCTTCAATCCGCTTTCCCAGGACCTCAAATCTCTTATGGAACTCATCCCACTGCTTCTTAAAAGTCCCCAACAGGGAGAGGATCTCATTAGATGTCTGCTCCAGCGCAAAGGAATCCACTGCTTTCCGGATTATCGCGAGCACCGCAAAGAGCGTGAGCGGTGAGACAAAAAGCACCTTGCTTCGCAGACTATCGTCAAGGATCAGACTGTCCTGTTCATAAATAAAGGCATAGATCTGTTCATTAGGTATGAAGAGGAGCACATAATCGATCGTATTCTGCTCCGGGTTAATGTAGTCCCGTGTTGTCACCTCTCTTATCTTGCTCCTGACGTCCTTCAGGAAGTCACCCCGAAACTTTGTCTTCTCCATGTCTGAGGCGGCCTCAAGAAATCTCACGTAATTGTCGAGGGGGAACTTCACATCCATATTCAGTCTCAGGTCCTTGGGCAGGAGAAACGTAAAATCCGGCCTCGATCCCACGCCCTCAATGGTTTTTTGTTTCACGTAATTAACGCTTTCGATGAAACCGGCCAGCCGAAGAATATCCTCAGCCATGCGCTCGCCCCACTGGCCCCTCGCCTTTGTGCTGGCAAGGGCCTCTCTCAACATGGCCGTGGTCTGCGCCAGGGTCGCCGTATGCTCGCTGGCAAGCTTCAAGTGCTTGCTCAGCTCTCCGAATTTCTCCACTCTATCCTTCTCCAGTGTGGTAACAAGTCGCGACACGCTCTCCAGCTCGGTCGCCATCCTCTGGAGTTGCTGGTCGATGAGTCCTTTTTTGGCGTCGAGCTCCTTGGCCCCCACCTCACGCTCCGATTCAAGCTTCTGTTGGGCCAGCTTGAGGAATTCGTCGGTTGATTTGCCAAGCGCGTCAAGAGACAAACTGCCAAAGGTGGCCTTCACATTCTCTACCAGTGCGTCTATATTGGCCTTGCGCTGCGCCTCACTCTCACGAAAGAGTTCGCTGGCCAGCTCACGAGCAGTTTTCGCCTGTACCATACGCAGCAAAAAGGCAGCACCCAGGCCAAGAACAAAACCCGCTACGAGAGAGACCACAACCAGAATCCAATTCATGCATGCCTCCGTTCTGAGCTATTCTACCTTTTTCCAGGAGCGCCTGTAAATGCGGCAAAAATACAGTGACCAGTGACCAGTGATCAGTGATCAGTGGCCGGTGTTATACGGCCGGCCATTAGCGGTAGAATAGTGGCGCTTTTTCACTGGGCACCGTACGTTAAACACTGTTTTTGGTTTCTCTTGCACACAACCTCGGTCGAACTTATCTTTAAGGAAAGATACCGAATAGTGATTTTTACTAAACGCGAAAGTCGATGGCAGTTACACTGATGACCGGCTACTGATCACTGGCCACTGTTTCGGAGGGAGGAATCATGGCGGAAGCAACCATAAAGATTGAAGGTATGAGTTGTCAACACTGTGTCATGCGCATTAAAAAGGCGTTCGAGACCCTTCCCGGTATTTCCGGGCTCGACGTGAAAATCGGCAGCGCCAATGTCACGTACGACGAGTCAGCGGTTAAGCGGGAAGACCTTGAGGCGGCCGTCGAGGCAGCGGGGTACAGCGTAGGCAAGTAAAGAGTTAGCAGTAAGCATGAGCAGTCAATGAGGCGGGGAGATTATCCTCGCGGCAGATGGGTGGAGAGGGCTCAGGACATGAGCAATGCAGGTATTAGGCGCAGGTTGTTCCTGAAGCTATGGGCCGGAGCTGCTTTTCTCGTGGCCCTGCCGTCATGGGTGCGGGCAGTATTCGTCGAGAGCTTGCAGGTCAGAACCGTGGAAGCGGATACGTTTCGCTTTGATCCGGGCGCAGGACTGATCCGCTGGACAGATAGCAAACGCGAAGAGCCTTATTTTTTGACGATAGACGGGCTCGTCGAAAAGCCGCTTAAGTTGTCTTACAACGAACTTAAGAGTCTGCCCCAGGTCCATCAGACCTCAGATTTCCATTGCGTGGAAGGCTGGTCTGTTAAAGACATCCAATGGGGTGGTTTCCGTTTTGGTGAAATCATAAGAAAGGTAAAAGCAAAGCCTGAGGCAAAATACGTAGTTTTTCATTCTCTGGGCAAAACGAGCTCTCCAGCCGGCAACCTGGACCACTATGTCGAGTCCTTTTCGATCGAGGAACTTCTTGATTCAAACAAAGAAAGGTTACTTGCCCTTTCCATGAACGGAAAGCCACTCTCCCACGATCATGGCGCTCCTCTGCGCGTCGTCTCTCCGTATGACCTTGCTTACAAGGGCAGCAAGTTTGTGACGCGCGTCGAGTTCACCAGCAATAGAGAGCCGGGCTGGTGGACGCTGGCAAACCCCATTTATCCTTCGGAAGCACCGGTGCTGAAAAACAGATTGAGAAAGAATTAAAACCGTTACGGGTTTCGCGTTACGAGTTACGAGTCAAGACGCAGCAGGATACCCACGCTATGCTCCACATGAGCTAGGTAGATTTACCATCCAGTCTCGGTTTACCGTTTTCTGTCGATTCTTAACTCTCTAACCTGGAACCTGCAACTCGTAACTCGTAACCTGTCTTTATTAGTGTACCTGCCCGAGATCAGTCTGCGCTCCTCTTCTTAGAACATAGACTATTGGGAGAAGGCAGACGGCCATGATACCTAACAGAAAGAAGGTATCATTGAAAGCGAGCATGGTCGCTTCTCTTATGAGGTCCTTGTACATCAAGCCAAGAACGCCTTTATCCGCCAGCGTGCCGCCCAGGCCATGAGCGCCTAAAAGGGCGCGCCCCTTCTGCAGCATGGATTGATAGGGTAAGTCAAAGGGTGTCAAGTGGTCAACAAGACGTGCCTGATGAAACTGTGCCCGCCGGGCGAGCAGCGTTGTCACGAACGCCACACCAAAGCTACCGCCGAGGTTTCGCAGGAGATTAAATATGGCGGTTGCGTTTGCCATGTCCTCCTTTCGCACGGTGGAAAGCGTCAGGTTCACGAGGGGTATGAAGATGAAGCCCATGCCGAAACCCAGAAGGATACGGGGCCACATTATGGCCTCAAAACTTGCCAGAAGATTGAACCCGGACATCAGATATACCGACAATGAGAGCATGAGAATACCGAAGAGAAGGATGCCCTTCGGGTTGACTTTGGTCACGAGTGGGCCGCCGATCAGGAGTGCGATTACCGTCGCAAAACCACCTGGACCAAGAACAACGCCGGCAAGCGTGGCCGTATAGCCCATCAGCGTTTGAAGGTAGAGCGGCAGCAACACGATGCTGGAAAACATGATGAAAAACGCAAAAAACATGATGGTGTTTCCTGCTGAAAACGAGGCATTCCTGAAGATTCTTAAATTCACCACCGGTGCCTCTGCCCGGAGTTCCGTCAAAACAAAGAGTGTAAGCGAGACCAGAGCGACTATTGAAAGCCAGATAATAAGGTTCGAGGCAAACCAGTCCTCCCGCTCTCCTTTATCGAGAACTACTTGCAGGCAACCGAGGCCAGCGACAATAAAGAGAAGACCGAAGTAGTCCATTTTCATTCTGATTCGCGTCATATAAGGCGGGTCTTTTATGACAAGGAAGGTGAGCAGAAGCGATAGGGCGCCGATGGGAACATTGATAAAAAAAATCCAGTGCCAGGACCAGTTGTCGGTTATCCAGCCACCCATGAGAGGGCCGATAATAGGTCCAAACATAATACCCAGACCAAAAAATGCCATCGCTATCCCGTGCTGTCGAGGCGGAAACGTCTCGAGCAGAATCGACTGAGAAATCGGCTGAAGCGCGCCACCACCTAGTCCCTGGAAAATCCTGAATACGATGAGGCTTTCCAGATTCCATGCCAGACCACAAAGGAGGGAGCTTGCCGTAAACAGGGTTATGGAGAAAAGAAGGTATACCTTCCTTCCTAATAGGCGGCTGAGCCACCCCGTAATCGGGATGATAATGGCATTGGAGACGAGGTACGTTGTTATCGTCCACGTGGACTCGTCAATGCCCGCAGACAGGCTGCCCCTGATGTGATCGAGGGCCACGTTCACGACAGACATGTCCACGATCTCGATGAGCGTGGGGACCATGACCACGATAGCAACGATCCACTTATTCATGACGATGGCGGCTTCGTCAAAAGTTCATCTGCGTCGTTGCCTGCGCCCCGTGTCATTCCGACGTACCACAAGGCACGCCTCCATTCCCCGGGACTTGAGCGCGCCTAGCATCTGAAGCTTTTTACTTTGCCGCCACAAAGGCTCCTTCCGTGAATTGATTATTCGGGCAGTTGGTAGTTGGCGATTACTGCTCACTGCTCACTGATTACTGCTCACTTTACTCTACGATTATGGTTGGCACGACGGACATGCCGACCCGCAGGACGTGGTCCCGGTTGGACTCTTTGTCAAGCGTTATCTTGACTGGTATGCGCTGAACCACCTTCACGTAATTACCCGTTGCATTCTCAGGGGGAAAGAGGGAGAAGATGGTTCCGGTTCCGGCCATAATACTGTCCACGATCCCCTTGAACCGTCTACCGCCATACATGTCCGCTTCTATCAAGACTTTCTGACCTCGCTTTACCTTTTTGAGCTGGGTTTCTTTGTAGTTTGCGACGATCCAGATGTCATCTAGCGGAACAACAGCGAGAAGGGGCATACCTATGCTTACCTGATTACCCACCTCGACCGATTTTTTTGTTACGTACCCGTCCGCCGGCGCATTGATTTTCGTGTAGGTTCTATTCAGGTCTGCCTGGGCAAGCATGGCCTCCTTGTTCTTGATCTTGGCCTTCTGGGTAGACACAGCGCTTTCCGTCTGTTTTACGAGCGCTGCCTGCGTGGCCATGGCAGCCTCTGCCCGCTTCACCCGCGCTCGTGCCGCCTCGAGCTGGGCTTCATTCACCTTGAAACCCGTCGTTACCCGCTCGTACCTCTCCTTGGAGACAGCATCCTGCTTGTACAGCCCTTCGTAGCGGCTGAGATCCATTTTGGCCTGCTGAAGGTTTGCTTCCTCTGCCGCTAGATCAGCCTTTGTCGCTTTCAGCTGGGCCTCCATCTCAACCATCTGTTTTTGAGCCTTCACCGCCTTGCTCTCCTGCTCGTTCAATTTCAGCCGCTCTGCATCAAGCGAAGTAGATGCCTCATTGACGCGGACGTCAAAATCGATGCTGTCAAGCTCCAGCAGCGTCTCACCTGCCTTGATATACTGATTATCCTGCACATTGACTTTTTTTACCGTGCCTGCAACCTTCGAGGCAATGCTGTGAATTCTGCCCTCAACAAAGGCATCATCGGTGCTGATATGAGTCGCCTTGTAGTTCCAGTAGAGCAACACCGATACAATGCCCCCCACGATAATAAGGCCCACGACAATAAACAACTTTTTTCTGTGATTGCGGAAATTTTCGACTTTCTCCATCATTGGTAAGCTTCCCTCAATTCTTTTCCAACTGCGTAAATGTAACCAGCTTCCGACCGGCAGTAATCATACAATGACCTGTAATAGTTGGTTTCTGCCAGGGCCTGCAGAGCAATGGCGTCTGTAACATCCAATGCCAGTCCGACGCCTTCAGCATATCTGACTTTATTGATCCTGAGATTCTCTTCAGACTGTGCGATCGCACTCTTGGTAACGACAATCCGTTCCTTTGCGTTTGCAAGATCGAGGTAATACTTTTCGAGCTCCAGCCGGATATCCTCCACGAGCTTTTTCCTCTGGATCAGCAACGTCATCCTGCGAGACTTGATCTTGTCCAACTCGGCCTTGGTGCTGGCCCCGCTGAAGAAATTGATACTCATGAGGAAATTGAGGGACCAGATGCCCTCATATACCTGATACTGATTCTCCATATAGTTATACCCGCCCTGCGCAGTAAACCTCGGGTAGTACTCCGATTTGCGCGCCGTTTCCTCGAACCCCAGCCCCTTGAGCGTGGTGTCAACCATCTGCACTTCGGGCCTGTCCTTCTCAGCCGTATCAGCCGCGACTTCAAGAGAAATCGCCTCCCAAACGGCTGGGGCAGGCTCGATAAGCTCAACAGGCGCGGAGGTCGGACGGGCCAGCATGGTATTGATTCTCGCACCGTTAATCCTTCTGAGGTTCTGCGCTGTGAGCAGCTTCTGTTTAGCGTCAGACAGTTTCACCTCCGCCTGCAGAAGGTCGTTCTTGGTTATCACGCCTGACCGATACAGGTCTCGGGCAACCTGCAGGTGGCCCTCTAGGCTCTCCTTCTCCTTTTCTGCGACTGCGATCAGCTTTTCCGATTCCAGAGCGTCGAAATAGAGCGACGCAAAATCAAGCGCAACGATGTTCCTTGTCCTTTTGGTATCCAGCCGCTTGGTGTCAAGGAGAGCGATACTCGCTTCATACTGGGAAAGGGTCCCCCAAAAGTCAAAGAGCAGCTGCTGAACACCCGCGCTGTACGAATAGTACGTGTCCTGGGAGGTAGGTGCCTGAAGATTACTCAACCTCACCGTTGGACGGTGGTTCAGGTAACTCTGGCCAACCGTTCCATAGGCGTTGGGCAAAAGCCTTGCACGGGCCACCAGTGTATCGGCCTCAGAAGTTTTCTCTTCCTGCTCCCGTATCCTTACCAACCGGTTCTCCGCCGTGACAAGTTTCAGCCCCTCAGCAAGAGAGAGCGGTTCTGCGAATGCGGGGGAGCAAAAGCATGTTACTGTGAGAGCTTGCAACAAGACCATGCTCATTCTATGAAGCCCCATACCCTTCTCCTCATGGCTGGTTTGGAAAGAGCGCGGCGGCGAGAGACGCACGCCTCTAAGATTAGCATTGTATACCGTCTCTTTCAAATAGAATCGGGAGAGTGCGCACTTAAGCTACAGTGCACGCGGAAACGAATGAGGAGCGGTTCAGCGCTGGATTAACGGTTGGGGGTTTCGAGGAAATCGTCGATTTGAGCGATTGCGTCTCCTATTTCAGCAAATAAATCTTTCATCTGAGCTTCACTGAAATCGAAGAGTTCCCAGGAAGATTGGTGGACGATTGGGACGAAAGGGTCGCCGGAAAAGCCCACATTGTAAGCCTTGACCAATATGTCCGCCATGTGAACCGTAGTGGCGTGCATCGGTGCGGTTATTGTAAGAGATGGTTCGTGGTGACAGCGGATCGATTCCACGACGAATTTCGGCAGACGCCAGGTGTTGGCAAAGTAGGCGCCCGCAGTGGCATGGGTCATATTGAAGACCTCCATCTCCACGTCGGGGAGAAACATGCTTCGCTCACCAGCAGCAGCGACTGCCATCTGGTACTCTTTCGGATACTGAATGCTTAGGACAACTTTGCCGATGTCGTGCAGTAGCCCTGCAACAGAGGCCTCCTCCGGGTCAAACATGCCCTTCTTCTGCGCTAGTAGTTTCGCAACGGTAGCACAACCGAGGGAATGCTTCCAAAGCCCCATCGTGGTCTGCTCCATCATCTCAAACATTGATACGCCGAGGAGCAGGGCCCGGACAACATTCATACCGAGAAGCACCACAGCCTGATTGACCGATGCGATGCGGGCGACGAAGCCATACATGGCAGCGTTGATGACCTTCAGGACCTTGGCCGTGAGAGCAGGATCGCTTGATATCAGCTTACTCACGGCTGCGGGCGAGGTGGCTGGCTGGTCCACGGCCCTAAGAATCTTTTTAATCACAAGGGGAATGGTCGGAACGGCGTTTGTCCTTTCGACTTTCGCCCGTACCCTCTCGGCATCGAGCATCAGTACAGTTCCTCCACATGCGCGAGAAGGGCCCTCTTCATCACTGCCATGCGGGGGTCTTCCTCGGTCTTGCTGAAGGAGACATCAACCTTGGCAAGGAATTCTTCCTTTGGGATGTCAGGTACCCGCTTGCCAGCAATGAAAATCTCGGTGACACCCATGCTGGCCAATTTTTCCTTGAGGGATCCGGTGACCTCAACGCCCGCAGCGATCAGGCTGATACCTGCGTCATTCACGATCGGTTTCGCCAGCACTGCCCCGGGCCATACAGATTCAACCGACATTTTTAACATAAGTCACTCCCGACCGTCCTTATCCGGCTGCCAAATCTTTTATCGGCAGCAGTTGAAAAATATATAGTGCAAAATCGTGCCGATGGGGTCTGGCCATGATTTGCTCTGTTGGCGACGGGGCACATGAACTCTTCACAAACCGCCCGATTGCTATTTACGGGCGGTTTCGAATGCCGCCAGCAACTCGAGTACCCGTTTGGCGGCTTGTTGCGAAAGAGACCCGACCCCGCAACTGGGCGTCACAAACCACTCCTGCCATTTGGCGCCCAGGCCAAGGGCGTCTACTGCTTCGCCAAACTTATGCCAGAGGCCTACTACATTCTCCACAGACGAGGAGAGAACCGCTTCTGACGAGGATACCAGACCAGGAGCGATGGCACCGCCCTTTCGCAAAAATGCTGCCAGTTCATCTTTGAAGTAAAAAATCGTTTCCAGGAAATTGATGGCATCGTAATTGATTATATCCGTATCAACACTGAAGAGCACCGACCAGTCGGTGTTGCCGCAGCAGTGGACGCCTCTCTTGACCCCAAGCCCCGCCAGTACTTCATTCATCAGGGAAACGACATCCGACTTCGCAATCGAGACAAAGGCCGAACCGAAGGAGACCATGAAAGGTTCGTCAAAAAAGAGCATCACCTCTTTGTCAGGGAACCGGCTTTTTATGAAGGTGATCATCCACGCTGCCTTCATGTGCAGGGCCTTCTTTATGATGTCAAAATACGCGCTGTTATACATGACAGGTTGCCCCTTCTCGTCCTTGAGCCCGAGACCGATGGTGAAAGGGCCGGTGAGCTGTCCCTTGATGATCTTCACATCATCCTTGATCTCGGAGAGTCTCTCGACAAGTCTGTATAGGCCGGGCGCAGCGGCCTCCGATACGGGGAAGGCTTCCAGGTTGTTCGTTGCAACGTCTTCGTAAAAGCGCTCTATGCCTGAGGTGATCGAGGTGTCGACGTACACTCTCTCGTTCTGCTCGTCAATAATTACGGACGGCACTTGCTCTAGGAACTGAACGTACATATCTTCTAAGAAGGAACGTTTCGGCAGTTGGGGCCAGAAAGGGACCTCTCTGCACGAGGAAAATATGTGATCTATTGCTTCATCGACATTTACGAAAGGCAAGCTGCCAATGGCAGTGATCATACGCGCACCTCCGAAACGAGAAAAGTTGTAGCACACGTGCGGCGTCCAGTCAAAGGAAGCAGGCTGTACCGGGGATTGTCCAAAAGTTCTTGACTAAATCCCTAAGTTTCTTGATAATATTGCAAATTTTTGAAAGGGAGGTACGGTATGAGAGTTGCGTTGCGGTCGACATTTCTTTCTTTAGCGCTGCTTGCCGCTTTTTTGCTTGTCGGAATAGCGCAGGCGGCGGAACCACCCAAGGGACCTGTTGTCATCAAGGCGGAGGGCGCAAAAATGGCACCCGTGACCTTTTCACATGCGGTCCACGTTGACAAGGTCAAGGTGGAGTGCGCAAAGTGCCATCACAAAGACGCAGACAACCCGAAGGCTTGCACGACCTGCCACGACCTGAAGGAAGTGAAAAATGGCGCTCCTAAGATCCAGGACGCCTTCCACAAGCTCTGTCAGACCTGCCACAAGGAACAGGCTGAAAAGGGAGCAAAGGCACCCACCAAGTGTAATGAGTGCCACAAAAAGTAACGTCGGGAGGGAGGGGGAGCCCCCTCCCTCACCCAGTTTCCTTGATCACGCCTACGAGTTTCTATCCTCTGTAACGCTGGCCATTGCTCTCCTTGCGTTCATTGCCGTAGCGTCTATTTTCGGGACGCTGGTGAAACAACAGGCTTCGCCGGAGGAGTACCTCTCCTTTTATTCTGAGAGCACCTACACGATCATCAGGTTTCTCGGTCTTGATGACGTGTTCCACAGCAAATGGTTTATTGGCGCCATAAGCCTGTTAGTTCTGAACCTGATATTCTGCAGCTTGCCGAGGTTTATCAGGCTCCTCAAGAGCAGGGCCACGGTAAAGATACCCAACGAAAAGGCGCTCGATGCGATGGGCCTGCGCTGCCTGCTACCGGGGAAAAAGATTGATGACATAGCCGGCGTTTTCAAGCGATATAGAAACGCCCAGAATAATGAGGGCAGCCGGGTGCTCGAGCGAGGCTCTCTGGGACGATACGCGGTTTACATGGTGCATCTCAGCATCATCATCATTCTGGTGGGTGGGCTCATCGGTGTCCTCTTCGGGTACAGGGGACCACTGACACTCGCTAAAGGTGAGACCAAGGATTCGGTGGTAGCGAGAGGCAGCACGTCGGAACGCAAACCTCTCGGCTTTGCCATCAAGCTCGACGACTTCAAGGTCTCCTTCTATCCTTCCGGCGAGCCGAAAGACTATGTCAGCAACGTCGAAGTCCTGGAGAACGGAAAAAGTGTCTTACAGAAAAGCATCAGGGTCAATGATCCTTTGAACTACAATGGCGTAAACATCTACCAGTCGAGTTACGGCAGTAACCCGGTCTTTGTTTTTGATGTCGGAGGGGAAAGGGTGGAACTCGGCCAGGGCGGTGTGTACCAGAAGGATAAGCTTCACCTGCTGGCCGTACGGTACGAAAAATCGGTACACAACTTCGGCCCCGGCGTCCAGATAGCGTACGTAGAACAAGATGGTCAGCCCCAAACGACGTGGTTCTTGAAGGATGTCGCGAGACTGAGAGAAAAAAGTATCCTCGGCACCACGGTTCGCCTTGATGATATCAAGGAAGATTATTACACGGGTTTGGAAGTGTCGCGTGACCCCGGTGTCTGGGTCGTCTGGTTCGGCTTTGCTCTTATCCTCTTCGGGCTCTATGTGAACTTTTTTCTTTACCACAGGCGAATCTATCTGGTAGAGGTATCTAAGGGTGTGCTCGTAGCCGGCACAGCCTTAAAGAACAAGGAAGGATTCAAGGAAGAATTCGAGAAGCTGAAAGGGAAACTTGGATGCTCGTGAGTAACAAGATCCTTGCCGTTGTGACGTTCCTCTATCTTTTTCTGTTCTTTGCGCACCTTGTCTACTTTGCCACGAAACAGGAAAGGGTGCTCACCTTCGTCTGGGTGGCGCTGTACGTTACTTTCGGGCTCCACACGGCAGGGCTGGTTGTCAGGTGGGTGGAATCGTACAGACTCTCCATCGGCCATGCGCCCCTCTCCAACTTTTATGAGTCGCTCATTTTTTACGGATGGTGCATCTCGCTCATAGTCATCGTCATGAAGAAGAGGCTGCGGTTTCCGTTGCTCACCATGTTCGCCTGCCTCATTGCTCTGGGCTTTATGGGATACGCCTCCTTCTCATCATCGGTTGACAAAAAAATCCAGCCGCTTATCCCTGCCCTGCAGAGCAACTGGCTCCACATACATGTCTTCACCTGTTTTATAGCATACGCCTCGTTCGCCGTCTCCTTTCTTGCTGGACTCTTTTCGATCTTCAACTGGAAGAGCGTTATGCCCCCGGAAGAGAGGCTTGAAGAGCTCAACTACCGGTCTGTAATGGTGGGATTTCCCATGCTGAGTGCGGGAATTCTCACGGGCGCCGTGTGGGCCCATTACGCTTGGGGGTCGTACTGGAGCTGGGACCCGAAAGAGACCTGGTCTTTGATCACCTGGATTTTCTACGCGCTTTTCCTGCACGCGCGCTTCGCCCGGGGATGGAAGGGAAGGCGCATAGCCCTGCTTTCCATCATCGGCTTTGCCAGTGTTATTTTCACGTATTTTGGTGTAAACTTTATCCTTTCCGGATTACACAGTTACGGAGCAGCGTGAAAAGGAGAAAGCCAAAAAGCCTGGTGCTGTCGGGCAACGGCATCAACTGCGAACTCGAGACGGCCCATGCCAACAGGCTTGTTGGGTTTGACGCCGAAATCGTCCACATCAATTCCCTGCTGGACGGTACCAGGAGCATCCATGAATACCAGTTTCTCAACTTTCCGGGTGGTTTTCTCGACGGTGACGATCTTGGTTCGGCAAAGGCACAGGCGGTCAAATGGAAGTATCAGAAAGTGCACGCGACCCGGGCCACTGACGCGCCTTTCCTCGATGAACTGGTCCGCTTCGTGGCAGAGAGGAAAATCATCATAGGCATCTGCAACGGGTTTCAGCTCCTCGTAAAGACCGGGCTCTTGCCCGCCCTCGCGGGCCAATACGGCGACCAGTCCGTCACACTCACCTTTAACGATTCAGGGAGGTTTCAGGATCGCTGGGTCTGGCTGAAGGTAAACCAACTTTCCTCTTGCATCTTCACAAAAGATATGGATAGAATTTACCTTCCGGTGCGTCACGGCGAGGGAAAGCTCGTCACGAAAACAAAAGAGACCCTGCAGCAACTGAGAGACGACGGACACATAGCCATGCAGTATGCTGACGAGAACGGACATGTAACGACAGAGTTTCCCTGGAATCCGAACGGCTCTGCCGATTCCATAGCTGCCCTGTGTGATCCGTCAGGCAGAATCTTTGGTTTGATGCCTCATCCCGAGGCCTTCGTCCATTACACGCAGCATCCACACTGGACGCGCGAACATCTTCCGGAAGAGGGAGAAGGGTTAAAAGTTTTCAGAAACGCTTATCAGTACGTTATTGACAACCTATAGCAGTGGAGGGGCTTTACCATGAATAAGACAGATATCGTTAACAAACTCGCCGAGAAAACTGGCATGAATCAGAAAGTAGCCAAGGTCGTTGTCGACACTGTCACAGAGAGCATCAAAAAGGCTATCGTCAACGGCGAACGCGTTGAGATAAGGGGCTTCGGCAGCTTTTCTGTCAGGCAGTACAAACCTTACAAGGGCAGGAATCCTAAGAATGGCGAAGTTGTTGAGGTGCCGGCAAAGAAACTCCCCTATTTCAAGGTTGGCAAGGAGTTGAAGGAAGCGATAGCTAAAGCCTAAAAATCCCCCCAGTGAGGTTGGAGCACCTTCTTTACTTGTTGCACCGTCTCCTGTACCGCGCTCGATGGACTCTCCTTGATATTCTGGACGTAGAGCGGCGTTTTGCGTAGCTGCAGAATGACTGCTTTCACCGAGTTGGTCAGTCCTGAAAGATCGTAGCCGCCCTCAAGGGCAAAGAGTATTTTTCCTTCACATACCTCTTCTGCAACGTGCATCAGCAATTCGGTCATCTTCGCGAAACCGCTTTCGGTTACGGACATTCCACCGAGGGGGTCATTATGATGTATGTCAAAACCGGCCGATACGAGAATTATTTCCGGCTTCCATTTGCGCGCCACGGGCAGCACGATTTCCTCAAACACGTGTGCGTAATCCGCATCGCCCATGCCATAAGACAGGGGGACATTGATCGTGTAACCCTTGCCTTGCCCTGACCCGATTTCATCATACCAGCCGGTCCCCGGATAATACGGATACTGGTGCGTAGACAGATAAAGAATGTCTGAATCACTATAGAAGCTGTGCTGAGTGCCGTTGCCGTGATGCAGGTCCCAATCCACAATGAAGATCCTCTTGAGGCCGTACTTACTGGTGAGGTAACGTGCCCCGACCGCAATGTTATTGAAAATGCAGAAGCCCATGGCCTTTCCACGTTCTGCGTGGTGGCCCGGAGGCCTCACGAGAGCGAACCCATTATTGATCTTGCCCGCAAAAAGCGCATCACTCAACTCCAGGAACCCTCCCACCGCCATGCACGCAGCTTCGTAAGATTTCGGAGAAGTCACCGTATCAGGGTCCAGGCGCCTTTGGACCTTGCCTTTTGTTTCAGCGACGAAATTGATGTACGACACTTCATGGTTCAGGGCGATCTCTTCGTGTGTCGCCATGCGGGGCTCGACGTACGCGAGTCCATCCTGATCCAGCCCTTCAAGCATGGTATAGATGTGAACCAGCCTTTGTGGGTTTTCAGGATGAAAATCATCGGTGATGTGTTCGAGGTAAATCTGGTGCTTGACTATCCCGACCTTCATGAGCCCCTCCCGTTTGGCATATGATATAATCATTCGTTTTACAAACGCAAGAAAAGTCGTATGAACGGGAAAAACATAAAACAGCTCGGATAACGCGATGGGATCCTACGAAATTGACGATTTAATCATTACCCCGGAGAAGCAGGGGGTAGAGCGGTTCGGCACATTCAGCTACCCGGTCCGGTACGGCCGCTTTTCGGAAATACGAACATCGACATATACCTTTCAGTTCAACCTTGAGGGACAGATCAAGTTGGTCGAGGGAAAAGGAAACACCTGGCCGTATCCCGCAGAATGGCTGAAGCGGACCGCCGGTAACGACTGGGTCTATTACTCCTCAGGCGACTACAAAGGGATTTACGATCTCCTGGGCGAATACTACTATCCTTACCTCTCCTATCCATCCAATGCCATCCTCGGCGATAACCCGTTCGAAAGCACCAGATTAACGAGCGTGATTAGCGCCTGGACAGCTCTGAGGCGTAAAGCTGGAGAGCTGATATCACGCGCCCTGCCAGAGGCTGCGAAAGCGCTTCTCCTCTCCGTAGCCCGGAACAGTCCGGGCATGCTGAGATCAAAGGCGGCCCAACTCCATCATCTGATCAGGGGACGGGTAACGGTGCTGCCGCCAGACAGCCGCCACGTTGACTATGAAATAATCCCTATCACGATAGCCGAGGGCTGCCTGCTGAATTGCGGTTTTTGCAGGGTCAAGTCAGGGCGGGGCTTCAAGGCTTTGCCTCCGGCGGAGATACTCGATCAGATACAGCATCTGAAACAACTCTACGGTAAAGACCTCCGAAACTATAGCGCAGTCTTTCTCGGGCAGCATGATGCCTTACAAGCAGGGAGGGACCTCGTCCGTTTCGCAGCGGAAAAGGCATATGACCTGTTCGAGCTAGAACGCTCCTATGTCAAGGAGCCCGTGCTCTTTCTTTTCGGCAGCCCGCTTTCCATAATCGGCGCGGAAGATGAGCTGTTCGAGACGTTGAACAGCCTCCCCTACTCAACTACCTTCATTAACATAGGGCTTGAGGCGGCTGACTGTGCCACATTGAGAGGGCTCAGAAGGCCCGTTGCCGTAGAAACCGTACGAGAGGCATTCTCCAGGATGCTCGATATCAACCGCAGGTACCAGAAGGTAGAGGTGACCGCCAATTTTGTCTTCAGTGATCAATTCTCAGCGGACCATTTCAACTCGCTCCTGGAACTAACCAGAAACAGGCTGGACCCAATCCGTGCCAAGGGTGCGATGTACCTGTCACCTGTCGTGGATGAACAGAGCGTCGATGATGCAAGGCGGCGGGAAATCATGCGAAGATTTCACGACTTGAAGACACACAGCAGGTTACCTACGTTTCTCTACCTTATCCAGAGACTATGATACCAATTCGCCTTCAAGCGTATACCTTCGTTGCCCGTCGGCCTGTTCTTACTCGACGTACCGCCAGGTACGCCTGCGTAGCCCAGGCCTCGCCTCGGTCTCCATCTTGAATGCAAATTGGTATAAGACTCCCGAGATTTCGGGCTAGAATTTCCGTCCAGGAATTTAAAACGGATTTGGGTAGCGGCTCTTACGGCACGGAAACCATGACAACCGGGAGGATAGGCAAAAATCCCTCGGCCTTGCAACACGTGTCAAGAGGCAGGCCTGTCATATGAAACCGCGAGACTCTCGTCCTTGAAGAGACTAGCCCCCGTACTGAGGGCTTTTCCCTTGTCTAGACTTTTTGGACGTTCGCCGCGGCAGGGCCTTTCGGGCCGTCCACGATATCAAAGGTCACCTGCTGACCTTCGGAAAGGGTTTTAAAACCACTGTCTTGAATCGCGGTGTAGTGAACGAAGATGTCTCCACCTTCTTCTTTCTGGATGAACCCATATCCCTTCGACTCGTTGAACCACTTTACCGTACCCTTCGGCATTTCCAACTACCTCCTGCGTTTTATGGCGATTGCGGAACCCCCCAATCGTCGCCAGTATTACACACAACGCAAAAAAAAGCAAGAAATTATAAGCGACGTTTCTCGGTATTTGAATTCACCCTGACCCTGTAGTAAACTCCCTGCGCAACCTAAGGTACTTCCTGGTGCCGTATCATCTTCAAAAGCGAGTCCCATATATATGAAGGAAATAAAATCGAACATAATCCTCATCGGGATGCCCGGCTCAGGCAAGAGCACGGTCGGTGTGATTCTCGCAAAGCTGACTTCCTGCGGATTCATTGACACAGATGTTCTCATTCAAACAGCGGAGGGTCGGTCCTTGCAAGAGATAGTCGATACTGACGGCTACATGTGCTTGCGCAAAATAGAGCAGGAACTACTTCTCCGCCTTGACTGTTGGCATCACGTTATCGCCACCGGAGGCAGCGCTGTTTACAGTCATGCAGCCATGGAACACTTGAAGCGTGCCGGCCTCGTTGTCTTTCTCGACGTGGATATCGGCACGTTGGAGTTGAGGATTCGGGATTTTGAAAGTCGAGGCCTTGCAAAACGGCCTGACCAGACCTTTGCCGACCTGTTCCGGGAGCGTCACCCCTTGTACAGGAAGTATGCCGATATAACTGTCGACTGTGCGCGACTCACGCAGGAAGAGGTCTGCGCGCGCATTATCGCGGAGCGGAGGAGACTATCAGCAAATGGCTGAGCGCAACGGTTTCAAGGTGCGCCTCGGATTGAAAAGAGGTGAGGAAAGAATATTCCGGCTCGCAAAGCCTTTTCTCACGGTGAGGGATAACGAGGTTCACACTCGCGTTGCGGTTGAGTTTGCGATGAGACTGCTTGAGATTGAAAAGGCTGACAGGGAGATCGTCGTTCCTGCAGTTATTCTCCACGACGTAGGATATGACTCTCTCCCTGAGGAGCTTGTGCTTCGCGCTTATGGCCCCCGGAAGGAGCAACACATAACCCGTATGCATGAACAAGAAGGCGTCAGGTTAGCCGCAGCAATACTAAACGACGTCGGGTACGACACCTCAAAGACGGCTGAGATTCTGGAGATCATAGAGGGCCATGATACCAGGCCTGTTGCCCTCTCAATCAACGATCAAGTCGTGAAAGACGCTGACAAGCTCACGCGATACGCAAGAGATCTCCGGTCCTGGCCGCTGTCGTTTTTCTCAACGGCTCAGGAAGCCGCTGTGAGACTCGAACAAGTCGTGGACGAATGGTTTTTCCTGAATAGTGCCAAGGTAGTGGCGAGAGAAGAATTGAAGCAGCGCCGAATCGAAGCAGGTGAGCTATGATCAGGAATACCTGAGTGGAACTATAGGAACCAGGAAACCAGATAAAACAGAGAAACCAAAAAAACAAGAGAAACCGGATGAACCAGACAAACTAAGGCGCGCCTCTGGCAAATAGGAGGGACCGACGGACGCAAAGCCACGCAGAAAACGGAAGTACATGTCCAATTACTTTTTTACTTTAGTGCGGCTGCCATATGGTCAAGCGCTTCGGTCAATCTTCTTCTGGTACAGGCGAAGTTGAGCCTTACAAATCCTGCGCCTCCCTTTCCGTAGTCGGCTCCGTCATTGAGGGCGACCCTGGCTTCCCTGAGAAAATATTCGAACGGGTTTCCGGAGATGCCTGCATTCCTGCAATCGAGCCAGGCAAGATACGTTGCCTCCATCTTCTTCATCCGAAGACGGGGAAGTTTTTCTCGTACGTGCTGCATCAGAAAATCTCTGTTGCCCTTCAGGTAGAAGAGCACTTGATCGAGCCACTCCTGCCCATCCCTGTAGGCTGCCAGAGCAGCCACCAAGCCCATAATATTCACGTGCGGGATGAGTCCCTGGCTGCCTGAAATCCACATCCTGCGGAGGGTCTCATTCTTAATGATGGCAAATGCGCAACCCAAACCCGGCACGTTAAAGGTCTTGCTGGGGGCCATGAGCGTAACCGTCTGATTCTCTACCTCAGGCCCCAGCGTGGCAATGGGTACGTGACGGTAGCCAGGGTAGATGAGATCGCAGTGAATCTCATCAGAACAGATGATAATGTTGTGTCGCAGGCAGATCTCAGCAAGCCGCTCCAGCTCTTTCGTGGCGAAAACCCGGCCTACCGGGTTGTGAGGATTGCAGAGAATAAAGAGCTTTGTTCGATCCGTGATCGGCTTATCCAATGCGTCGAAATCGATCTCGTAGGTATCCCCCTTTTCGACCAGTGATTGATCGATGACGGCCCTGCCGTGCAGGAGAGGATCACGTATAAAATGGGAGTAAACGGGTGGCTGGACAAGAACCTCGTCTCCCGGCTCTGCGTACACATGAAATGCGAGATTGAGTCCCGAAACTACGCCTGGCAGGAAGATAATATCCTCTTCTCTGACCTCCCAGCCGTAAAGGCGTTTGAGCCGTTCCTGGATGACAAGGCTCAGCTCACGGGGTGCCTGAGTGTATCCGAACACCCCGTGAGCAACCCTCTTATGGAGAGCCTCAATGATCGGTTGTGCTGAAACAAAATCCATGTCTGCCACCCACAAGGGGATGACATCGTCGCCGTATTTCCGCCACTTGTGGCTATCAGTGCCCCTCCGTTCTATCTCTTGATCAAAATCATAGGTCATCGTTCCATCCTGCTTCTCGAGATGTGCTCCCGTTTAAATTTTGCTACTTTCCTGGCCGGTCAGGCATTCTATCACATTTTCTTAACGCGACGAACAGAAGACTCGAATGGCAGCCGTGGCGTGGGACCATGAAGGTGTGCTCAAAAATAGGAAGCGCAACATTTTTCTGCATCGTACCTTGACAAAGAGGGAAGCATCAATAGATTAAAGAAAGGCGGTGAAATAATGGAACGCTTCTATCAGCTCCTCGAGGCTATCGGTTATACACACCCGATTCATCCTCCCTTCACGCACATACCCGTCGGGCTGGTGATCGGCGCATTCCTGCTGGGAGTGATATCGCTCCTGTTCCGCCTTCAGATGGCAGGCAGAGCGGCTCGTTACTGCATGATCATCGCATTCATTTCCATATTCCCTACGGTGCTCTTCGGGTACATGGACTGGCAGCACTTTTACGCAGGTGGGTGGCTCAGCCCGATCAAGACAAAGCTTGTACTCGCGGGCATTCTCCTGATCTTGGCCATCATATCCCTCGTGGCCGGTAGAGGTAACGAAAGAACTTCATCGGGTGTTGCAGGCATGTACACCCTCTGCTTGGTGATCGTGTTGGGACTCGGATTTTTCGGCGGTCAACTCGTTTACTCGGGCAAGGTCCCTGTGGGTCCGGCGGAATTGAGAACCGGCGAGAAACTGTTCCGTGCCGATTGCAGCGGCTGCCATCCCTACGGGGGAAACATAGTAGACCCGAAGGCAGAACTTCGGGGCTCTGACGAGTTGAAAGACCTGCAGACGTTTATCCGTTGGATACGCGACCCGAGACTAGACAACGGCGCCAAGGGTCCCATGCCCCCGTTCCCTTCAGCCAGGGTCTCTGACCCGCAGGCGAAGGAACTGCTCGGGTACATTATCAAGGTGATGGGACCGGCGAAGCCGGCCCCTGCGTGCGATGTCGCTATTCCCACGATTGCGGTGAGGACAGAGCCGGCAAGCGTTGCGAAAGGGAAACAGCTCTTTGAGGCAAGCTGCATGTACTGCCACAATGTGCTTGGCACCGAGACGCTCGTGGGTCCCGGGCTGAAAGGGATATTGAAGCGAAAGACGCTCCCCGTTGGCGATTGGCCTGCAATCCCTGAGAATATTTTCAGACAGCTCAGATGCCCGTACGGAGAGATGCCCTCATTCAAAGAAAAACTGACGGATGACCAGGTATTCGATCTCATCGCGTTCCTGAACACACAGTGATGCCAAGTCGGCCTAATCTGCATTCCTTCGTTGCCTCCTCCTCGCACTCCTCGACGTACTATAGTACGCCTGCGTCGGCTCGTCGTCCTCGCCTCGCACTGCAGATGAATCCGACTTGGCATAACGTATGATGCTTTTGTTAGCTTAGGAACCTCTGTTTGCAGTTTTGTTCACAATTTCTTGTAACTTCAGGATGATTTCGATAAAATAGCCATATCGGCTCTCTACTAAACGTCACCCACAAGAGGCGCGATTATGGATCTCACGGGCCACACTGCGTTGATAACCGGAGCAGGCCAGGGCATTGGTAGAGCGTGCGCGGAAGTTTTTGCGGAGAGGGGAGCCAGCCTTGTTCTGCTGGACAAGAACAGGAAGACCCTTCCCCGTGTGGCTCAAGCTCTCACCGACAAGGGCTGCGACGTAATCGCGCATGTAATCGATCTGACCCGGACAAGGTCGCTTGAGGTCTTGATTGAAAAGATAAAAAGGGAAGTGGCAATCGACATTCTTATAAACAATGCCGGTTTTGACAAACCCGGCGTCACCTCAAAAGTCCACAAAAACCATTTCCATGCCGTTCTGGGGATACACGTGGGCGTACCATTTATCCTGATCAAGCTGTTGCTGCCTGACATGCGTGCCCGTAAGTGGGGACGCATCGTTAACATAAGCTCTGTCTACGGCCTTTCCGGAGCAAAGGGGGAAGTAGCCTATTCCACGGCAAAAGCCGGAGTCATAGGGTTGACAAAGACCACGGCGCGCGAAGGGGGACCGGATGGCGTGACAGTGAACGCAGTCGTGCCCGGGCTCATTCGGACGCCCACCATAGAAAAGATGCCCGAAAAATACAGGACTCCGATAATCGAGCAAACGTTGCTTGGAAGGATCGGTGAAGCCGAAGAAGTAGCACGGGTCATTGCCTTTCTCGCATCGGATGACGCATCCTTCATCACGGGAACGAGCATAACGGTTTCCGGTGGCTGGGGTATCTAAGGGGTACGGAGTGACGACAAAGCAGAGTGCCGGTCTTCTGATGTACCGCAAACGGGGCCAGAGCGTTCAGGTTCTGCTGGTACACCCTGGCGGTCCCTTCTGGGCCAAGAAGGATCTTAGCTCATGGTCTATGCCCAAAGGAGAATTCAGCGAGGATGAAGATGCGCTGAAAGCGGCCCGACGCGAGTTTGAGGAAGAGACGGGTTTTCTGCCTACGGGCCAATTCGTCCGACTTGGCGCAATCAGGCAGCCAAGCGGTAAGCTGATTCATGCCTGGGCTTTTGAGGGAGACCTGGATGCGAAGAAGGTCAAGAGTAATACCTTCTCTGTGGAGTGGCCTCCCCAATCGGGCAAGCAACAGGAATTCCCTGAGGTGGATCGGGCAGAATGGTTTACTATCGAGACTGCCAGAGAGAAGATTATAAAGGGACAAGTCGAGTTTCTTGACGAACTGCTGCGGGTTCTTGAATCCGGGGCTCCGGAAGCCGCATGACGCATTCTGTCTACCCACGATTCTCCGATTCATCCTTCGCAGTTTGCATGGCCTCTGTCTACCAATCTATTTCGGGAGAGATTGCACGTAGGAACAGGAGTAAGTCGTGAACGGGGCAGAGCTCCTGATAACAACAGCCAAGGCATGCGGCATAGAGGTCTGTTTTGCCAATGCGGGCACGACGGAAATACCGATTGTCATGGCGCTTGATGCTGTAAAAGGTATCAGGGCGATCCTTGGTCTTTTTGAAGGCATCTGCACAGGCGCTGCGGACGGCTACGGCCGGATGACGTGCAAGCCCGCTATGGCGCTTCTGCATCTGGGTCCCGGATTCGCGAACGGCATTGCAAATCTGCACGATGCACGGAGGGCCGCGACACCCCTTCTGAATGTTATCGGTCAGCACGCCACGTGGCATCTGCAAGCGGACCCGCCGCTCGCCATGGACGTTGAAGCCTTGACCCGCACCGTGTCGGGCTGGGTGCGGACAGCGGGATCAGTCGAGAGCCTCTCTCAGGATATGAGTGCAGCGATTAATGCATCTCGGTTTGGACAGATTTCGAGTCTCATCGTCCCCCATGACGTTCAACTGGCTGAAGCTACGGATACGAAGACAGGCAGCATTGATTTTGCATTCGATCCGATTAACTCAGATGAAATTGAAAAAACAGCTCAGCGTCTTCGAGCCGCACGAAAGTCTGTCCTCCTGCTGGACGGGCGGGCGCTGAGCGGGCCAGGCCTGAAAGCCGCTTCGCGAATCCGGGCGAAAACGGGAAGTGACCTTTTTGCGCCGACCTTTTTTTCTTGCGGGGAACGTGGCGCCGGCTTGCCCGACGTGCAGCGCATACCCTATTTCCCCGAAGAGGCGATCTTGACGTTGTCAAAGTATGACGTGGTCGTGATCGTGAGTGCGCACGAGCCGGTGACATTCTTCGGCTATCCAGGCATCAGGAGTCACATTTTGAGTGACGAACAGGAAAAGTTCTATCTGTGCGGCGCAAGAGAGAATCCTGTCGAGGCACTCGAGGCCCTTGCCGACGCACTCGGTGCCTCTGCCCGCCCGATCATGCAGGAAGCCCGAAGTCCCGCCGCTCACCTCCCCAACGGCGAGCTGACAGCGGAAAAGGCCTGCCTCACGCTCGCTGCGCTCCAGCCGGAGCAGGCGATTATTGTGGATGAGGCAATTAGCAGCGGATTCACATACTATCCGCTCACCGCATCTTCTCCCCCGCATAGCTTCATGACTATAGCAGGGGGCTCCATCGGGTACGGAATGCCGTGCGCTACGGGTGCTGCTATTGCCAGTCCCGGCAGGACCGTGATCAATCTCCAGGCGGACGGAAGCGCCCTTTACACAGTACAGGCTCTCTGGACTCAGGCGAGGGAAGGGCTGCACGTCATTACCCTGATCTGTTCCAACAGGAGCTACAGAATTGTACAGCTCGAACTTACCCGGGCAGGCATTACATCTCTTGGCGATAATGCGCGTGCCCTGACAGAGTTAAATGCTCCACCCATCGACTGGGTGAGCATTGCGAATGGATTCGGCGTGCCTGCCTCATCTGTCGACACGGTTGAAGGGCTTGCCCGCGAGCTGCGCATCGGACTGGCAGAACCCGGCCCGAGGCTGATCGAAATGCTGTTTACGTAACGCAATCAGGTCTATTTAGTCTAATTGGTCTATCTCGTCCGTCTCGTCTGAAGAGTAAAAAGACCAAATGACCAAATGACCAGATAGACTAGATGACCAGATAGACTAAATAGACCAGATAGACGAGAGGACGGAGGAACGGATGAAGGAGCTCATTGACCGGACAGCCCAGTGGATTTCAGGTGCAAAAGCAGTTGTCGTTTTTGCCGGCGCTGGTCTCAGCACGGAGTCGGGGATACCTGACTTCAGGAGCCCGGGCGGCGTCTGGGACCGGTACAACCCTGAGGACTTTTATTTCCAGAACTTCCTCGCCAGCGAAGCGTCCAGGGAGAAGTACTGGCAGATGGCAACCGAGATGTACGAACCGATGAAGAAGGCCCATCCCAATGCAGCCCATCTGGCCATCGCCGAATTGGAACTTCTGAACAAGCTGGACTGCGTCATCACGCAGAACATTGACGGGCTCCATCACAAGGCCGGAAATTCAGAAGGAAAGATCATTGAGCTTCATGGTACGGCCCTGTATGTCTCCTGCCTGAGCTGCAAAAAGCGCTATGACCGGGATGAAATTCAGGAGCGGGTGCGTCAGGGGCAGAAGGCGCCGCGCTGCGACAGTTGCGGAGGGTTTCTCAAACCCGCCACCATCTCCTTTGGCCAGCCTATGCCGGAGCGCGAAACAGAAGAGGCGTATCGACGGTCCGCAGCTTGCGACCTCTTCATCGTGGTCGGGTCGTCGCTCGTGGTCCAGCCCGCAGCATCCATGCCCCTTATTGCAAAACGGAGTGGCGCAAAGCTCGTGATCATCAACCGGGATGAGACGCCTCTCGATGATCTCGCTGATCTCGTGATTCGCGCGCAAGCCGGACCTTTGATGGCGGCCATTCTCGAAGAGGCAAGGAGATTGATGGGGGCCGGCCTCGCGTGACAATATCGAGCGCAATGTCTTCCGTAACGGCCGGCGCCTGCCTCCTTTTCTTCATGACTTTCTTCTTACCGGGGATCTCCCCTGCGGCAGCGGAGGAGCGCAAAGTTTTTCTCCGCGAAGAATTCGGGACCCTCGACAGCTGGAAACCGCTCCACTTTCCTAAAATTGAAAAGCATACGGTTTACAGTATTGAATCAAAGGATGGCGAGCGTTACCTGCGTGCTGAAAGCAATGCGTCAGCATCCGGCCTTGTTTACAAAGGGACCTTCAACGTGTATGACTATCCGAAGATGCGCTGGAGATGGAAGATAAGCAATGCTTATGAAAAAGGAGATGGACGCACCAAAGCGAGTGACGACTACCCCATCAGGATATATGTGCTCTTTGAATATGACCCGCAAAAGGCCGGAGCCCTCGACAAGGTCAAGTACGGATTGGCAAAAGCTATTTACGGCGAGTATCCACCTCACAGCGCGATTAACTATGTCTGGTCCAGCGTTGTGTGGGATCTGCCCTTTATCAACAGCCCGCGCACAGACAAGGTGAAGATAGTGCCCTTGCAGAGCGGAGCAAAGAGGGTAGGGACATGGCAGGAGGAGCAGATCGATATAGTAGAGGACTACAGGAGGCTGTTCCGCGCCGATCCCCCGGCAAGGGCAAGTCTTGGCATCATGAGTGATTCTGACAATACCGCGGAAAAGGCGGTCTCGTTCGTCAGTTTCATCGAGGTCTACCGATGATACTGCTTGCGAAGTTCATGAGAGCGGATCGGTGTGATACCGATTCGGATTCATGTCGGGAGCAACGCAGCAACAACGAACCTTATCAATAAACGCTAATTGTCAGTCGACGAAGAGTGAGACCAGTTTCCGGCGCTTAATGTCGGCAAGTCCTCTATCGGTTATTCGCAGGTGGGGAAGACCTGTGAACGGTATTGTCTGCAAGGTAAGGAACGGTCTGTCGAATGCGCTCCCGATCTCCTTCACCTTTTCATCAAGCGCTTTAATCTTGTTCTTTATCTCTTCCATGCCGTAGGGCGGTATGACGCCGTAAACCGGCATAGGGAATTCGTATATCACCTTGCCTTGTCGGACTATGACCAGGCCACCCTGAATGTCAATGAGCCTGTTGGCAGCCACCGTCATGTCTCTTTCGCTGCTCCCTATTACCAGTATGTTGGACGTGTCCCAGATGACGGTTGTTGCAAACGCCCCTTCTTTGATATTGGTCCCGCGTATGAAACCCCTACCCATCTTTTTCTTGTCATTCCGGTGGATGACAGCAGCGGGGATGATATCATTTGTCAGGTCCTTCTCCAGGTAACCTGCAGCTGTACCTAGTGTTACGATTGACTCCTTCGTTATGGTGGGATTGACGATCTCTATGACGCGCACGCGGTTCTTCGCGGCACGGGCCTTTATGCGAAAATCCTCTTCTCTCAGTTTTTGGGTCGTTATCGTTTTTTTCGTGGCAGCAGGATAGCGATATGGCTCAATCTCCGGGAGAAACTTTTCACCCTCGTAGACCATGTGGCCGTTAGCCATAACCTTCTTTATGGAGACCTTGGCCAGATCGTCGAGGAAGAGAATATCAGCATACCGCAGAGGCGCTATGGCACCGAGAAGGCGAAGCCCGTAATAGTCTGCAGGATTGATAGTCGCCATCTTCAACGCACGCATAGGGCTGAAGCCAAAGCTGATTGCTGTTCTGACGATCACGTCCATGTACCCCTCTTCCACGAGCATGACAGGATCAAAAACGTCTGAAGCAAGAATGAGCCTGCGCTCGTCAACGTTTGTTTCTTTGAGCGCTGAGAGTTCTTTCAGTTCTTTTCTGACCCACCCTTCCCGTAACATGACGTAAATGCCGTAGCGAAGCTTTTCAAGGGCCTCTTCGGACGTTGTCGATTCGTGGCACGAGGTGATACCCGTCGTAATGTACTGGAGAAGTTTATTGCCGCGAGCACCCGCTGCGTGGCCTTCGAGGGTCTTCCTTAACGAGATCGCCAGGGCGGCCTGTTTGAGGACTCTGTCGTCACCTTCTATCAGCCGTGTCCAGTATCCCTCACCGATCCCGAGAAAGTCGTCGCGCTTGAGAAGGTTCGAGAAGTCTCTGAAGGATATGCCCCTTGCACGCTCGAGGGCGGGGAAGGTGGGGGTCAGCCCCGGTGCGAGGAAGTAGCAGCGAAGGGGATAGCCCCTGGTACTGTCGATGAAAGAATGAAGTGCCGATATTCCGCAGGATTGGGCAACAATGGCGCACTCGCTGACAACCGTGGTTGTGCCGCCACGTATCGCGTACGGTACGATCCCGTAGAACGGCTGCATGCTGTCCAGGTGCGTATGGGAGTCGATGAAGCCCGGGCAGAGATAGAGGCCATCAGCGTCTATCACTGGGACTCCTGAAGGCTCACCGGCATCATTTTCGAGGGAAGCAATGAACCCGTCCTTGATGAGAATCGATACGTTCTCGTCGACACGATTCGTGAAAACGTTGACAACCCTACCGCTTCTGATAATCACATCGGGGGCTACTTCTCCTTTGGCAGTGCGTAGAAGAGTTCGTAGCGTCAAATGGTCCATTACTTATACTCCTCCCTAACCTGTAACTTGCAACTCGTAACCCGCAACGGGTTTCTGGCGCCAGGCAATAAATTTTCTATTTTACATAAGAGCGCCGGGATTGTACAATTAAAAACTAATGCTTTGAGAGGGTGAATATGGATAAGGGTCTGACGAAGTGCGTGAAAGCCGCTGGCTGAGCGGCAAAAATAGGTCCGGCGGACCTAGCCGATATTTTGTGCGGGGTCGAGATCCCTGCTGACAAGAACGTGCTCGTGGGCATAGAGGGCTTTGAGGACGCGGGTGTTTATAAGCTTACGGATGAGATCGCGATAGTCCAGACGGTCGATTTTTTTACCCCTGTCGTGGACGATCCCTATTCCTTCGGCCAGATAGCCGCGGCAAATGCTTTCAGCGACATATACGCCATGGGCGCAGTCCCGAAGACGGCCTTGAACCTTGTCTGTTTTTCGCCAAAGCAGCATGGCATCGACGTGCTGAAAGAAATCATCAGAGGTGGAATCGACAAGATCAGGGAGGCTGGGGTGAGCCTTCTCGGAGGCCACAGCGTGGATGATCCCGAAATCAAATACGGGCTCTCAGTCACGGGAATAGTGCATCCGGAAAAGATAATGAGAAACGAGGGTGCTCTGCCGGAGGACCTTCTCATTGTCACAAAGCCGCTGGGAACCGGTATTCTCAACACGGGGCTGAAGGGTGATGCACTCTCTCCGGCTTCCATAAAACGGGTGACGGACGTGATGGCGAGCCTCAACGCTGGCGCTGCCGAGGCGATGCGCGCAGTGCGCACCCACGCGGCAACCGATGTGACGGGCTTCGGTCTCGTTGGCCACCTGTCAGAGATGATCAAGGAATATATCGGCGCTGAGCTTTTCCTCCAAAAACTCCCCTATTTTGAGGAGGCGAAGGGATTGGCAAAGGCCGGTTTTATGCCTGGAGGATTGTATAGAAATCGGGATTTCTACTCCAGGTGTGTCGTAGGCGAGCCACAGGGCTTCTTTTACGATCTGATCTTTGATCCGCAGACGTCAGGAGGCCTGCTGATCGCAATACATCCGGATGACCTCTCAAAATTCGAGAAGCGTGCAGCTGACCTCGGTGTCTCCTGCTGGGTAATCGGGAGATTCGTTGCGGAGCCAAAGGGAAAGATAGTACTCAAGTAGGCAGTAAACAGTAAGCAGTGAGCAGTAACACAAAAAACGGTCAACTGCTCACTGCTTACAGCTCACAGCTTACTGCGATCGGCTAGGCTATGCCCAACCGCTTCTTGATATCCTCCGTCAGCGCTTTCTTATCGACCTTGTTAACCTTGGTCAGCGGGATACTCTCGACGAACTCGATACGCTCCGGCATTTGAAGCACGGACGCGCCAACGCTCTTAAGATGCGCGATGAGCTCATCAAATGCGAGAGTTGCGCCCGGCTTAAGTTGAATGTAGGCGCATATTCGCTCGCCGAGAGCCTTGTCAGGCATCCCTATTACCGCCACGTCGGCCACAGACGGATGAGTGCGTACCAGCTTCTCAATGCCCCCGGCGCTGATTGTTTCTCCACCCCGGAGTATCGTGTCCTTGATCCTGCCGGTTATCCTTATGATCCCGTTTTCATCGATCTTCGCCAGATCGCCGGTCTTAAAGAACCCGTCCTTGGTGAAATTCTTCTTATTCTCCTCGGCTGACTTCAAATAACCGGTGAAGATTGTCGGCCCCTTGTAAACGATCTCTCCTTCTTTGTTGCGCGGCAGTTCATTCTCATACTGATCAATGACCTTCACCTGGTTGTACGGGCAGTCCAGCCTGCCCACCGTAGTACAAATCGTTTCCAGATCGTCGCCAAGACGCGTCATGGAGCTCATGCCTTCAGAGGAGCCAAAGGCATTGACGAATTTGCAGTTAAGCTTTTCGTATACCGCTTTGACGAGTTCGGGAGTGCTGGGTGCACCACCGCAGTAAATCTTTTTGAGAGAGCTGAGATCATACTGCTTCAAGTTCTCCAGGCTCACAATCCTCTGGACAATGGCCGGCACCGTGGGAAAGGCGGTAACCTTCTCGCGCTCTATGACCTTGCATATATCGTCCGGGTCAGTGGAATCACTCAAGACGTATTTTCCGTAGTTAAAGAAGCTTCCACCGAGACCAACGTGCATTCCCTGGCTGTGACTCACCGGGGCAACCGTGAGCAGTGCGTCGTTACTTGTGATCTCCCATGCCTTCGAGTGGTACTCAATGTAAGCGATGAAGTCATTATGCGTTCGAGGAACAGCTTTTGGCAGACCTGTGGTACCACCGGTGGGACTGATTATCGATACTTCCATGGGGTCGGGCCGCCTCTCTTCGAGGGCTTGCAGGTTCGAGGGGCTCAGTTTCGACGATTCAATGAGGCTCTCCAGCGTAACGAATCGGCTCTTGTCTGCGGCCCTCACCGAGACAATATGGCGCAGGCTTTTTGTTTCGGCTGTGACACCCTGTATGAGCGAGTTGTGGTCGATATTTCTGTACTGTTCGGGCAGAATCCATGCGGTTGGATTCGTCAAACTGGAAAGATAATTGACCTCCGAGATGCCGTGGCGTGAAATGAGCAGCACAACGATCGCACCGATTTTTTGTAAGGCAAAAAAGGAGATGACGAATTCATGCCAGTTGGGTAATTGCAAAAGCACGAAGTCCTGTTGCTTGATGCCCAACTGCATAAAGCCGATCGCCGCGCGGTCGGTCTTTTCACGGAGTTCCTTATACGTAAAGCGCGTCGTGTCGTCGACGAGTCCTATTTTGGCCGGATAGAGGTCGGTCGCCTTGTTAAACATGTCTCCCCAGGTCATGCCTAGCCACCACCTGAGCCTGCTGTACTTCTTAGCATCTTCAGGTTTATACGGTTCAAATCCTTCAACAGCCATGCTTTCCTCCTAATTCACAGACTTTCAAATCCCTTAGGCCCTTACCCTTGTTTGTCATTCCGGGCTTGACCAAGCCTGCGCCGTACTCGATACCGGGGAATCCAGTCTTTTCAATCTGGATTCCCCGGTTCGCGGGAATGACAACTCGGAATTATGTCAAGAAAGGTTCGACACAACTCCCTAATACTCGTAAACGCTCGGTATCTTTCGTGCCTTTTCCTGGGCCTTCCAGTACTCGGTGCGCTCTTTGATGAAGGCGATCCAGCCGTCAACTTCCTGTTCCTTGTAGCCCTTGCCCATGAGGTCCTTCTTGTAGTCAGCGATCACGGGCTGAACAGCCTTTACCCACTTGGCTGTTTCGGCATCGGAGAGATTGATAACCTGTCCACCATTTTTCTTCAGGTACTCTATTCCCCCAAAGTCGATGCCGTTAAAGGCGATCCCCCACTTATCCTTGTACTCGTTAGAGACCTCCGTGAAGAGCTTCTGCATGTCGGGTGGGAGCGCGTCCCATTTATGCTTGCTCATGGTCACATAGAAGCCGAAGCAGCCTCCGGTCTTCCACGAGGCTGTCACGTACTTGATCAGCTCGCCTATTTTGAAGCCCTCGAGCTGCTCGGCCGATCCTAAATTGCCGTCGACCACGCCGCGGCGCAGGGACTCATACAGATCGACCATCTCGATGGGCATGGGCGTCGCCCCGAGGGCCTTCACGATATCACCGATCCGTCCGGTGCCCCTGATTTTGAGTCCTTTCAGGTCTTCCAGGGTCTTTACCGGTTTGGTCAGGGTCCCGATCACGTTTGGGGTCGAAGCGCAGAAGACCAGCGGGTGAAACTGGTCCCATTCCTTCGGTTTGAACTTGTCGTAAAAGTCATTAGCAACGCCAGCACCCACCCAGGCACTCGGGAAGCCTAAGGGAAGCTCGACTGCCTCCATCACGGGGAAACGGCCCCTGGAGTAAGCGAAGTGCGAGAGCCCGATATCCGCAATGCCCGTGGCAACACCGGCTGCCATCTTCGGCGCGCTAAGCAGCGTACCGCCCGGGTAATAGGAGATTTCGACCTTGCCCCCGGACTTCTTGTTTATCTCCTGAGAAAATTCGGCAAAAACTGCTGAATTCTTGTGCGTCGGGGGGAAATAGTTTGCGAATTTGAGCTTAATCGGCGTGTCTGCGGCAGAAAGCGACGAAACCGAAACCAGAAGCACCATAAGACCGAGGATCATTGCCTTGCGTACCATATCTCCTCCTTTGTTATGATGGCGTGGGAATACCCATGCGCGGTCCCGCTCGGAGCCTGCCCTCGTGCGGTTCCAATTCTCATCTTGGATCGATGCCGAAGGGCAGGGCGGATGGGGCTTCTATGGATGGTACGCTATAAGTGGCTGGGTGTCAAGGGATTTTGTGGGAAGCTGCCTCGGGCGAGGTAAACTGCCACTCAGATCAACTTCCTATCCCCATCTTTCATTATCTATCGCACTATTAATTAAGGCATCACATGATAATTCATAAGTTCTTAATTTAAGGACAAAGAGTTGCTAAAAGATACTTTATATCACCTTAATAAATCTAAATGGCTAATAATGTATTACAATAAGTATCATATCGTTTCCTGATGGCGAGATAAGTTCATGCCCTGGAGATGAGGAAACAGTTGGGGATTCGGGCCGCACTACTCGTCGCGGCCGGTGAAGCGTGACCTGAACAGGCGCTTACCGATTCAACACGATTAGTGCATCAACAGCAACCGGTCCCCGTTGGGAAAGTATCACGGGGTTAATGTCGATTTCTTTGATCGCGGGCTGCTCTATCCCGATGCGACTGACTTTCGTTACGATGTCAGCAAGCCGATCAATCTCTGCGGCCGGCATACCGCGAAATGCTTCCAGGATTTTTCTCGCTTTGATCTCGCCTAGCATCTCGAGAGCGTCGGTCCTTTCGATCGGCGCCACACGAAACGCGATATCCTGCAAGACCTCGGTGAAGATGCCTCCAAGACCGAACATCACGCAGGGGCCGAACTGCGCATCCCTTGTGAGACCCACGACGAGCTCCCTTCTCCCTTCGACCATCTCCTGAACCAGCACGGACAGACCTTCTTTTTCGGCTCTGTTCATGATGCTCCTGAATGCGGTCACAGCTTCATGCTCATTGCGGATGCCCGTATGGACAAGGCCTTGTTCGGTCTTGTGGCTCACGCTGGGGCCGCTGGCTTTGATGACGAGAGGAAACCCTATGCGGGCCAGGGATTCACCAAGTCTCCGTTCATCAAATATCTCCTCTTCCCTCGTGACCGGAATTCCATAGGCGCGCAATATTTCCTTCGACTCATGTTCGGAAAGAGTTGTCCTGCCTTGCTTTAATGCCGTTTCGATGACATCAAGCCTATTCGCGCCCCGCATCGTGTCCTTCGTCGCGATTCTCTCCCCTTCTACCGCTGGCCGGGATTCCCGGATGCGCGCATATTCGGATAGCCTGGCCAGAGCTTTGGCTGCCCTTGAGGCATCGGGGTAAGCAGAGATGCCGCTCGCGAGAAGCAACCCTAGGTCCTGGGCCACTGACTGCGTCCTTCCCGCCATGACGGTCACGACAAACGGTTTCTTATCTCTCATCTCGGCCAGTGCCTCCAACATGAGGTCTCGGAGCAACTCCCCTCCCACAACCGAGATGACGAGCAGCATGTCGATGTTCTCATCCTCCGTCGCAATAATGAGTGCATCTTTGCAGATGCGAGGCGATACCATCGAAGCCAGGCTCAGGTCGATGGGATTGTTGATGCTACCCCCGACCGGCGGCATCGCCTTGCGGAGCTTTTCGATCGTATCCTGCGAAAACTGCGGCACCTCCAGCCCGAGCTGAAAACACCTGTCGGTGGTGCCTACTGCGGCCCCGCCCGGTCCACTAATGATCCCGATTCGCTTCCCCCTTGGTAGCGGCTGAAGATGAAAGGCATAGAGACAGTCGAGCGCCTCTTCAAAGCTTGCAACAGTGACGATTCCTGCTTGTCTCAGCGCTCCTTCCCAGATCCGGCCTGAGCCGGCCAAAGCACCTGTGTGAGATATAGCTGCTCTGGCTCCGGTCTCCGTGAGGCCGCCCTTCCAGAGGATGATCGGCTTCTTTCTCGATGCCTCCTTCGCAACATGGTAGAATCTCCTGCCGTCTGCAGTGCCTTCAAGGTAAGCAACGATAGTCTCCGTTTCAGGATCTTCCCCCAGGTACTCCAGGAAGTCTGTTGCCGTAAGGTCGGATTCATTGCCGCAACTGATCGCTTTGCTGAATCGGATGCCGTTGCCGGTGGCTGTCAAGGTCAGGTAATCAGCAAAAAAACCGCTCTGGGAAACCACGCCCACCGAACCGGGTGCCGTGCCAGCCCCCAAGAGGTAGGGCAGCCTCGACGCGGGGCAATAGATCCCGACACAGTTCGGTCCTATTACGCGGGCGCCGCCCGCGCGCGCGACGCGGACCATCTCCTGCTGCACTGCCTTTCCTTTTTCGCCTGCCTCTCCGAAGCCGGAAGTAGTGATCACAATCGTCTTCACGCCTTTCTCAGCGCATTCCGTTACGGCTGCGAGCGCCGAATCAGTAGGGGTAAGGACGATGGCCATATCGACCGCATCGGGAATTTCTAAGATGCTCCGGTAAGCTTTTATTCCCAGGATCTCACTCTCTCCGGGGTTCACAGGATAGAGCTTTTGAAACCCTGTTTCCAGTAAACGATCCATGAGCACGCGTCCGATTTTACCCGGTTTTCCTGAAGCGCCGATGACCGCTAACGACCCCGGGTGGAACATCGGATCCAATTCTGCAAAAATAGTTTTCTCAGTCATTTCTTCTCTAAAAGCAATTAACTTTCTCCGGCATGATGCAGTAAGGCCTCATAGGATACATGAGCGAGAGCCCCTTCGCTTCACACTCAGACGGATGGATATCCTCCGCTCCAAAAAAAATGTCTTCATCAGCATAGGGAAACATCTGCTCGTTCTTGTCATTGCTGTGGCCGAGTCCGAGAGCGTGCGCGAACTCGTGGCGCGCGACATTGCGCAGGCCAGCGTGGGAATAGGTCCGGTTGAGAGCCTTTGTATGGAGGAGGATGGTTACTCCGCTGAGCACGCAGCTGTTCTGGACGGCGGAACTGAGTGCCGCAGACCCCAGCTGCTCGCCTGACGTCGGCGAGATGATCACTATGATATCGGCTTTAGCGCCGGAAACAACGGTGAGGGCCGGTGCCCCGCGTATCCTCTGGAGAATGTTGTTCCATTCTGCGACGACAGTCACAACATCTTCAGCAAATGTTTCAGCCCCGGGCTTCGGGTTTATGGTTACGGTCACCTCCGGCTTCCCCCACCCGTAACCGGTGAAGGTAACCTCGGAGAAGAGCCCTGCTGCGCGGCCTGTGGGGACAGCCGCGAAGGTGCATAAGAAAAAGCATAGCAGCAGCGTAAGGATGTTGTTCTTGCCATCGGCCCGCATAGACTACTACGTATACCAATTAATGGTAACTTGCGCAAGCCCTATGTCACAGGTCGATGGGAAGATTCATGGCGAGGGAAAGACCCACCTTTGCGCTTGGTCCTGATTTTGAGGAGAGGTATGGGGCCATGCAATTTTGAGGCTCCCCGCGTATCGTTCAGCCAGTTCCACAATGACCACATCGGGTTTTTCCTTGTCTATAACTGAAAAGTCTACCGTAAGCGGCGCGGCGAGGTAGAGCCCCCTGGAAAAGCTTTCCGAAAGATAGGGGACCAGATATGGTAGAAAAGAATCCCCGAACGCCACCACGTACGGGCCCATAGAGCCTGTCATTTCGCTCCTGATTGCGGTGCGAAAAGCGTACGGAGCATTTGACTGCCTGGCAACAGTGGGCCTTAGAGGCTTGAGCGTCACTTCCGTATCAGACATAAGACCAGTCATATTCACCATTCCCGCCAGGTCACGACCGGGGACCCGTGTCGAGGAAAGGTTGAAATCCGCAAGAGTGAGCGCCTTCACCTCGGGGTACCTGATCTTCACCTCTTTCATGATTTCGCGGTAAACCAGGAAGGCACCCAGGTTGTTCCAATGGGTGTCGGTTTTGTAATAGAGCGGATAGCTCAGCTCTTTTTTTTCCGTTGTCAGGAGTGTGCGCGCGTCAATAAAACACGCGTGGGTATCATCCCTGCCCCACGCGCTGCATAGCTGGTCAACCCGCGATGGGGCACCTTTCATCATGGACACCCGGGTTGGAAGATATTCCTCGTAAACCGTATGTTTGCTCGGTGCGATAACCAGAATAAGCAGAATATTCCTCGAGGCGGCTTCCCTTCTCAGCCTTGCCATATTTTCCTTGATCGCTGATAGTTGATGTGAGGTGAACCCGGCTAAACCGTAATAGTCTTCAAGGCTCGAGCCGTCATGAGCAACATTGTAAAAGAGCCACCCGTCTCTCCCGACGACAACATCCGGTAGCGGCGTGGGAGAAACGCCAAAAATCTTCAGATTGATAAAACTGTTGATTTGAATAAGTCGATTTCTGAAGCCGAAATTGTCGTTAAAGTAGTTTTGATAATCCTGGATATATTTCCAGAAAGTCGAGGGAGTTCCCGGTTTCAACGCAGGCCTGGGAGCCAGGACCCTATTCTCCTCACTCTTCAGGTCAGGAAACATGCGAAGGCTCGTCTGAAAAAAGGGCAGGCCCAAGAGGATTATCAGCAAACAGACTGTCGCGAGGGAAAATATTCTTTGGGTTTTCGTGCTCTTGTCGGTCATTTCCGCGGACTACCGCCTAAAACTTGAAGTATATGAATGCCTTATAAACATCGTAGGACGTGGCAGATAAGGAGATTATAAAGATCCCTAACAGCACCGCGGTGGCTATAAGTTGTCGGACAGCCATTAAAGACAACCTCTCTTCAGTGAGAGAGATAACGCGTCTGACTAAATCTCTCATTGCGGGCGTGCTGCCGATCATCCCGACAAGCAGCAACGTTATTATTTTGGCATCGATCAAAGCTGAGAAAGGCTGCGCAACGCCTACCATGTTGAGACCAGACATGGCTTTCAGGTAATCGACCGCTTGCGCCATGTCGGCAGATCTGAAAAAAACCCAACCCAGGACAAAGACGAGGCAGGTGTAGAGGTGGCTCAAGATCCTGAGCCGGGAGAGCCTTGAGCCAGGCTTTGTTCTCTCGAAAGCGAGAAAAAGGCCGTGCCACAGGCCCCAGACTATGAACGTCCAGCTTGCTCCGTGCCACAGGCCGCAGAGCAGGAAGACGACGAGAAGATTAAAATACGTTTTGTATGAACTTCCTCTGTTTCCCCCTAGAGGGATATAGAGGTAATCTCTGAACCATTCGGACAGGGTAATATGCCATCTTCTCCAGAACTCCCGTACAGACCGTGCAATGTAAGGATAGTTAAAGTTTTCCGGGGTATTGAAACCGAACATCCTCCCGAGACCGATCGCCATGTCAGAGTAACCCGAGAAATCGAAATAGATCTGAAGCGTGTAGCAGATTATTCCGAGCCATGCTGCAGGAGACGACAAGCGGGTCAAGGGCAAACCAAAGACCTGATCGACAAGCGGGCCGAGCTGGTTGGCGATAAGGACCTTCTTACCCAATCCGATGATGAACCGTTCCATACCCGCCCTGAACCCTTCCAGCGTTACTCTGCGCCCGATCATCTGAGATGCTATGCCGCGATAGCGGGCAATCGGCCCAGCCAGCACTTGCGGAAAAAATGAGTGATACAGCGCATAATCGATAACATTCTTTTGAACCCTGACGTCCCTGCGGTACACGTCGATCACGTACGAAAGCCCCTTGAAGGTAAAAAAGGAAATACCGATGGGAACGTATAACCCGGGGACGGCGAATGCAAAGCCCGTGACCATCCCGCCAAGACCAAACTGCCTGGCCATGAAGTCCAGGTATTTGAAGAAGATAAGAAGGCCAATATTGAAGGCTATGGCGATAGAGAGGGCAATTTTGCCCTTTCTGCCCTTTCCAAGCCTTCCCCATCGTTCTATGAGCAGAGCGAAACCATAATTGCCGAGAAGAGATGTGATCAAAACGAGGAGGTAATTGCCTTCGGTCCAGAAATAGAAAAGAAGGCTCATCACTAACAGCGAGAGATTCTTGAAGCGTTGCGGCGTGAGGAAATAGACCGCGAGGGTAAGAGGCAGAAAGAAAAAGATGAAAATTACCGAGCTAAAAAGCACCGTGCACCGCTGTAATGATCCTCGCGCCTTGTGACAGGTATCAAGTTTATGTTAGGCACAGGATATTGTCAATCTGTTGCCGGGGGTTCGCCGGGGGTTTATGCCGGCCCTGGATAACGCACTATTTGGTCGTTTTTTGGCTGGCTTGGATATATATATTGATAGAACAATGAGTAGGCGGCAACCATCAGTCAGACCCAGATTAATACTTTCTTCCTATTTAAAACGCGGGAAAATAGAACGATAATGAGAAGGGTACGAATTTGTCCTCACAGTTTATCCAAAGCGGCAATAGAGATGAGACGTGATCAATTGATCAAGATTCTGCTGTCACTCAAGATCTTTCTTCTTTTAGTTTTTTTTGCCGGGTCAATTTCCCTTGCCGCAGACCTGGAAGAAATCCGGATGGCGATCGGGGCCAGGGGCCATAAGTGGACTGCTGGAGAAACATCAGTTTCGCGACTGTCTCCGGAAGAAAAGGGGATGCGTGCGGGGCTTATCAAGCCAACCCACGCTGAGGGAGCACCTGTTCTCTCCATGCAAGCGGCTCAGCCTCCCACAGGGCTTTCTCCAAGCCTCGACTGGAGGAATAACGGCGGCAACTTTGTAACACCGGTAAGAAACCAGGGAAACTGCGGAAGCTGCTGGGCCTTTGCGACCACCGCCGCCCTTGAATCGGCTCTGCTCCGGTCAGGGGTGTCCGCCACAGGACTTGATAAGGCCGAGCAGGTACTTGTCTCCTGCGGCAATGCCGGAGACTGCAACGGTGGATATATCACTTCTGCTTCAAACTTTATCAAAAACACCGGCCTGCCGGACGAAGCATGCTACCCGTACACTGCCACCAATGGAACCTGTTCGAATGCTTGCGCTAACTGGCAGGCATCTGCTTCCAGGATAAATAGCTGGAGTTATGTTACTACCGCTTCTCCAACAGTTGATGCACTGAAAAACGGCCTGAACAGCTTTGGTCCACTCGTAACAACCATGGACGTTTATAATGACTTCTTCTATTATACGGGCGGAGTATACAAGTATACTTCCGGGAGCTACGCCGGCGGCCATGCGGTGCTGCTCGTCGGGTATGATGAGCCCGGTCAGTATTTCATAGTCAAGAATAGCTGGGGAACGGGCTGGGGCGAAGCCGGGTATTTCAGGATCGCCTACACCGAACTTACCAGCGTGGTGGGTTTTGGCGAATACACGCTTGCTTATCTTCCTTCTTCGGCCGACACGACACCGCCCACAGTAACGAGCTTCATCATTCCTTCGACTTCCACATCACTCACTATCTCCGTCACCAGCTTTACGGCGACGGACAATGTCGGTGTGGCGGGCTACATGCTCACGGAGAGTGCAACGGCGCCTTCATCCTCGGCAACGGGCTGGAGCGCAACAGCTCCGACGACCTATACTTTTACATCAGCGGGTACCAAGACGCTCTACGCATGGGCAAAGGACGCTGCCGGCAACGTGTCCACAAGCCTGAACCGCACGGTTACTATAACTCTGGCAGGCGACACGACACCGCCCACCGTCACGGGCTTCGTAATCCCCTCAACTGCCACATCGCTCACGGTCAACATCACGACTTTCACGGCAACCGACAATGTCGGGGTGACGGGATACATGCTTACCGAAACAAGTGCTACTCCCTCTGCTTCAGCCTCAGGCTGGAGGGCAACTGCTCCGGCAACGTACACCTTCACATCAGCGGGTACAAAGACGCTTTACGCATGGGCAAAGGACGCTGCCGGCAATGTGTCGACGAGCCTCAGCGACACGGTGATAATCACTTTACCCACGCCGCCCAGTCTCAGCATCTTCTGGCGACAGGCTGCTACTGGAGACGTGGTGGTCTGGTACATGAACGGCACGACCATTACTTCCGGTGCCTACATCACTACCATTCCTCCTCCGTGGCAGATCGAAGGGGTGGGTGATTTCAACGGGGATGGCAAAGCCGACATCCTCTGGCGACAGGCTGCTACTGGAGACGTGGTGGTCTGGTACATGAACGGCACGACCATTACTTCCGGTGCCTACATCACTACCATTCCTCCTCCGTGGCAGATCGTAGGGCTGGCCGATTTCAACGGGGATGGCAAACCCGACATCCTCTGGCAACAGGCTGCTACTGGAGACGTGGCGGTCTGGTACATGAACGGCGCGACCATTACTTCCGGTGCCTACATCACTACCATTCCTCCTCCGTGGCAGATCGTAGGCATACACTGAGAAAACAAAATCGGGGTAGGTTGTTCGCTACGACAATGCTCTCGTGACGTTTTGCCTGCCTCGAAACAATGATTTTCCTGCGTGAAAAGACGCTTGCCGCCGTATCCCTCCTCAACGCTCGGCTTAGGCCAGTGGCATAGCATCCCATGCTTTCGGATGGTTAGCCTTTTTCAGGTTCATCCTTAGTTATTGCCCGAACTTTTACGACCGCTTGAGAGAGCAGTTACTCACTATTTGGTTGTCTTTTGGGAGGATACGATATATATAATCGAATGCAGGCCGCATAGAAATAGTGGCAGCTGACCCGCTTGCGGTCGGGTCTGCAAGACGTGTCAGAGCAAAGGGAGATCGAACATTGAGCTTTGAAATTGTGCAGGTTCCGTGATGGATGATCTGATCTCCGTCGTCATATTAAATTTCAATGGCAAGGCCTGGATTAAACGGTGTCTGGAGAGCGTCTTGGCGCAAGACTACGCTCATCTTCAGACCATCGTCGTTGATAACGGCTCTGTCGACGGATCACCGGCGCTCATCAGGGAGAAATACAAAGACGTTCTCCTTGTCGAAAATGGTAGAAACCTGGGTTACTCGGCAGCGAACAACATTGGCATACACTACGCGCAGGGTGCCTATGTAGTCATTATGAACAACGACACAGAGCTGGAACGCAGATGCATAGGCACGTTGAAGAGAGCAATAGACAAAGACCCGAGCTATGGGGCCTCTGCTTCCAAGATATACCTGGAGTCAGAAGACGACGTACTCGATGCGGCAGGGATTGTGGTTTTCCGAGATGGATTGTCGATAGGGCGAGGAAGGCTGGAACGGGCGGATTTTTATAACCGGGAGGAAGAGGTCTTTTTTGCTTCCGGATGTTGTCTCATGGCCCGGAAGAGCATGCTGGAAGACGTGAAAGTGGGGAATGAGTATTTTGACGAAGATTTTTTCATGTATGCTGATGATACTGATCTTGGCTGGCGGGCACGCTTGCGCGGATGGAAGACGATCTATACCCCGCAGGCAAAGCTCTCTCATGCCCACTCAGCGGCAGCCGGGACCTACTCGGCATTAAAGGCCTTTCACGTGGAGAGGAACAGAATCTGGATTACCATAAAATATTTTCCTCTTGATCTTCTCATCTATAGTCAACTCTATACACTGCAAAGGTATTTCTTTCAGGCCTACGGAGCAGTAACGGGAAAAGGAGCATCAGGCGCGTTCGCGAGAGAGCATTCGAAAATAGAGCTCCTCTGGATATTGGGCAAGGTTTACGCGGCTGTCGTAAAGGGCCTTCCGAAAATGCTGGCAAAAAGGAAGGAGATTCAGAAGCGGCGTCTCATCTCCTCCCGCGATATGCAGACTCTCATGACCCTGTATGGAATCAGCGCGAGGGACATCGCGCTGAAGGGATAGTGTCAAAGATGAAGCAAACACCGGTACCTGCCCGCGGATGTTGGCTCATTCTCATCATGATTCTTGCCTTGGGCGTACGTGGGCTTAACATCATATACGCCCGCGCTATTGAGATGGACGGCGTTGCTTACGCACAGATAGCAGAGCATTTTGCGAGCGGAGCGTTCGGTGAGGCCCTCAAGAATATCTTTCCACCGTTTTATCCGCTTGTCATTTCCCTCTTTCGCGTTGTTGTTCCCGACATGGAGCTGGCAGGCAGGCTTGCTTCCCTTGTCTGCGGGCTTCTGCTTGTATACGGTGCCTACCTCGCCCTTAAGCGGTTTCTTGGTTCGGCGAAGGCGCTCTGGGGTGCCTTCTTTATAGCTGTTCATCCGTACCTCATTGGCTGTTCCGCGCAGGTTCTGTCCGAGTCTCTCGCTACACTGCTTTTTGCAGCTACAGTGTTCTTTTTCTTCGTTGGCTACACGGAGAAGAGCAGCTGGAGAATCACCCTTTCAGGATTCTTGCTTGTGCTGACATATCTGACCAGGCCTGAATATGTCGTTTATTACGTGCCATTCGGTGCCTTTCTCGTGTACCGGCGGAGGTTATCGCATACCGCCGCTCTTTTTGCTCCCTTCATGCTCTTGGGCCTTGCCTATATTGTTTATCTGCGTGTCGCAACCGGACTCTGGATAGTCAGCGGAAAAGCCACGCACCTCCAGTTCGTGTCGCTCCTCGCGGCCTCTGTCAATGTCCCTATAGTCGCATTCCATTTCTTTGCCGCCCTCTTTCCTCCGTTTATTCTTCTGCTCATCCCCGGCTTTGGCCGCGCGCAACGCCCGTTTCGAAACCTCGTCATTGGGCTGGCGATTTTTCATGTGCTGAGCCTTGCCTGTGTCGGTCATTCCACCCGAAGGTATTCCGTTGAATTCATCCCGCTCCTCATGGTGTTTGTTGTCGAAGGATGGTACGTGGTGAGAGCGTACGCTGAGCAACTCACACACGGCCGAGCCTTGTGGCTCGCGGGAGCTGTCCTGATCGGTTTGCTCGGGCTGTGGCAGGGAATAGAG
>DATFYE010000144.1:0-15189 GCA_035315185.1 Syntrophorhabdales bacterium | reverse complement strand
AACGCCTCTCCATAGCGCACGAGGAGATCCATCGCCCTTTGTCTGGCGGGTCCCTCTTTGCCATCGAGCATCCGTTTCTCATCATCAGTCAATTTCATCTTGCACTCCTTCTTTTCGCCATTTCACTGGCTGCTGCTGCTCACTCGCCACGTACCACTCGTTACTGTACACTGGTCACTGGCTACTCGATTACTGGTCACCGATCACCGATTACCGTCTTCACTTCACCAGTCCCTGCTCCTTGAAGAATGCCTGCGCCGTCACTTTATAATTGACAAGATACTTCTCGAAAGCGGCTGCGTCCTCATAGTCCACGGGCATGTCCATTGCTTTATTTTTCTCTTGAAATTCTTTGTCATCCAGAATCTTTCGCACGGTCTCATCGACTTTCTTCACGATTTCGTCGGGCGTCTTCTTCGGTGCGAATAGACCTAGAAAAGAGACGTACGGCAGTTTGTATCCCAGCTCGGGAAGCGTAGGAATATCAGGTACTGAAGGCGCCCTCTTCTGAAGGGCAACCGCAAGCACCTTAAGCCTCTTCCCCTCTATCAGGGACCGTATCACATAAAGAATCGGCGTACCCACCGGAATATGACCACCAAGGAGTGCCGGTACCATGGTCGCGTCGCCATCGAACGGCACGTCAACGAGGTTGAGCTTCTCGGCCTTGATTACACTGATCATGGTCACATACGGAGTGGTGCTTTTTCCGATATGACCGAACTTCGTGCCGGGATTCTTCCGGGCGTACTCGACCAATTCCTTCAGGCTGTTCCAGGGCGCATCCGCTTTCACGGCGATTGCAACAACAGGAGCGTGAATTTTTGAGATCGGCCGGAGCACATCGCTGGAGTATGGCGCTGAATAGAAATAGGTGTAGACTTCGGGAACCGCTGCTGCACCGGGAAAATAGCCGAGCGTGTAACCGTCGGGCTTGGCGGAGGCCACGGTATAACCACCGACCGTGCCCGCACCACCTGTCTTGTTCACCACCACTACGGGCTGCTTCAGCTGTTTTTCCATGAACTGGGCCAGAAGCCGCGCGCCCATATCGGTCGAGCCGCCCGGCGGAACACCGAGCACGATGGAAATAGTTCTGCTCGGGTAGTCAGAGCCGGCAGCACGCAGTAACGACGCGGACAATCCGAGTTGCGCGAAGGTCAATACTAGAAGACAAAGTGACAACATAGCTCCTCTAGCAGTTTTCATACTTCCTCCTCTCATGCAATCATTTCATTCAGTGAATTAATGCCGAGTTCAAGGGTTTTTGGGTTCCCAGGGTTCTAGTAAAGACTTGAGCCCTTGACACCGTGGATCCTCGGACCCTGTCTCTTTGCAGTTGTAACGTTACTTTCATTTAAACTCTTTGTCAAGACAGGTTTCATGCGTCCTGAACTGGGTCCTGAACTGTTGACCATCACCACCTGTTGTGCTACGCTCGTACCGTGCCACAGGCGGCTCGCCCTCATGCCACCTGAGGTTCACAAATGAAATGGTGAAGGACATGAGAGGATTGTTTCGTCAACGCTGCGCGCAATTGAATCACCAGAGGAGGAAGCAGTCATGAATAAAAGGCACTTGAAAAATCTCGCCTTCATCGCAACCACACTGGTCGGTATCCTCTTGATTCTTCACTCCGCCGCATTTGCGCAGGCCAAGTTCCCCACGCGACCGGTGACGCTCTGGGTCGGCTTACCTCCTGGAGGCTCGGCAGACGTGCTTGCCCGTGCGCTCGCAGAAGGAGCAGAGAAAAGCCTTGGCCAGAAAATAATCGTTGTCAGCAAGCCGGGCGGAGGCGGAACCGTCGCAACTTCTTTGCTGATGAATGAAAAGCCTGACGGATACACGCTCCTCATAAACACCGACAGCCCAACCACGCGGGCACCCCATATTACGGACCTGGAATATGATCCATTCAAGGATGTCGATAATTTCATGCTGATCGGCGAATGGAAAACCGTCTGGACAGTCAAAGGGGACAGCCCATTCAAGAAATGGGCAGACCTGGTCAGCTGGGCCAAGAAGAATCAGGGCCAGCTTACCTTCGGCCATTGCACGGCTTCATCCTTTTATTTTGGTATGATTGCGATAGCAAAGAAAGAAGGCTTCACCTTCAAGGGTGTGCCCTACCCTTGTGATGCTCCCACGATGACGGCTGTGCTCGGCGGCCATGTAATGCTGGGAGGCGGAACTGCCGCACCCTATCGAAGCCATGTGCTCGCCGATAACATAAGGATCATACTCTCCCGCCAGAAGATAAACTACGCTGCTGGGCATGGCCAGGCAACAACATTCAAAGATATGCACTACGACTTCGATCTGCCGCTCCTCGCGATGATCATTGCACCCAAAGGAATGCCAGACAACGTCAAGAAGACTCTGGAAAAGGCATTCATGGATGGCATGAAAAGTGAAGTCTTCAAACGGGTGGCTGAAGACCAGGAATTGGCGGTGGAGCCCATGACCGGGAAGGCCTTTGTCGACTATCTCAAGAAAACAAGCGCCACATATGAAGAGCTGATTAAAGAAGTGGGAATGTACAAGAGTGAAAAGAAATAGTCCTCGCTCATGATCGCATGCGGAATTACAATCTCTTCTCAGGCATATTTCTTCTTGCCTTGAGCCTCGGTGCCTGCGTGAAGGCGTATCGCCTGGGATTGGGGAGCGGTGGGAGCCCTGGTCCAGGCTTTATCCCTTTCGCGATTGCCGCTCTCCTCGGGCTCATGTCACTGTACCTCTGTCTGCGCGGTGTGATTCAGATCGTCAAAGGCTACACGGAAAAAAAGGCATTCAAAGAGATCGGCTGGGGCAAGGCGCTGCTGGTTCTTATTCTCCTTGCCGGCTACGGAGTTTTTTTCAATTTCCTCGGTTTCCCTTTCGCCACCTTCGTCTTCATGATGTCGCTCCTGTGGATGGTGGGGCGACAGAGGCTGCGCTTATCCCTTGCCGTCTCGCTCGTGACCGCAGCCTGCGCCTACATTCTGTTCGTGGTACTGTTCGATCTGCCGCTTCCTCGGGGCTCGCTCTGGCAGCTGTTTGGAGAGTAGCTTGGAAATCGGACACTACATTCTCTATGGACTTCAGGTCGCCGTCCAACCAGCGAACCTGCTGTACTGCTTTGTCGGGGTCTTTACCGGAACCCTGATCGGCGTTCTACCGGGTATCGGACCTGTCGGCACGATGTCGCTGCTCCTGCCTGTCACGTTTCATATCACTCCTGTCGGTGCCATCATCATGCTGGCAGGTATTTACTATGGGGCTCAGTACGGTGGTTCGACTACGGCGATCCTCGCAAACATTCCCGGCGAAGCCTCGTCTGTCACGACCTGTCTCGACGGATACCAGATGGCGCGAAAGGGTCGTGCCGGTCTCGCTCTCGGGGTCTCTGCTGTTGGATCCTTCATTGCTGGGACCATTACCATTTTTGGGATGATATTCCTGGCATATCCCCTTGCAAAAGCCGCGCTCAAGTTCGGCCCTCCCGAATACTTCTCCCTCATGTGCATGGGGCTTGTGATCCTCACTTTTCTGACTCAGGGCTCCATGTTCAAGGCACTCATGATGGCGCTTCTGGGATTGCTCATCGGCCTGGTGGGGCTCGATCCTTTTACCGCAAAACCGAGATTCACCTTCGGCTTCAAGGAGCTTATGGACGGTGTGGGCATTGTGCCTGTCACCATGGGACTCTTCGGCATTTCTGAGGTACTCCTCAACCTTGAAACGAAGATCAAGCGGGACATCTACGAAACGGAAATCACCGGATTGCTCTCATCATTAAAGGATTGGACCACGGCGAAGTGGGCCATCCTCAGGGGAACGACCGTAGGATTCTTTCTGGGGATTCTCCCAGGAGGCGGCGCGATCCTCAGTTCCTTCGTCTCCTATGCGCTTGAGAAGCGCTTTTCCAGGCATCCCGAACAATTCGGGACCGGGGTCATCGAGGGTGTCGCAGCTCCTGAGTCCGCAAACAACGCTGCAGCGCAGTCGTGCCTCATTCCCCTGCTCTCCCTCGGCATACCTCCCAACGTTGTAATGGCGGTGCTCTACGGAGGCCTCCTGATACACGGCATACAGCCAGGGCCTTTTCTCCTCCGCGACCATCCCGACATCTTCTGGGGACTTTCGATGAGCATGTACGTGGGCAACGTGATGCTCCTGGCCCTCAATCTTCCGCTCATCGGCCTCTGGGTCAGGATACTTCGAGTACCCTATCCGATACTTTTTCCCCTCATCCTCTTCTTCTGTGCAATCGGAGTTTATACGGTGAACAATTCGGTTTTTGACATCTATCTGATGGTGATATTCGGTTTGGCAGGCTACCTGATGAAGAAACTCGATTTTGAGCCGGCTCCTCTGGCAATGGCGTATGTGCTCAGTCCGATCCTAGAATCGAGCTTCCGGCAATCGTTGAGCCTGTCGGGTGGGGGCTTGAGCATCTTCTTCTCACGCCCGATTTCATTAGTCTGTATGGTATTAGTCGTCCTGCTCCTCGGCTTCCAACTCGTCTCTTCGTATGTGGCTAAGTGGAGGGTCCAGGCAGAGAAGATCAAAACGTACGAAGGGGAGTAGAGATAGGTCGAGGTAAGGACTAAAGCAAAGGTTAAGGTTGAGATGAAGAACAGGTTAAGGTTGAGGTTAAAAAGAGAGACGACTTGCACGAAGAACGGAGTGACAGGAAGGATCGTGATCGCGGCGCTGATCATCTTAGTGTGCGCAGTAGTTGGAGACGCTCACGCCTACACATACACGTACACCAATGGAACCGGCTATCTAGTCAAGGTGACTGCGCAGCTCTACGACGACGCGGATAAGACCGCCGAGCTAAAGGCCAATGGGTCGTACACCATTTCAAGTAAGTCTCTCTTGAAAAGCTGGGTCGCCGAGGTCTTCCTGGCCGACACATGGCAGCAGGTATTAAACATGACGTGCGATCTTCTTCCCGGTGATCACACCTTTTCAATTTACGTGGATGAAAAGAAAGATACGAATGGCGTACTCATCCGCACCTGGAACGCGCTGATTAAATAAGAGAAAGTACCGTTGCGAGTTACGCGTTGCGAGTTACGAGTCAGTTACAAGTTTAAGAACAAAAAACCTGTTACAGGTTACAAACAAAGGCCGTTATGGCTTGTAACCCCTTTTCCCGTAACTTGTAACAGGCTTCTTTCCGTAACTTGTAACCCGTAACGAGTCCTTCTAACCCGGAACCCGGAACGGTCTTACATCTTCCCGTCCCACTCGAGCTTCAGCCGCTTGTCCTGGTGCTTCTCTGCGATCTTCTCTTTCTTGACCTCACTCGTCTTTATCTTCAAGCGCAGGTCGTTCTGGCTGTCTGCGTAGGATATCGCGTGCTTATAGTCGATCCTGCCGGCCTTATAGAGGTCAAAAATCGATTGGTCAAACGTCTGCATACCCTCGTGATAACCTAGTAACATGGCTTCTTTCAGCTGTGCAACCTGCTGCTGCGAAACCAAGTCTTTGACCCTCGGTGTATCGAGGAGGATCTCGACGGCCGCGATCCTCTTGCCGTCCACCGACGGGATGAGACGCTGCGAGATGATGGCCCTCAGGGTGAGAGAAAGCTGCAAGAATATCTGCGCATATCTTTCCGGCGTGAAAAAGTTCATAATCCGCTCCAGGGCCTGGTTAGCGTTGTTGGCATGAAGCGTTCCCAGACACAGGTGGCCCGTCTCGGCAAATCCTATGGCCGCCTCCATCGTCTCCGTGTCCCTTATCTCGCCGATAAGAATCACGTCCGGCGCCTGACGCACCGTGTACTTCAGCGCATTCGCAAAGGAAAGCGTATCAAAACCGATTTCCCTCTGGGTTATAACACTTTTCTTGTGGTGGTGAACGAACTCTATCGGGTCCTCCACCGTGATGATGTGCCCCTTCTCGTGTTCGTTCCTGTGATCGATCATGGCAGCGAGGGTCGTCGATTTACCCGTGCCGGTCGCGCCCACGACCAGCACAAGGCCCCGTTTAGTCATGACAATGTCTTTCAGAATCTTTGGCAACCCGAGGTCATCGATGGTTTTGATCTGTATTTTTATCTGCCGCAGGATTACGCCGACGTGCCCCATCTGCTTAAAAATACTCACCCTGAATCTTCCGAGGTCCGGATAAAACAGGGCGAGGCCCATCTCAAACTCTTCCTCAAACCGTCTTTTCTGCCGCTCATTCATGATGCTGTACGCCACCTCTTGCGTGTCTTCCGGCGTCAGCACGTCTGCGCCTCCCTCATAACGATCCACGGTACCCTCTATCCTGAACATAGGAGGCAGTCCTACGGTCAAATAAATATCGGAAGCATTGGTCTCTGTCATGTGTTTGAGTAACTTCTTAAGCGGCACCATAGCTCATCTCCCTGAGGGTACATTCGGAATGTAGAACGCAACTTCATCCGGCGTGACAAGGTTGCGTGCGAGCAACTCCTTAACCGCAGCCTCCATGGTGATCATACCCATGGCCTTGCTCGTCTGCATGATCGAGGGCATCTGAGCAACTTTGTTTTCGCGTATCAGGTTCCGTATGGCCGGCGTGGCCAGCATGATTTCAAAGGCGGCCACTCGCCCTTTGTTGTCCCTGCGCTTGAAGAGAGCCTGCGTGGCGATAGCCTGGATAGACTCTGACAGCATCGCCCTGACCTGGTTCTGCTGTCCCGCCGGAAACACGTCAACAACCCTGTCGATCGTCTTTGGCGCACCGCTGGTGTGCAAGGTCGCGAAGACCAGGTGGCCGGTTTCTGCCGCTGTCAGGGCCAGAGAGATGGTCTCCAGATCCCTCATTTCGCCGACCAGGATCACGTCCGGGTCCTCGCGAAGCGCGGCCCGCAGGGCATTGGCAAAACTCTTCGTATGCGGTCCAAGTTCCCTCTGATTCACGAGACAAAGGTTGGACCGATACACAAACTCTATCGGGTCTTCGATGGTGATAATGTGCCCTTTCATTTCGCTGTTGATAAGGTCTATAATCGCTGCAAGCGTCGTCGATTTACCGCTACCGGTCGGCCCCGTGACCAGGACAAGGCCCTTTTCAAGGCGCGCGACGTTCACCAGTACTTTGGGGAGACCTAACTCATCAAAACCCGGTATCTTATTCGGTACGGGCCTGAAGGCAGCTGCATCTCCTCTGTTCTGTTTAAAGACATTCACCCTGAATCGTCCATAGTCTCCAAGGGCCAGAGAAAAATCGAGTTCCAGGAATTCTTCGAAGACTTTACGCTGTTCATCGTTCAGGATGTCATAGATCATCCTGTGGACCGTCTCCTCATCGAGTCGCGGCGCATCGACTTTTCGCATTTCACCGTGAATCCTTACCAATGGCGGCTCTCCGGCGCTCAAATGGAGATCGGATGCCTTGTTTTCCACCGCAAAAATGAGCAGTTCGGAAACGTCCATGCAGACTCCCTCCTATTTCTCTAACGATTCTATCTCTCTTATTGTCGGCAAATCTCTGATATCTTTAAGGCCGAAAAGTTCGAGAAACCTGGCGGTGGTCCTGAAAATGATGGGTTTACCCAATTCTTCGTTTCTTCCGGCGATCTCAATCACCTTGCGATCCAACAGTTGTCTGATAGTTCTGGCCGAGTCGACCCCTCTCAGGCCGTCAATATCTCTTTTCGCCACGGGCTGTCTGTAAGCGATGATGGCCAGCGTTTCGAGCATAGGCCTGGTTAGACCGCCCTCCCTTTCTTTGACGAACCGTCTGACGTGGTCTCTGTACGCAATCTTCGTCCGCATCTGGTATCCACCCGCGACCTCTACGATTTCCACTGACCGGTTCGCGTCCCTGTACTCTTCCATCAGACTTTTGGCGGCGCCGGCTATCTCTTCGGCGCTATATTCCTGCAGACCCTTGTGCAGCTTCCTTGCGCCCACCGGCTTCGCTGAAGAAAAGAGAATTGCTTCCAGGATATTTTTCAGTTCTGTTGTAGAAATTGTCTCACCTCCTCCATTATTCTTCCCCTGTCCTCGGGGTACTCGAACCAGGAGATATCTTTCTCCCTGCAAAACCACGTGATCTGCCTCTTGGCATAATGACGCGTCTCCTGTCTTATTCTGGTAACCATCTCAGCATAACCGAGAGCGCCGCTGAGGTAAAGCAGAATATCGCGGTATCCGATACTCGAGAAGGGCTTCAAACCGCTGGAATAGCCCGTGGCCAACAACCTCTCCACCTCTTTCACCCAACCTGCCTGCAACATGCTGTCGACCCGTTGATTGATCCTGTCGTAGAGCTCGCCGCGTTCCCGCGTCAGCCCCACCTTATAGGCATTATAGCGTTGTTCCTTGAATCCATGGCGCTCCCGCCACTCGGACATGGTCATGCCGGAAGTATAGTAAACTTCAAGCGCCCGTACTACCCTGGTCCGATCGTTGCAGCTTACCTTTGAAGCATACATCGGGTCGACCTCTCTCAGCTCTTTGTACACGTGTGACGGCTCCTTCTGATATCGGGATCTCAAAGCCTCTCTTGTCCGCGTGTCTCCTGTCACGGCAAACAGACCATGCAACAGTATGCGCAGATAGAGGCCCGTACCCCCGACAACAACCGGTACTCTTTTTCTTGAGCGGATATCGTGTATCGCCCTGTCAGCCGCCTCTTTGAAGAGTGCCCCGTTAAACTCCTGCTCAGGCTCCACGATATCGATAAGGTGGTGGGCGACTTCCGCCCGCGCATTCATTCCAGGCTTGGCGCTTCCGATGTCAAAATGCTTGTAAACCTGCACAGAGTCGGCGTTGATTATCTCGCCGCCGAACTCTCTTGCCAGCCACAACCCGCATTCCGATTTGCCCGTACACGTGGGTCCGAGAACCGCAATAACCTTCTCGCCGTTTGCCTGCACCACCCATATAAGATATAATATGGCGCTCCATGTCAAGAATTATAAGGTTTGCCGTACTCCTTTTTTTCATCCCCGCTGCGCTGGGAACGGGCTTCTCGTACAGCCTCGTTAACTATCTCGAACTGCCTGATGTGAAGCAGCTTGAAACCTTCAAACCCAAGTCGGCCACGCGTCTTTACGCGGACGACGGAACCCTCTTTGCTGAGCTTTTTGTCGAGAAGAGGATTCCGATTGCCACCAGTGAGATGCCCAAGCACTTGAGACTCGCCTTCGTCGCCATCGAAGACGTAAGATTTTATAATCATGTGGGGATCGATGTCAGGGGCATTTTTCGCGCAGCATACCGGAATGTGATGCGTCAGAGCTTCTCCGAAGGTGCCTCCACCATCACCCAGCAACTCGCGCGCAACCTCTTCCTGACGCCGACAAAGAGCTTCAAACGAAAGATTGAAGAGGCCATATTGGCAGTCAATATCGAGCGCACGTATTCAAAGGATGAAATCCTCAGCATGTACCTGAACCTGATCTACCTTGGAGAAGGAGCTTACGGCGTCGAGGCGGCAAGCTACACCTATTTTCACAAGAAGGCTCGCGATCTTGACCTAGAGGAGGCTGCTACACTGGCTTCGCTTACTAAGGCACCATCTCGCTCGTCACCTTTTAAGAACGTTGCCAAAGCTATGGAACGGAGAAACCTGGTGCTGCGAAAAATGTTCGAGGCAGGTTTCATCGGAAAAGATGAGTACGTCAAGGCGGCCATGGCTCCTCTCGCACTTGCCCCGTTCAGAGTTTACGCCCGCAAGAACGGCTTCTTTATCGACTACGTAAAACAGATCCTCGAAGAACGCATGGCCAACAAGGATGAGATCTACACGCAGGGACTCAACGTCAAGACAACCCTCAGCCTCCAGATGACCGAATTCGCCAATACCGCAATAGAAAAAGGTCTTTTGTCATACCGCGAGAGACATCCGAAGACGCTTGAACTACCAGAAATGGCCCTCGTCGCGATCGAGGTAAAAACTGGAGAAATCAAGGCACTCATTGGCGGGAAAGATTTCGGGACCTCGCCGTACAACAGGATGACCCAGGCCAAAAGGCAGCCTGGATCTGCGTTTAAACCCATCATCTATCTCGCAGCCCTTGAGGAAGGTCTAAAACCGACCTATATGCTGAAGGACGCGCCTGTCTCATTCACGAATCCCTGGACGAGACAGGTTTGGTCCCCGCATAATTACAACAACGAATATCATGGCGACGTGCCTATGCGCAGAGCACTGGAGCTCTCGCTCAATACAGCGACGGTGAGGCTCCTGGACAAGATTGGTGTAGAAAACGTCATAGACCTCGCACAGAGGCTCCACCTATCTTCTCATTTTGAGCCGAACCTTTCGCTGGCTCTTGGCTCAACAGAAGTGATACCGCTTGAACTTGCCCTGGCATACGCCACCGTGGCACGGGGAGGCGTCTACCTGCCGCCGAAGGTAGTGAGGAGCATCTCAACCGTGGACAATGAGGACGTATCCTCGGATCAGCCTGCCGAGCCTGAGCCGGTAGTTGATCATGAGCAGGCCTATATGCTCATCGACATGATGAAAGGTGTGATCAAGCAGGGAACTGCGGCTAAGGCTGCCCGGATGCCTTACTACCTCGCTGGCAAGACAGGTACGACCAATGACTTCCGGGATGCATGGTTCATAGGCTTTTCTCCCAACCTGCTCTGCGCCGTGTGGGTTGGATACGACAAAGAAACGCATCTGGCAGGAAGGGAGTCCGGTGCTATCGCAGCTCTGCCCATCTGGATCGACTTCATGTCAAGAGCGCTTGCGTTCTATCCGAACGAAGATTTCTCACCGCCTGACAAGGAATCGATCAGCCGGTTTGCGCCACCATTCGAGGACCGCTAACAGTAGACACGGCGACACGGGGATAGGGAGAAAAGGAAGGCTCTCCGTGTCTCCGTGTCACCCTATCCCGATGTCTCTGTGTCACCGTGTCCCTCTGCCAGAAAATAAAAAAGCAAGGCCCAAAAACTGCCCTGCCGTGGTTGTAAAGCCTAACTTACTTCTCTAAAGTTCCCGGTAAGGATAATACCGATTTGCATTCAAGTTGGAGACCGAGGCGGCAGCGAGGAGCCGACGCAGGCGTACCTTGGGGTACGTCGAGGAGAGCGACGCAGTGACAACGAAGGTATACACTTGAAGGCGAATTGGTATAGCCCTATCCGGTTGGGATCGTTACTATGGGAGCCATTCCTTTTTCTCCGGTCTCCACCAGGGTGAAAACGAACATCAAAAAGGAGAATATTTTTTTGGACCTCAGGTCCTTGTCGTCGATCCAGAAATAGGACTTCCGATAGGGTATCGAAACAAAAGCATCGCCGGGTTTTTCCGATGAGCTCTGAATCCGCACCAAAGGGTGGACCTTCTCTCCGGCAGCCTTTTCCTGGAACGTGGGGGAGACCCGCTTTTCCTGCACATCCGAGGCGGGGACTTCGATGTCCGAAGAGAGATCGACGAGGACCTCCAGGATCGACCGGGTCAAAAGCGCGATCTCTTTGTTATCTCTTGGAATGGCCCCATACACCACATTGATGTCAGTCGTAAGAGGGTCCAGCCCCAGCATATCCCGGACCTCTTTTGACAAAGCTTCGATTTCAGGATCTCGTTTCCCGCGGATGACCATCACGGCCGCTGCTTCCTTGTCTATCTTTGTGACCCTCATCCCGATGCCCCCTGCCAGTTGGATCGTCCGCATTTTCTCGATCAGAGTATAAAACTCAGGCTCAGCCGATCGCGCCCTCGCGTCCCCTCCAAAGCGATTCCGAATACCGTTAATCTCATGAACCAGTGCGCGGAACACCAGGTCCGCTGGATAGCCGCCCTGGATAAGGCTCAGGATGGCGGCTGGGGGAATGGGAGACATCAGGCTGCGTGCGAACTTATCCCCCAGGATGGGGGTGAATGTGATGGTCGGCCGGTCCACATACGTACCGGACGCCCCCAGGGTCTGAGAGCTGCTCGAAGGCTGCTGGGTGATCGTTGCGCCCAGATTGATTGCCCCAGCAATCTGGTACTGGCTGATCACCGAAGAGACATCCATGAAAACAGGTGCGTCGCCGTAACGTATCTTGACCATGTTGAAGAGCATCTGACGCTTCCACGAATCGGAAATGGCTTCCGTGTAATCGAACCGGTCCCGGGAGACGGTTCCCGGGCCTATCCCCGAGCATCCGGCGAGAAAAAGAAGTAGAAGGGCTAAGAAGCTATGCGCCGCAGTTTTCATATGTCTGTTTCTCGGTGTGTCGCGAGCTCTCCGGCTTGCGCCACGCACCTTTATTGGGCCTTCTTCCAGGTATCGTCAGGATCAAACTTGTCCATCGCTTGCGTGATCTTTGCCGTATTTTTTCCGAGATTCTTCTGGTAGACCACGCCATCCTGGTTGACGATAAAAGTCATGATACCGGAATTACCATATTGCGCCGGATAGGCCACCAAAGCAAACCCGCCGATCATTTTGCCATTAACAACATAATCGTATGCCCCGCCGGGGGCATGCTTTCCCTGGGCTTTTAACATTCGGTAATAGTATCCGTGGTAAGGAACAGGTTGACCGGAGTTCTGCTTCAACCCGTAGCCCGTTTTTACAGCCTCAGCAACAAGCGGTCCCAGGGGGCTCTCTTCTTCTCCTTCCTTTGACTCCCAGTAAAGGCCGTCCTTCTTTCCGTCTTCGCTCCTGAACTTCTGTGCGTACTCCAGGAGACCGTTCTCATTGCGGTCCTTGCGGGCATATTCGTGCTGGGCGTCCACGTAGACCAGGCATGTCTCGATGGTGCTCAGTTCATTCCTGCCAATCCGTCTCGCAAGGATCTCTTGTTTGCCCGCCTTGGTGTCGAAGCGCCATTTCTTACCGGTCTTTACGATGGGAATCGAGAATGGCCACTCATCGTTTCCCAGATAGAGAACGGCTTTCTTGTTATTTACTTGCTGCAACCTGTTTTTTTCTTCGTAATGGCTGACGAACTGTTCGGCCGCTGTCTTGTCCGCAACAGGATCGCCTGATGAGACCAGGTCTTTACTTCCAGGGCCAAGGATTGCCCTCAGCGTCTTTGTATCAAAGCTCTTTGCCGCAGCAATCAAAGCCTTGGCTGCATCATCCGGAGAGTTGAAGGTCTTCTGGGCAGGCGCCGCTGCGTAAGCATGATCGAATGCAAAGGCAAAAAGCGATATCGCGCAGAGAATAATCACCGCAGCGAACCTGCTCACTTGTTTTCGTGCGGTCAGGGGTGTGTATGTCGACATCGGCTTTCCCTCCATTGGAGAATGGTATCGTTGCGTTGTGCTATTCATCTGCCTCTACCTCCTCCGCGACCTCCGCCGCCACCTGAGCGACCTCCGCCGCCACCTCCACGACCTCCGCCGCCCAATCCGCCGCCGCTGCCGCCACGGCTCTGTCCTCCCAAGCCACTGCTGCCTCCGCTCTGCCGCCCGGATCCGAGGCTCTGGTTTCCACGATTGCTGGCCTGTCTGGCTTCGCTGCCGCGATTATCGCCGCCGAACGCGCTGTTGTTCCCGCGCTGCTGCGCAGCCTGCCCGCGAGAAGCGCCTGCTCCGCCACGGTCACCCCCGCCGAGGTTCCGAGGTTGTTGCGATGCCTGCGGCCCACCAGTTCCTTGGCCCCTTCCTCCGCCTATCCCTTGATCTCTTCCACCACCCGCGCCTTGGCCTCTTCCTCCGCCTGCGCCGTCACGTCCTCCGTAGTCGCGCCTCATATCATTCGAGGCGCGCGGCTGCTGGCCGAACTTTTTGGCCGTTCCCTGATCCCGGTATGCAACGCCTTTACGAGACTCCGGGTTATGCTTCCACTGACCTTGTCCCCCTTGTCCGGTCGTTACTTTGTTCTGGTAATTGCTGCGGTTGATGTTGTTGTTGATGTTTGCGTTCTTGTAAACATTCATATTGACGTCACCGTGGCCCCAGTTACAACTGCCCCCGGCGTAGCCCCAGGCCGCACCCACAGCAACGCCGGCCGCAAAAGAGAATGCCATTGCTCCGTACGGATAGGCGTAGACAGGAGGCGGAGGATACGCGGGATAGGCCCATACCCCGTAGACCACGGTCGGATTATACGTCGGCACGTAGATAACTTGGGGATTCGCTGGTTGGATAACGATATATTGGGTCTGAGGTTCTACAATAACCTTCTGCTCGTTGGTGGTCTTGAGGTTCCCCGCAACCTGCGCCTTCTGCCTCAATCTCTGCACAGCGGCCATCAGGTCCTTCTGCTGGGCGAGCACAGCATCTCCGAGTTGCTGCGTCCAGTCCAGCTTATCATTCATCATGTTCAACACATCGGGAAAATTGACGAGCGACTTGACGCTGGGGTCCCAGTTCTGTTTCTCCAGTCCCGCCGTCAACTGGTCACCCTTGAGATTCGGATTCGCCTTTACCCAACGCGCAGCCTGTACTATCTCCAAAGGATAGGTCGAGGCCATAAAAATTTGCGCCAGGAGATCGTCCGGGTAGAGCGCGATCGGCGCAACGATTTGCTCCAGCTGTTCGGGTTTGAATAAAGGTGCACCGCCTGGTTGCTGGGCTGTTTCCTGCGCAAAACCGCACGTGGGCGCTGCCATCCAGAGGACAAGCCACCAGACCAAAATGGCATGCGATATTTTTGGCATCTTCATCGTAACCTCTCTTTCGTACCTGTGTCAGTCAACGAGCTTTTTCTAACGAGTGCTGCCGGCCCAGGACCAGCCAGCACCCCTCGTTATGCTCCGTGCAGCGGGCCGCTCTTTGCTGTAGCTCACTTCATCTGCGCGAGTGCCCCTGCGATATCCCGACTGAGTGCAGCCAGTGCGCGGCTTTCGGCCTGGACCAAGGCATCGTAACCCTGGCCGGTCACCTGCTCCGTGTAGGTCGCCTTCCTGGTTACGCGTGCCTTGCCTGAGGCAACGCTCCACCAGGCTTCGAGGGAGACCGTGGTACCGAGCGCCCCATCCATGGTAAGGATCTCCACTTCGACGCGGTAATCGGGTACGTGTGAAGGGCGCCAGGGGAAAAAGACGATCTCCTTGGTGCAGATGAGCCGCGATACGTTCTCCGCGAGGGTACGGGGCACACTCTCAGCGAGAGGCTCTGCCCACAGGTCGAAATAGGCGAGGGTGATCTCGTTGGGGCTGGTGCGGGTGACGATCTGCGTCCGGTTCACATACTCCGGCAGCTTGATCGGTCCTATGCCGACGGCCGGGCAGGACTCTTGAGACGCAACCTTACCTTCGGCAAGAGGGCTGAGGACGTAGTTGCGTGCCGGCGTGCTTCCCGCGCATCCGGCGAGCAGCA
>DATFYE010000143.1:0-26940 GCA_035315185.1 Syntrophorhabdales bacterium | reverse complement strand
CGTCATCAAGGGCTTGACAACAGAACACCTGATGAGGTGTATTGGAGCACGCTGCCCGGGGCGAAGGAAGCGATGTGAACGAGGGCGGCTCACCACCTAAGACCTGCCCTATACTGTCTGGAGAACCTAGACCACCTCTGTTTACCGGATTGCTCCGTTCATTTCTTTCAGGAAGCGAGAGTGACGGACGCCGAGATCCTTTGCTACGCCTACCTATCGCGTGTAGGATACACGAATAGGAGTTGCGCATTATGGAGAGAAAGCAAGCATAAGAAGAGTCGTCGGCAGTTGTTCCGGGGAGGAGCGGCGCGACGTTCTGTTTCCCTTCGTCGAGCATCGTCATGGCGTCGTCCCGAAGGGCGCGGGCCTCACATTCAGGTGACCCCCGGCTCGTAAATCGGCGCACACCCAAGCAGAGGGGTGGCGGGCCGGCCAGTTCAGAGGTATAATAGCCATTCATATTGCCCGCAGGGAGGAGCTGTCCGGATACGGCCCGCCATGATGACCAGACATCGAGGAAAAGTTGCGATTTGGTTTCTCACCCTTACCTGTGCCTATGGAGCGATTCTCACGGCGGTGACCATGCTAAACTGGGTCGGCGCAGATCGCTGGTGGTTCGGAGCCCTGAACCTTTACCTGCCCCAGATAGTATGGGCGGCTCCCGGGGTTTTTTTGACGGTCCTCTCTCTCAAGGCGGCCCGGCGTTGGGTGTGGGCGCCTCTGCTGTGCGTTGCATGGGTTCTGGGGCCAATCATGGGCCTCTGTTGGGGCACACAAGGGCCACCAGGATCGGCGGGTGATCCGCCCGTGCGAATTATGACCTGGAACGTGAAGGACGGAGGCCACAACTGGATAACGCAGTTGGCAATCACCGGCGATATTGATGAGATAGGGCCCGACGTGGTTCTCCTGCAGGAAGCAGGGGGCTTGTTGCATGGGCCCATCGGGCACTTCTTCCGGCAATGGAATGTCCGCTCTTTTGGACAGTACGTCATAGCAAGCAAACTTCCTTTAGAAGAAGCGGAGGCTCGATGGATACCTTTCTTCGGAGAGAACCACACGTGCCTGCGGTGTCGGCTGCACGTCGGCGCAAAGACTCTCATCCTATACAATGTGCATTTTGAGTCACCAAGGGGGGGACTTGATGCCTTTAGAGAAGTTCGGAGACAGCCCTGGTATTTGCCGAGCGCCATTCAGCGGCTTGATGACAACGTGGAGGCCCGTCTCTCACAGGCACGGGCACTGCGGGAACTAATCCGGCAAGAGCGGGAACCGGTTGTCGTTGCCGGTGATCTGAACTCGCCGGACGCTTCTCTCGCGTGCGCAACACTTCGGGAAGCGGGGCTTCACGACGCCTTCGCCGAAGGAGGAAAGGGCTACGGCTATACATACGGCCACTTCCTTCTCCGGCGCAGACTCCCCTGGCTTGGTGCTTCGTGGATGCGGATCGATCACATCATGTTGAGCTCGCAGCTCCAATCGTACGCTTGCAGGGCAGGAACGGGGAATGACTCCGAGCACCGTCCGGTAATCGCCGACGTGGTTTTGAGAAAGGAAACGTGAGGGACGTAACGGAAACGCCGTGAAGGAAGCGGTTCCCCTTTTTGTGTCGCTATTTTTTTCCAACCTCAACCTCAACCTGCTCCATCTCTTTCCTGTATTTCTTAATCTTAACCTCAACCTGTAGTATCCTTTACCTGTATTGTCTTTTTCCTGCTTTACTTGGCTCCCCTTGCCATCACGCCATGGGGTCCTTATATTCAAAAACAAAGAGTTGAGCCTGTCCAAGGGAGGTGCTTATGAAAAAAGTTCTGGTTGCATACTTCAGCAAGACCGGCACGACGGAGACGATGGCGCAGTATGTTGCCGAGGGGGTGCGAATTGCCGGTCACCAAGCGGACGTGAAAAAAGTGTCAGAGATCAAGAGCGAAAAAGACCTGAGAGGTTATGACGGTTACGTTCTTGGCTGTCCCACTTATTATCTAGACATGCCTGAACCTTTCAAGAAATTTCTATTGATCGCGGAAAAGGCTGGTCTTAAAGGGAAGGTGGGAGGCGCCTTCAGTTCCCGCGCCCACCCCTCAAGCGGCGAAGGGATTGGGGCTGCCAGGAACCTCTTCGAGACGATGGAATCTCGATTCAAGATGAATATGACGAACCTAGGCCCCTTCGATCTCGAAGGCGGGTTGACTGAGAAAGAGCAGGACATGCACACCTGTCAAGACTACGGAAAGTCGGTTGCGGCCATGCTCGGGCCAGCATAAAAAGGGGGCGATGAACCGACCTATTCGGTTGGCATACCCTTGATGATCCCCCGGTCAACGTAAATGGCGCGGGTTACTCTGCGCAACTCTGGAAGTTTTCTGGCAAAGAGAAATGATGCGGCAATGCAGCAGGCCCCGCCGAACATGAGGGTTGCCGGGGCACCGATGCTGCTGGCCAGGCTGCCTCCCATCAAGCTCCCGAACGGAACCATGCCCATAAACGCCATTGCATAGAGACTCATCACTCGGCCACGCTTGTCCTCGTCAACGATCGTCTGCAAGATCGTGTTGCACGAGGTTAAAACAGTCATCATGCCGAAACCGGTGAGCACCATGAAGACGAGTGAGAGCACCATATAACGGGAAAGGGAAAAGAGGATGAGCCCGCAGCCGAACATAGCGGACCCAAAGACTATCACCCTCCCCAGTCCGAGTACGCTCTTCCGGGATGCAAGATAACTGGCACTTATTAGCGCTCCGATACCGGCTGCGCCCATGAGAAACCCGAGCGTGTGAGGTCCGCCGCGAAGAATATCTCTCGCAAAGATGGGCATGAGCACTGCGTACGGCATGCCCATAAAGCTCGCCAGGGCCAAGAGCATGAGTAGATACCGTATCGGCGCGAACCCGAATGCGTAACGATATCCCTCCTTTAATCCCTGAAGAGGGTGCTCCCTCACGCTTCTCTCTGCTTTGTGATGTATCTTCATGGCCAGTAATGAGATTATGATGGCGAGGAAACTGAGCCCATTGAGAAGGAAACAGATTCCTTCTCCAAAGGCTGCCACTGTGATGCCTGCCAGGGATGGTCCCACCAGTCGCGCACCATTTACCATGAACGAATTGAGCGCAATAGCATTGCCAAGGTCTTTTCTGTCGTCCAGCATTTCGATGACGAATGATTGGCGTGTGGGAGTGTCAAATGCGTTGACGAGGCCTAAACAGACTGCCAATACGAAGATGTGCCAGACAGCGACGAGTTTTGTCAGGGTCAGAAGGGCGAGCAGAGATGCCTGCACCATCGCCAACACCTGAGTCGCAAGCAGGAGTCGATGACGATCCCATCGGTCGACGAAAACTCCGGCAAAGGACGCAAAAAGAAAGGTGGGAATCTGGCCTGCGAATCCGACAAGGCCGAGTAAGAAGGCAGAATTGGTGAGTCGGTAGACTAGCCAGCTCATAGCAATCCGCTGCATCCAGGTCCCTATCAGAGAAATGCCCTGCCCGGCAAAAAAGAGACGGTAATTCCGGTTGCGGAGGGCCCTCATGACAAATCTCAGCGTGTTCTGATTGCCTGACTCCTCGTCCCTGACCGACACGTTTCCCCTCGAGTGTTGCGGCCGACAGCCCATAACAGTTCGCAGCAGTCTGCGACGGCTGACCGCGTCCAAGACTAGATTAACGAATTAAGCCATGAGTTGCAAACCCGCCCGAAAAGGCCCCAACAGCCTGCGATTTCGTTGACTTCAACGTTTGGTTACAGTAAGATAGACGTGGCGGGAAGAGAAGACATACACATGGAGCATCTATCTGCAGACAGGTCCCATCGGATGTCACGCGGGAAGCAGAGCGTCTGCGAGATCGAGATCAGCCAACGGAAGTGTCGCCTTTGTTTCTTCTGTATTCAGATCTGCCCTGCGAAAGCCATTAAGCTAGAGAAAGATACGCTGAGGATCCTTCCGGAGCGATGCGTTCGCTGCGGGAGTTGTCTTAAAGCCTGTCCGCAGCAGGCGCTTTCCTATAGAAGTGGTTATGAGAAGGTCAGGGAGTTGCTGACAAATAAAGAGAAAGTCGTTGCGGTTCTCGATCCGGCTTTCCCGGCAGTCTTTGAGGCAGCTTCGCCCGGGCAGACGGTGACGGCGCTGAAGCAGATCGGTTTCACGGAAGTCTGGGAGGGAGCGTTCGGAGTGGACCTTGTGAGCCGCGCGTACCACAGGCAGCTCACCCTGGATGGGCTCTCGCGGGAGCACACCGAGTACGGGGAGGCATATAAACCGCTCATCTCATCCTTCTGTCCGGTGATTGTCTTTTACGTGCAGAAGTATTTTACGCAGCTTATGCCGAGCCTGGCGCCAATCGTCTCTCCGATGATTGCAGTCGGAAGGGTGGCGCGCCAGATAAGGCCTGGATGGAAGGTCGTCTACATCACCTCCTGCTTTGCCCACATGAAGGAGGCTGTTGCCCCTGAAGTAGTCGGGGCGATCGACGAGGTGATAACGATAAAGGAAGTAAAGGACTTGATCGATGAGATTGGAGGCGGCCGGCGAAGACTGGAAGAGACCGACTTCGATGGCCCCAGGCCTTACCTGGGAGCGATGGTCCCGGTCATTGGCGGCCTTTACCGCTCCATGGGTAAAAGTTTTGACGTCATGATGGATGATGTCAGCGTCACAGGTGGGCCAAAACGAGCTATCGGCGCGCTAGGTCAGCTCGCCACCGGGTACATCAAGGCCAAGTTCCTGGATATCGTTTATTGCGAGGGTTGCATCGACGGCCCATTCGTAGAAAGGGATTTGTTCCTCCTTGGGCGTAGGCAGATAATCGCCCGGTATGTCGAGGACGAACTGGGCAAGCAAAACGTTCAAAAAATCATGAGTGAGCTTGATCAATTCAGCGATCTTGATCTTCATCGCTCCTTCATCAACATGGAGGAGCAGCTGCCAACCCCGACCGAGGAGCAGGTACGGGCCATTCTCAAGAAGATAGATAAGCTGCCTCCCAATCGGAATCTCGATTGCCGGGCCTGCGGATACCCCACGTGCCGCGATAAGGCCGTAGCCGTCGCTCAAGGGATAGCGGAAGCAGACATGTGCCTGCCGTATCTTTTGGAGCAGAGCAAGAGAATCTATCAACAGCTTGAAAAGTCGCACCGGGAACTGCAGCTCTCGCACCAGGAACTGGAGCAGGCGCAGACTCAGCTTATAAGGACAGAAAAACTGGCATCACTGGGGCAGCTGGCTGCAGGTGTCGCCCACGAAATAAACAACCCGTTGGGCACCATAACCATTTACGCACATCTTCTTTTGAAGGGCATCGACAAAGATGATCCGCGGCGCGAAGATGTCGAGCTGATAGTGAATGAATCGAATCGCGCCAAGGAGATTGTACAAGGGCTTCTCAGTTTCGCAAGGGAGACGAAGCTGAGACCGGGACCGGTAAATGTGAATGACCTGATGGAGGATGTACTGGGGCTTGTAGTAAACCAGTCTTTGTTTCATAATATCAAGATAAGAAAATCTCTCTTCCAGGGCTTGCCAACGATCGTGGCCGACGAGACACAGCTGAAGCAGGTTTTTCTCAACATTATCCTCAATGCGGCCCAAGCGATGGAAGGTAACGGAAAACTCTCAATTACCACAATCCCCGAACGCAAACATATCAAAGTGAAGATACGGGATACAGGCCCGGGCATTCCACCGGAAGTGGTGAAAAATATTTTTTCCCCGTTTTTTACGACAAAAGAGAAAGGCACCGGGCTGGGCCTCGCCATCTCTTACGGCATCATAGAGCGACATAGTGGAAAGATCGATGTTGATACGGAACTCGGGAAGGGGAGCACCTTTACTATTTCCTTGCCCATTTCGACCGGGGAGGAGCAGAGAGCAGAAGACGCGAGAACAGACAGGTCGGGTTTTCAAAACACAGCTTCAGGGAGAGGAGACCATGGGTGAAAAGACAAAGATTTTACTGGTGGACGATGACGTAGATTTTATAGATCTGAATAAGGCTGTGCTTGAAAATCAGGGTTTTGAGGTGGCTGCAGCCTTTTCGGGTCGGGAAGCCATGGAGAAGGTAAGGTTTGAAAGGCCGGACTTGATTGTGCTCGACCTGATGATGGAGAAGCATGACACAGGCTTTACGTTCGCAAAAGCTGTTAAGGCAGATCCGTTATACAAGGATATACCGATTCTGATGCTCACGGCGGTCTCTGCGGAAACAGGGTATGATTTTTCGCAGGAGCTGGATGGTTACTGGATGAAGACCGATGACTACGCCAGTAAGCCGTTACTGCCTGATGAGCTGGTCAAGAGGGTTCATAGCCTTCTGGAGAGGGCAAAGAAAGAAACAGGATAAATCTCGCCGAGCTTTTTATGAGTGAGACCGTAAATATACTCGTGGTAGATGATGAACGGGGCATCCGTGAAGGTTGTCGCAGGATTTTGACGGCTGAAGGGTACTCTGTGGATGTGGCGGTGAATGGCAAAGAAGGGTGGGACATGGTCCAGGCCAAGAAACCTTACGACCTGCTTCTCGTGGACCTTATGATGCCGGTCATGGGCGGACTGGAGCTGATGGACGAAGTGAGTCGGTTCGACCCGGAAGCGATCATGATCGTCATTACCGGATTCGCCACAATAGAAACCGCTGTCGAGGCCATGAAACACGGGGCCTACGATTACGTTCCCAAGCCGTTTACGCCCGATCACCTGCTCGCCGTTGTTAACCGGGGCCTGGAGAAACGGCGGTTACGCATCCAGGCGCAGCGGCTGATGGAAGAAAGGGACCAGAAGCTGCTTGAGGTCGCAAAAGAAGAATCAAAACTGCGTGCGATAGTCGACTCGATGGCTGATGGCATATTGGTGATCAACAACGAACGGCAGATCGTTCTCTGGAACCCTGCTGCCATCAGGATGCTCAACCTGCATGAGAAACTGGAGGCAGGTAAGAATATAGATGAGCTGATTCCGCAAAAGGACCTCATCCGGCTCATAGATAAAGTGTTTACGCCCGATGCGTCTCAGTATACGGTTCTTTCCGAAGAGATAGAACTGAGCGGGCCGGAGTCGCGCACGCTCATGGTCAACCTTTCAGTAGTCAGAGACAATGACGGGCAGGGGCTTGGTGTGGTGAGCGTGTTACGCGATATCACCGATCTCACGGAGATCAATCAGGTAAAGACACAGTTTGTCACCATGGTCACGCACGAGCTGCGGGCACCGGTGGCGGCGATCGAGGGATATCTGACTGCATACCTTCAGGGGCTTGCGGGGACTGATCCGCAGGTGAGCCGTCAGATGCTCGAGCGGGCGAAGCAGAGAGCTCATGCGCTCCTTGAGCTCGTCAACGATCTATTGGAGTTCAGTCGGTTGGAAGCGAAGAAGTTGGTGAGAAAGAAGGAGCTACTCGATCTCTCAGGCATTATCACGAGCACGGTGGAACTCTTGAGGGCTCAGGGTGATTCAAAAGGGATCCAGTTTCAGGTGGATCTGCCCGCGTCCCTCCCCCTGGTCGAAGCCGATCGCGGCGAGATGGAGCAGCTATTCACCAATCTCGTATCGAATGCCATCAAGTATAACGTGAAACGGGGAAAAGTGATGGTCAGTGCGAAAAGGAGCAACCACGCTCTGAACATTAGAGTGGCAGATACAGGCATTGGCATAGCCGGAGAGCACCTGCCCCACATATTTGAAGAGTTTTACAGGGTGTCGGGACCGGAGACGAGATACACGACGGGCACCGGTCTTGGGCTCTCTATCGTAAAGAAAATTGTTGAATCCCATTTCGGTCGGGTTGAAGTAGAGAGTATAGTAGACAAAGGAACGACCTTTACGGTCAAGCTCCCCATTAAAGAGCAACGCAGGTAAACCTGTTAGAAGGAAGCGCCTGACGCGTCAATTCAGAAAAGGAGAGTCTATGGCGACAGCAACCGAAGTCAAGCAGACGATGGAACAGCAAAAAGGGCCCGCGCTCAATGAGATCGTAGAGAAACGGGAGTTGGCACCCTCAATAACGCTCTTTAAGCTTTACGCACCTGATATTGCGGCGAGGGTAAGGCCCGGACAATTCGTAGTATTACGCGCGGATGATCGCGCTGAGCGCATCCCGCTGACGGTTGCCGATTTTGATAGAAAGAGGGGTTTGATAACGACGATCTTCCAAGCGGTAGGTTCCTCCACACAGAGAATGGCGAAACTCGCCCAGGGTGAGCGGATCATGGACGTAGTGGGACCGCTGGGCAGACCGAGCCACATCGAGAAGTTCGGCACAGTCGTCTGCGTGGGCGGCGGAGTGGGCGTGGCACCTGTGTACCCCATAGCGAAAGCCCTGCACGAGATAGGGAACCGTGTTATTTCAATCATTGGCGCCCGCACGAAAGAGATGCTGATACTTGAAGAAGAGATGAAAGCGATCAGCGATACCCTGCTTGTCACGACGGATGACGGTACTTACGGTCACCATGGGTTTGTCACTGACGAGCTGAAGCGCCTGATACAAGAAAAGACTCCCATAAATCTGGTCATAGGCATCGGCCCGGTTATCATGATGCGGGCGGTTGCTGATGTAACGCGGCCTCACGGCATAAAAACCGTGGTAAGCCTCAACACGATCATGGTTGATGGTACGGGCATGTGTGGTTGTTGCCGGGCGACGATCGGTGGTGAAACCAAGTTTGTCTGCGTGGATGGGCCAGAGTTCGACGGGCATCAGGTGGACTTCAAAGAATTGATGCTCAGGCAGCAGATGTACACTCGGGAGGAACGTCGGGCGGCATGGGATCATAAGTGCAAGCTTGAGGCTGCTGCTGCCAAACTAAAGAAATCGAAAGTCCGGGAGAAGATGCCGGAACAGGATCCCAGATTGAGGATCCAGAATTTCAACGAAGTGGCCCTCGGCTATTCGAGGGAGAATGCACTGAAGGAAGCTTCCAGATGCCTGGGCTGCAAGAACATGCCGTGCGTTGAAGGCTGCCCGGTGGGCATCGTCATTCCTGCGTTTATCAAGAAGATCAAAGAGGGCGACTTCATCGGCGCCATTCGCGAGATCAAACAGACGAACAGCCTGCCGGCTGTCTGCGGCAGAGTCTGTCCGCAGGAATCACAGTGTGAGTCAAAGTGCGTGCTGGGGAAAAAGGGCCAGTCCGTTGCCATAGGCCGGCTGGAACGGTTTGCGGCCGACTATGAATTGAGTCTCGGTGATGTTCGGGCTCCTGAAATAGCACCCCCTACAGGCAAAAAGGTTGCGGTTGTCGGGGCCGGTCCCGGCGGGTTGACCGTGGCAGGTGAACTCGCAAAGAAGGGACACGATGTCACGGTGTTTGAAGCGCTTCATAAGGCTGGGGGTGTGCTTGTCTACGGTATTCCCGAATTCCGTCTGCCGAAGGCCATTGTGCAGCGCGAGGTCGATTACGTGGGCAAGTTGGGAGCAAAGATGAAGCTGGATACGATCATCGGCCAGACCATGTCGCTTGACCAGCTTTTTGAGCAGGGATTCGATGCGGTCTATATTGGCACAGGAGCGGGCCTGCCCTATTTTCTCAACATCCCGGGCGAGAATCTGAACGGTGTCTATTCGGCCAACGAGTTTCTGACACGGGCCAACCTGATGAAAGCGTATCTCTTCCCTGAGTATGATACGCCTGTGAGGGTAGGAAGCCGGGTCGCGGTAATCGGTGGCGGAAACGTAGCCATGGACTCGGCGAGGGTCGCCCGGCGACTGGGGGCTGAACATGTTTACCTCATATATCGACGGTCCCGGGCTGAAATGCCGGCTCGGGCAGAAGAGGCCCACCACGCGGAAGAGGAGGGCATCGATTTCAGGATCCTTACAAACCCGGTGAGAATCATTGGAGACGATAAGAACTGGGTCAAAGGTATTGAATGCCAGAAGATGGATCTTGGTGAACCGGACGCCTCGGGCAGAAGAAGGCCTGTTGAGAAGAAAGGATCGGAACACGTTATAGACGTTGACGTCGTAGTCGTTGCTATAGGGCAGGGGCCCAATCCGATATTGACCCAGGACGCTCCCGGGCTCAAGCTGAGAAAACCTGGTTATATAGAGGCTGACCCGGAGACGGGCAAGACTACCAGGAAGGGCGTGTTTGCCGGCGGCGACATTGTGACCGGCGCTGCGACGGTGATCTTGGCCATGGGAGCAGGAAAAAAAGCCGCTGCCGCCATGGATGAGTACCTGAAGACCGGGAAGTGGTAAGAAATACAGGGTCACGGGTCATGGGGCAAAGGTCATGATCTGACGCAAGAACTGGCAGTCGAATCAAAGTCAATCCCGGGCTGCGTGGGCAAACACTCGCGGCCACTTCTTCATAATCTTTGTCTGTTTCGCTTCTTTGCCATGACCCATGACCCTTGCCCCATGACCCTGTGTTTTAATGCTTAAGTTTGTACACCTTTAAGCCGATAAGCTTAAGAAAGATAGACCACAGGGAGGGGCTATGAAGATTCTTATCCATTTGGGGAACCACCTGATAGCAGAAGCTATCTCCCAGCTTCTGGTCAGGAATGGCTATGAGAACGTGGTTACAAGTAACAACCCTCGATCCAGTACGTTCAAGCCGGACACTGTCATGGTTGATATCCAGACACTAGATCAACAGTTCTTGTCTCGATACCCCGACGCAAAGGTTTTTCTTATCGATACAGGTTTAGAAAAGGAACGGATCATAGCCGCGCTGCTTTCTTACAAGATACACGGAGTATTATCGCCCCGCACCGAACTGGAGCTCTTTAAGAAAGCTCTCACGGTCGTAAGTCAGGGGCAGATATGGGTCGACAATAGCACAGTCGTGGCCTTTCTCCACGACTCTGGGACCCTAAGCAAAACCGGGAGGATCGGGAGCATCACACACCGCGAGAAAGAGATTATAGATTATGTGTGCCAGGGCTACAGCAATAATGAGATTGCGGATGCCCTTGCCCTCAGCAAGCACACGATAAAGGCTCATCTCAACAGGATCTTCAAGAAATTGAATATAACCGGCCGGCGTAAGCTCATATCGCTAGCGCTCAACAATCACCAGTTTGCACCCAGCCAAAAGGCAGCAACACCCTAAAGAACAAGAACGTAGTTACTCTCTCTAAATCTTCGGCTTAGTCACTTTCTCAACCTGCCGACATGTGTCCTGTTTCCGGTGCATGGACTCACGGTTTAACCCGTTGTTCCTAACAAAAATAGCTCGATGACCGATTGATTCTCCTTCCTGGCAAAGACTATAGTTATATCGACGGCCGAGGTAAGCTCGTCAGACCTGCGCCGGACGCAGGCCACACACGACTCACAGGAGAGATTAGGCGAAAACATGAAGACGAGCAGTATACGTGATGTTTTGAGTCTCGGTTTTTTGAGCAGGCGTGAAACGCTGATCATCTCCGGGAGTATGACTTCAGACATGAACGCGCTGGCTCGCGCGTTAGGGATGAAGGCCGAGAGAGAAGGTTCAAGCGTCATGACCATAAATGCCGGAATGCTGCGCGAGGAATTGGCAGCAGGCGGAGACGTAGGACTCTCGGCAGTCAAGCTCGTGGGAGTCGCCAAACCCAAGCTGCTCATTGTAGAAGATTTCGGGATGCGGAAATTTACCCCTGCCGAAACAAAGGCTCTTGCTCAGCTCGTAACAGAGAGGATCAACAAGTTATCTACCATTATTACCGGCCCATATCCCTTAGGAGAATGGGCTGCATTGGTAGGAGCGTCAGCAGAAGGGAAGAGCCTTCTCAGACCCTTGCTGGTCCATGCCAGACAGGTTGTGATCGGCAGCAAGGAACAAACGGCTAAGAAAAAGCCTGCACCGTTGGAAAAAGCGGTGCAGGCTCGCGGCTAACATCTTACGGACCGTTGTTGACCTGTGACCGTCAGGGCCCTTTGTTAGCAATTTCAAATGGCCCCACGGTCTCCCTATGCCGAAGCGGGATCAGGCAACGCCTTTCATCTTCTCCTGCAGGTTTGCGGTAAACTCCTTTTCCACATCCTTTGCCTTGCTCTTCATGATCCGATCACCGAACATGGCCAGTTTGCCGACCATGGAAACGTCGGACTTGTAAGAGACCTCGACCTGGCCGTTGCCCACATCTTTCAGATCAACGATCGTCTTCTGCTTGATGTGACCCAGCTTCGTGACGTCCTCGCCCTCGCCATCGAGCTCCAGATGCGTGGGCGGCTGGATGTTTGTCAGCTTGTTCCGGAATGCGAGTTTTACCTTTATGGGACCCACCTTCTGCTTCATGACAGCGTCATAGGTAGTGTCATCAATCTTCTCTATCTTCTCAGCTCCGGGCAGGCACGCTGCCAGAGTCTCCGGCTGCAACAGCATATCCCAGAGCTTCTGAATCGGTGCTTTCACCGTAAAACTGCCTTCTATAATCATCTGCTCCTCCTGTTCTTGTCTTTTTTCTCGTGTCAGGCCTAAGAGCTGCCTATTTTATGTCCTTTTGCGCCTTCTCCACGTACCCGCCGACCAACTCGTAGGACTTATTGCCCGGCTGGGTGGCCTGGTCAAGGAGCAGGTCTATAAAAGAGAGACCTTGTGTCTCAAACCACGCCCTGTGGGGCTTGTCGCCGGTGCCGAACATGTGCCTGGCGCAGTCGACGGGGTTCTTTTTGACCTTCTTACAAACTGGACAGATCACGCTCACGGTAGCCTCCTTTACTTTTTCTTCTCGTTCTTTTTCTGCTGCTGTTCCTTCCAAGCCTTCGCGATTGCCTCAGCCCGGATAGGCGCCTCTTTCATCTGAAGGCCGGTCGCGTAAAAGATAGCATTACCCAGCGCCGCGGCGTGCGGGTTGGTAAGACCTTCACCTGCCTCTTTCGCGCCATAAGGCCCTTCCGGCTCATAGGTATCGATTTCGATGACCTGGCAGGCCGGCATCTCCGGAGCACGGATCAGCTTGTAGTCAACCAGGTTCGGGTTCATTATCTTGCCGTCCTCGACCGGCAGATACTCATAATAGCCGAACCCGATGGCCATGGATGCCGCACCCTCGAGCTGTCCGATAAGGCCTAGGGTGTTTATCGGCTGGCCGCAGTCGTGTGCGGTGACGCTTTCATGGATCTTGATATAACCGGTCTCGGGATCGATCTCAACGTCGAGGCCCTGCACCATGTAACTGTATGCGGGGGAGATCATGCCCTTTCTGCGAGGCGTATAAAAACCCCTGCCGATAATTCGCTGCCCTTCTTTGCCGCGAAGCGCTTCCTTGCAAAGGTCATAGTAGCTCATGCCCCTCTCAGGCCGGGCCACGTTGTAAACCCAACCCTGCTTTATGTCCAGATCGTAAATAATGTTGAATCCGAGTTTTGCATTGGCGAATTCAAGGAGTTGCCGCTTGGCATCCTGTGCCGCCATCTTGGTTGCGTTACCCGCCATTAGAGTCTGCCTGGAGCCCCATGCTCCAAGGTCGGCCGGAGAATGGTCAGTATCACCCATGTGTACTTTGACGTCTTCGAGCTTGACGCCCAGCGCCTCTGCGCAGATCATGGCGAGCGTGGTGCTCGAACCCTGCCCGATCTCCTGCGCGCCGACGTGGAGTTCTACGGTTCCATCGTGGTTGATCGTGATTACCGCAGAAGAGAAGGAATAAGGAGAATCAAACCAGTTAAAGATACCGCCGGACATAAAACCCGCTGCGGAGATACCGATGGCCCTGTTTGCAGGGAGCTTGCCTTTTGACTTTTTCCACTCCTGAATTTTCGTGAGGGCCTCGTCCAATCCGCAGCTTGCGATAGTTGCCTGTCCCGGAACCTCATATCCTTCGTAGTGGCCGTTCTTGCGTCTCATCTCGATAGGGTCGAGACCCAGATCATTTGCTATCCACTCGATCTGCTGCTCCGAGCAGAACATGGCCTGAGGAGCGCCGAAGCCGCGCATCGAAGTGGAGGGCAGGCTGTTCGTATAGACTCTGTAACCGTCATAACGGTAGGCCTTCCACCGATAGGGGAATGAATGGAAGAACCCTGTCAAGTAAAGGGCTGTGGCGCCCATTCCTGTGTAAGCACCGCCGTTCGTGAACACCTTTGCCTCTCTTGCACAGAAGGTCCCATCCTTCTTGACGCCGGTGCGCACATAATAGTACATCGGGGTGCGGCGCTTGGAAGCGATAAAATCTTCTTCGCGTGAAAAAATGACTTTGACCGGTTTACAGCATTTCATTGAGAGGATCGACGCGCAGAACTGGGCGCCGTCCAGCTCGAACTTGCCGCCGAAACCGCCGCCGACATAAGGTGCCAGCACGCGGATATTACCCTCGCGCAGGCCGAGCACACCGGCCAGAAGCGCCTGGTGATAATAGGCCGACTGGGTTGATGTATAGATGGTAAGTTTCCCGTCGGGCGTGTAATTCGCCACGGCCGCGCGGGTCTCCATGCACATGTGGTGCTGGCCGCCCAGCTTGAACCAGTCTTCTCTGACATACTCAGCTTCTTCCATTACGTCTTCAAGGTCGCCCCAGGCGATCTGGCGCGTTACATTCACGTTCCGCTCAAAGCCTTCATGGATCAGCGGAGCTTCTTTCTTGATGGCCTCCATAGGGTCATCGACGAAGGGAAGCACCTCGTACTCCACGTTGATGAGGTCGAGTGCCTGCTCGGCGATCTCTTCGGTCACGGCAGCGACGGCTGCAACAGGCTCACCAATATAACGGACTTTGTCGACCGTCAGGATGGCCTCGTCGCAAAGGTCCTTATAACGTCTCCAAATACCCTGTCTTACGCCGAGTGTATCTTCCTTGCCTGTTACCACGGTGATCACGCCCGGAAGTTTCAGCGCTTCACTATAATCGATACTGACTATTTTTGCGTGAGGGTGCGGGCTCCTCAGGATCTTCCCGTAGAGCATGCCGGGCAACGTCACGTCAAACGTATACGTCGCCCGTCCCGTCACTTTGGCATGACCGTCTACATTATGTACTCGTGTATTAAGGACGGAATATTTGTTCTCGCTCATCGCTTGTCCTCCCTATATTTGCCTTTGCCGACGGCGTCGATCGCCCTGATGATGGCGTTGTAGCCGGTGCACCGGCAGAGGTTGCCTTCCATACCGCGCCTGATTTCCATCTCATCCTTTGGCTTCGGCGTCTCATTAAGGAAGGCCTTGGCCGACATGAGCATGCCCGACGTGCAGAAACCGCACTGAAAGGCGCCCTCGTCGAGGAATGCCGTCTGGATTGGATCAAGCTTGCCATTCTTCTCCAGGCCCTCAACCGTTGTGACTTTCTTTCCTTCCACCTGCATGGCGAGCACAGAGCAACCCTTTACCGCCATGCCATCCACCATAACGGTGCAGGCGCCGCAAGAGACCGTCTCGCAGCCCCTCTTTGTCCCGGTGAGGCCGATATGATCTCTGATCGCTTCGACCAGAAGAGTCTTTGGATTTATATATATCTCGTATGGTGACTCATTAACTGTGAACCGCAATAGCTTCTTTTCCATAGTATCCGACCTCCTTCCCTAGCCCATCTTTTTGGCCTGTTCAAAGGCCGCCTTCGCCATCCTCTTGGTGAGCACACCGACGAGATGACGTCTGTATTCTTCAGAGGCGTGAATATCGCCGACAGGCTCGCACTCTTGCGCTGCCGCCTCGCCCGCCTTCTCGAAAAGCGCGTCAGTCAGTTTCTTGCCGATGAGCACGCTTTCCGCCTTCTTCGCCCGTATCGAAGTTGGCGCTGCGTTACCGAGGACGATCCGTGCGTCTTTGCACGTGTCTCCCGCATCCAGCGTGATTGACGCTGCGACAGCCACGATGCCCTGGTCACTTTCCAGCAGATTAAATTTCTTGTACGCTGTTGCGCTTTTCGGAACAGGGGGAGGAACCTGTACTTCCAGAACAATCTCGCCCGGCTCCATGGCGGTTTCGAAGAGATCGGTGTAGAACTCTTCGAGAGGTATAGTCCTTTCGCCCTTTGCGCTTGCCACCTTGACTGTGGCATTAAGCGCGGTAAGCACCGGAGCCGGATCGCCTGCGGCGTCCGCATGGGCCAGGTTACCGCCGATCGTGCCCCAATTACGGACCTGGATGGATGCCAGCTTCTCCTCCATGTCAGCCAGAACCGGATACTGCTTTGCAATCACATCAGATTTCTCGATCGTGCGGTGGGTGGTCGTTGCTCCTATTTTGAGGCCGCCCTTGCCATCGTACTTAATGTAATTAAGCTCATTAAGCCGCTTGATGTCGATCAGGTAGTCTGTCTGTACCAACCCCTGCCGCATCACGATCAAGAGTGACTGTCCGCCGCAGATGATCTTGCAGTCGTCCTTGTGCTCTGCAAGCATCCCGAGCGCTTCCTTAACACTACCGGGTTGCAAGTACGTAAAATCATGAATCATGTGCCCCTCCTTTCCGTACAGTCTTCAAGGTTTGCCAGTCGGTTCGGGTCAAAGGGAAGCTCGGGAAATTCAAACTTCGTATCACTGTCTTGCTTAACCTCCGGCTTCTTGAGGACCTGCCCGTCCTTTACGCATCCGCGATAGGTCGTTACGTAGCAGAAGCCGGCATGCCTCCCTCTGAATATCCCGCACTGGATACACATCTTGCCCGAAAATGGACAAACCATTTTCGCCGTTGACATAGATACCTCCTGCTGTAATACGTGAGTTTAAATGATTCGAGCATCAACAGATCCTTAGCTGATCTCTGCTTTGGTTCCCTTCGTTTTGTTTGGACCGCTTATTGGGTGCTGATTTCACCGCAGTCGGAAAGAATGAACCAGGCGCGTCCTATAAAACTTTGGGATGTTTTCTCGGGTTGTTCACTCTTGTAAATTACGCCCATAATCTAAAACGAAGCGACTTTTCTTGTCAAGCTAATTCCGGAACAAGAACCACAATTCGGAAGAAAAGAATTGTTCATTCAGCTGAACAGATCAGATCAAACTCTTTTCTAATTCCTGTCCCGGTTATTCTGAATGCTCAAACTTGGATTTTCTTTTATGCGCCGGAAAAACAGCTCCTTCTTTTCGGAAGGAACATAAAGATAGTAGACGCCTTTGGGGAGACTATACCTTCGCAGGTGCAGGTTAAGTTCCCGAAACGTCTTATAAGACATGTCCATTGCCTGTGCAAGGAGCAGAGTGTGAATCTCCTGTTTCACCTCCAGAATGCACTCTGTGACCACAAAAGGCTTGTAATACTCTCTTTGATCTATCGTAAGCCCATATTTTTTTGTATTGGTAATGATCTCCTTTATTGATGCGATGCGATAGATATAGCGATCCGTTTCTTCAGGGAGATAGAGTTCGAAGAAGTCCCTGCTTGCCTGGTTCGCAATGGCTTCCCTGATGCGGGCTTCGCCGCAGTTATAGGCTGCCATTACCAGCAGCCAATCCCCGAACTCATCGTTCAGTTTTTTCAAATAACCGAGTGCCGACTTCGTTGATCGAACAATGCTGTAGCGCTCATCGATGTTGTCGTTGATGTTGAGCCCTTCGCGCTTGCCAGTCTCCTTGATGAACTGCCACATACCGCCTGCATTGGCCTTAGATGCTGCGCGCGGGTTGAGATAGCTCTCGGTAAGAGCGAGATAGATGAGATCAGAAGGCAGGTTCATCTTGTTGATCTCGTCAGACAGGATCGGCGAGTACTTGGCATAACGTTTGACAAGGATCGTGAGTAACCCGCGATGCTCGAGCATCTGATAATATTCTCTCTCAAAACGTTCCCGGACGTCATCGACCGCGAGAGGTATTGGCTTGTTGCAGAGTGTCAGCGATTCAGGCGCAGAGGGGAATGTAAGTAAACTGAGCAAGCCCACCTCTTTTCTGGAACTCATCGTCTCTCTTTCGGCATCGTTCACCCGTTTTTCAGGTGCTTGCTGTTTTCGCTCCCGGATGTCTGACTGCGCGTAGCATTCTGCGATTCCAAGAAGGAGAAAAGCCACAAAGAAAAGCATCATTCGCCTGTTCACTCTACATACCCTCTTTCACTATTCTTGTGAGGATCGTTGTGCGGTTCGTCATCCGTTCCATCAGCATTTTGATGTCATTAAGAAGTCCGTTAAGGTTTTCATATTTTTTCTTATAAATCAATTCCAGTTCCTTTCTCCAGTTCTCTGTTATCTCAATCTCCCTCTTGTTCATTTCAAACTCGAACTTTTTCTGCAGCTCTCGGATCATTTTATGATCAACTTCCATTCGTTACCGCTCCTTCCTCCTGACAAAGTTTCTGTAAAAGAGAATGACCGTGATAGCCCCGGCCACCACCACAGGGACCACAAGCCTCTGATACCGGGTGACGTCTGTCACGAATATGTAGATCACGTTGCCGAATGAATAACCAAGAAGGGAAAGAAGCCCTGCCCACAGGGCCGCCATGAAAAAGTCAATAACGAGGAACCTGGCGATGTTCATGTCGGCGCAGCCGAGAAGTATGAGAATCATGGTGCGGAAACCGGCGAGGAACCTCATCATGAAGAGAATGAGGTGTCCATAGCGGCGTATGGCCTTGTCAGCGTAAGGTGTTCGTGAACGCAGGATGTGGTATCGGTCGACGAGGGTTGGCCCAAACAGTTTTCCAACAAGGAAGAAGGTGCAGTCGCCAAGAAATGTACCCGCGAAAGCGTATAGTATTACCCATCTAATACTCAAGAACTCGAGCTTGCTGAAGATGCCTCCCAGAAGCACGGTGGTTTCGCCCTCGAAAAAGGTCCCTATCACCACCCCGATATAGCCGTAGTGCATTATCCAAGCTTCCACGGTATTGCAATCTCCTGGGGCTCGCGTCGCCCCCTCCTGCGGCAAAGCCGCCGGAGCCACCCCCTCTCGCTCGCCGTGCTCGCTAGATAGATTTCCAGATGGAAATCTATTGTATATGGATTTAGACCATGGGTCAAGAAACGGCGGTTGTTTTCCTCGCCCGTCTCTCGCTCATCCTGACGAAAAATAGGCCAAGCTCGTACAGCACGTAAAGAGGGACCGCGAGCAGGGACATGTTGTAGACGTCAGGGGTTGGCGTGATAACACTCGCTGCAATCACTATAAACAGCACTGCATACCGTCGACCCCTGGCCAGCGTGCGTGAGGTGACAACGCCCAGTCTCGACAGGAGCAGGAGAGCTAGCGGCAGTTCGAAAGCAAAACCGAAGCCGAATGTCATGGCAACACAGAAGGCGATGAGTCGCTTGATGGAAATCATCGCCTTGACTGCACCACCTTCATAGCTGAGAAGAAATGCGATACCGTTTGGCAAAGCTACGAAAAAACAAAAAAGGCTGCCAATGTAAAAGAGCAGTATGGCTACCCCTGCGAATAGATGAGAGTGGATTTTTTTTTGCTCCAGGAGCGGTCGAAACTCTCGCCATCCTATAAAGCCGGCTACTGGAACCGACAGAAATAGACCCGTGTAAATGGCTAGCTCCACGGTGGCAAAGAGCACCTCGGGCAGTGTGAAATAGTAGACCTTTACGTGTACCGTTTTTATCAGAAGCAGTACTAATTTTTTTGAAAAGAGAAAGCTAAGTGCGGCTGCAACACCTGCCACAATTATGGTTCTAAAAAGTGTCCTTCGGAGCGCTTCCAGGCAGATTATTATTTCTTCTCTTCCCATCCCAGATCGACCTTTGAAGTGCCGAGCGAAATAATGTATTTGATTGCATCCTCAACCGGTATCGCCAGAAAAAAGAGCTTATCCTCGGGAACGAGAAGCAGATATCCCGACGTGGGGTTTGGTGTGGTGGGCACAAAGACTGAACAGAACGTGCCGGATTGGCGGTAGAGGCGCCCTGTAACCAGCCCGAGAGCATAGCACCCCTCGCGCGGGAACTCGGCTATCACGACCCCTCTAAAGGATTTCAGTTTATCGGAAGAAAAAACCTCCATGAAATCTTTGGTAGAGCCGTAGATGCTTTTTACAAAGGGAATCCTCTTGAACAGCGCTTCACCGTATGATAGCAGTCTCTTCCCCGCGTAGTTAGAGGTAACGACGCCCGTAACATACGTGATGATGACGAAGAGTACAAGTCCAAGCCCCGGGATGTAGAGCGATCTGCCCAATATGCCCAGGGAGAGGTTCGTGAGGACCGGGGACACGATACCATCGAGAAAGGAAACGATGAGGTAGACCACATAGAGGGTTATTAGAACCGGTAAGAGCACAAAGATCCCGGTCAAAAGCTTGGCCTTAAAATGTCGCGTCAATCCCATAACGAATCCTGGTTTTTTGCCACCTCTTTTTTTTGCTTGAACCCTCGGCCCCTTGAACCCCCGAACCCGGAACTCAGTCAAACATGGCGGCAGCGAATTCTTTGGCGCGGAAAGGAATGAGATCGTCCATCTTTTCGCCTACGCCGACGAAGCGGATAGGAAGCTTCAGTGTGTGCGCGATGGGTAAGAGAAAGCCGCCCTTGGCCGTTCCGTCAAGCTTGGTGACAATAATGCCGGTTAGCGTGAGAGCCTCGTGAAATGTTCGCGCCTGCGTGATCGTATTCTGGCCGTTTGTTGCGTCAACGACAAGCAGGGTTTCGTGGGGCGCTGTCGCCATCTCCTTTTGGACGACCCTTTTGATCTTTTTCATTTCCTCCATCAGGTTGACCTTGGTATGCAGGCGTCCGGCTGTATCAAGCAAGAGTACATCGATGCCTCTTGCCCTGGCCGCGAGAGCCGCGTCGTACGCCACGGCCGCTGGATCGGATCCGTCTTTGTGCTTGATCACGTCTATGCCCAGACGCCCCGCCCAGACTTCAAGCTGCTCGATCGCGGCGGCTCTGAAAGTATCGCAGGCACCAAGGAGCACTTTCTTTCGATCCGCGAGAAAGAGACTCGCCAGTTTGGCTATGGTAGTAGTTTTTCCAACCCCATTCACCCCGAGCATCAATATTACGTAAGGCTTTTCCTTGTCGATTACCAGAGGCTTCTCGCAGGGCAGGAGAAGTTTCTCTGCCTCTCCGGTCATGGCCTGTTTCAGGTCTTCCTCTGTTTTTACCTGGCCCAGCCTCCATCTTTCTTTGACGGCCCTCACGAGGAACTCTGCTGTTTCAAGGCCAACATCAGCGAGGATAACCGCCTCCTCGATAGCATCGAAAGCAGCGTCATCGAGGGTTCTTCCTTTGACGATCCATTCTATCTGGGTTTGAAGCTGAGCCCTGGTTTTAGAGAGGCCGTCCCTTATTTTTTCAAATATACCCATGGCGAATCCAAATACAGGTTAAGGTAAAAACTAAAACGAAGGTTAAGGTTAAGAAAACACGTTCAGGTAAGGACGAGAAAACAGGTTAAGGTAAAAACTAGAGCAAAGGTTAAGAACAGCAGGTTGAGGTAAAAACTAAAACGAAGGCTGAGGCAAAGGGAACGCAGAAACTCATAAAATTTTGTCACCCGTTTTCACTGTTTTTCTCTTAACCTCAACATTAACCTGAATCATCTTTTTCCTGTACTACCTCTCAACCTCAACCTGCTCTGTTTCTTTCCTGTAGTACCCATCAACCTGCTTTATCTCTTTTCTACTGTACTACTTACTTAAGGTTGGCCGCCCGGGGCACCGGAGTTCCTATCAAAATAGCCGGTTTGGCCGCTCTCAAACTGTTCAATGCCCTGCTCGTATTCCCATATGTCATTTTCCATCATTACTTCAAGCCTGGGGAGATCTACCTCGCCCTTCCTGGCCATGAACTCAATCCTTCCCGTGTTACTGGAAGGAAAGGTGCGTCCATAAGCATCTACGTAAGCCTTGAGTGCTGTCAGCCCCTCGCTCTTCTTGCCTTGCTTGAGGAGCACGAGAGCCTTGTAACCCAAGACCCTGAAATAGGAGAACCCCTTTCTGAACTCCGGGTTTGCTTCAGCTTCCCGAAGGTACTGTTCCGCTGCTGGAAGGTCGTTGAGCCAATAACTGGTTGTCGCGGCCCACGCAAGCGGCGCAACGCGTTTATCAGCTTCGTAGGCCTTCAGAAACTCGGCTTTGGCCTGCGCATAGTCTTTGGCTCGCCAGTCCTGCTTACCCTCAAACATGTAACGACTGTAGACCCTGTTTATATCGGAGCTGGCACAAGAAGCCAGAAAAAGGATGACAATTACGCATCCGACGTATAAGGCTTGCCGCACACTTTGCATATTCCCTCCTCGTTGATGACCCCGATGCAGGTCCCGTCGCTGCAAAGCACTCTCTTGGAGAAGTCCGACTCCTCTGAGTCCTCTGCCGCCTGATGAGTCGAGGCCTTGAGCTCAGCCCCGCACTTATAACAGAACGAGCCCAAACGAACTACCGTCTCGCCGCATCGCACGCATTTTACCAGATCTACCTCTTTACCACACTTTTCGCATACCATAGATCACCAGCTCTGCATGATTATTGCCGTTTAACTGCAACAGATTCATTTTATCTGAAACGCCTTGCTCACCTTCCCGTTGTCAAACTCGACGTACAGGGTATCTTTCGGGCTTGGGATGATCTTCCAGGAAGGTCTGTATTTCCAAAGAAGTCTGTTTTCAGGTGTCATGCTTACTACGTACGGGTCGCCGATTAGCTGCTTTACCTCCGCTTCACTCTTGCCGACCAGGGTCGTACCGCGCGGCAACGCTTTGAATCTTTCCACCCCCCTTCCCTGAGAACAGGCGCTGGTGAAAAGGAGACCGACAAGAAATAGGAGCACAATCAGAGCATGGCACGCTTTTTGAATTTTCCACAATTTTTGTGGAGAATCTGTGGAAAAGCTGTCGTCACCGTTCTGCAACTCACTGAAATTATTTAGAGATACGTCCAAGCCTGCCCCCATGTGCCAATGAGAAAGCCTAATAATTTCGCCTACTATTCAAAAAGCTGCATATCCGAATCTTTCGACCCGCGCTTTATGTAATCTACCATAGGACCCCCTCCGCTATCAATTGGTTATCTATCACTGGGGCTCGCGTCGCCCCCTCGGGCAGCAAAGCTACCCGAGCCTCCCGCCACCCACTGCGTGGGTACCCGGCTCGCCGTGCTCGCTATCCAGATTGCCACGGGCTACGCGACACGCCGAAGTCCACGGTGTATGAGTAAAGGCGTGATGGGACGCGTGGTGCTTGGAATATCACGGGCTTGCCCGTGGAAATCTATAAGGTTTTTCTGGTTGCCTTCTTGAGGCGTTCCATCATGGCAGTGCCCAGGCCGGTCTCCGGTATTTTTTCTGCGTAAATGATATCAACATCCTCCCGGTCCAATTCGATGAGATACGAAAAAAAGTTTGCAGCTGCTTCCCGCAGATTGCCCGTGGGAGACAAGATTCTCACGTACTTCGAGAGAGGGGTCTTTGAAGGAGTCCGGAATAGGAGCAACGACGAAGCCGAAACTCTGGCCTCATCAAGCGTCCTGATGATGGTTAGAGGCCTGTGCGGAGCATAGTGATACGGTAATTGGCCTGGAGAATCGATAGCGCCATCTCTAGCTTCTTCATGTACTTCACTTACAAGGTCCCGCAGCTCTTCAAGGGTCACTGCCCCATATCTGCGCACAAATATCTGATGGTCTTTTACGGCCACAATCGTGGACTCGAGCCCAAAGGTGGACGGCCCACCGTCGAGCACGAGTGCAAGCCTGTTCTCAAACATCCGGGCCACATGGGCTGCCCTGGTGGGACTCATGTATCCGAATGGGTTGGCACTCGGCGCCGCTATAGGCCTTCCGAAGGCGTTGATAAGGTTCAGTGCAACCGGATGGGAAGGCATTCTCACGGCCACGGTGGGCAGACCTGCGGTCACGATGTCCGGTATTGAAGGATGCTTTTCTAAAATAATCGTCAAGGGTCCAGGCCAGAACCTCTCGATGAGAAGCTGAGCCTGCTGAGGCACGCGTCTTGCGATAGAGGGCAGCCATTCCTTTTGACCGATATGTACAATCAACGGGTCGAAGTGAGGCCTTTTCTTTATTTCAAAAATTTTCGCAACGCCGATGCTGTTGAGTGCATCGGCTCCAAGACCGTAGACAGTCTCCGTCGGAAACGCTACCACGTCTCCAGCTTTGAGCGCAGTAACCGCCCGCTCGATGGAAGCGGGCTGGAAACCGTCCAGAACCATGGGATGCGCGTCCATGCTTCAGTTTACATTACCCGGAAAACAGGGGTCAAGAGCCCATCTCGTCCATCTCGTCTATTTGGTCTTTCTGGTCTATCTAGCACCACATCTGACAGACAAGATGGACTGAATAGACCAATAAGACTAGATAGACTAGACAGACGAAACAGACCAGATGGACTAGAGAAACCAAAGAAACTAAAGAAACCAGAAAAACCAGAGACACCAGTTTATCCACGTCATTTTCGTTCTTATATTTAATTACGATATATCTCGGAGCGAAGGAGAACCAAATGGCAGAGAGCCGGCAGGAAAACGGGCGGAAGTATAACCGCCTCATCGAGGAAAAGAGTCCATATCTTTTGCAGCACGCGACAAACCCGGTCGACTGGTATTCCTGGAGCGATGAGGCGTTCGAGAGGGCTCGCAAAGAAGAAAAGCCAATTTTTCTCTCCATAGGCTATTCGACCTGCCATTGGTGTCATGTGATGGAGCGCGAGTCTTTTGAGGATCAGGAAGCAGCAAAGCTCTTGAACGATACCTTTGTTGCCATAAAGGTTGACCGCGAGGAAAGGCCGGACATAGACGCGATTTACATGGGCGTCTGCCAGATGTTAACCGGCAGCGGTGGCTGGCCTCTGACAATTATGATGACGCCGGATCGAAAGCCTTTTTTTGCGGCGACCTACATTCCTAGACAGGGGAGGGCCGGCAGACCCGGGCTCGTGGAATTGATACCGCAGGTGGCACATCTATGGAAGACAAAAAGGACAGAGCTTCTTAGTTCCTCCGAGCAGATCGCTGCCCGACTGAGAGAAACCACTTCCATCGAGAGCGGTACCATGCTTGGCGAACACGTGCTGCGCTCGGCCTATGAAAGTCTCGTCCAGCACTTCGACCAACGATACGGCGGCTTCGGAAGCGCACCGAAATTCCCTTCGCCTCATAATTTTCTCTTCCTTCTGAGGTATGCGAGACGCACCGGAGAGCGGCAAGCCGTGGAGATGGTCGAAAGAACGCTTCAAGCTATGCGCCTGGGCGGCATCTATGATCACGTCGGGTTTGGTTTTCATCGCTATTCTACCGACCAGATGTGGACGGTGCCCCACTTCGAGAAGATGCTATATGATCAGGCCACCCTCGCATTGGCCTATACAGAAGCCTACCAGCTGACGACGAAAGTGGAATACGCAAAGACTGCCCGCGAGATCCTCACGTACGTTCTCAGGGATATGAGGTCAGAAGAGGGTGGTTTCTTTTCTGCAGAGGATGCGGACAGCGAAGGGGAAGAGGGTAAGTTCTACCTGTGGACCGAGTCGGAACTGGAAGAAGTGCTGGGGAGAGAAGATGCAGGACTCATCGCCAAGGTTTACAATACCCAGCTTGCCGGGAACTTTAGCGAAGAGGCAAGTGGTCGCAGAGGCGGCGGAAATATTCTCTACCTGAAACAGCCTCTCCATGAACTGGCAGCCTTCTTCGGCCTGACTCCCAATGAACTGGAGGCTCGCGTGGAGAGAGCCCGCACGAAGCTCTTCGAAGCTCGACGCACGCGGATTCATCCCTTGAAGGATGATAAGGTGCTGACAGACTGGAACGGGCTCATGATTGCAGCCCTGGCGAAAGGGGCCCAGGCCCTGACCGAGCCAGCCTACGGCGATGCAGCCGTGAAGGCCGCGGATTTCATATTAGAAAGAATGCGCGGTAAAGACGGACGCCTGCTGCATCGGTTTCGGGAGGGCGAAGCATCCATACAAGGCAATCTGGATGACTACGCCTTTGTAATATGGGGATTGCTTGAGCTCTACGAGCTCACATTTGAGGCGATCTATCTTCAGCATGCGTCAGGTCTTACAGCCGATTTGATCACGCATTTCTGGGATACCGAACAGGGCGGATTCTTTTTTACGCCGGACGACGGGGAAGCGTTGCTCATGCGAAAGAAAGAGATATATGATGGAGCCATCCCGTCCGGCAATTCGGCTTCAATGCTCAACCTCTTGCGTCTGGGCAGGCTCACAGGAAGGGCAGATCTTGAGGAAAAGGGAGCGCAGATTGCCAGACTCTTTTCGCGGAAGGTGGAGCTATTCCCAGCAGCTTTCACACAGTTGTTGGTTGGACTCGATTTCAGCATCGGTCCATCGCACGAGTTGGTTATTGTGGGTAAGCGGGAGGCGGACGATACTAACCTGTTTGTACAGACACTAAGGGCTCGGTTCATCCCGAACAAAGTGGTTCTTTTAAAACCTGTCGATGAGCAGGCGCGCGAGATAGTGCGCCTCGCACCATACGCGGAGCCATACACTGCTCTGAGGGGTAGGGCAACAGCCTACGTATGCTCGAATTACTCCTGTCAGCTACCCACAACAGACCCGGGGGAAATGCTGCGGTTGCTCGGAGAGCAAGAAAGATAGAGGGTAATAAAAATAGACTACCCTCGCTTGTGATTTTCTGGTACACTCACTGTCCGGTAGATTTCCAATGAGTGGGGTATATCTCGTTCTTTGTCTTCTCGTTCTTGCGTCGCCTGCGATGGGAGCGATGAAGAATGAGGATTGTCTCGAGTGTCACGAGAACTACAAGGCCTATGTGCACGGTTCTGTTTCCTGTGCAGATTGCCATGCTGACGTGGCTGAACTTCCTCACAAGGAAAAGCTGAGAAAGCCTTCGTGTGAGGAGTGCCACCAGGCGACGCAGGCCCTCTATGTCAAGAGTATACACGAGAAAAAAGGCGTGGCATGCAAAGAATGCCACGCCGTACACTATATAAATAAAGAGAAAAAATACTGCGCTTCGTGCCACGCGGATGTCCCGCACAAATCCCTTCCGGTCAAGGATATACAGCCTGTTGAAAAACTACATTCGCACATAACCCAACCAAGGTGCAGCACGTAGCCATCCGACACGGTGCATGGCCCATTGCACACTGTGGCGCGCAGCAATGTGGGTTGCTACTATAGGGAACTGCGTAGCCCGGACCA